>NZ_JABXKH010000087.1 GCF_017115105.1 Nostoc sp. NMS2
AAAAGCTGCTTTTGAGTAAGTAAAAGCTCATTTTACTTGCGGAAAACACCAAAATGAGAAAGTAAAAGCTCATTTTGAGTAAGTCAAATGCCATTTTACTAACTAAATTCGACTTTATTTATATTTTTGCGCTGTAATGGCTAGTTTTGATCGTTGTGATGGCAGTGCGT
The DNA here is from genome assembly GCF_017115105.1 of Nostoc sp. NMS2. Taxonomy (GTDB): domain Bacteria; phylum Cyanobacteriota; class Cyanobacteriia; order Cyanobacteriales; family Nostocaceae; genus Nostoc. The sequence goes on from NZ_JABXKH010000087.1 coordinate 171, forward strand.
AAGCGTAGCCCGTTTTAGAGGTTGTTTAAAAAGTGTTTAGCTGTGATTTTAGGCACTTATTGATCCCCCCTAACCCTCCTTAAAAAGGGGGGAACCGGAATTAAAGTCCCCCTTTTTAAGGGGAGCCACTTGCTTCATTTGGGGAGACCCCGAATGAAGCAAGTGGCGTGGATTTAGGGGGATCTAGAACTTTTGTTACCAAGAATAAGACTTTTCAAACAACCTCTTCTCTTAGACATCACAATAGATTTAACAATGCTTATCTTATTGACACAATCAAGTTTTAGGCGAACCAGTCCAAGTTTGCCTACATTTGACTAATGCTCGGTTCACCTAGAACCGAGCATTTATTGAGATTTTATTTGATGAGGGTCATGGCGCTTAGAAGATGTTTTAAAAGTCCCAAAAGTTATAATTTTACAGTTATTACTGAGTTAAGTACAACGCCAAATCAAGATTTTAGCTATGTACTAAGATGCTTTGCTATGCTAACGACAAGAGCAAAAAACCCTTTTAAAACATCATCTTAGACAAGCGCAATTCCTTTTGCATTAAAACAAAGAAACTTTACTTGCGAGTTAAGTTAAGCAGTTCTTTAGGAGAAGCAAGTAAGTCAATAGCCACAAAGTAAATTTGACCTTGAGGATCGAGTAAAAATCGCCAAGCAATGTTCATCCCAACATTACCTCCAAACCAAGGAGTTTCCACCGTACCAGTAATTTTATGCTGTGTATAACCATCTTCTATAGTTTCCGAGACACCTTTAGTTGGCTTCATCACTAACCCTTGTCCCTCATCTCGTAGATAGGAAGTGATAGCTTCTCGACCAACAATTGGTTTTTGGAAAGGTGGTTGCAGCGCACCGTTGTTAGCAAATAAAGCAACAGCAGCTTCAAGGTTATCTGCATTCATGGCTTCAATGTATTTCAGCACTGTTGGTTCTGTAACTCCCTCAATAGTAAATTGAGGACTTAGAGATGCACGTGGAAACTTAAAGTTTATTTGTGCTTGTTTCTTATCAGCCAGAGACGGATCGAACCCCATATTTACTACAGTATTGCGTAGTACAGTAATTTGCTGACTCTGATCGATTTTTTGAACAGCTTCTAGGACTGCTTTAACTTGAGTTGACATTTGATAACCAACTGGCATGGGAGCGACAATACCTTCTTTCATCCACTCTCCTAACTGCCACCAGAATCCCAATTTAGCGTTGACACCAAAGTATGCATAAGAACGGCTGATAGGAGTATCAGCATTACTCGCTAAATCTCTCATTAACTGCGTTTGTTCTTCATGAGACATCTGCTTGATTTCGTTAAATATACCTTCCATTAATTGGAGATTAGCTTTTCCGGGAGCAGCTGGGGTAATAGTACGACCTAGTTCAGCGTAGGCATACCAGAGAAATGCCAATTGATCATCAATGTTGAGTTCAGCAAACATTGCTGTAGTGGCTGGAACAGCATCTGCCACTTGAGTGCTAGAGAAGATATTGCGTGCGGACTCAATAGTATAACTCATGCTTATTACCTTAAAGATTTACCTAATCAGTGCTTGCTTTCTGCTACATTTTGCAGCTTGGGGGATAAATCTAGGGCATTCTTCCTAGATGACACAATTATCCCTAGATATTCAAATCCGAATTATTACCATTCACTACTCTGGTATCATAGCTAGTAAACGTTAACAAAAAACTAAGATTTGTAAGATTTATCTGATGAATATCATTGAATGAAATGTATATCTATTATTTATTTTTCAAATTATGGTATAAGAAAACTAGTTTTTTAAAAAATATATCTTGCTAAAGAAAGATATTTAAATATGTGGCATCTATCTATGTAGATAAATATATCTACGTTTTGAACTTTTTTGGTAATAAAAATAGACTTTAGTAATTGCTTAAATTAGTTTTTTTAACTAGTTCCGTGGGTTTAAGTCCCCCGGTTCAATAAAAAAGCAAGTTTTGTGTTGGGGTTAAATCCCCATTACAAAACTTAATTACGTAAAGCCTGCGGCATAGCTTCGCTTAACGCGGAGCGTGCCGGAGGCTCTATTACGAATTACGAACTTGTACTGAGCGACTTGTGCCGAGCGAAGCCGAGGTAAGTCGAAGTATTACGAATTACGAATTACGAATTACGAATTATTTAATTACTGTAGGTGTTGCAGCAGATTTATCTCTAGCCGTAGGTTTTAACTTTTCACCTTATGTGGAAAAGTTAAAACCTAACCCCCTTCCCGTGGCAGGGTGGATAATTGTCGGGAAAAAACTTTTCTGACTCGACCGTTGGACTCACAGGCATTCCGCAAGAGGAGTCGGAGTTTATTAGTAAAACGTAACTTATAAATTTTTGCGATCGCTGTTTAGTTAGGAGATAGCTTTGCTTCAATCCGTAAAGCCAATCATTTGGAGATTATCTGTAGGGTAATAAGGGTTATTCAAAATGCTAGCAATTTGATAACATTAACAAAAAGGGCTGATGTCTACAATAGGCTATTCCGCGTCGCCCTCTTCAGCAGAAAATGCAGAAACACTATGGCAAAGCGTAAAAAAAGCAATCTCCAGTGGATCAAAGAAACGCTTGAACTAAAACCCGATCATCGTTGGGAATCTCCATCAGGCTACAAAATATTTGTAGCAGATCGAGGCGCTGTTCGCTTCAATGTTCCCCAGGATTGGGTTCTTGAGCCACAAGAAAAATCTTTCAAATTCCTCGATAAAAAACCGCCCAACGATGATTGCTGTCTGGAAGTATCTTTTAATCGCCTGCCACCCAACGACTGGAGCCAGTTTCCGCTAAAATCTACTTTGAAAAAAGTGATGGAAGACGACAGCCGTAACATCATTGCCAAGGGAGAAATTATTACCATCAAGCGCCAAACTGCCAGAATTGTCTGGACAGAGATGAAGTTCATTGACACTCAAGAAGAACCACGGGAAGCTTTTTCGCGGACTTGCATTGGTTTGGGGTCAAATGTTCAGTGCTTGATTACATTCGATTATTGGGCAGATCAAGCAGAACAATTAATACCCTTTTGGGATGAAGCGATGCGTAGTCTCACATTAGGGTTGTATATCCGTGACCCCATGACTGGTCTAGCTTTCCCAGACTGAGCTACAAGAATAAATCGTGAGCATCTATTAAATTGAGGCGTAGGCCTAACCCAGCGCAGACATTGTAAAGGTTCTTCCTATGCTAGATTTGAAGCGGGATAGTAATAAAGTTACAAAGCTATAGTTTAGGTTCCATAAGCCTAACTGGTGCGCCAACCTTTGGTATCAGCGTATGTCGCCGAGTACTTTAAACTATATCGTTTGATTAGCTCAGTTGGTAGAGCGATCGACTCATAATCGATTGGTCACAGGTTCGACTCCTGTATCAAACCCCAGAAAGTTAGCTCACTGGTAGAGCAATCGACTCATAATCGATGTGTTGTAGGTTCGATTCCTATACTTTCCACCAACCCTGTCCGGGTCAAAAGACACTACCCTGTCACGGTAGCCAATATGGTACGAATCTCAAAAGATTCGAGACCCCTCATTTTCTTAACTCTGCGGTGCAAGTGTTCTGCTATCGGTCATGACTCATAAGGGCAATGTTCGGTAGCCACAGTCAAGGAGCAAGCGCAACTGCATTTTTCCTTAACTTGAGTATGTCCCTTCGTTTTCTACATTTAGTTTTCCTTTGGGATTCTGCATTGGTAAATGAACGGTATATTTGAGCGCAGTTCTCTTTTTCTAAATTGCCATTGAGCAGTTTGGGAAAAGTAACAGCAATCTTAATCCAGCTTTGGAGAAGCTTTTGCCCACACCTAAACTGTAAACACTTGCACTTGCAGAGTAAAAAAATCTTTTGTATTATGTACAACAAAAATCTAACCACTACCCAATTAGCGGCTGAAAGTAATCTAGAAAAGTTGCGAACTGATAATTTAGCACTTTTGCGATCGCATGGTTTAGCTGAATATAATACTGCCGAAAAAATAGCCTTGGCGATGGGAATAAGTCTTGAAAAACTGCGCTTTTTAACAACTAATACATCCCTAATTAGACATTACCTCCCTTTCAAAATCCCAAAAAAGACAGGTGGAGAAAGAATTATTTCTGCACCAAAGCCCGAACTTAAAGCTGCTCAAAGGTGGATTCTAGAGAATATTTTAGAGAAATTAGAACTTCATAATGCAGCGCACGGCTTTTGTAAAAATCGTTCGATAGTCACCAATGCTAAACCCCATGTTGGTGCAAATGTAATAGTCAATATTGATTTACAGAACTTTTTTCAGTCAATATTATTGGGTGTTCAAAAAACCCAATCAAAAAAACTTTTTTTGTTTTTTCTACTCTGTCATGCAGGTATTTATAACAGTAAAAGAGCTAAGATATTTGGTGAGCTTTTGAAAAAAGAACGCGAAGCAATTCCCAATATTAATGTCATATTTTCCAACTTCAGCCAATGGAATCCTAGTAGATTACAAGAAGCAAAAGATTTATTAAATCAATTGGCGCAATTTTTACCTTTATTTAAGGGAGAGAAAACAACTATTTGGGCAAAAAGTTCTCTAGATTCTTATTCCTATGAAATGGAACTGCAAATTACAGAGAAAATAGAGGAATTTCAGCAAGCCATTTTTTTATCCCAAAAGATTAATCAAGAATTGCAAGAAACTCTCCAAGTTCAACCTTTATTGAATTTAGAGTCTCTAGATAAGTTTTATCCAGCCATAGACTACATACGAAAAGCTCCATTAAATCTGCCAGAAAACTGGACTGGAGTAGATATTGCAATTGCTCAGAATGCTTTCACTATTCTGCAAACAGACGTTCAAGATATTGAAAAAAATAAGCTTTCGCAAGAAGTGCAAAATTTGCTGGATCGGCTTTCTTCATTTCTACCATTTTTAAGAGGAGAAAAAACAACTATTTGGGCACAAAGTACTTTAAACTCTTGCTCTGATACTCTAGAGCTAGAAATTAAGAATAAAATCAATAAATTGAAACAAGCAATTTCTTTGATTCAGACAGCTAGCCAACAGCTTCAAATGATTATGAGGATTCAACCCTTATTAAATTTGGAAAATGTAGAAGCTTGCTTTCCTGCTCTTAAACATATACTGCAAGTGCCAAATAAGTTACCAGAAAATTGGCATGAATTGGATATTTCAACTACTCAGGATGCCTTCAGTAAGTTGAAAGGCGATATTAAGTTACTAGAAGAAACTGAGCCAATTTTAAAACAAAAATATAATCCTGAATTATTCTCTTCAGAATTACCTGCTTTAGCCAACAGATATCAAAAATATAGTCGCTTTTGGTTGATTAGAATTTTTAATCCCCAATACAGGCGCGATATCAAACTTTTGAAGAAACTAAGCACTAAAGAGGGACAGATTTCTCACAACGAATTAAAACGTGATTTGACACAAGCCGTTCAAATACAAGCCGCACGAAACAAGCTATATCAAAGCAATTACCCAGCCCGCCAGATTTTTGGATCTTTATTTAACCCGGAAGTTTCTAGTGAAGAAGAATTAAAAGCAATTGAACAGTCTTTAAGTTGGTTGACTGGCTTACAAAAGTATTCACTTCCTGCTGAGTCAGCCCAACAGATTGTAAATTCTCCCTCTAGACGACGTGAACTGGATCAATTAGTTAAGAAACTTGAATCCCTTCCTGAAGATATTAAAGAGGGTATGGATTTCTTATTCTCATACTTTAATGAGAATGATATTATTGGGCAATATCTGCCTCATAATCAAATTTCATTTACCGAACTGGCAAGTTTTTTAAATCTAGCTCAATTAGACTTACCAGAATTTCGCCAATGGTTGACATATAAAGAAATCTATGAACGACTAGAAAGTTTAGGAGTCCAAGATTTCTTAGATGCTTTGCGCGATAACAAACTTAATCCTATTGAGTCTGTACAAAATAGGCTACGTCATATTAACTACCAGCCTCATCAGGTGTTTGGATCTTTGTTTAATCCAGAAGTTTCTAGTGAAGCAGAGTTAAAAGAAATTGAACAAGCTTTAAATTGGTTGATTGGCTTACAAAAGTTTTCGCTTTCTGCTGATTCCGTCCAGCGCATTCTAAATTCTCCTTCTAAACGGCGCAAAATGGCTGAATTAGTTAAGGAATATGAGTCAGCCCATCACAGTATTAGGCAAGGATTAGATTTCCTCTTATCGCACTTTAATGAAAGTGACATTACAGATTATTACTTACCTCGTAATCAAATTACTTTTGTCGAGCTAGAAAGCTTCTTAAACTTGGCTCAATCTGAATTGTCTTATTTTTGATGAAGCATCTCAGCTTCGGACTGAGGATGTTGTTCCTTCAATTATCCGTTCAAATCAAGTCATTGTGATTGGGGATAATAAACAGCTTCCTCCCACTTCATTCTTTTCAACCGGAGATAGTCAAGAAGATATCGATGATGAAGATGATGAAAGGTATGAAAGCGTTTTGGATGAATGTTCAAAATTTATGTTTGAACACATATTGAAATGGCACTACCGCAGTCAGGATGAGCGTTTGATTGCTTTCTCCAACTGTCATTTTTACGGCAACGAATTAGTTACATTTCCAAACCCAGTTCAAAACCCAGATTTAGGAGTGTGGTTTAAGCACGTTTCTGATGGCGTTTACGATCGCGGGAAACGCAGAGATAATCGACGTGAAGCTGAAGTGGTTGCTCAGTTGGCGTTGGAGCATTTTCAACGGTTTCCCGAACAATCCCTTGGTATTATTGCCTTTAGCGAAGCCCAAGCAGACGCGATTCGGGAGCAAATTGAAATTTTGGGGAAAGAATATCTTGATCTAGAGACATTTTGCAGTGATAACTCACCTCAGTTTTTTCTCAAAGCCCTGGAAAACGTTCAGGGTGATGAGCGAGATGCCATTATACTCAGCGTTGGGTATGCTCGTGATGAGCAAGGTAAACTTTCTCTCAATTTTGGCCCCTTAAATCGGCAAGGTGGAGAACGACGGCTCAACGTCGCCGTCACGCGGGCAAAAAGTAAAATTACGCTTGTTTCTTCCATTGTGGCTGGTGATATCAATACAACAAGCACCAGCAGCAAAGGTGTAAAATTACTGCACGATTACCTGGAGTACGCAGCGAGTGGTGGAGAAAAACTGCAAGGTAACTCTTACACAGATACGCTTCACTTTGACTCGCCATTTGAAGAAGATGTTTACCATACTTTAGTCCAGCAGGGATACACTATCCGCACCCAAGTTGGATGTTCAGGATACCGGATTGACCTTGGTGTAGTCAATAACGATCGCTCTGGTGAGTTTTTACTAGGGATTGAGTGTGATGGTGTATCTTACCATAGTTCACCTACTGCCAGAGATCGCGATCGCCTCAGACAACAGGTGCTTGAAAGGCTAGGTTGGAAAATTCACCGCATTTGGTCAACAGATTGGTTTCGTAACAAACCTGTTCAAGTTCGTCTGTTGATAGAAAAAATCAAACAACTACAACAAATAAATAGCTAAAAGTTTCGTCCGGTGAGCGATCGCTTTTCGATAGGTCTTGCTGCGTTCTGCTATTAAACTAAAAATTGAAATTGACCATAACGCAGATGGATAAAAATTTTACATCTTTAGTATTGTTATACTTATAAAGGTGTATATTTACACTCAGTTTGCATTAAAATATATACCTTATAGATAATTATGCCGATTCAATGGCATGGAGTCACTGCAATGTCAATTGATGAAGTTGAAAACCAACAAAATAATGGTCTAGTTCAACCCTCTACAGACTTAATAGAAAAACTAGTAAAGGCAAAAGACAAGAAAAAATCTAAAAAATCCAAACGGATTTTTGATGGTAGCACAGAAGTTTTTGCTAAGAAAATTCCCAAAAAGACTTTTGAAACTGAACTAGAGCAACTCCAGATTGAGCTAGTCAAAATGCAATATTGGATTAAGCACGTCGGCTATCGGGTTGTCGTCATATTTGAAGGGCGCGATGCTGCCGGCAAAGGAGGAGTAATTAAACGCATTGCCGATCCACTCAATCCTCGTGGCTGTCGTGTAGTTGCTCTGGGAACCCCCTCCGATCGCGAGAAAACTCAGTGGTATTTTCAGCGTTACGTGCAACATCTTCCGACAGCAGGCGAAATTGTCCTTTTCGATCGCAGTTGGTACAATCGAGCCGGAGTTGAACGGGTAATGGATTTTTGTAGTGAAGCAGAATATCAAGAATTCATGCAATCTTGCCCGGAATTTGAACGAATGCTGGTGCGATCGGGCATTGTTTTAATCAAGTACTGGTTCTCCGTTAGCGACGAAGAACAAGAGCAACGCTTTCTTTCTCGCAGTCACGATCCAGCAAGGCGTTGGAAACTTAGCCCAATGGATTTGGAATCACGTAATCGTTGGGTAGAATACTCCAAAGCAAAAGATACCATGTTTGCTTACACGAATATTCCAGAAGCCCCCTGGTTTACAATTGAAGCAGATGATAAAAGACGGGCGCGGCTCAACTGCATTCATCATTTATTGAGCAAAGTTCCTTACGAAGATATGACACCTCCTCCCTTAGAGCTTCCGTCTAGACCTTTGGCTGAGGATTATGTTCGCGCACCCCGCAATGAGCAGTTCTTTGTCCCTCAAGTGTATTGAGCTACAACTTATCGCTAATAATTGAATATGGCAAACGTTATCTACAGGTGTTGCATAGGCGTAGCCCGCACTTCGACTTCGCTCAGTGACCGTCGTAGACATCGCCTATAGCTCTTCTCCAAACCAATTTTGATTCTGGGGATAGTGCTGTCGAAAATTAGTCAATTACATAGCTTGGGAGCAATTGCTTTGAAAACAATACTAAGTACAGAACGCCGGAAGTGACAGAAGTTTATCAAGCCTTAAGATTTTGATGCTATTGAAGGTACGATTTAAGCCCCAAGTATGAGAGTTAGCGACAAGTTGCTGAAATCAAGTGCAGGCAAGTGAAGCAGAGACTAATTAAATTCGGGCATTTGGAACTCGGGCAGTTGAATTTGCGGTATTTGGAACTGCGGCACTTGGAATTCAAATTGAGGCAGTTGGAATTGAAATTGAGGAAGTTGGAACTGCGGGATTTGGAACTGCGGCACTTGGAACTGCGGCACTGAAGGCAACGACGCCCCTCCCATCACCCATTTCATCTCTACATCGGAGAGTTCTTCAAGTTCAACTTGGTTGAAAGTTAGCTGTGCATTGTTTTTTATTTTTGCCATGAGTTTCCTTCTAGGTTAAAAAACACAATACATCAATACAGCACTTACGGCAGCTATGAGGTACATTCCCAAATCTGAAAGCTTTGATAGGAGAGGGCAAGGAAAAAAACTGTATTGCATAATAGCCGGAAGCGCTGTAATATATCTCGAATGGGGTTAGTGGCGGGTCTTTCTATTTTTGCAGACTTAGTTTTATTAACGCGCAATCATCGGGATTTGGGCAAATTCCCCGGATTGTTAATAGAGGATTGGACAGTTTAATGCGACACCGAACAGCCCGTCGTAGACATCGCCTAGTTTATTGTTGAGCGAGGGCGATCGCTCCAAGGAACTACTTCTTATGAATCTCGCGCACACAATCCCTCGAAAAGAAAGCCTTAGTACAATTCTAGACAATGCAGACTTGGATTATTGAGTAGCCTCTGAATTATCTCCACCCCAGAACGAAGTAAAGATTCAACTTGCTTTGTGGGTGCATTTTGGCAACGTAGCCATACAACTTTAGGTGGAGAACCGTACAAACGGCTTCTTTCAGCAAAGTCTACATCTTGAGTTACGATGCAAAAGTCATTGGTTTTAGCAAATTCCCATATTTCAGTATCAGTCTTCACTTCCAGTCCATGAAACTGAACATGACTAGAATCAGGGAAAACGTCTGCTAATTGAGTTACCAGCTTGCGACTCAAATTTTGATCAAAAAGCAGCTTCAAACACCACCTACCGTTTGCGTAGCGTTTGGTAGAGAGGCAACTAAACGATGTTCACGGTCAGCAGCAAACTCTAGACTTGCCCTAATATCTTCTTCTGTTAATTCAGGGAAATCGTCTAATATCTCTCCATGAGACATACCAGCTGCCAACCAGCCGAGAACATCGTACACGGTAATTCGCATCCGTCGAATACAAGGCTTACCACCTCGCTTATCCGGTTCAATTGTAATAATATCGTGATAGCTCATGGTGATTTTAAACTGTATGGTATCTTTCTAAGTCTAGAACAGCTTTACATCGTGCTGCAACGAGGCGATCGCTACAACGCTCTACTTCTTGTCCATCTCACAGATAATCTTTAAAGGCGATCGCAACAACAGTCTACTTCTTTTACTGCGATGTCTACGACAGGATATTCGGCATCGCACTATCTCGTAAATTAGTTTTATTAACACGCAATCATCGGGATTTGGGCAAATTACCTGGATTGTTAATAGAAGATTGGACGGTTTAATGCGTAGGCGCAGCCCGTCGTAGACATCGCCTAGTTTATTGTCGAGTCAGGGCGATCGCTACAACGGTTTACTTCTTGTCCATCTCACACATAATCTCTAAATATAAAGTCGCGTTTTGTTGAATTGGGGTGATCGCAGGCTGATTTTGTTTAAGGGTATTTTTACGGAAACTTTTTAAAAATGAAATTTTATGTAATTACGTCTAAGTAATATTTCGGTCGCAATAAAATAAAGTTGAGGTTAAGGTATTTTGATATTGTTAAATGAGGTATAACAACTAATCAAGATGTCTCAGAACACAGCCCTAAATGAACAGCAACAAAACAAACTAGTAAATAAAGTTTCAGCGATTCGCTTCAACCTTGGTATAGGTAATTTTGATGAAGCTAAACAAAGAGCTTTCTCAGCAGAAAAATCATTGATTGAAGAAGGTATGTCTCCGTTCGGCATTATAACCTTTTATGAACATATTCCAATGGATTTCGCAAATATTGGAGATTTTGATACAGCTGCAAAGCTTTTAAATTCTTGCTTGGCTTTTCTGGACAAGAATAAAACTTTTTTTGAGGATGCCTTCTATTCTCGAATTAGGGAACTTGCTGAAAATGCCAGAGAAAATATGGTTATGCAAATGAAGAGGGTCACTGGTATGGGCTTTCTATATATAGATATCACCGCTAAAGACACTGACAGCAATCAATACCAAGTTTTATTTAAGGGAGTTTCAGTAGGTATTGTTATAAAGCAAGATGATATTTGGTTTGCGTTAAAACCCGGAAGCAATACATACGAAGCTAAAAAATTTCTGCATAAAGCTGATGCTGCTAAACATTTAGCAGAACTAGCGAAACTAGATTAGCAAACTTGAGTCTTGCCTATATATTACTTTTGCTTTTAGTGATAGTGTTTGCTGTCATGCGATCACATTTTAGGTAATAGTTTTCTGTTAAGTAAAAGTGATCGCTAAAATTTAGTTTAATAAAATGATACAAGTAACTTAAATTCATTAGCCAATTATAGTGGTAGCGAGCAGTCTAACAATTCGGTTAGAGCCGATAGTTAAAATAGATTGTCAGTTTACCTATATTCATCCTATCTATTGCTAGCTAGCATATATGTCAATTCATATTTTTTGGGACAATTCAAATATTTGGTTAGTAGGTCGTAATGTTTGCCAACAAAAGGAACCTAGCGATCAAAATAGTTTCCGTATTCACTTTTCTAATCTGTTCGATTTTGTTGTAGATAATCGCAAAGTAGATTATGTTTTTGTTGGCGGTTCTATCCCACCAGATAGCGATCCACTGTGGCAGAGATTTGCAAATTTAGGGATTAAGTTCAATAAGCAAGAGCGAGGGCAAAGTAGTGGTGGTGAAGTTGCTGTAGATGAAATCATCCAACTTCAGATGGCTAATCAGGTACTTGGTGTAAACCCACCAGGTGTCATAGTACTTCTAACAGGTGATGGTAGTGGTTACAATAATGATCAAGGCTTTATTAAACAGTTGGAACTAGCACACAAACATGGTTGGCAAATTGAGGTAGTAAGCTGGGATTTAGGTTGCAATCGTTTATTGAAAAGATTCGCAGAGAATAACGGAGTTTACCGGCCATTAGAAACTGTTTATAATAAGGTAACATTTATTAATAACAAGCGTTGGGCTATGTGAGTCTAGTTATGTTCTATGGGTGAGAAGCAAGCAACATGATAGTATGTTAAAGCGGGCAACTAACAAATCCTAATGCAGTTTTAAATATTACAGCAGATTTCATTTGCATGAGGTACAAATTAATTGATTTTGGGGCAGGAGGCAGGAGGGAGAAGAATTGTTTTTATCCTTAATTCTCTAGTCGTGTACCTCATTTGCTTGCAAACTGCTGTATTTGCCGTCATTCAATTTAACGTCAGACAAAAGTTAGGAGAATTGCATCTTCTACAATTACTCTAATATTTAGTAGCTTGTTGTCAAGTAAAAGCGATCGCACCATTTAATCTAAAAAATCGTCATTTAAAATAGTCTTTTATTTTACAGTTTTCCTTTGAGCAAAATGCAAGCAAAATCTAAAAACGAGACTCCATAAGAGTTATACTATCTAAAACATCAAAACAGATTGTTATTATATAACGCTGCAACTTGCATTTAGGCTAGAAATCGGCTCTTTTTTCTCTCGCCGCGAAAAAACCTTGCATAGTATGATGTTGAGGAGCGATCGCTACCTCAAATGACCTATGTAGTCACATTACAGTTTTCATATTAATTGTCAGAATTCGATAAAATAAGTATATGAAGTTTGAATGGGATCAGCAAAAAAATGAGGTTAACATTGTAAAACATGAACTGGATTTTGCGGATGCGTATCGGATTTTCAGACTACCACTTCGGATTTCTCTGGATAACCGTCAAGATTATGGAGAAGATCGATTAATTGGGCTGGGAATGCTTGATGGACGCATTGTAGTTGTAGTTTTCACAGAACTAGACGAAGAAACAATCCGAATTATTTCACTTCGTAAAGCTTTACCTTATGAACGAAAACGCTATGAACAATACCTCAAGAACGAACTGGGAGAAAGTTGATTCGCTCACAGAAGAAGAAATTGATACATCTGATATTCCTCCTTTAACTGAGGAGTTTTTTAGCAACTCTCGATGGTGGAAGCCTGTTGCGTCGTTGAATGTTCTTGTTCAGATAGAACCTGAAACATTGGCTTGGTTCCAGTCTCAGGGTGAAGATTATGAAAAAAGAATGGCCGCAGCACTGCGAATCTATGCAGAAGCTCACCAAATGGGGCAAAAGTAAAAAGTTACTAGATGAATGCGATCGCAACAACAGTCTACTTCTTTTACTGCGATGTCTACGACGGGCTATTCGGCGATCGCACTTTCTCGTAAATTAGTTTTATTAACGCGCAATCATCGGGATTTGGGCAAAGTACCAGGATTGTTAATTGAGGATTGGACGGTTTAATGCGACACCGATAGCGTAGCGTTAGCGACGCAGGAGCGTCATAGCCCGTCGTAGACATCGCCTAGTTTATTGCCGAGTGAGGGCGACGCCGAATAGCCCGTCGCAGACATCGCTTAGGTGGTTAATTAAAGACGATAATGTTGGAGTATCAGGCATTGGCAAAGATGGTCAAGCCGTTCATTTATGTCACTCCTTACCGCAATGAAGCCAAAAGTTTACATTGAAACCTCCATTCCCAGTTTTTATTACGAGGCACGTACTGAACCTGATATGGTGGCGCGGCGGGACTGGACACGGGAATGGTGGAGTCATAGTGACAACTATGTGCTTGTAACTAGTCTTGCAGTGCTGGATGAACTCAATCGAGGTAACTTTCCTGGAAAGAACGAGGCAATAAAACTGATTAGTGGCTTGTTATTTGTCCCGATTGAATCTGTGGTTGCTGAAATCGTTGAAGTGTATATTCAGCAACAACTGATGCCCAAAGATCCACTTGGAGATGCACTACATCTTGCCCTAGCTTCGTATCATAAATGTGATTTTCTCTTAACTTGGAATTGTCGTCACTTGGCAAATGCCAATAAGTTTGGGCATATTCGACGGCTGAACGTTATGCTGGGGTTATACGTTCCAACGCTAGTTACGCCGTTAGAGTTGATAGGAGCGCAAAATGACGAAGAATGATGAGGGAATTAGCCAAATACGTAAAATTCGCCATATTATATCTCTAGAGAATGGACACAATCCTCAGAAGTTGGTGAATTACTATATTCAACTTCAGAAACAATATCCCTACCTTATACAGTACAAAGAGCAGCAGACAAAAGTTCTAGAATCCCCAACACAACAAGGTATTGAAGCCGAAGCATAGGAGCGATCGGTTAAGTTTGCATTATCTGCGGGGTATGATAGGGAATGTTACTGCGATGTCTACGACGGGCTATTCGGCGATCGCACATCTCGTAAATTAGTTTTATTAACGCGCAATCATCGGGATTTGGGCAAAGTAGCCGGATTGTTAATAGAGGATTAGACGCTTTAATGCGACACCGAACAGCCCGTCGTAGACATCGCCTAGTTTATTGTCGAGTAAGATCGCAACAACAGTCTACTTCTTTATACTGCGATGTCTACGACGGGCTATTCGGTATCGCACTATCTCGTAAATTAGTTTTATTAACGCGCAATCATCGGGATTTGGGCAAAGTAGCCGGATTGCTAATTGAGGATTAGACGGTTTAATGCGACACCGAACAGCCCGTCGTAGACATCGCCTAGTTTATTGTTGAGTCAGGGCGATCTACAACAGTCTACTTCTTGTCCATCTCACACACAATCTCTAAATATACAGTAGTGTGTTGTTGAATAAAGGCAATGATTAAAATATAAGATTATCAGGGAGAGGTGAATTATATGCATTACAGAATTATTAAAACATCAGGGGTCTTCAGATGCATGTTATTACTCGTAAACGGCTGAATGAATTTGCTAAACTTCATCCAGATACAAATAACGCCTTGACTCAGTGGTATCAATTAGTCAAGGGAAATGAGTTTGTCTCATTTGTAGAACTCCGTGAAATGTTTCCATCCGCAGATCAAGTCGGTAAATTGACAGTATTTAATATTGGTGGTAACAAAGTTAGACTCATTGCCGCAATTCATTACAACCGCAAAAAAGTCTACATTCGGGCTGTGTTAACGCATTCAGAATATGATGAAGGAAAGTGGAAGGAATAATGCAAAGTTTCAACCTAAATCAAACCATCATTGCTTGGTCATCTATTGCGGAAAACGTCTTTGTTCCTCACACAGAAGAGGAATATGAACGCTTAGTTGAGATCCTTGATTGTCTCATCGATCAAGTTGGTGAAGACGAAAAGCATCCACTCGCGTCTCTAATGGAAGTTATCGGCGTTTTAATTGAAAACTACGAAACTGAACATATTCCTGAGTTAGAGGCGATGCCTTCGGCAAGCCGCTAAGAGCGTCTACGCTTAACTTCACCCAGTATAAATATACAGTGGCGTGTTGTCGAACTGGGGCGATCGCAACAACAGTCTACTTCTTTTACTAAGATGTCGACGACGCTTTACTTCCTGTGCATCTCACAGACAATCCCCCGCAAAGCTTTAGTACAATTCTAAGCAATGCAGACTTGGATTATTCAAAAGCTCCTGAATTATCTCCACCCCAGAACGAAGTAAAGATCCAACTTGCTTTGTGGGTGCATTTCCGCAACGTAGCCATACAACTTTAGGTGGAGAACCGTACAAACGGCTTCTTTCGGCAAAGTCTACATCTTGAGTTACGATGCAAAAGTCATTGGTTTTAGCAAATTCCCATATTTCAGTATCAGTCTTCACTTCCAGTCCATGAAACTGAACATGACTAGAATCAGGGAAAACGTCTGCTAATTGAGTTACCAGCTTGCGACTCAAATTTTGATCAAAAAGCAGCTTCAAACACCACCTACCGTTTGCGTAGCGTTTGGTAGAGAGGCAACTAAACGATGTTCACGGTCAGCAGCAAACTCTAGACTTGCCCTAATATCTTCTTCTGTTAATTCAGGGAAATCGTCTAATATCTCTCCATGAGACATACCAGCTGCCAACCAGCCTAGAACATCGTACACGGTGATTCGCATCCGTCGAATGCAAGGTTTACCACCTCGCTTGTCCGGTTCAATTGTAATAATATCGTGATAGCTCATGGTGATTATAAACTGCGTAGCATCTTTCTAAGTCTAAAACAGCTTCACATAGCGGTGCAAGGGTTCGCTGTTCGCCTAGTTTATTGTCGAGTCAGGGCGATCACAACAACAGTCTACTTCTTTTACTGCGATGTCTACAACGGGCTATTCAGCGTCGCACTATCTCGTAAATTAGTTTTATTAACGCGCAATCATCGGGATTTCAGCAAAGTAGTCGGACTGTTAATTGAGGATTGGACGGTTTAATGCGACACCGAATAGCCCGTCGCAGACATCGCTACAACACTCTACTTCTCGTGCATCTCACACACAATCTTTAAATATACAGTGGCGTGTTGTCAAGTTGGGGCGATCCCAGTGATGAGTAACCAACAAAGTCAAAAGATCAGAGGTAGAAGTTTGCTGATTTACTTAGGCTTTGTTTGATCGAATTTTATTAAGGAAATTTACGAATACTCTAAGTAAGGATTGTTATACGGAAAATATGTATAATATGTAGTTAACAGCTTCATTTCTGACTGAGGTCAATGGTTAGAGGTTATGTGTTAATGTTCAGCACCTAGTTGCGATGAAGTTAACGGTTAGTATAGTTTCAACATTGGGAGTAAAGCAATTGGCACTTTGTATCTTAGGTAATTTAGAATGACTAACTCATCAAACCCTCAAACTAATGAGGATACCGAAGTGTCCGAAGCGCAGTTTGAAAAAAATGAACCAGTCAAATGGTTTGATAGCGATTCTCAGCCTGATGAGACATATTCAATCAATGAGTATGAAATAACTACATCGCCTAATGATTTTAATATTAAGACGATGTATGACTTTATAAAATCTGGCGCTATCAATATTCCAGGTTTCCAACGTAATTATGTCTGGGATATTAAAAGAGCTTCAAAACTAATTGAATCTATCATAGTTGGCTTACCTATTCCACAGATATTTCTTTATCAGGAATCAAGAAACAAATTTTTGGTAATAGATGGGCAACAACGCTTAATGTCTCTCTACTATTTCATTGAGCAACGCTTTCCAAAAGACGAAAAGAGAACTATTTTGAGGCGAATTTTTGAAGAGAATGGCAAGATTCCAGATGAAATTCTGGGAGATGATGCCTATTTCACCAAATTCAACTTGCAATTGCCCTCAAGTTTACCAAATCATCCCAATAAGTTAAATAAAATCAACTACTCAACCCTAGATGAATATAAGATTGCATTCGATTTGCGAACTATAAGAAATATCATAATCAAGCAGAACTTTCCAGAAGAAGATGATTCTTGTATATATGAAATTTTTAATCGCCTAAACTCTGGCGGTATAAATTTAAAACCTCAAGAGATTAGGACAAGCCTATATTATTCTGATTTCTACAATATGTTGTATCGGCTCAATACTCTACCTGCCTGGCGACGAATAATTGGAGTTGACGAACCGGATCTGAATATGAAAGACATTGAAATTCTCTTAAGAGGATTTGCAATGTTAGTTGAGCGCCAAGAATATCAGTCGTCTATGGTGAAGTTTCTCAATAGCTTTTCTAAGAACTGTAAAAAATTGAAAACTGAACAGATAGATTACCTTGAAAGGCTATTCCACTCTTTTTTAGAGGCTTGCTCAGAATTGCCAGAAAAAGCATTTTATCGAAAGACAACTAATAAGTTTAATATTTCTATTTTTGAAGCGGTGTTTGTCGCTCAATGTGGACATTTTTTTGAAACACGTCAGTTTGTTGAAGGAAAGATAGATACTGAAAAGCTCGAAGAACTAAAAAGTGATACAGAGTTTGTAGAAGCCATACAATCTCAAACTACCAGTAAGGAAAATGTCAACAAAAGATTACAAAAAGCGGCAATTATTCTGCGTAAAGAATTGTGATTTATGATAAGACAAAGTATTGTTGACCGAATTTATCAAGATAATCTAGACCTTCTCAAATTTCTAGAGGAGAAAAACGAGCCATCTTTTATGGTTCAATTTAATATTGTTTTTACCAAAACTTTACTACTCTCAGCAGCAAGCTACTTTGAACATGAGATTTGTCGAATGGTTCAAACATTTATTGAGTATAAAACTCAGAATGATGAATGCATTGTTTCAATAGTTAAACAGAAGGCGATCGAAAGACAATATCACACATATTTCGATTGGGAAGAGGGAACCTCCAGAGCTTATTTATCCGTCTTTTCTGCGTCCAATCATTTCAGTCTAGCAGGTTAACACTTTATGGAGCAAATGGACAAAATATTGTACTATAGTGTGAATGAAAATTTTATCTGCTGCTGCTCAATTTAGCTACTACGCTATATTTAATCTAAAAAATGGTCGTTAAAAATAGTCTTTTGTTTTACAGTTTTTCTTAGAGCAAAATGCAATAAAAATCTAAAACCCAGACTCCATAAGAGTTATGCTATCTAAAGTATCAAAACCGATTATTCTTAGATAACCCTGCAACTTGCATTTAGGCTAGAAATAGACTCTTTTTCCTCCCGTCGCGAAAAAACCTTGCATTATATGATGTTGAAGTGCGTTGGCGCGTAGCCCGCCGTAGGCATCGCTAGGTTCGGAGTAATCCCAAGAGTGCATTTGACGGAAAGGAAGACCCATCTTTTGGAAGACGTACTTCTCTTTCACACCAGAAGCTACTAGGTCAGGCTTCAGCGCTTTGATAAATTCCTCGAATTCGTAAGCGGTAACGTCGTCATAAACGATGGTGCCGTTTTCGATGTAGTGAGTGGTACGTTTGTAGTCGTCATTATGAGCGAACTCATAACCAGTACCAATCATCTTCATGCCCAAGTCTAGGAAAGCTGGGACAACGTGGCGAGGACGTAGACCACCAACCATGATGGCAACAGTCTTACCATCCAAACGGGGGCGATACTTAGCAATTACCGCATCCATTGTGGGTTGATATTTGGCGATAACCTTCTCAGCGTTTGCTTGGATTGTTTCGTCAAACTTGGAAGCGATTTCCCGTAAAGATTCAGCAATCTTGGTGGGGCCGAAGAAATTATACTCAAGCCAGGGTATTCCATAAGCTTCTTCCATGTGACGGCTGATGTAGTTCATCGACCGGTAACAGTGGATGAGGTTCATCTTCACATTGGGGGTCATCAACATTTCGTTGATGGTGCCATCACCTGACCACTGAGCGACTACGCGCAAGCCGATTTCTTCTAACAGGATGCGGCTAGCCCAAGCATCTCCACCGATGTTGTAGTCACCAATGATGGCTACATCATAAGGAGTACCTTCAAACTTGAGTGTACCGTCTTTCTTAGCTTGGTCGGATCTGGTGAATACCCAGTCACGAACCATGTCGTTAGCAATGTGGTGTCCCAAGGATTGGGAAACACCCCGGAAGCCTTCGCAACGCACAGGTACAACTGGCTTGCCAATTTCTTTGGATGTCTTCCGAGCAACAGCTTCGATGTCATCCCCAATTAGACCGATGGGACATTCAGATTGAATGGAAACACCACGGTTGAGGGGGAACAGTACATCTAGTTCTTGGATGAGCTTGACAAGTTTCTTGTCACCACCGAACACGATATCTCTTTCTTGGAAGTCAGAGGTGAAGTGCATGGTACCAAAGGTATCAATACCTGTGGTGCCGATGTAGTAGTTACGACGACCAGACCAAGACCAGTAACCGCAACCTACAGGCCCGTGGCTGATGTGGATCATGTCCTTAATAGGACCCCAAACCACACCTTTAGAACCGGCGTAAGCACAACCACGAGCGGTCATTACACCTGGAAGGGATTTGATGTTAGACTTAACGCCGCAATCGGACTTACCTTCTTCGTATACACTTAAGTGCTTTTCCCGTTTTTTCTTAGCTTTATCGGGATAAGCGTCTAGAACTTCTTTAATTAGTTCTTTTCTTTCTTCGATGATGTTTTGATTTTCTGGAGGTGTCATATTTAGCCTCTGTGACTCGTAAGGATCGGGGCATAGGGGGACTAGGAGTCCCCTCTAAGGTTAGGGGGGAGATGCAAGAGAGAGGGTAAAAGGGAAGAATATAAAACTCTTCCTTTTTCCTTGTGCTAAAGCGTTATTTCTTAGCAGCGACTTATGATACAGGAGCTTCAGCAGCAGTCTTACCAACCAACTTGGCAGCATTTTCGTCGCTTTCGAGAATACCGAATTCAATCAACAATTCTTCTAGTTCTTCCATTTCGATGGGTGTAGGAATAGCTAGATTCTTGTTGTCGATAATTTTCTGAGCCAAAATCCGATATTCGTTAGCTTGGTTGCTTTCAGGTGCGTACTCGTTAACAGTCATCCGGCGCAATTCTGCGTGTTGAACAATGTTGTCACGGGGTACGTAGTGAATCATTTGGGTGTTCAACCGTTTTGCCAAGGTTTCGATTAGTTCGATTTCCCGGTCTGTGTTACGGCTGTTACAAATCAAACCACCCAAGCGCACGCCACCGGTGTGAGCATACTTAAGAACACCACGAGCGATGTTGTTAGCTGCATACATCGCCATCATTTCACCAGATGTAACGATGTAGATTTCTTGTGCCTTACCTTCGCGGATTGGCATTGCGAAACCACCACACACAACGTCACCTAATACGTCGTAAGATACGAAGTCTAGGTCTTGGTAAGCACCATTTTCTTCTAAGAAGTTGATGGCGGTGATGATACCACGACCAGCGCAACCTACACCGGGTTCTGGCCCACCAGATTCTACGCAACGAACGTCACGGAATCCCTTGAGCATTACTTCTTCGATTTCGATATCTTCTACTGCACCACGTTCTGCGGCGAGGTGAAGAACGGTTGTTTGAGCTTTGCTGTGTAGCATCAAACGGGTGGAGTCAGCTTTAGGGTCGCAACCGACGATGAGGATGCGTTGACCCATTTCTGCCATAGCTGCCAAGGTGTTTTGGGAGGTGGTAGATTTACCGATACCGCCCTTACCATAGAAAGCTATCTGTCTTATGTTTTCTTCTGTCATTGTTCGTGTTTCCCTGCAATTGGTTGGTTGGTGGGTCTGTGCGTTTGTCAGTTGCGTTCACGCCAGTTGAGCGACAGTAGTGAGCGCGTGTAGAGCATCGTTGGTAGCGTTGGCATAAATGCCTGCTGGGGGCGATCGCTCCACAGCTAAAATTATTGAAAGTAAGTACATATATTTCCTGGTTAAATTTCTTTTCTTTTTGTCCTTTGTCCTTTGTCATTTGTTTTGACAAAGAACAAAGAAAATTACGCAATTTACAAATACGTCATAATGTGCTTTAGCTGAAAAAACCAAATAGGATTTGACTTTGCTATTTGTCAACAATCAATGCGTAATACCAAATTGGGATACGTAGTATTGTTTGGAATTTTTGGAATAGCCTTGTAGTCAAGTTTTTCAATCCAAAATCCAAAACTTGTACTGAGCGAAGTCGAAGTATCTAAAATCCAAAATTGGTATAAGTCCTATTACTTGTTCAAAATAGCGCCCTTCATATTTGTGACGCGATCTAGTGCAGCTTTGGTGTCTTCTGCTGACACTCCACGCACAGCCATTGCTTCACCGAGATGCTTGGCGATCGCATCGAAGTGTGGTTGCTGTAAATTCATTCCAGCGTGGGTTTTGTCCATTGGACGACCGCCGTATTGCTTTGGCCCCTCAAATATTTGAGATAAGAAAGCAACTAGATGATTACGTTGCTTCGCCATGTCTGTACCAGCAAAAATGGGACTGAGGAGGCTGTCTGCGGCAATGCGTTTGTGGAGTTCATCTACTACTTGTTCAATAGCTGGTTGTCCACCAATGTTGTCGTACAATGTACTCATATCCTGTTCCTTTGAAGCGAGTTGGATGATGAAATTTGCAAGTAGGCGCTTAATCTCTCTGCCTATATGCTGTTAGCAGTAATAGTGGTAGGACTGATACCAATTCGTAATTCGTAATTCGTAATTCGTAATTAAGAAAGAATTGGGATGAAGCATTGAGTGGAGACAATGATTCGATTCAAGTCCTACTTTCTGTTTCTGGCTGAATGCATATTAGGGCGTATTTGTCGAGTACGATAAGTCCTACAGCAATTCCTAAACTGCTTCGACTACAAGGCTCTTGCTGACACGATCTTGTAATCTGGCTTCGATCGCAATTTTCAGAGTTGCTGTACTACTAGAACAGGAACCGCAAGCACCTTGCAGTACAACTTTAACGCGATCGCCTTCTACATCATAGAGTTCTACATCTCCACCGTCTGCAATCAGTACGGGTCTGACTTCTTCATCGAGAACCTTTTGAATTAGAGCAATCTTTTGCACGTTGGTTAGCGATCGCTCTTTAGACGTAACAATTTCTGTGGCAACTTTTACGCCGTAATTGTTGAGAGCAGGTGAGGCGTATTCCTGTTGAACTGATCTAATAATATCATCGATATTAGCCAGACAGGAACCGCATCCGCCACCAGCTTTTACATAATTTGTTACTTGTTCAGCATCCGTGAGATGATTTTCTAGAATCACGCGACGAATCTTAGACTCGCTGATGCCAAAGCAACTGCAAACTAATGCACCTTCATCATCATCATCGTGGGTAGCTAGAGGTATGCCACGATAATTATAGATAGCGGCTTCTAGGGCTTCTTGTCCCATGACAGAGCAATGCATCTTTGCTTCTGGCAAACCACCCAGGTAATCTGCAATGTCTTTGTTGGACACTTTCAGGGCTTCATCTAAGGTTAAACCTTTGACCATTTCGGTTAATGCACTAGAAGATGCGATCGCACTAGTACAACCAAAGGTTTGAAAGCGAGCATCTAGAATCTTATCAGATTCTACTTCCACTTTCAGGTGCAATCTCAGAGCATCGCCACAAGCAATGCTACCGATTTCTCCCGTTGCAACCTTAACTCCAGCTTCGCTCGTTTCTTCAATTTCTCCCTGATTTTTGGGATCGTAAAACAGTTCTAATACTTTATCGGTGTAGTCCCACATAATGAATTTTAGATTTTAGATTTTGGATTTTAGATTGGGGGATTGGCAGACAATTTTGGATTTTAGATTTTGGATTTTGGATTGGATTTCAATCTAAAATCTAAAATCCAAAATCTAAAATTCCTAGTCTCTAACGATGCGCTAGTGCTTGTTCTTGTCCTTGCAACCAACCTGCATCATCATTTTTGAAGGGTGAGAGGGCGCGTAAACGTTCTACAATACTGGGCATTACCTCTATGACTTGATCGATTTCGGCTTCTGTTGTGTAGCGACAAAGACTGAAACGGATGGAACCGTGCAAAGTTGTGTAGGGTAAGCCCATTGCCCGAAGGACATGGGAAGGTTCCAGAGAACCGGAGGTGCAAGCAGAACCGGATGATGCACAGATACCGTATTTGTTCAATAACAGTAGAATTGCTTCACCTTCGATGTACTTGAAGCCGATATTTGTGGTGTTTGGCAATCTCTGCGTAACGTCGCCGTTAACTACACAATTGGGAATTGTAGCTAGTAAAGTTTGTTCCAGGCGATCGCGCAGCTTTCTTTCTCTTGCTGTCGCTTCTTCTAAGTGTAACAGTTCTAGTTCCGCAGCTTTGCCCAAGGCGATAATTGCTGGAACATTCTCAGTTCCCGCTCTCCGTCCGCGTTCTTGGTGTCCCCCAATCATGAAGGGACGGAACCGAACCCCGCGCCGAATATATAAAGCACCAATTCCTTTTGGCCCGTGCAGCTTGTGACCAGATAGGGTTAACATATCCACGGTGCTAGCCTTCATATTCAACGGGATTTTTCCCACTGCTTGCACCGCATCTACATGGAAGATAGCGCCATATTCTTTAACGCGCAACCCAATTTGCTCAATTGGAAAAACCGTGCCGGTTTCATTATTAGCATACATAATTGTCACCAAGGCGGTGTTACCCGTCAAGGAAGCTTCTAGTTCATCTAGATCCAGCTGCCCTTGATGATTTACTGATAGATAGGTAACAGTGTAACCTTGGGTTTCTAATTGTTTGCAGACATTGAGTACTGCTGGATGTTCAACTTGGGTGGTGATGATATGACGCTTTTCTGGTTGCGCTAACAGTGCGGCTCGAATCGCCGCGTTATCTCCCTCAGTACCGCAACTTGTGTAGACAATTTCAGACTCATCGGCTCCCAGAATGGCTGCAAGTTGTTCTCTTGCTGTTCTCACTGCTTTACCGACTTGCCCACCAAAGGTATGCATACTGGAGGGATTACCGTAATAATCCGTCAGGTAAGGTAACATTACCTCTATAACTTCTGGGTCTACCTTAGTGGTAGCATTATTATCGAGATAGATGCAGTTATTTTGCATTGTTGTCTTCAATTACGAATTACGAATTACGAATTACGAATTATTTGGGGTTGGCGCTTTTGCAACTGTTCCGAGTATTTCTGAGAATAGGTGTTAAACCAACGTTCCCAGTAATCTTGTTTATTTGTTAATTTAGCGACTACGCGGTTGTAATTGGCAAACCAGCCTTCCCAATAATCGCTAGGCAGCTGAACGCAACCGTCGCAGGTGGGACAACCAGCTTTACACTGAGGCACGGTATGAATACTACCAACACAATTTGTACAAAGTTCAGGGTCAATCCAGTGCTGTCCGTCAACCACTTTAACTGCATTTGTGGGACATACCGTTAGACAGAGATTGCAGGAAATACACTGGCTAGTAAGAATTTTGTAAGCCATGATTTATTCTCCTTTTGGGAATGGGGAGTGGTGAATGGGGAGTGGGAGAGACGCGATTAATCGCGTCTGTACTGGTGAATGGGGAGTGGTGAGTGGTAAATATTGAAATTCACTACTCCCTACTCCCTACTCCCTATTCCCTAATTCCCTAATTCCTTAACGTATTGCTCGTAGAACTCCAAAGCAACCTTTTCAATTACGTCGTAAGCTTCAACAGTCTTGATTCCAGCTTCTTGCAATTTTTCTTGAGGACAGTTGCCAATCTTGGAGACTAAAACTGCTTTGCAATCTGCGATCGCTTTCATAATATGCTCAAAGGAAGCTTCTTCGCCGTATCCACCTTGGCAGTATTGGTCAATTTTACGATGACCGATAAAGCGAACTTCGTTTCCACCCACTTCGTAAATTTGGAATTCTTTGGCATGACCGAAGTGTTGGTTAACTAATCCGCCGCCTTTGGTTGCGACTGCAACTAAAACTTTCGGACTATTGGCAATTTTCTTACCGGCTAGCGCCTTATCTTTGGCTACTTTAAGTTCTTCTTTAAACTTCTCAATCCCTTCGTGAACAGTAGCGCGTTGTTCCATGTCATATTCGGGAGCCATTTCCAAGAATTTCTCTTTGGAAAATTCTTGGCTGCGGTCTTCTCCCAATAATCCGACTGCATCGGCACGACACTGGCGACAGTGACGCATCATTTTCATGTTACCAGAGCAGTTGTCTTGAACTTCTTTAAGTTCTTTGGGTGTGGGGCCGCGTTGACCGGTTAAACCGAAGTGTGTGCCATGTTCTGGTGCAGAAATCAATGGCATGATGTTGTGCAAGAATGCACCTTTTTCACGGATGACTCGATTCACTTCAACTAAGTGATGGTCATTAATTCCGGGAATCATCACGGAGTTAACTTTGCAAAGGATATCAGCATCTTTTAGAGCTTGCAATCCTTCCATCTGTCTTTCGTGGAGAATTCTTGCGCCTTCAATGCCTCTATAACGCTTGCGTCTGTAGTGAACCCAAGGATAAATCTTAGCACCGATCTCTGGATCTACCATGTTAATGGTGATCGTCACGTGATCTATATTTAATTGTTTAATGCGATCGATGTAGTCCGGCAGCATTAAACCATTGGTTGATAAGCACAGCTTGATGTCTGGTGCTTGCGCTGCAATCAACTCAAATGTGCGGAAGGTCTTTTCTGGGTTCGCCAATGGGTCGCCAGGGCCGGCAATTCCCACGACTGTCATTTGCGGAATCTTACCACCAATGACCAAAGCTTTATGTGCTGCTTCTTCTGGTGTTAGCAATTCGCTAACTACTCCAGGACGGCTTTCGTTAGCGCAATCATATTTGCGGTTGCAATAGTTGCATTGAATGTTGCAAGCTGGTGCAACTGCAACGTGCATCCGGGCGTAGTGGTGATGAGCGTCTTCGCTGTAGCAGGGATGTTTAGCAATGCGTTCTTGGAGCTGTTCGTCCCTTTCCACGGTGGTGCTGCTGGTGCTGTCGCAGCCGCAACCACCTGATTTTGCTTGGGTTGGCGATTCCGTAGCAGGGGAGTTGAGGAGTCGTGTAGACGGTGATGTCATTGAGTTTCGCAAAAGGTCGGTGGACTTGGCTGCCACTGTGGGAGATGCTGTTGCTACTCTTTCATGCCCAGAATTGAAGTCGCGTCTTCCACACTGCCTGCAAACCCTTGGGTTCGGGCGACTTGTTTTCAAGTCAGGCAGACGATAGATATCTGATGTTCGGCTGGTGTGTGTCAACGTTCGGTTCTTGGGTAGAATTGGTGCTTACAGCCGCGACTTCTCTTCACTTCAGGCATGGTGCTAT
The DNA here is from genome assembly GCF_017115105.1 of Nostoc sp. NMS2. Taxonomy (GTDB): domain Bacteria; phylum Cyanobacteriota; class Cyanobacteriia; order Cyanobacteriales; family Nostocaceae; genus Nostoc. The sequence goes on from NZ_JABXKH010000087.1 coordinate 26,815, forward strand.
CTCATCCCTCCACTCACTTTTCGCTTTGTTTCGTTTCAGAGCGTTAAGTGATTGGCGATAAAAGATTTATATCAGCCGTCTTGAAGTTAGGCGATATGTCTATCTAGGATAGAATTTATTGGATTTATTACTTTTGTACTCAAATACTAAAAACCCTAATTCTTTAAGCATTACAAGAATTAAAAAAGTTTTTTTCGGGTAGGGGTTCTAGTCTTTTTTGGTTAGGGTTCTAGTGTTTATAGATAGGGGTTCAGGATTTCTTTGTACTCAGTCAAAACCCAATCCCAGCAAGGAATTTAATCTACTTGTAACTGGGTTTGGGTTATTTAAATGTGTACTCAGATTGCCCTCAAATTCCGTCAAAAGCAATAAATGCCAAGGGTTTGAGGGTGAAAAACTGGAGTAGTCTATATCGTTCTACTCCAGAAAAAAAGCGAAATTCAATTCTGTATCTAACATATCATTTTTTTGAGGGTAAAAATGCAATTCATATTTATTTAATTTTTGCTTTGACCCTTCGACTTCGCTCAGTGTTAACAATGATATTCAATTGGGGTTCTAAGTCTTATCTGGTAAGCCATATAAGCTAGTGGAAATAGATGTGTTGCTGCACATAATTTTCAAAAACTTAGCTTTTAACTCCTATTTTTTTATTTCCACAATGAGGAGATGGGTAGGAAACTCTCGAATTTTGTGTTTGAGAGAAACAACAAACTATAATCTAACATGATCGAGCGATCGCAATGAATTTTCTGAATTGCTCATTACAAACCTTAGCAAAAAACTTAAACCCCTTCCCACGTAGGGAAGGGGAAAAATTTAAAATTCGGCGAGTGGTGCTACTTAACCTCTATAAACGAGATCGTGTTATCTAAGTCAGCCCCAAGGGATTTATAATCACCAGCACTAAATTCACGGCATCGACCACCAGTTTCATGTTGGCATACACGTACCACTGTATCTGGTGGGACACTTAATGAGCTAATAGCGTCATTTCCCACAACCTTTAAGTCACCTTGGTTGGCTTTGTATACTCCTGGAGTTGTAGCAAAAGACTGGGAAGCTCCAGCAAAATTAGCATCTCTGTAAGCCTTAACTACCTTTGCTGAGTAGGCATTAACCGCCTTTTCTGACGGCGTGTAGGAGAGCTTGTAAATGGTGCCGCTATAATCATCCGAAATTAACAAATTACCTTGTTGATCGACTACCATATCCACGGGTCGTCCCCAGACTTCTTGTGTTGCTGGAACTAGCCAACCATTGACTAAATCCATCTCCTCCCCTGGAGTCTTTGTGGTATTGTTCCAGGGAAAGTAAGCTATTTTGTAGCCCGTTTTTTTCTGTCGATTCCATGAACCATGCAGCCCCGCCACTGCCCCATTTGAGTACAGACTGGGAAAGTTGGTATTTTGTAAGAATGTTAGTCCCAAAGGAGCGGAATGGGCTTGGATACCCTTGCTAATCCTGTCCATTGCATTGCAATTAACATTTCCATTACCATTGAACTGATAGTCGCGGTCAAAGGGCATATTGTTCACGCCATTTGAAGTATCAGGATTGGGGTTACAAAATGGCCAACCGTAGTTACCGCCATCTCGAACTCGCGTAAACTCCTCTGGTGGGTGGTTGTCCACGTAGGACGGGATAATCTTACCGTAATTGCCACTGCCATCATTGAAGGGATAGGCGATGTTATCTCGATTATTAACAACTACCCAAAGGTCATTTGTGTTAGGCAAGAATCCTAATCCTTCGGCATTGCGTAAGCCTTGGGCAAAAAGCCGCCGATTGCCTCCATCTGCGTTGTACTGGTAGACTGCACCACGCACTGGATTACTGATAGTATCTTGCTTGCAGGCATTGCACGTAGAGGCAATGGACACATACAGTTTGTGATTGGCATCAAGTGCGATGTTTTTCAGTTCGTGACCATAAGCGCCTTTTAGTTCTCCTGTGCTGCTGTCTGGTAAACCAGTTACAACAATTTGACGATTTTTTGCGATTAAGTCTCCAGAGTTGTAGATGAAGCGGTTGATTTGATGAGTTTCAGAGATATAAACGTATGTGGTGTTGTTAATCTTATGAAACACAATGTCGTGTGGCTTGCGTAGACCAGTCACGAAGTCAGAAATAATTGGGTCTTTGCCGCCATTTGACCGGACAATTAATACTTTATTCGCACTGGGCTGTGATACCAGAAGATCCCCATTAGGCGCAACTGCCATAAAGCGAGCTTTGTTAATGCGAGCATAAACAGCGATAGAAAAGTTAGGGGGTACTTTCAAGTAACGGTTAATATTGAAGGGCGCATAGTTCATGCTACTAGGCACTTTCAGCTTGGTTTCAACAGACGCAGCAGGCGGTTGGCCAAACGCTGCGGTGGAAAAAACCTCTAAGGACATTAAACTAGCAACTGAGGGAATCAAACTAACTAGCGATGCAGACAATATGTGTCTAAGCATCCGTATTGGGTTTAGGGAAAACATAACCATTTTTAACTTTTCTCTAGCCTGGTAGTGATGTATCTTACACGTAACTCTCGGCTAGCCGATTTTTCCGAGAGTCAGAACAAACATTACTCAGCATACTTGTTTTTGAAAACACTTCGTTAAATATCTTTATATAGTATATATACTGCTATTTTTCCTCAGACATAAAAAAATGGGTGAACCAAGAGTTACAAAGAAAGGCACAGCGATCGCTCTTTCTAACTAAAGAAGTCCTCAAACCCAACAAAGTTATCACCACCATACCTAGCCATTAAACCTTGTACAGAACGTCTTGTAGGCGTTATTCTCCTATCAATAAGCCAAGTTAGTATTTGAAAAACCATAAGCGTTCAAGAATTGGTTCTTCTCAAAGAATTAATTTAACCTAGTAAAATCCGTGTGGTAATTGAGCGCACACAACCCTTGGTATAATTAATAGCAGATCGGGGTTATAGCGAGAGTGAATGTATGATATGAAAAATTGCGTAGGCGCAGCCCGTCGTAGACATAGCGGTTGCGAGTTAATCTTATATGTTCTTGCATCAAACTCGAAACTCTAAAATCTGGAAACACGATCCAAACTAGTGTATCTACTCGTAATCCAAATCTCAACAGAGGCGAGTATTATGCTGGACTGGTTAGCTATTTGGGGTGTAACTCAGGTTACTACTGGGTTGATTTTTAAACCCATTTTGGGTAGTTTTACTTTTTCGCTATTTTCTTCTATTGTAATTATGTTTTCTTATGGTAAATCATGTAACATCCCTTCATGATTTACAGGTTTCTAAAATACTAAATATGACACATCAAAATGGTTATCTCTAACCTAAAACTTTTTTAATGCGTCATATTAAATATCCAATACCAATCTGTGTTTTAAATAGCGATTGAGGTAGCTATACATAATGGTTAATTATGTAGAACAAAGTGCCTATTAGCAATTACTACCTTTTACGCATTGATACAAATTGGTATTATTAGTTCCTGGCTAGGAATCTTAAAAACATCTCCAAAGAAACTATTATGCAACGACTAAAAATCTTATTTGTTAGTTTTTGGCTACTTTTCTTAATGTCATGTGGTTCAAATAAAGCTGAGTTTAGTTCCAAACCTTATACCATCTTTTTAGTGCTAGCACCTATTGAAGACCCTAATAATGCTACTGATACAACCCAGTGGGATTTAGCAAGTAAAGTTGTTGGATATGTCAAGAAAGATTTGGTTTTAGTAGGTAATTCTTTTCAAATCAAAGGTATATGTAATAAAGGGCAATTATCTCCCATTGCTACAACAAACTATTCAGACGCAACTTTAAAAAGTGAAGCTATTATTCCACGAGGGCAAATTGAAGACTGGCTGCTAAACACTAGAACTGATAAGTGTACTGACTCTCCTAAAACGCTAGCCTCCCTAATTAACTTAGTAGATAGTTACTTAAAAAATCTAAAATCTTCAAAATCTACAGAGATTGATAACCAAGTAGTTCTGATCGTCCAAGCACCTTGGACAGGTTTAGATCAGAAAACCCTTAAGGAACTTCAGCAAGAAATCAATAAGATTAAAGGTAATGAACGAATATCAAAAGTATATCTTTTTGGAGTTACAACAAACGAGATTCCAAATATTTTTCATGAACTTGAACCAAAAGCTAAAGTATCTTCATCTAACTTAGATACTGGTTCAGCACGAAATAGTATCGAGCAAATCAGAACATTAATGGCACCAAAACAGCAGTAAATTAGATAATTTGAATTTAATGTAAGGAGTTAGTAATTATGGTAGTAACAGCAAATATCAATCAGGATGACGATTTTTTTGGTTTTTATCAAGAACCGCAAGATAATCAATCAACACAGCTTAAGTATGAAGAAATAGAAGAAAAGTCCCAGCAAGAAGCCAAAAAGAATTTAGATGAAAGTTGGGAAAAACTTGATCAAGTTTTTTCGGCAAGTCCTCAACTTGCAGTTGAGGTGCGGCGAACTCTCTTTGAAATGTTCAAGAATCAGTCTCAGAGAGATACGCTTAAGGTTAGAGAGAGGTGGTTCAAAGGAGAGTTAACAAGAGTCAGTAGTGTTGTTGGTAAAGCTCAAGGAGGGCTAAAGTTTTGGGAAGGTGGTAAGATTTCTTGGCCAGGCTCTATCCCTGACATAGCTAACACTATTTTTCAGTGGATTTTAAAAGCAGGTTTAGGTATTGTGCCTGTTAGTTCCACTATGGGGATTTTAGATCCTAAAATTTTAAGAAACCCTGATGCAGAAACTCTTGAAAACCCATTTTTTTGGGTAGGTCTTCTTTCTGGTATTGCTTTGGTAGAACTAACTTCAGCATCTATCTACAATTGGTTTATTAGCCAACCATCAGAAAATCGATCTGCCTCATCTAAATTATTAAAAGTTGGTTGGATACCAGATTGGATAAAACCAATTCACGTATTAGTATTTTTGATTTGGCTTGCTGAGGCTTTAATTGGCTATGGCGTACTTGTTCCAATTTTAAAACGGAACTTAGGGATGACTAAAGAAATTGCAATCAATGATTTTGAAATTCTCCTTGGTGTTTCAATGTTCGCATTAATAAATGTAATGTTTGCTATGTCTAAGGGAGAAAGAGATAATCAAGTAGTAAAACAAAAAAAGAAATTAAATTCTTTGCTTGAATATGTCAAACATATAAAGACTGAAATGAATTATTGCAAGCAGGAAGCAAAGAAAGCTAATCGAGAGTACATGAAGTATAGAAAAAGGTATGAGGAACTAACTGGTATTGGTAATAGTCCTTTTTGGTCTAAGCGTAATCAACCAAATACCCCAATTGCTAGGGTTTGAAGCAGGATTGCATATTTGCGGACTGATTTACTATTCACAATAGAAACTGCAAAATAAAGGCTTGTTATAGCAATTTTATTTGATTTGCGAGAATTACAAGCCGCAGTTCCCTGGCTTATTTAATGAGTAGGGGAACTTGTTTATTACGAATGATTCAGGATTGCTACAGTAATTTGCAAGCAACTAAGGTACAAAATGCAAAAATTAAAATCAGACACAAACAGTTTATAACTCAATACGCTTGGGTTAAGAAGAATAGTAGGTTGGGTTGAGCGTAAACGTTACCCAACAAAGCCTTGATAAGGTAAATATCTCTTGCACCAATGCAAAACTAACCCTCATCCCCCAACCCCTTCTCCCAATTTTGGGAGAAGGAGAGACAATTTCAAAGTCACTCTCCCAAGCTTGGGAGAGGGATTTAGGGTGAGTGCAAGGATTCATGTAAGAAGTCTAATTGCTATAGAAAAATTTACCTATTTTGCTGTTCTAAGATTTTGCGTAGCGTCTCGTAGAGAAGCGGCTTGCCGAAGGCATCGCTATTCTCAGACATCTATATAATAAGAAAACAGTCACGATGAGCGATAACTATATTTTGAAACGTATATCTGCATACAGACAGCAAATCCTAAAAGAAAATAAAGAAACCTGTCTTTCGCTCAACTAAATAATAAGATACTAATAGTAGTAGCATATACAAAAAATCAATTTGTAGCTTCATCTAACTCATGTTTGAGTGCATCTGAGTACAACTTAATATATTGCAAAATATCTTGACGAAATATTAGCAAAGGCTTACAGATAAAGTTTCTTGTAGCGAGTACAGAAATTCTTAACCCCTGCCCCAAAAATACTAGTACCCCCATCGTTAAATACTAGCCCCCCTAACCCCAGACAAATTTTAACTTTATGTTAAGTCGGGGTTTTGGCGTTTGAGTACAACCTTAATCAATCCAATAAATCCAATCAGCATTGGGTTTCCTATCGAGTTGGATGTCACCTGATATAAGCATAAAAATAGCAGATGACTCTTTTACCAGATAGACATTACCGATGCAACAGTCTTTAGACAGTATTAGCGATCCCCCAACTACCAAAACGCAGGATTCTACACATACATCCATGCTGAAAAATTTCCTCTCTGGCGGTTTTTTTGAGCCATTATTGAGTGATTTTCGCATTATTTTTGAGCGCGATCCCGCAGCACGGAACTGGCTAGAGGTGGTGTTTTGCTATCCAGGATTGCACGCACTCTGTTTGCATCGTCTTGCTCACTGGTTACATGGTCGAGGAGTGAGTTTTATCCCCCGATTTATTTCTCACTTGGGGAGATTTTTGACGGGAATTGAAATTCATCCAGGTGCAGAGATTGGCCAGGGTGTGTTTATCGACCACGGAATGGGTGTCGTGATTGGCGAAACTGCGATCGTGGGCGACTACACACTGATTTACCAGGGCGTTACCCTTGGCGGAACTGGTAAAGAAACTGGTAAGCGTCATCCCACGGTGGGCAAAAATGCAGTGATCGGGGCGGGTGCGAAAGTTTTGGGTAATTTGCAAATTGGCGATCGCGTCCGCATTGGCGCAGGTTCCATTGTTTTGCGGAATATCCCCAGCGATTGCACTGTTGTGGGCGTTCCCGGCCGAATCATTTCCCGAAATGAAAACGCCAGCCTTTCTCCTTTAGAACATGGAAAGCTACCCGATATGGAAGCAACCGTGATTCGTTCTTTGCTCTCGCGCGTTGAAGAACTCGAAAAACAACTGCAAACTTTAAGCGTTAAGAGTCATTAGTCATTGGTCATTTGCAAATGACAAAGGACAACTGACAACTGACAACGAACAAAGGACAAAGGACAAATGACTAATCAAACTTTAGGCGATCAAGTTTTGCAGATTCCGTTGAGCGATCGCTGGCGCATCTATCACCGATTGCAAGAGTTAAAAATTAATAGCTCTTGTCCCCCCGATGGTTCTTTACGAGTGCAAGTGAACAATTTGCTAGAAGCGATTCTAATTCGCAGTACAGTTATGCAATTTCTCGCTTCTCGTCAGGAATTATTAGAGTGGCTAGAGCGTTGCTGGCATTACAGCGATCGGTAGAGACGCGATTAATCGCGTCTGTTCAAGACAACATTAATCTTGAATTCATGACGAAATCACTGCACTTTATCCTTTTTGTTCATAGATGCACAAAGCTCAGATAGCTTTAGAGTTTGAAGCTACTGTATGCTAGCAGAATTTATTGCAGACTGAGATGGATTAGATGGGTTTAGATTTTGTTTCTTCTGCTAAATCTGAAATTCCCCTGACATATAGCAACAATTAAAAATTGGAATTTCTGATTTTTAAGTTTTCCCAAATTAAGAAATTGAAAGTTCAATCAATTATGGCGACTCGGAATAGAGATATAAAACTCCTCAATTATTTGCACAACGAACTTGAACTTTCAAATGCCGATATTGCTGTAGCTCTGCGACACCGTGAATTAGAAAATGGGCCACTACCGATGCTCCTCTGGCAGTATGGTTTAGTTGATTTGGAGCAGCTAGGAAAGATTTTTGATTGGCTAGCAGAACACAGTTAGCGAATTTTTACCCTGTAGCTCTGAGTCCCATTACCTGCCTAAAGTACACACCAATGCTCTAGAAAATCTGAGGTTACTAAGATGATTACATCCTTAATTGCTGGATTCTGTGTTTTACTTTGTTCAGGGTTTGCTAATAGTTATATTAGTTCATTGCTACTTGAACAGAATTCAACTGACATCGGTAAAAACGATTAGTAAATTATACATTGTTTTAGTTCCCTGCCATACAGATGTGATGCTGCTAATAGGTCAATAATTAAGGATCATGTATCCTACATTATGAATTGTGATATTTTTAGCATTTGCCATCGCTGGGGATTGTAGAGAGAAAGGATATTAAGAATACTTCCAAGAGAGGGATATTTGCAATGAATCAAATCATAATTAATGACACTACACTACGTGATGGCGAACAGGCGGCAGGTGTTGCTTTTACCCTACAAGAAAAAGTAGCGATCGCTAAATTTCTCGATGCTATTGGTATTCCCGAATTAGAAGTCGGTATACCGGCAATGGGTGATGAAGAAACACGTGCGATCGCAGCAATTTCTGATTTAGGTTTACAAGCAAAACTCCTCGGCTGGAACCGCGCTGTCATCTCAGATATTAAGGCTTCTATTGCTTGCGGTCTAAATCGGGTGCATATTGCCATTCCTGTCTCTGGTATCCAAATCGCCGCTAAATTCCACGGTCAATGGCGAGTAAGTTTACAAAAACTCAAAGACTGTATCAGCTTCGCCGTCGATCAAGGTCTTTGGGTAGCAGTTGGCGGAGAAGATTCTTCCAGGGCTGATGAAAACTTCCTTTTAGATGTAGCGCTTTATGCCCAAGAATGGGGTGCATCCCGGTTCCGCTTCTGCGACACCGTAGGAGTTCTCGACCCTTTCACCACCTACACCAAGGTCAAACGGCTGGTTTCAGCTTTGATGATTCCCCTAGAAATCCACACCCACAATGATTTTGGTCTGGCAACAGCCAACGCCCTTGCGGGTATCAAAGCCGGAGCTTTATCAGTGAATACCACAGTCAACGGATTGGGCGAAAGGGCGGGTAATGCAGCTTTAGAAGAAGTTGTCATGGCGATTAAACGCATCTACGGCGTTGATTTGGGCATCGACACTCCCAGTTTGCTGGAACTGTCTCAACTAGTTGCAGCCGCATCAGGTGCTAGCGTACCACCTTGGAAAGCGATCGTTGGCGAAAACACCTTTGCTCACGAATCTGGCATCCATGCTCACGGGGTATTGCAAAACCCCATTACCTACGAACCATTTGCTCCTGAAGAGGTGGGTTGGGAACGGCGTTTAGTACTAGGTAAACATTCTGGACGGCATTTGGTTTCAAACTTGCTAGAACAGCATGGAATTTTCTTGAACTCTCAAGAAACCCAATCTGTTTTAGATGCAGTGCGCCATCAATCGGTACAGAAAAAACGCAGCCTGACGACAGAAGAACTATTGAATTTGGTCAGAGAACAGAGGTACTCTCATGCAACGCGATGAATTAGAGCTAAACTTGCCACCTGCTTTTGAAATTGGTGAAAAAGTCAGAGTTCGGAAACTGCTCAAAAACGATGGTACCTTTCCTGGTAAAGAAGTCGGGCAAGTTTTAGTGAACAAAGGAGATATCGGCTACATAGCGAGTATAGGGACATATTTGCAGACTTCCTATATTTATGCTGTGCATTTCTTGGAAACAGGATTCGTCGTCGGCTGTAAGAAAAAAGAACTAGAATCTGTTGAGGAATCTCATGAAAGTAATGCTACGCATGAATGATGCCGGTACTTTAGTAGTTTACGTTGCTAAAAAAGACCTTGAAGAAGAAGTCGTCAAACAAACCGATGGAAATGATGGCAAGATTCTCACCCTAGCAAATGGTTGGGAATTAGAATTTCGTGATTTGCCGGACACAGCAAATCTACCTCAAACAGTAGAAGCTAAACGTCTCGCATAAAAACAGTTAGGAGTTAGAAGTTAGGAGTGATGAATTATAACTCTTAACTTCTAACTCTTAACTAATGACGAATGACAAATGACAAATGACTGATTACTAACTTTTTATCAATCATGGGTGACAAGCATTTGACGTTATCAGAATTGAACCTTGAGGGACAGTTACTAGGTTTTGTTGGTGGTGAATCAGGAAAATATAAATACTTGCAATTGGCAATTCCATCTGGAAATGTAGAAATTAAACTGTCTAAAGAGTTGCGCCGTTCTTTAAGTTCATCCTTAGTTCCTGGTCAGCAAATTCGCGTTTGTGGTTATAGTAAGATAGATTCGCGTACAAGTGAAATTAAAATTAAAGCCTATCAGGTAACACCAATTAAGGGGTGTCCAAAGCAAGAGTTACCACCTCAAACCAAAGCGAGGATTATGGTATGTCAAAAGGGCGGTTGTCTGAAACGTGGTGGTAAAGGGTTATTATCAGAGTTAGAAAAAACTTTGTGCGATCGCGGTTTGTTAGACAAAGTTACCATTGAACATACCAGTTGCCAAAAATGCTGCGGCAGCGCTCCCAACTGTGTTTTACAGCTTGGTAAAAAGAAATACAAGAATATTCATCCTGAAGCGATCGCATCTTTGCTAGAAAGTCACTTAACTTCAGAGTAATCAGGGTAAGCGCATCTAATTTTGTAGCTCTTGATACAGACAAAAAGCTTAAAACTTTATCTGAATATCAATTTTTCATTCAAAATAGGACGAATTGTCGTAAATGATTGAAAAAACATGGGTCAAATAGCTTTTTATGTTTTTTAACCACATAAAGACGAAAATGTCAATCCCACCCCTTGGCTCAGTGTAGTAATTTTGAACTTATTTGTGCTTTGGGTGAACCCCAAAACTACCGTGTCAATAGGGTTTGAGATGCGCTTACCCTGTCAGAGTAATAACCTTCTCTAGCTTTTCTTAAAATAATACATGATTTTGTAGGGGTAAAATTTTACCCCTATTTGTTGTAAATCAAAAATCAAATATGAGTTCTATATCTTATCAAAAAAAATGCCCTTGTTGAAAAGTAAGGGCATTGCAATTTACCTATTTAATATTTAGTGAGTAAATCTATACAAGTTGGGATACTTACTTTTCGCTTAAGCCTTATCTAAAATTCCATCACTCCAGCTATCATTTTTTCTAAGAGAAAATAGTCTTTTATCTTGTCTATAATCACTGAAGATAAATCAAGCTATATTGCGAATAGTCTCCACCCAATTGCTACGATGATTTCTTGCGTAGCTTGCTACCAGCTAAAGCCAGACCGACGATTCCTAAACCAGCGAGACTAGCAGGCTCAGGAGTTGGTTGCACAATACCAGATTTCTTGAATTCAAATGCAATTGTTTGTGTGCCATTGAATTTGTTGGCATCATAACCAGTGGTTAGCAACTGCTGCGTTACATCACCCTGTGCTAGAAACGAGATTCCATTCAGATACTTTCCAGAGTCGATAACATTGAGGTTAAATGTCTTGTCCTTGCCGTCATTGGTAAAGTAACTACTGGTCAAATCACCATAACCAACAACACCACCACCTTGTTTGACCTGAGTTTCGTAAGAAATCCATCCATCTCCTGCCAAACCACCATATCCAACAGTGTAGCCTTCTTTGATATCAGTAACTGTCTTCGCCTGAACAGAACTATAAACACCTAGTTGTTGTACCCCTGAAGCATTCGCTGAAGCGAAATGAATACCAAACAAATCCCCGCTACTCATAGCATTTTCAAAGGTTTTGCCTGCCATGTTGAAAAACAAATCACCGTATCCAATCTGACCACCGGCAGCACCCTGTTCAGCCTCTCCTGTTAACTTCATATTGCCATTGATTGCCACAATGATGCTGGTAGCAGTTTCTTTGATAGCCATACCAGAGATATCGTAGGGATTTACTGACCCTGGTGCAGCACCAACCCAGTAATTTCCGTTCATCCCATCTTTGTTTGAATCAAATGCATACTGCCAGCCGCTAGCATCAGTGGAGTTTTGACCCATCAAAAGACCGGTAGTGTCGTTCATACACTCCAAAGATATGCTAAATGCTGTTCCCTTTAAGTCGGAAGCATAGGCTCCTTGACCAGCCACAAAGAAGATTCCAAAAGTAGCTATGCCAACCTTCAGTAAATTGAATAAGGTTTGAGTTTTCATGATTTATAACTTGATTGATTTAGAGAATCACAATTTGTTTGACTTATCTATTTGTAATTGGAATTACAAAAACCTAAAAGCGTGATTCTTCTGAAAATATAATTTGGAAACCTTAACGGTAATTTTATAAAACTCAAATAAAAAATGATACTTTTAGTAAAAATTGCTTTTGTCTAACCCAATTGTATTAAAGGTGAAATAGAAGAAAAGCCAAGTGGGACTAGTAGCCTACGATTGTCTGCACCCATTTACTTAGACGGTTTTGAAAAACTTTTGGGTTTGTGTAAGCTTAATAAACCATATACTGCTAGCATCTCCGTACAGGGCATCTAAACTCGCGATCGCTAAAAGTTTTTTGTCTGCATTGATTTAGGATGAAGACTGGGACATTTATATTGCACTCTCGCTAGTTACAGCGCTTCCGGCTATTATGCAATACAGTTTTCCTCTTGCTCCTCTTTTGTCATAGCTTTCAGCTTTGAGGATGTACCTCATAGCCGCCGAAAGTGCTGTAAGGGAGTCAGGAGTCAGGGGTCAAAATTAATAAGCCTCCTGACGACTGACACCTTTATTCTGCTTCCTAGCCAAAGATGCAACCCTTCTAATCAAATCAAACCTTCCATCGCGTGTTGCAAATCATTTGTCACATCAGCAACAGCTTGTCTAGCAGCCAAGCGATTTTCCTTATAGGCTGGATAATACTCAGAGATAGATATGGGTTCACCCACAGTGATTTTTACTTTTTGCTTACCCAGTTGTGGACGCTGTACACTTTTATCGCCTTTGATTTTAGCAATCATTTGCCATAAAATTAAAGTTGTCTCAGCAAACCTTTCTCCCGTTGGATTTTCACGAATATAATTACCAGAAACTGCCACAAAACTTTCTACTAAACGCATGTGCCACATCCGCGCATTCGCTTCTTCAGCAACGCGATCGCCTAAAGCTCTTTCAACAGCAGATACTCCTTTTACATCCTTAAAATCTTCTCTAAATATATAATTCCACCCAGCTTGTTCTACCCGCCGACACCGGTCACTCAAAGTACCTTTTGGCTGTAAATCAAAATACTGTTCTGATATTATTAGCGCCGCATTCAATAAAGCTTGTAAACGAACTGCTAGCGCTTCATTTCTATCTTCAATTTCTCCTACTGCTGTTTTGGTATCTGGCAGCTTTAGATGATAAAAGCGCGTGTAAAATTTTTCCATCAACGAAAGTAAATGTTCTGCCAAAGTCAATAACCGGGGATAAAGCGACTCTATAGAAGCATTTTCTGGTGGATTTACAGGTAAACCGCTAGCCGCTTCCAATTCAGCTAGAAGATTTGCGATCGCACCCCAAGGAGCATCAACGTAACTATATTTAATCCCAACTGGTACAATTAGAACCTGTTCGGGGCGTTCAGCTTTTTGCAAGTCTTCAGCACACCAAAAGCCTAATTGGGCGATACCAGGTTCTAGGGGGCTGATATTCTCCGATAAACCATTGGTTGCACCTTCTGGCGCAGCAGCCATCGGGAATTTTCCATTAGCAAACAAGTCACGCGCCGAACGTAAACCCGTCCAGTCAGCTTTACCTCGCTGAATCGGAGTCCCACCTAAATGAGAAGCAATCCAACCAACGTATGAACCTGCCCATAGAGGAATGCCGCGATCGTAGATAAAATGAGCGTGAATCGGAAGTTGTAGTGTTGTGTCTTGCGATCGCGCTATCTTTGGTACAAGTTGAGACAGCAAGTAACCTAAACAAAGTGGATCGTCTGTTTTCGGATGGCGAAATGCCAGCATAAAACGGATCTTACCCTCCTGAAACTGGCGATAGAGATCCACCAGAACCTCTACGTTGTCTGCTTCAATTTGGGTAATAGGTGTTTGCCAGTTTATCCAACTGGGTAGTAACAGATGGACAACTCGTAGCAATAGGGGGTTAAACGCTGGAGGAATAAATTCTAAAGGTGCTTGTGCTTGATAAATTACATTTGCCAAGGTAGTTTTCTCCTAAAGATGCCCTGATTCTAATCGCCTGGGGTTATTTCTTTTAAGATATCCTAGTGGCTGTAATATGCCCTGAGTAATGAAGTAGCGTTAAAACCTGCCTATTGTGCCAAGCACAGCACATCACTCAGGTTAAAAAATAGGATACCTTCTTAGTCTACGCAGGTTATTTTAATGCTGACTTTTCACGGTTAGGACTTTCAAGAAACTCATTCGGTGGAGTGAGAAATAGGGATGAGTTCTAAGCCGAAAGCTTGAGCTTTTTTCTTAAGATTTTGAAGCATCCGGTCTCGGTACTGTTGTTCGTAGGCATCAATACCAGGGTCAGCGTAAGAATCTAGATTCGTCCAAAGTCGGTAAAAAATTCGTGCGAGTTTATGTGCCGTAGCAGTAATTGCCTTTGGCGCTCCCAAACGAGAGCGTAAACGACGATAAAAAGCCCCAAGAGCAGAATGTGACTTAGCTGCGGTTTGAGCAGCCATACGGAAAGCATTTGCAGCACGATTGACAACAGGACGAGTTTGAGAGCTTTTAACTTTGCCACCTGTAATCCGGCTACCGGGACATAATCCCAACCAAGAAGCAAAGTGTTTGACAGTGGGGAAGCGTGATGGGTCGAGTCCCACCTCGGACAAAATCGTTTGTACGGTCAAAATCCCCAGACCATCAATCTGGGTAAAATCGACACCACTGATCCGGTAAAGATGAGTCCGTAAATCAAAGTCAGGTTGGTTGCCTTGTGGTTTAGTTCCACGACGTTTTGATTTAGGTAGAGGTGATTCTTCAACATCGACCTGGGAATCAAAGTTGGAAAAACACTGCTCAATTTGGTAATCACAAGCTGTAATCTGGACTTGATAAGCATCGTACAGAGCCAACTCCTGTTGGAGTACAAACAGATGTTCAATACGATAGTCCCCAGTTAGGGCTGCTGCAATATCTTCAACGCTACTTTTAATCCGTGGATGTTTAAGTGCTGCTAATTTTTGTGGGTCGCGTTCTCCAGCAACCTATCTAAATGTGATACTGTGCCATTCCCTTTACCATTTGCGATCGCCATTACTCTAACCCCAACTGTATTTTTATTGTTTGGCAACAATTAACCGGAGTTTTAAGACGGCGCTGGGCAAATAAACTGTTGAATACATTTACTGAAGCTTTATCAGCGTTTAGAACAGCTATATCTTATCGTTTTGTTGGTTGGCTAGAGGAGAACACAGACGTATTTGCTTTACACCTAAAGCGTTTAGGGTTTGTTTGGGCTTGAACTTTGTTCAAGCCCCGTTATAGATTGATCTTTCCGTCTGTAATCGCGGAAAATGCGCTGATTGACCTCTATTTGCCTCGTTAAGACTTTATGGCTATTAACAGAACTGTTTTACGCTTTGGTGCAGGAATCCTGGCATTTTCCTTACTGTCAGCCATGTTCCTACCACGTGTACTTCGGCAACACGGTTATGCCTTGCCCGGACGAAACGGCATTCCTTGTACAATTCCATACGGTCAGCGTAGCTACGTCGGGCCTCTGGAGTGTGATCGGGATTATATGTATGGAAAAACTCTAAATTGCAGGTCACAAACAGATTTAATCAATAAAGGATGGTGGCCACTTGAACGGGTTGGGTCTATTCCTACACTGCTGAGTGCGTCGCGTCCGCTGTTTGTAGAAAGCCGTCTAAAACAAGACACACCAACAGCGGTATTTATGCTCGTTGAGCCAGGATGTTATGTGCCTTATTCACTCTTAGGTGGGCCATAGGAAGGAAACTAAACAGTCAACACCGTGCTTCAGCGAAGTTTTATGGTGTTGACTGTCGCCTATCTCCTATTTCTTTCCAACAACTGTCTGAGGTTTCAAGCTTGAGAAAGTATCGTTAATGTGCCAAGCGTAGAAACTAGCGCCAGGACTCGTTGCAACAATATCCGAGAGCGGTCGGTCGAGTGTGTCGTTAGTGTGATACGACAGGTATACCCTGCCGTCGTTATGTTTTGTTGACACAATCATACTGTGGCTAATCCCTTCACCGTGACCCCAATTAGCCTGAAGAATATCGCCTACAACAAGGTCACTGCTGCGGTTTTTGGGTGTGCCACGGCCGGAATAATTGAGAAAGTTATAGACAGGATAAGCACCGACCCAGGTGTAGCTTTGGTTGGCAAAGGTGTACCACCAATAGTGGTAATCCGTGTAATAACCATTCACATCCGTCCAGCCGCCAGCACGAAGAATTTGAGAGGCAAAGTTAGTACAGTCTCCTCCGCCTCCGTTTGTCGAGTAATCGCGGTAATTTGTGTTGTGATTGTAGATGTAGGTGTAGATGTACGAGGGGTATAGCCGGGCGCTACGCGAACGATATTAAACTTTTAGAGTGCAATGCCATTGTTTCAACTGACAATGCTATTGTTTCGACTGACAATGCCATTGTTTCGACTAACAATGCCATTGTTTCGACTAACAATACCATTGCAACTCTAAAAGACTTGTGTGTACACCGTAGCCTAAAAAGAGAGAGACTTTGAATTTTCCCCTTTCTCGCATCGGGAAGGAGGTTAGGGGGTTAGGTTTTTCGTGGGCTTTTCCAAATGACGTGAAAAGTAAGATTTTAAGGCGTTGCATAATTGCGGGATGATTTTACTAGTTTTGTGGGATGGGCATCTTGCCCGTCCCTTATATTTTCGGGCGGGCAGGATGCCCACCCCACAAGAATCATCCCTTGATTCAGCAACGCCGATTTTAATGAAGCGTACTTACGCAGACTTATAAAGTATTTTCTGCTGCAATGGAATTGTGGGCAGATAGTGGAGGTTTAGCAGCACTTGCAAATCTTAATAATAGGATAGACTCAAGCTAAATCCTGGCAATAAATCTTCACCCGATAATTGTGTGGGTAGATTTCGCACTTCTTTATCTTGTTTTTGGCGATAAATTTCCACTTGCTGCTGTTGGGGGTTAATTAACCATGCCAATTGCACCCCTGCATCTATATATTCTTGCATTTTGGAACGCAACATTTCCAAATCATCCGTTGCTGACCTTAATTCAATGACAAAATCGGGTGCAATAGGGGGAAATTTGCGTCTTTGTTCAGGTGTAAGTGCTTGCCAACGTTCTCGTTGAATCCAAGCGGCATCTGGGGAACGATCAGCACCATTGGGTAATTTGAATATAGTAGAAGAACTGAAAGTGTAACCAAAGCCAGTTTGCCGATTCCAGATTCCCAAATCAATAATTAAATCTGCTTCTCGATTCCCGCTTTCACCTCCAACGGGGGACATGATGATTAATTCTCCCTTGGCAGTGCGTTCAAATTTCAATTCGCGGTTATTTTGACATAAGTGATAAAATTGTTCGTCACTAAAGTGAACGGTGTCTAGTTTTAATGTCAAAGGACTCATAACCTAGACCGAGATTAAATAGTTGCAAAGATTCTATCACAATCCAGTTCAGAATGAGCAACAAAACACTTGTAGAGACGGCGATTTATCGCGTCTCGAAAACCCAAAATTGTTGCCAGTAGACCTTAACTGAACCGTATTGGTTTATAAACAAATTAGAGATTCTGGAAAGGGAATAAGGGAATAAACGATGCGACTGTCACAAATGTTATTCGTTACACTCCGGGATGATCCAGCTGATGCTGAGATTCCCAGTCATAAATTATTACTCCGTGCAGGTTACATTCGTCGCATCGGTAGTGGTATCTATGCTTATTTGCCGCTAATGTGGCGGGTACTGCAAAAAGTTTCCCAGATTGTGCGGGAAGAAATGAACGCTACAGGCGCACAAGAA
Source organism: Nostoc sp. NMS2 (assembly GCF_017115105.1). Classification (GTDB taxonomy): domain Bacteria; phylum Cyanobacteriota; class Cyanobacteriia; order Cyanobacteriales; family Nostocaceae; genus Nostoc. The sequence goes on from NZ_JABXKH010000087.1 coordinate 44,649, forward strand.
TGTCTCCTACCACAATTACAACCTGCTGATTTATGGAAAGAATCGGGACGCTGGGACACTTACACCAAAGCTGAGGGGATCATGTTTTCCCTAATTGACCGCCGTGAGCAACAATTAGGATTAGGCCCAACTCATGAAGAAGTAATCACAGCGATCGCTCGTGATATGATTCGCTCTTATCGCCAGCTACCGCTACATCTCTACCAAATTCAAACCAAATTCCGCGATGAAATTCGTCCCCGCTTTGGTTTGATGCGCGGACGGGAGTTTATCATGAAGGACGGCTACTCCTTCCATGCCGATGAAGCCAGCCTCAAAGAAACTTACCAGGATATGTATAAAGCGTACAGCAATATGCTGCGGCGTTCTGGTTTAGCTTTTCGGGCAGTAGAAGCTGATTCTGGTGCAATTGGCGGTTCTGGTTCCACAGAATTTATGATTTTGGCCGAAGCTGGCGAAGATGAAGTTCTCTACACTGAGGATGGTAAATACGCCGCTAACGTAGAAAAGGCTGTTTCTTTACCAATTGATGCCGAAACCTCACGGTTTACAACCTACGAGAAACGCGATACACCTGGAACAGAAACGATTGAAAAGGTCTGTCAACTCCTCAACTGTTCTCCCACTCAATTGGTGAAAAATGTCCTTTATCAAACAGTTTATGATAATGGTACAACGGTGTTAGTTCTGGTGAACATCCGAGGCGATCAGGAAGTTAATGAAGTCAAGTTGCAAAATGAATTGACTAAATTAGCTTCGGAATACGGCGCTAAAACTATTATTAGTTTGAATGTACCAAATGCAGAAGCCCAGCAAACATGGACAGCTAAATCTCTACCTTTAGGCTACATTGCGCCAGACATTGCAGATGAGTATATTACTGCTAATAAACAGATTCATCCGAAGTTTTTGCGCTTGGTAGATCAAACAGCCGTTGATTTAAAAAACTTTGTTACAGGTGCGAATGAAGCTGGTTATCACGTAGTTGGTGCTAATTGGGGTGAGCAATTTAAATTACCAGAGCGAATAGTAGATATTCGTAAGGCAAGACCAGGCGATCGCGCCATCCATAACCCAGAACAAACCTTACAAAGCGCTCGTGGAATCGAAGCCGGTCATATTTTCCAATTAGGGACGAAATATTCCCAAGCGATGGGTGCAACTTATACCAATGAACAGGGCGAAGAAAAGCAGCTATTTATGGGTTGTTTTGGTGTAGGCGTGTCGCGGTTAGCACAAGCTGCTGTAGAGCAATCTTACGATAAAGATGGGATTATTTGGCCAGTTGCGATCGCACCCTACCACGCGATCGTCACAATTCCTAACATTAAAGATGCTCAACAAGTCGAAATCTCCCAAAAACTTTACACAGAACTTAATCAAGCGGGAATTGAAACCATACTAGACGATCGCGACGAACGGGCTGGAGTGAAATTTAAAGATGCGGACTTGATTGGCATCCCTTACAGAATTGTAACCGGGCGGGCGATCGCTAACGGCAAAGTCGAAGTTGTAGAAAGAGCCACCCGTAAATCTCAAGAAATAGTCATTGATGAAGTTACCACCACACTTCAACAATGGATTACCGCCGCCATTCAGGTAAAAAATTAAACGCAAAGCTTCGCAGATGAACAAATACTTTACTTTGCGTTCCTCTGCGTTGTAAATTTAATCTTCAATCATCTCCAGAAAGAATGAAATTTACATAATTTGGCAGGTGACGGATTAGAAGTAAAAATTCTAAAATTAAATTAGGGACTCACCAGATTAATGTATTTTGAGGCATAAAGTCTCCTCCAGGTTTTGGGAAACTCTCCACTTGTAAGTATCGTCGTTAACCAGGCTGCTCCTCACATAACTCCCATATCAGCCCTCAGTCAGGAAGGTTTTGAACATGAAAGACCAACAAGGATCTAATCGCATTTCTTCAGGCGCAATTGCGGCCGTCTCAGCTGCGGTTGTAGCAGTGGGTGGCGGTGTGGCTTGGTTTACTACACACTCCAGCAATCCTCCCACACCATCAAACCCCACTGGGCGCATCGCTGAACCAGCACAGCTATCAACTAGGCAGCCAGCTAATGAGCAAACCCCTAATGTTTATTGGCTCAGACCAAAAGACAAAAGTGTTGCTTTGGTTCCCCAACCTGTTAAAGTCGCTTCTATACGAGCCAACCAGCCTTTAGAAGCAGCTTTTCAAAGTTTGTTGGCAGGGCCGACAGAAGGCACAGATTCCACAACTATCCCCAAAGGAACTAAGCTGTTGGGGCTGAAGTCAGAAAATGACGAAGTTCACGTTAATTTATCTGAAGATTTTACCAGTGGTGGTGGTAGCACATCAATGATGGGACGTGTGGGACAAGTTGTTTATACTGCGACAACTTTAAATCCCAAAGCTAAGGTGTACATTGACGTGAACGGCAAACCGTTGGATGTTTTAGGTGGTGAAGGCGTAGAGTTACAACAGCCACTAACTCGTGAAAGCTTTGAGAAAAATTATCAGCTTTAGTCATTGGTCATTAGCGCTCTTTTATGACTCTCGTCGGATAAAAATCATCCACTCTTATTTTTAAGGACTTTGATGAATTTAGGTGTAGGTTGGGTTGAGGAACGAAACCCAACACCAAAAATCCCTGGTTTTGTTGGGTTTCACTAAAGTTCAACCCAACCTACGAATATTTTATTTTTTCGGAGTAATAAAAGAGGGTTAGTCATTAGTCATTGGTCATTAGTTTTTACAAGTGACAAAGGACAACTGACCTAAAGTTTAGTATTTAATACACGAAAATTACGGGCTTGCTCTTCTAACCTTGTGGCAAGGCGATCGCAAACCCGATTACACAAATCAAAAATCATTTCATCTTCCACCCGGTAATAGGCGCAAGTTCCTTCACTGCGGCGGCTAAGGATACCTGCTTGCCACATTACCTTCAGGTGTTTTGACACATTTGCCTGAGAAGTCTGTGTTGCCTCTACCAACTCTTGCACGCATTTTTCTTCATCCCGTAATAAGTGGAGCAGCCGCAAGCGCATCGGCTCACTTAACAGGCTGAAGTATTCAGCTACTTGTTGCACCACTTCTGGCGGTAAAGGCAACGTTTGTTTCATCAGGATTAACCCGCAAGGACTGAAGTTTTAACAATGACTCACTTCATATATAGATTAATACTTAATCGGGGTTAATTCGCATCAAAGGTTGACCATATTCTACAGCGTCACCATTTTGGAGAAGAATTTCCATCACCTGTCCAGAGACTTCGGCTTCGATTTCATTCATCAACTTCATGGCCTCAATGATACAGACTGTTTGACCCTTGCGGATGCGATCGCCAACTTCCACAAATGCCGTTTCCCCAGGCGCAGGAGCGCGATAAAATGTTCCCACCATTGGGGAAGGCACTTCTACTAATCTCTGGTCAAGAATTGAGGGAGAATTTACTGACAACTGTAATTGTGTGTTAGTTCCAGTATTCTCAAACACACGAGATGTTGACACCTCCGTTACCTGACTCGTGTTCACCTGGTTTCCCCCAGATGAACCCGATGTCAAGCCCGAACCTACCACACCGCCGAAGGTCGGTTGACCTACCGACAACATCTGATTGCTGACGTTCACAGCCTTACGGACTGTTAGTTCAAAATCATCGCTTTTGAGCGTGACTTCTGCAATATCTGTTTGTGCGATAGTTGCCAATAGTTGGCGGATTTCATTAAAGTCCAATGGCACAGTTTTTATTACCTCGACCTATCCGTAAATTAGCATCTTAAGTGTGGCAGGGATTTAATCCAGATGTAGGGATTTCAATCGGGACTTGCATCTTTGTAGAGATGAAAGTTATTCCCTGCTGATATACTTATCTTCTTGGGTATCAACTTTGATGCGTTCTCCTTGAGAAATAAACAAAGGAACCATCACAATTGCACCAGTTTCCAGAGTTGCGGGTTTTGAGCCACCGGTGGCAGTGTCACCTTTTAAACCTGGGTCTGTTTGGACAATTTCGAGAACCACAGACTTAGGCAATTCTACTCCTAGAACCTGGTCGCCCCACTTAATAACTTCAGCTTCCATACCTTCCTTGAGGTATTTGACGCGATCGCCAATTTGTGCGCGGGTCAATCTACCTTCTTCGTATGTCTCCATATCCATAAAGACGAACTCATCGCCCTCTTTATAGGTATGCTGCATCGTACTTTTTTCTAGAGTGGCTTGGGGCAAAGTTTCCCCGGCTCGGAACGTTTTTTCCATCACGCTGCCACTCTGAACATTTTTTAACTTAGTTCGGACAAAGGCAGAACCTTTGCCTGGCTTGACGTGCAGGAATTCAAGCACTCGCCATACAGACCCATCTAATACAATCGAAACACCGGGTCGAAAGTCGTTACTGGAGATCATGAAACTTTCAAATTTTGGAAGACAATCGGCATTTATTGTACCCTTCTAGAGTCGTCATTGGGCATTTGTCATTTGTCATTTGTCATTTGTCATTTATCCTCCGCCCTTAACGTGGGAAGATTATTGATGGGTTACGTCCAGTCAACAATTTAATGCTGCATTTGAGTTATCCCATGCTTAACTTATTAAAATCCTGGCTGAAGAACAGCCTAATGGCAATACTGCTGGTAACAATATTTTTAGGCATAACTACAGCTGGGTGGACTCCCTCCAGTAGCGCCGCGCTGCCATCTGGCAACGCAATTACCGACGGCAAGGCTTTGTTGCGGTATGCACTCCCGATAGATAACAAACCTGTACGGCAACTACAAGCCAGTTTAGAGGACATCTCTGCCCAACTGCGGGCAAATCGGCGGTGGGGTGCTATTTCCAAGGACATCAGCAACGCATCCCGTGTTCTCGATAAACCCTCCCAAATCTTAACAAGCGTTCCCACAGAACGCCAACCCCAAGCCGAAGCTTGGATTACTGAGTTGAAATCTGGGGTGGGTAAATTAGAAGAATTGGCGAAGAGCAAAGATAAAGAACAAATTATGCAAGAGCGAGGCAAGCTTCTGAATCTAGTGACTCAGGTAGAAGAGTCAATGGTGAAAGAATTTCCCTTTGAAGTGCCTGCTGAATACAGCAACCTGCCACAACTTAAAGGTCATGCCAAGGTAGAATTCAAAACTAACAAAGGCGATTTGACCGTCGTAGTGGACGGTTATAGCGCCCCTGTGACTGCTGGTAATTTTGTAGATTTGGTGCAGAGGGGTTTTTACAATGGCTTAGAATTTACCCGTTCTGAAGAATCGTACTTTCTGCAAACTGGAGATCCCGCAGGGAAAGACGTGGGTTTTATTGATCCCAAGACGGGCGAATATCGCGCTATCCCCTTAGAAGTCTTAGTCCAGGGTGATAAAGCACCTACTTATGGCATTACTCTAGAAGAAGCTGGTCGTTATGTTGATATGCCAGTTCTACCTTTTTCTGCCTTTGGTGCTGTGGTGATGGCTCGTCCCGAAAGTGAAGTAAATGGTGGTTCTTCACAATTCTTCTTCTTTTTGTTTGAACCAGAACTCACCCCCGCCGGACGCAACCTATTGGATGGTCGTTATGCCGTTTTTGGCTATCTCACCGAAGGCAGGGAAGTTTTGGATAAACTAAAGGCGGGTGACAAAATTGAATCGGCAAAAGTCGTTCAGGGAATAGAAAATCTGGTTGAGCCGCAAGCTGCATAAGAAGAGAGCAAGGGGAGAATAATTCCTGTAGAGACGCGATTAATCGCGTCTCTCCTAACTCCCCTGATTTAGATTATCGGCGCTGAACACTTGATCAACTGCGATCGCTAATTCTGGAAAAGTCCGCGATACAATTTGCTCACTGGCTGTAAAAACTGTTTCTTCATACAGTCCATCTTCCAGCAACAGCACAGAAATCTTCTGTTCTAACGGATCTACAATCCAATATTCTGGCACTTCAACCGCCCCATATTCAGACCGCTTATAGCGATAGTCTCGCTTGATTGAATCTGGGCTAACTACCTCTACAATTAGTAATTGGTGGTGACTCAAAAACTGCTGATACATTGATCAATTCTCTTGCCTGCTCCTGCGTCACCACAGACAAGTCAGTTAACCGAGACTTATTTTTTCCTGTCCTCGTACCAGTTTTCCGAAAAGTTAGCCAAGATAAACTCAACCGATGGATTTCTGCTGTGAATGCGGTATCTAAAAAAGCAACAATCAAGAAATGTTGAATTGTAGGGGGATTCATTAATTCCAGCCTGCCACCTACTAGCTCGTAGTGAAAACCACTGCCATCGTCATAATTTAAGTACTCTTCAAATGTGAGCTTTGTTACTGGTGTAGAGACCATTCCAACATCCCCCTAGACGATACCTTTATCGTAACTTGAGGGAGTGGGGAGGCAGGGATACTAATGACTAATGACTAATGACTAATGACTAATGACTAAAGTCAAAGATATTGGTGAACAAGGTCTTTTAGAAAGATTGCAGCGCTTCTGTCCACCAGAAATTATCGGCGATGATGCCGCAGTACTTGAAACTGCACCAGAGCAATCTTTGGTTGTAACGACAGATGTGCTAATTGACGGCATACATTTTAGCAACCTTACCACTTCTCCAGAAGATGCTGGTTGGCGGGCTGCTGCTGCCAATTTATCAGATTTAGCCGCAATGGGTGCTTCCCCATTGGGAATCACCGTCGGGTTGGGACTTCCCGGTGAAGTTAAGGTGAGTTGGGTTGAGCGACTGTATCAGGGGATGACAGAATGCCTGCAAAAATACAATACCTCAATTGTCGGGGGTGATGTGGTGCGATCGCCTGTGACGACTTTGGCAATTACCGCTTTTGGTCAAGTTCACCCTAATCAAATTATCCGCCGTTCTGCTGCTGTAGTTGGAGATGCGATCGTCGTTACAGGGGTTCATGGAGCCTCCCACGCTGGCTTAGAACTGCTCTTACATCCCCAATTAGGGCAAAACCTCAAAGATGCAGAACGCACGGCTCTAACCCGCGCCCACCAACGCCCACAACCACGATTAGATGTCTTACCAATCCTCCAGAAAATTTTAAATTCCCAATCCAAAATCCAAGTTGCGCTGTCAGCGCATCAAAGGTGCGACCTAAAATCCCAAATTCCTGTCGCTGGTATGGATAGCAGCGATGGTTTAGCAGATGCGATTATTCAAATCTGCCGCGCCAGTGGTGTTGGCGCTGTCCTAGAACGCAGACAAATTTCCACTCCAGCAGCTTTTGAAGATTGGCTCACAGAAGAGCAAGCGCTAGCTTATGCTCTATACGGAGGCGAAGACTTTGAATTAGTGCTTTGCTTGCCACAAGAGTCAGCATTAGCCTTAGTACAACATCTTGGTCAAGGTGCTGCGATCGTAGGCTACATCACACCCGGATCAACAGTACTATTGCACGACGAACAAAAAAAATTCCCTGACCAAGTTCTAAGTCTCAGCCAGGGATTTCAACATTTTAATCAATAGTTATTTGTCAGTTGTCAGTTGTCAGTTGTCATTTGTCCTTTGTCTAAAACTAATGACCAATGACTAATGACTAATGACTAATGACCAATGACAAATAACAAATTATTGCCACTTCTGGGCCACTAATTCTGCTAAATCTAAAACTCGTTGGCTGTAACCCCACTCGTTGTCATACCATGCCATAACTTTTACCAAGTCATTACCCAAGACCAAAGTCAAGTTAGCATCGACAATCGAAGAAGCATCACTACCTTGATAATCGGAAGATACCAGTTCTAGTTCGCTATAGTCCAAAATACCTTTAAGTGGGCCTTCAGCAGCATCTTTGAGAGCTTGGTTAACTTCTTCAGTAATAGTACGCTTCTCAACCTGAACTACGAAATCTACCATTGAGACGTTCGGGGTTGGTACGCGCAAGGCAACGCCATTAAGCTTGCCTTTCAGGTCTGGGATAACCAGCGCCACTGCTTTCGCTGCACCAGTGGAGGTGGGTACAATGTTTATCGCTGCGGCCCTCGCCCGTCGCAAATCCCGGTGAGAAGCGTCTAGCAAGCGCTGATCGCCTGTGTAGCTGTGGGTGGTGGTCATCGTACCTTTGATAATGCCGAACTTATCGTTCAACACCTTGGCAATAGGTGCCAAGCAGTTGGTAGTACAACTAGCGTTACTGATAATATTGTGTACGTTGTGGTCATAATCATGATGATTCACACCAACCACAAAAGTCCCATCCTCGTTTTTACCAGGAGCGGTAATCAGAACTTTCTTGGCTCCAGCATTTACATGCTTCAGCGCTCCTTCTTTGCTAGTAAATACCCCTGTTGCTTCGATAATTAGGTCAATCCCCCAATCTCTCCAGGGCAAGTTCTCTGGGTTGCGATCTGATACGCACTTAATTGTCTTACCGTTAACGATGATAGAGTTATCATCGGCACTAATCTCAGCACCTTTGATCTTGCCTAGCATCGAGTCATACTTTAGCAGGTGAGCATTGGTTCTAGGGTCTGACGTGTCATTAATAGCGACAAGATCAATTTGGCTATTCTCTCTACCTACCCAGCAACGCGCAAAGTTACGTCCAATCCGCCCGAAACCGTTGATTGCAACTCTAATCACAGTGTCTTGCCCTCTGTATTTATGCTTATATGTTGATATCGTTGACCCCAATCATATCGCAAAGGGGGGGGGCACTTTTAACCATAAAGTGTTAGATCAATAAAAAAACACATAATTTATTCAGATTTGTTCGAGTAGAAACTGTTGTTAGTGATATATGATCTGACCGCTTCCGGGACTAAATAACGAATTGACTGGTGTTCGCGGCACAATTTGCGAATTAGACTTGACGAAACTTCTACTAAAGGTATATTCAAGAGTTGCCAGTAAATGGCGTGTGACTGCTCTCTCAGTTCTTGCTCCACTTGCTTGCAGATTAATTTGCTTTGAGTTATAGTCTCACCACCTAGCAGTCGGGGTGCGATTAACCAATCACACATTTGTGCTAGTTCGTGTCCACGGTACCAACGGGGTAAGGTTTGGAAAGTATCCAAGCCCACAATCCAGTACCAGTGAGTATTTGGGTAACAAGCAGATAAGTCAATCAGGGTGTTAATGGCATAAGAAGTCCCAGAGCGATTTGCCTCCACTAGTGAGACAGTAAACGCTGGGTTATCTTTTATGGCTAATTGCAGCATTTTGACGCGATGCTCAAACAAAGCTGCTTCTTTGTGAGGAGGATTTAGGGATGGCACCCAAATTACCTTTTCAAGGGATACTTCTTGAATTGCTGTCTCGGCTACGAGCAGGTGTCCCCAATGAATTGGATCAAATGTGCCACCAAAAATTGCTAGTTGCTGCATCCAGTTATGCCTGGGTTTTATGCAATTGAAAAATAGTTTCATTACCAATGTACTATTGTAGTCAATTCACGGCTAAACTTGATGCAATTTCAAATCAGTTTCACTAAACAATGTATTATGTAGCCAATTCCAGTAAGGTAGACAAAATATGTATTTGACATTACAAGAATTTCTTTCCCGATGTAGCCAAAATTTTCAGAATAATCTTAACAACAGTTCAGAAATAGTAAAAACCTCCAACCAAGGTAAAATCATTCTGAACGCGCAAAGCCAGACCAGAAACAACATCTGGGCATTAAACATAAACACGATATAGGAGTAGTTACGGTAAAAATCAAATTCCTGTTATGATACGCGTGTCATTTGTGATTATGGTGTGGTGTGGTGTAAGAGGAGCAATAAATGACTAATTCTGTAGATTTTAGTGGTAGACCATTTCATTTTATTGGCATCGGCGGCATAGGTATGTCTGCTCTGGCATACGTTCTCGCCAAGCGTCAATTTCCAGTATCAGGTTCGGATCTTCGTCCAAACCACATTACGCACAAATTGGAATCTATCGGGGCTCATATTTTTGGTAGACAAGAGGCAAGTAATCTCGAATTCTTTCGCCCTCAAGTATTAAATTCACAAGAACAATTACCTGCTGATAGTAAGTCAAAACTACCTCAAGTCATTTGTTCAACAGCAATTAACACTAATAATTTAGAATACAAAGCAGCGCTGGAATTAGGTTGTCCAGTTTTGCATCGTTCAGATGTACTAGCCGCCTTAATTGCCGATTACTACAGTATTGCAGTGGCGGGAACACACGGCAAAACTACAACCAGTAGCATGATTGGTTATATGCTTCTGGAAGCAGGTCTAGACCCAACGATTTTGGTAGGTGGTGAAGTCAATGCTTGGTCTGGTAATGCTCGATTAGGACAAAGCCAATATTTGGTAGCCGAAGCAGATGAATCTGATGGTTCTTTGATAAAACACGCTCCAGAAATTGGCATCATCACCAATATTGAACTCGATCATCCTGACCATTACGATACATTAGAAGAAGTCATTGACATCTTCCAGACATTTGCTAAGGGTTGTAAAACTTTAATCGGTAGTATTGACTGTGCGACAGTGCGCGATCGCTTACAACCCACAATCAGCTACAGCTTACACTCAGATACCAACGCTGACTACACCGTTACTAATATTGATTATCGTGCTGATGGCACCACGGCTCTAGTTTGGGAAAAAGGCAAAGCCTTAGGCGTGTTGAAGTTGCGGCTGCTCAGTCGGCACAATCTCAGCAATGCTCTGGCAGCAGTAGCTGTTGGTCGCGTTTTGGGTTTAGAATTTGGAGCGATCGCTAAGGGAATTGCTACCTTTGAAGGAGCAAGACGACGCTTTGAACTCCGGGGTGAAGTTGATGGTATTACCTTCATTGATGACTATGCTCATCATCCTAGCGAGATTCGCGTTACTCTCGCCGCCGCACGTTTACAGGCAAGACCAGGACAAAGAGTGGTTGCTATCTTCCAACCCCATCGCTATAGCCGGACACTGACCTTTTTAGAAGAATTTGCCGAGTCCTTTACCCATGCTGATTTAGTTGTGCTGACTGATATTTACAGTGCAGGCGAACCCAATTTAGGGCAAATTACTGGTGAACAGCTAGCAGCAAAAATTGCTAAACAGCATTCGCACGTAGTTTATCAACCAACTTTATCCTCAGTGTGTGAGTACTTGTTAAAAACATTACGTCCAGGAGACTTGGCGCTGTTTTTGGGGGCTGGAAACTTGAATCAGGTGATTCCTGAAGTAATTACTGCACTTTGCGAACCTGCTAAAGCCACATCTTAAGTGGAGACTTTGCAAAGACTTCATTTCTGAGCAAAGCACCCGTCTAGCAACGGTTCCATCTATGAACTCTATTACCGTATCTTTGCGGTAAATTAATGTAAAAATTTTACCCATACAAAGTAAAGATGACCATTTCCCAGGCAGCTGGAAACGTCTGCACAGTTTCTGCTTTGAATACAAAGAAACATCAAACAACTAATTCGGTGGATAGTGAAGTAATTTATTTACCAAATACTGATTGTGCGATCAGGCCCCAAGCTTACTTGTCAGCGTTTACTTCCTATAGGGTTGGAGGAGCAGCTGATTTGTACGTTGCCCCCCGAAATTTAGAAGCACTGCAAGCCAGTCTGAAATACGCAAAAGAACGTGATTTAAAAGTGACAACATTGGGAGCCGGTTCTAACCTCCTAGTGAGCGATCGCGGGATATCAGGCTTAGTCATTGCGACTCGTCATCTCCGCTTCAGCAACTTTGACCCCCAAACCGGTCAATTAACCGTTGCTGCGGGAGAATCAATTCCCAGTTTGGCATTGGCGGCAGCAGAATTAGGGTGGCAAGGATTGGAGTGGGCTGTTGGCATTCCTGGAACAGCCGGAGGTGCTGTGGTAATGAATGCAGGGGCACATAATAGCTGTATTGCAGATATGTTAGTGAGTGCCGAAGTACTTTCACCCGATGGGACGCTGGAGACTCTTACCCCGGAACAGTTAGGTTATAGCTACCGGACTTCATTATTGCAAGGTGGCGATCGCATAGTCACCCAAGCCACCTTACAACTTGCGCCAGGTGCAGACCCAGCAAAAGTTGTGGCAATCACCAAAGAACACAAAAAACATCGATTAAATACCCAACCATACAACTTCCCCAGTTGTGGGAGTGTGTTCCGCAATCCCAAACCTTACAGTGCTGGCTGGTTAATTGAACAAACTGGCCTCAAAGGCTACCAAATTGGTGGAGCGCAGGTAGCACTACTCCATGCTAATTTCATCGTTAACCGGGGTGGAGCCAAAGCTAGTGACATTTTCTGTCTCATTCGCCACATCCAACATCAGGTACAAGAACGTTGGTCTATTAATTTAGAGCCAGAAGTCAAAATGCTCGGAGAGTTTCAAGGTGCTTGTGGATAGGGAGTGGGGAATGGGGAATGGGGAATGGGGATATGAGGGAGAAATGCCCAATGCCCAATGCCCAATGCCCAATTCCCGAATGCATTAATTATTGGTAAAAAAAGAGGCAAATTACTTACCGCATCTATAATTGAATTTGATTTGTTATTCAACGCACAAGCGTACAAATAATTATGACAGGAAAAGGACAGGGATTCGGCTTTGGCTTAGGAAAAATGAAGGAACTGGCCGATGCTTTTAAGAAAGCACAGCAAGTTCAAGAAGGCGCAAAGCGACTCCAAGAAGAATTGGAGCAAATGGAGATTCTAGGAGAATCTGGCGGTGGTCTGGTGAAGGTAATTGTCAGTGGGAACCAAGAACCCAAGCGGGTAGAAATTTCTCCAGATGCTCTTGGGGAAGGTGCAGAAGTACTTTCCGATCTCGTGACAGTGGCAATGAAAGAAGCATACAACAAGTCCACAGCAACAATGCGGGAACGTATGGAAGAATTGACCAGTGGGTTGGAATTACCTGGATTTTAGTCATTGGTCATTAGTCATTGGTCATTACCCGCATTTCTCACAAGGGGTGCGATCGCTATTACCCAAACCTTTATTGAGCTTAGATTTTGAGCGTTTTAGACACTGCACGAATCACAACAGTATGTGAACGGGGTATTTTATCTCAAGTCTAAGTGGCATAAACGTTTTGGGTTAGTCGTTTAAATCTTTGTGAGAAATCCGGGATTAGTCATTAGTCAAAGGACAAATGACAAAGGACAAATGACTATTGACAGAGGACAAAAATATCTATGCCTTACAAGTTGCTATTTGTCTGCTTAGGTAACATCTGCCGATCGCCATCGGCAGAAAACATTATGAATCATCTAATTGAGCAGGCTGGCTTGAGCGATGGCATCCTCTGTGATTCTGCTGGGACATCTAGTTATCACGTTGGTAGCCCACCTGACAGACGCATGAGTGCTGCGGCTGCTACAAAGTTGGGAATTAAACTGCGTGGTCAAGCACGCCAGTTTCAAAAGTCAGACTTTCAAGACTTTGATTTAATTTTGGCGATGGATCGAGAAAATTATGAGAATATCCTCACTCTCGATCGCACTGAGCAATATCAGCATAAAGTGCGTTTGATGTGTGAGTTTTGCTCTCGACACACCTTAAAGGAAGTTCCAGATCCTTATTATGGTGGTCAAGACGGATTTAATCAGGTTATTGATTTACTGATTGATGCTTGTGAAGGTCTGCTCACAAAAGTTAAAAGTGAAGAGTTCTGAGTTTTAATTCCTCACTCCTATACAGACGCGATTAATCGCGTCTCTGCTCTTAACTTTTTTATTCGACTAAACCATGCTTCATAGCAAAACGCACTAATTCTGCTCGGTTGCTGGTTGAGGTTTTTCTCAATAAACTGCTAACGTACTTTTCCACTGTGCGAGGACTCAGGTGTAGCTGATGACCCATATCGGCATTAGACAAACCATGAGTCAATAACTCTAAGACTTCTTGTTCTCTATGAGTTAGCGATGAGTGCAAGTGGGATGTCTGAATTTGAGTGGAGAGAGAATTATGGGCATCCGCCGCTTTTGTAGAGCCGGAAATGCCCAAACTCTCTTTATGAGAAAAGCGATACTCTGATTGAATAATTTGCGATCGCTCCAAAAGATTGCGGATTGCTGCTGCTAACTCTTCCAGTTCAAAAGGTTTGGGTAAGTATAAATCGCACCCTGACTGGTAGCCCAGAATTCTTTCCTGGGTCTTAGTTCGGGCTGTTAATAAAATTACAGGTAATAACCGAAACATTGATTGTTGACGCACCCGACGCACCAGTTCGTAGCCATTCATCTGTGGCATGATGATATCCGTGACAATCAAATCAGGATTATACTCATCCACCATGAATAAAGCCTCTTGACCGTCATTAGCCGTGATCACTGAGTAGCCAGACAGTTCAAGATAGTCGCTAACAGACAGACGAGTGCCCAGATCATCATCCACTACAAGGATCGTCAAGGGCATGGACAATACACCCCTAGAATTTTTTTACTCAGAAATTTGCTTCTACGCGCTTCATCAGTGAACACTAGCAAGAATAGTGTTCTTATGTTTCATACTATGACAGGATTACCAGGTAATGACTGCTTTCAGGGTTGATTTATAAAGAAAATCTTAAATCTTTCGGAAGGTTAACGAAGTGCAACTTACCTTTGATTCCCTCTGTTCGGGAGGTATAGAGAGCTTTTTAATTTGTAACAACTCATTAATAAGGCAGAGTAAATTCCTATTATAGTATAAATTATTAATAATCTTATCAGTAATTTACCAAAATATTAGTAGCACCTATTCTGTTTGAAGATGCGCCTATAAGAATAATAGGCTGTAGGGTCAATTCATGAATTGCCCCTACGTGAATAAAGCGCAGCCTCGCATAGAATTGAAACTTGGGGTAAAATCCCCAAGTTCTGGATAAACCTCAGATGTATCTCGATATCAGGTAACTCAAAATTACCAGAAAACTCTTAATTGTGAACTTAGAAAAGCTAAATTAGTGATATGCAGTTCAATATTTATATGAATACCCTATAATTCACAAGGCAATCCAAATAATTTTTTAGGTACATTTAAAACGCACAAAATTATCAATGAGCGACAAGAACGAAGGTTACAAAGTTATTGCTGACAACCGTCAAGCCCGTTATTTGTATGAAATTCTGGAAACTTACGAAGCCGGAATTGAGTTGACAGGAACCGAGGTGAAGTCAATTCGTGCGGGTAAAGTAAATCTCCAAGATGGCTATGCTTTGCTTCGCAATGGCGAAGCATGGTTGATCAATATTCATATCTCGCCTTACAATGCCAGTGGACAATATTTTAATCATGAACCACGGCGGACACGAAAGCTGCTGTTGCATCGTCAAGAACTCCGCAAGCTAATTGGCAAAGTAGAACAGCAGGGTCTAACTTTAATCCCTTTGAAAATGTATCTCAAACGGGGTTGGGTAAAAGTCAGTATAGCCCTTGGCAAAGGTAAAAAGCTCCACGATAAACGAGAAGACCTGAAACGACGGCAAGATCAGCGTGACATTCAACGCGCAATGAAAAGTTATTAAGGGTCAAACTACCACACCAGAGCGAGAAACGGATTGCTGTGAAAACTATGTTGTATGTCCACAGCGTGAGTTGTAAAAATCCCTAGTTTATAGCCACAGATTGATTTTATTAAGGTTGGGACTCGATACAGTGGTGAGTAACTTCGGATGGCATAAGGAATTGTCACAACTTATGAAAAGTAATTTCATTACAGCTGTTGGCGCAGGCGTTCTCACCTTGAGTATGGGAATTTTACCCTTAACTCTATCCGCACAAGCTCAAACGACTACTGAACCTGGAGTCAATACTGCTCCTAGAACGACCACTTCCGATCGCAACGATTTTGATTGGGGTTGGCTAGGATTACTTGGTTTATTCGGTCTAGCTGGTTTAGCTGGTAAAAAGCGTGATAACGAACCGACTGCTTATCGCGACCCTAATGCCCCAGGTACTACTACTTACAGGGACTAGACAATTCAAAATTAACTTATTTGTCAGTTGTTGAGTAGAAAAACAACTGACAATTTGCTCATGTTAGTTTACTGCTGGTTCTGGGTTAGATGGAATTGTTTGGTTTTGAGTTAAAGGTGTCCAGTAGCTGGCAATTAAAGCAACGATGAGCCACCAGAGGGTGTTGACTTCAGGACGATACCAGACAGTATCTACCGTGCCGTGAGCTAGCATACCCAACAAAATAGCGATCGCTCCAATTAACCAAAATCCCTCTACACTTCTCAATCGTCGCAATCGTCGCACTTGCAAAAGCGCCGAATTAAATGTGACAATTATTAGCCAGAGAAAGCAGGCTAAACCAACAAACCCAGTTTCTACAGTCACTTCAAACAAAATCGAATAAGCACTCAAAGCAGTGTAACGAGGGTGTTGGTAGAGGGGATAAACTTTATTAAAAGAATTGTGACCAGGGCCAATGCCGAAAATTGGGCGATCGCGAATCATCTCAAAGACAGCATCCCACACATTTCGACGAAAATTATTACTGCTATCTTTACGGTCAGCAAAAATGCTGAACACCCGCAGGCGAACTGGCTCTACAAATATCACTGCTAACAGCAACATCCCGATTAAACCTCCCAAGACAATGGGTAGTGACCAAGTACGCCAAAAAGGAGGCATTTCCACACTCTTCCAAAAAACTAGCAATGCCATCACAGCCAAAACTGCCACCACTAGTCCAATCCAACCGCCACGACTAAAAGTCAGGATCAGGCAGGCACTATTGACAATTAACATTGTTAATGCTAGAGCTTTTTTGAGCCAGCTTTGCCATGCAAAAATTGCCACCAAGCTAAAAATTACTGCTGGTAAGAGGTATCCAGCCAATAAGTTGGGATTTCCTAAATAACTGTAGACCCTTGTAGTCTTAGATAGAGGAGATTCAGGATCAACCCAAGTTGCCAGTGCTGTGGCTCCAAAAAACCATTGCCGCAATCCATAGACACTGACAATTAACGATATGTGCAGATAAAGGGTGAGAATCCAAGACCGGAGGCGAGGCGACCTTAATACCCTGGCACAAAGGGCAAATAGTAGCAAATACAAGGTCAACGTTCCCAAGTCATTAAGTGCCGCTTTTTTCACTGGTGATAATGCTGTTGCGATTGCGGCAACTCCCCAGTAGAGCAATACCAGTAGGTGAATGGGAGTGACTGATGAGACATTTGCTGGTGTGACTTCATCAGATAAAGTCAACAACAGCCAAAATCCCACACAAGCCACCAGCAATAAGCCTACCAACGTACTCGAAGCAAAAGGTGCAAAAGCATATATTAAGCTGAGTAATACAGCTGCTGTCGCATCTCCCCACTGAATCAAGACGCTAGTTTGCCGCCAAGACCTTAACAGTCCCACCAGAGAACGGTGTACGTAACTGGTAGCAAGATATTCTTTGAGCGGTAAAGATGATAAAGTAAATAGTTGCCAGACTAAATTCATAAAAAACATTGCGATCAATTAGTCTGCCGACGCAGAACTTGGATTTGATCATAATGCCTATGACTATAAAAAGGTAATAACGTAGTTTGTAAATTAGTAATGACGCTTTTAATTCATGTACCTACTACATAACAAAGTATAAATTTGTCTTTCCCTATCCCCTATCACCTGTAACCTGTTCCCTACTGGCTGTGATTAGACATCACTAATTGCTTGTGAGGGAGTCGCCAGTTGCAGTGGCAAAGAAAGCACATAACGATATCCTGATTCTGGTGAACCTTGAATCAAAATTTGTCCAGCGTGCAACTCTGCTAGTTGACAACTTAGCAGTAGACCCAAGCTTTCACGAGAAAGGCTTCCATGTAATTTAGCTAAATTTAGACTTGAACTAGCAGCAAGAAAATTGGAGTGAGAATCACTCAGGCTTTTTGAATTGTCCACTGCTACTGATGAAGTATCTAGTTGCTGCTGGCCTTCTACATGAGTATTGTAAGTTGCGACCTCACCTGTTAACTCTAGCAGCGACAAAGAATTGAGACGGAAATAGGGGTCAACCTCAGTAATGCCGTCCCCTAACCAGGGATGAGAAACCCAAATAGTAATGTTGAGCGTATCTTCCTTGTAAGAAACATGAATGCGAACAATGCTACCTGTAGCCGAAAGTTGAATCACACTGAAAACCAGGTGATATAACATTTGTCGCACCTTGTCTTTATCTAAAGGCCAAATGCGATTGCGTCCCGGTTCTATAGAGAGGCGAATATCTTGCTCGCGGCGATTAGCCACTTCTTCAAGGGTATTGATAGCTTGTTGGCATAGCATTTCAATATCCACAGGAGCTAAATTCAGTACAGTTGAGTTGTCATCCATAGCTCCTAGTTCGGTAATTTCGTTTACTAGGGAAAGTAAGTACCGACCACTATGTTGGATAATTTCTAAATATTCTCTTTGCTTAGTCGTCAAAGGCCCATAAATTTCACGTCCTAAAACACTAGCCATACCAAGTACAGATGTTAAAGGCGTGCGTAACTCCTGAGTTAACTGACCCAAAAGTTCTAGTTTCAGTTGCTTGGTAGAAACAGAGTCGCTATCTTGAGTGGGTGCGGTGATTTTAATTTCAGTGTTACGTTCGTCATTAATTGAAAATATAGGAGCAGTCTTGAGAGTGGTTGATTCGAG
Organism: Nostoc sp. NMS2; assembly: GCF_017115105.1. GTDB lineage: Bacteria > Cyanobacteriota > Cyanobacteriia > Cyanobacteriales > Nostocaceae > Nostoc. The sequence goes on from NZ_JABXKH010000087.1 coordinate 63,149, forward strand.
TTTCCCTTGCAAAAGTCGGTTACGCTCAAATTCACTCATGCTCCAACGAGCTATGATTTGTAAAAACTCAATGTCTCGGGGTTTAAAATTGCGCGGCACTAAATCCATCACCGCCAATGCACCTAAACAATTTCCCTCAGCATCAATCAGTGGCGCTCCTAAGTAAGCACGAATCCCATAATCTTGCACTAACTTGCTGCTAGCAAGGACTGGATCTGTAAGTTCATGTATATCATTAATTACAAATACTTGAAAGCTATCTACTACCTGAGTGCAAAATGATTCCCGACGTGGTAGTTGGCGGCTTTGTGCCAAATGATTCATTAATCCCTGCCCCAGTCTAGATAAGCCTACCGCCGATTTGAACCAATGACGCTCTTGATCCACAAATCCCAATATGGAAATTGGTGCTTCTAAAAAGCGGGCGGCAGTCTGTGTGGCTTCTTCAAAAACCGGAATCGTTTCTGGTTGCCGCAAACCTAAATCTGACAAAGCTTTGAGGCGTTGTTGTTCCCTTGATTCATGAGAATCCCAACCATCCTTTAGGGCAAATAATTTGTTTTCAGGCTCCATCATTGCCACTGCTACCTTAATAATTTCTCGATACTGTAATTGATATAAGCCCTATTTCTGGGTTATCAATTGCTATTTTTAAGCATTCCCTAATTTTGCCTCTGACAAACAAATTTGAGGCAAAATTTTTTATCCCTTACATTAACTCGGCGACGCTGTATCCACAAGTTGCTAGTTGCTGGTGCTAAATATGGTTATTTAGCACTAGTGTAGTCTTTATTGCTTGGGATTTTACAGTCTGACTGCGTTAGATTTGGATTCAGCCAGGGTAATCTAATGCTAAGGATACAATACAAAGGGGCTGTGATTATTTATGTACAGAAGCAAAAATTCTTACTGGAAAATTCAAAGTAAATTTACTTACCAAAATTATATTTGTGTATTCTTTATAGCAATTATTACTTATAATAGCTAGCACTAATGGCTGACAATCCTAGATAGTTTATATAAGTCTCGATCCCATAGATTGAACCTATTACAATTTCATCCTGAAAATTGTGTAGGCTTTTTTATTTTTTCCATCTGAGGAAATATTTTTTGAGGACAACTAGTAATGAATAAAATGGCTATTAGAGTTCCTTTTGTAGACCTGAAGTTACAACACGAACCAATTCAAATGCAATTGCAACATGCAATCCAATCTGTATTAGAACAGGGAGATTTTATTTTAGGGCAAGCACTCTCAGATTTTGAAGCAGCATTTGCGGCAGTGTCGGGGGCAACTTATGGCGTTGGTGTTGCATCAGGAACAGATGCGATCGCTCTCGGATTGCAAGCCTGTAATATTGGTGCTGGTGATGAGGTAATTTTACCAGCAAATACTTTTATCGCAACCTTGATTGGGGTTATCCGGGCTGGCGCGAAGCCAATTCTGGTAGATTGCGATCGCCAAACAGCTTTAATTGATTTAGAGTCCGCAGCAAAGGCAATTACGCCTCAGACTAAAGCCATTATCCCTGTACATCTCTATGGTCAGATGGTATCGCCACGCGAACTCATCAACTTTGCTGATACCTACAAACTACTAATTTTTGAAGATGCCGCCCAAGCACACCTCGCCCAAAGAGACGGATATCACGCTGGTTCAGTAGGAATAGGAGCAGCTTTTAGTTTCTATCCCAGCAAAAATTTGGGAGCATTTGGGGATGGGGGAATGCTGCTGACACGAGATTCAGATGTTGCCCAGAAGATGGTGCGTTTGCGAAATTATGGTGCATCGCAAAAGTATTTTCATACTGAACCCGGTACGAATAGCCGCTTAGATACTTTACAAGCAGCAGTTTTGCACCAAAAATTACCATATTTGCCACAGTGGAATCGCGATCGCTTGACTATTGCCCAGCAGTATGATAATGAACTAGCACCCTTGGCAACTGCTGGTATTATCCCTATGGAAAACCAAAGTGATACAGGACACGTTTATCATCTTTATGTCATTAAAGTTGATGATTCTTGTCCAATAGAACGCCAGCAACTCCAGGAAAAACTCACAGCCGTGGGAATTCAAACTGGCATTCACTATCCAATTCCTTGTCATCTCCAGCCAGCATTCAGCAACTTAGGTTATCAGCCTGGAGATTTTCCCCAAGCAGAAAAACTGTCACAGCAAATATTATCATTACCGATGTATCCTGGTTTGACCAGTAGCCAAGTTAAAGAAGTTGTAGCTGCGATCGCTCATGCAGTCTCAACAATTTCTAAGGTAGATGAAACCTCCAATGCTGACTTTGACAGCGTGGTAGCCTGAAGTTAATTCATACTTACGTCATTTGTCATTTGTCATTTGTCATTTGTCATTTGTCATTTGCAAATAACGAATCCCCAATGCCCAATGCCCAATGCCCAATAAAAAATCATGGCACTCCAGCAACAGATTAGAAAAAGAAACGCCTCAGACTTATTGAATCTAGCTATCATAGGCGTTTTGCTGCTGCTCTATGCGCCTATATTGCTACACTGGTTGGATGGTTGGCTGAACAAAAATATCAGTACAGAACACGAATATTTCAGCCACGGGATTATTGGTTTACCATTTGCGGCTTATCTGGCCTGGATGAACCGGAAAAAGTGGACACGTTTACCAGATGCCATACATCCCTTGAGCGCTGTTTTATTGTTACTAGGGGCAGTGTTTTATCTTAGTGGTGTTACAGAGTGGGTTAACCTTTCCTTGCCCGTGATCCTAGCAGGATTATGTTTGTGGTTTAAAGGGATAGCAGGTTTGCGATCGCAAGGATTCCCCCTGCTACTAGTATTTTTGGCAACCCCGACGGCAGCACCGTATCTCATTGCCCCCTATACCTTGCCTCTCCAAAGCTTCATCGCTGGTACGGCAGGTTTCATATTGAATCAATTTGGTATGGACGTAACAGTAAATGAAATAAATCTCTACGTGGGAGGACGCATTGTAGAAGTTGCCCCCTATTGTGCAGGGTTGAAAATGTTGTTCACTACCCTCTACGTTGGTTTGATGCTGCTTTATTGGACAGATGGTTTATCTTCACGGCGCACAACCATATCGTTTTTATCTCTTGCTGCGATCGTTAGTACTTGTGCCAATATAATTCGTAACACCTTACTGACTTTCTTTCACGGCACAGGTCAAGAAGCAGCTTTTAAATGGCTACATGAAGGTTGGGGTGGTGACTTATACTCTGCTTGTATGCTGGTGTCATTAGTGCCCCTACTGAATTGGATTAGTAGCTATTTTTCAACATCTCTAGAAACTGAGCAAGAAACAGAAAGTTAGAACTATTGGCCAAACAGGGCATTGGGCATGGAAAAGAGGCAGAGGGGCGGGGGGCAGGGGGAAAACTCTTC
>NZ_JABXKH010000167.1 GCF_017115105.1 Nostoc sp. NMS2
TTATCAGTACAATTGCTCTCTCCTAGTGTACTGCACTGGACTGATAACCGCTATAAGAAGAATAGTAGGTTGGGTGGAGCGACAGCGAAACCCAACAAAGCCTTGATAATGTTGGGTTTCGTTCCTCAACCCAACCTACGCCAGTTTTAGTTTTTAGCCTTAACCCAACCGTATTGGGCTATAACAATCCTAAATGATTTATCAGAAAATCTACCCTCCGGTTAACGTCGTCCCCCAAAGTATTGGGGAGACGACAATGGGCTTACAACTATCTCAAATTCTCACGCATGATTTAGGATTGCTATATGTGCAAAAATAAAAAATTAATTTACATCTGAGTTAAACGGCAATTTTAGTTTTTACTATTTTGCTGAAACTATGTATTGGTAAGATTTTCAGCATCAAAAAGCTAAATTGTTCTCACTCCTGTACTAGACTTTGGTTTAGTTTCTATATTAGAATACACTAAGCCGATAGGAATAGTGGGTTTTTATGGAAAGCGTCCAAAACGTCAGTCAAGAGTTAAACGTAACAGGAGACAAAGCCCTAGAGGATTTGCAACAATCGACTCCAGAAGAGTTCAAAAAAGACATTTTCAAAAAACTCAGAGGTGGATTTTTTCTGGTACTAGGATATTTATTGTCACCACTATGTTGGTGGAATGACCTACTATTTAATCTGCCGATAGCTTATGGTTTTGGGTATATATGTAGTTTACTTTCCCCAAAATTACTTCTACCTTGTTCAATTATAGGATACTGGCTCTCTAATATTGTGGGAATTCTTTTGATGCAATTCGGTTCTAAGGACATTTTTCAAAAAGAACCTCAAGAGCATAACCTCAAAAAAGAATTATTCACGGGTCTAATTTCTTCAACAGCTTATACCCTCTTGATTATACTATTAATCCAGTTGAAGATTCTCGATTCTCCCATTTTATTCTCCAACGGTTAATTTAGTTGATCGCGTTTCTATAGAACAAAAAGATCCCCGACTTCTTCAAGAAGTCGGGGATCTGATCCTCTCAGTAGAGAGCAAATAATTACAAAATAAGATCAATTTTAATCAAATTTTAAAAATTCACTTAAATTCAATAGTTTTGGAGCCTCCTTACTTACAATTAATGGCAGCTTACCATTCCATTTTTCTATTGCTTGCCTTTGCAGGATTTCTGGAGTTAAGCCATCACGTAATAATCTATGTGCCTCAGCCTCTCCTTTGGCTAAATTAACTTTTGCCTCAGCCTCTTTTGTTGCTTTGAGTGCGATAAACTCTGCTCGTTTTGCTTCTTGTTCAGCAATCTGCTTTGCCTCCACCGCTTCACCAAATCGTTCTGAAAAATGGACATGAACTAGAGAAATATCATCAACTGCAACGTGATAGTTAGACAGTCGCGTAGACAATGCATCATCTACTGCACCTTTGACTTCTCCTCGTTTAGTAATAATTTCTTCAGCAGTATACTTTGCCATTACTGCTTTTAATACTTCTTCAACGGCTGGGTTAATAATCCGTATGACTACAGCTTGTTCATCTCCAATCTCTTGAAAAATGACATTTGTTTCCTGGGGGATAATATGCCAATTGAGAGCTACATCTGCGAAAACATTTTGTAAATCTTTGGAAGAAGCCTCAGCCGAAATTTCCTGTTTTTGGACTCGAATACTTAACTTTTTCACAGTATTGACTACAGGAATAATTAAGTGAAGTCCTTCTCCTAATATCTGGTTTTGTACTTCGCCAAATTTCATCAATACACCACGTTCTCCTGCATTTACAATCACACAAGGTGTGAGAAAGAGAGTTATCAGGAACAAAAGAGCAGTCAGTTTACCGGCACTGTTAAAAGTTTTATTTTTTATCATCTGTGTGAAACATTTATGCGTCTGGCATAGAGACACATATTTAGGAGTTGTAAGCTTCTTGCCGTTATGCTCTTATAACTTTGGCTCTAAGTCAATTTTCATATCACTCTAGACAAGGTGACAAATAAGTAGTAAATTCCTCAATCATAGGTTAATGTTTTCAACATACAGGCATATAGGTAAGCAGCCAATGTGTACTTTACTACCCAAATTTGGAGATAGTGAAGGCCACTGTAGCTTTATTTTTACCTAAATCACTGTAATGATATCGAAAAACCGTAGTATTTGAAAAGGTAAGTTTGCCTCACAATCTTAAAAATTAGGAAACTTGCCCAGATGCTTCCCCAAAAATGCAGAATATAATCATTGAGAAAATTTGACAGGAAGCAACGCAAGCAGCAATGACAATTTTTGAAGGTTATACGCCAATACAGTTCAGTTAGCGCCAAAAACCTTAAACTGTGTAGGTTGGGTTGAGGAACGAAACCCAACATTTCTCTGGTTTGTTGGGTTTCGTTCCTCAACCCAACCTACTGGCCTAGCAAGATGATGGGGAATGTCTTGTGAATTTCTTCGCTACAAGAACCAGTAGCCAGAGCGTAGGCGTAGCCCGCACTTCGACTTCGCTCAGTGACCGTCGTAGACATTGCAGCTACTGTATCCACATCCCTTGTAAAAGCGATACAATCTTGTAAAAGTTCGCTCGTCCTGTCATTCTGCGTAGGCGTAGCCCGCACTTCGGCTGCGCTCAGTGACCACCGTAGGCATCGCTAATTTTAGCAGCATCAGGGGATTAAACTAAAAATGGACGCGCCAGAAAAAAGCTAGAAATTGATTTAGCATCTACCGCCTCTCCTTCCAGAATAGCTTTCTCGAATTCTTCGGGAGTCAAAAACACGGTTTCAATATCCTCGTCTCCATCTTGTGCTGGTGGTGTCTCTAGCTTTTCCAAATCTCGCGCCAGAAAAGCATAGATAATCTCATCAGAATAACCAGGCGCTAGAAAAAATTCGCCTAATTTGTCCCATTTTTGGGCACTATAGCCTGTTTCTTCTTCGATTTCGCGCTGTATTGTCTCTAAAGGTTCTTCATTTGCTTCCACAGTTCCTGCCGGAAATTCTAATATCCGTCCCTGAATCGCAAAACGATACTGGCGCACCAGTACAAGTTTGCCCTCTGGTGTCACCGGCACTGCTAAAGCACCACCAGGGTGACGAATACATTCCCATTCTCCCTCCGCTTTATTAGGCAAACGCAAGCGATTGACTTCAAAATCAAACTTACGTCCTTTATAAAACAAGCGTTGTTTTAGCAGTTGTGGTAATTCTCTACCTAATGGCATAGTAAAATCTGATTATCTGTTAAGTACAGAGGTGATATCAGCCTTTTCTGTGTTTAAAGATGGTAATTTTAATTGCCCATCAATAAATGTACATCAGAACAGTCTACCTCTTTCAGCAGTTCTTTAATAACACACCCGGATACTGGTTCTATCCAATCGGGGGCAATTTCTGTCAGTGGTACTAACACAAAGGCCCGATCCCGCATTCGTGGATGGGGAATCTGGAGATTTGGTGTATCGACAATAAAGTCATCAAATAATAACAAATCTAAATCTAGAGTTCGTGGTCCCCAGTGTTCTTGACGCACGCGCCCAAATTGTTGTTCAATTCCTAACAAAATTTCTAATAACTGCTGGGGTGAAATCTCTACCTGCAATGTGACACAGCCATTTAGATAGTCTGGCTGTGGTGGCCCTACAGCTTTGGTTTGATACCACCTGGATTTAGCTTCTAATAGAATACCTGGCGTTTGGGCTAAAGTTTTGATAGCTGCTTCTAAAATTGTCTGGGAATCGCCGACATTACTACCAAGGGCAACGGCGCTCCGTCTAGGCTTTACTGTTGCGTAGCCAGCCGCAAGCATTGCACTCTCGTTAAGTAAAGCTTTTTCGGGCTGTCTATATGGATACTTCGCTGCACCTGTTCCCAAAAATACCAATGATTTTTACATTCCCAATATTTATCAAAATTACAGGAATTTTACAAAACTAAATTAACCAAATCTAAAAAACATTATTTTATGGTGAATTTAGTTAATTATTTATAGGATATTATACTAACACAATGGTGGTGTGCTAACCCCAAAGCTGATTGATGGTGGTTATTATAGTTACTACTTTGAGCGAGAAACTTACGTGGGGAAACTTACCTCCTGGTTCAAGCGAAGACCAACTAATTTGAGCAACTCTGGACAAGGAGGAACAAATGAGAGCTTACCACGAGCAAATACGGCGCAGGCGAGGCAGTTACTGAGCAAATGAAAATTTTACCATCTAGGATGAAGACCAATCAGGCTACTGGCGGTAAACCACTCTATCGTCGCTTATGGTTTTGGGCAGGCTTGGGTGTAGGTGGTGGGATACTTGCCTTAATCTACGGCATCAGTCTAATAGACCGCACTTTGCCAGATCAGGCCGAGCTAAACGCTGTGCTGAGAGAGCAAACACTGACCATCAAAGCTGCTGATGGAACTGTATTACAACAACAAGGTGAAGCGACCAGAGAACAGTTAAAGCTAGAACAAATACCAGATAATTTAAAAAAAGCTTTCATCGCCTCAGAAGATAGAAGATTTAGGCAACACAACGGAGTTGATCCACAAGGGATTGTGAGAGCGAGTTTGAATAATTTGCGATCGCAAGGTGTGGTAGAAGGTGGTAGCACCATCACCCAACAGTTAACGCGGATTCTCTTTTTGAAACAAGAACAGACAATCTGGCGCAAACTCAAGGAAGTCCGCCTAGCACAAAAAATGGAGCATGAATTAACCAAAGATCAGATTCTAGAGCGTTACCTGAATCTGGTTTATTTGGGGGGTGGAGCTTATGGTGTGGCAGATGCCGCCTGGGTATACTTTAGTAAATCGCCAGACCAGTTGACTCTTGCGGAAATGGCAACGATAGCTGGATTAGCCCCTGCTCCTAGCTTATACGCCCCAGACAAAAATCCCGAAGCGGCAAAACGGCGAAGAAATCTGGTATTGCAACGGATGCAAGAGGATGGAGTTATTACACCAGAGCAGAAGCAAGCAGCACTCCAAGAGCCACTAACCCTTAAAAGCAGTTTACCCAAGCGAGTACAAGTAGAATCACCATACTTTACCAGCTACATCCAAAAAGAATTGCCGAAGTACGTTTCTTCTAAAGTTCTGGCAAGTGAGGGATTAGTAGTGGAAACTACGCTGAATCCGACTTGGCAAAAAGTGGCAGAAGAGGCGGTTGCCAAAACACTACGAAATCAAGGACGCTGGGAGAACTTTAAACAAGCAGCAATGGTTGCCATTGACCCCCAAAGCGGTGAAATTAAGGCAATGGTTGGGGGAAAAGACTTTGGTAAAAATCAGTTTAATCGAGTTACCCAGGCCCAACGGCAGCCAGGATCGACATTTAAAGGGTTTGTATATGCCACTGCGATCGCTAGCGGTAAAAGCCCTTACGATAGCTACGAGGATGCACCCTTTGTCGTAGACGGGTACGAACCGAAAAACTACAGTGAAAGATTTCGGGGTTCAATGAACATGAGAGATGCCCTCACCCGCTCTGTAAATATTATTGCGGTGAAGGTGTTGATTGATGTCGGATTTACGCCGACGATTAAACTTGCCCATGATATGGGGATAAAATCTGAACTCAAGCCCACCTACTCCTTGGCTCTCGGCTCAAATGAAGTCAATCTGCTGGAATTGACCAGCGCTTATGGCAGTTTTGCAACTCAGGGATTGCACACAGAACCTCATGGTATTACCCGCATCCTCAACCGCCAAGGTAAAGTAATCTGGTCAGCTAATTTCAAATCTCAACGCGCCCTTGATGCTGACAGTTCCGCCATCATGACTTGGATGCTACGCAACGTCGTAGAAGAGGGGACTGGTGCTGCTGCCCAATTAGGTGATAGACCAGTTGCTGGCAAGACCGGTACTTCCGATGAAGCCCGCGATTTGTGGTTTATTGGCTACATTCCCCAAATGGTGACAGGGGTCTGGCTAGGTAACGATGATAACCACCCCACAGACGGCAGCAGTGGAAGTGCCGCTTATACCTGGCACGAATTTATGGAAAAAGCGGTAGAGGGGATGCCTGTGGAAAAGTTTCCTAAACGACCAAAGTTAGAAGGTCGCAAAGGTACTATCAAAGCCCAGACCATCAAGCCTAAACAAGTGCTGAATCGTTCTCTTAACTCTGATAATGATGACTCAGAAGGAGAAAGTGCTAAAAATTCTGAAGAGAGTGGTTCATCTAGGAGACGTAGGAGGAGGAGCTATTCTCAAGACGAACAGCAGTCAAACAACTATACCCCAAGACGGAGAAGGCGCGATCGCACCGAAGAATCAAGTTCCAGTAACTCTTCTTCAGAATCATCTACTCCCCGGCGGCGTTCTAAAAGAGTAGAATCTGATTCTCCCCCGCCTCGAAGAACTCGCCGATCTTCCTCTCCCGACAATAATTCCGGTTCTTCCGGTTCTTCATCGCCACAACCATCCTGGCGCGAGAGACTTAGACCTTCTAATTGAGGAGTGGGAATTGGGCATTGGGCATGGAGAAGAAGCAGGGGAGCTCTTAGCTGGGGGCAAGGGAGAGAATACGAAAATTATATCTTTCTCCTCTGCACCCTTCCCCCTGCCCCTCTGCCTCTCCCTCATCCCCCCTGCTCCCCCTCCCCTTTTCTCTGCAATATGAAGTTGCTGAAACTAAACTCCAGATGGATGTAAAGTGATACGCTCATTCTATAGTGTGTCAAGTAGTGTTACTTAACATTGGAGAATATACTCATGCATATATTGATGCAGGCAGCAGATTCAGTCGCAACAGGTGGTGGTCAGTTTCCTTTTGCTTTCACCTTGGTGTATGTCGTTGGTTTTATTGCTGCTGTAAGCATTGGTTCAATAGCTTGGTACAACTCGAAACGCCCCGCAGGTTGGGAAAGCAAAGAGCGTCCTGATTTTGTGCCTAAAGTTGACAAAGAAGAAACTCCGGGTGTGGGTAAACCGAAGTCATAAATTAGTCATTAGTCATTAGTCATTAGTCATTAGACTTTTGACTATGATTAGTTTTGTACGTCAACCCAACGACGGTAAAGTTTTTGAATTTGTTTGAGAAGTTTAGTCGGAGTCGGTTGAGTTGAATCATTTGGCTTCGCTATATCCTGCAATTCCGTCAAGAGTCTAGCTTCTTCGACGGCAACTTCACCGTCGCTATAAATTAAGCCACTGATGGCTTCAATCAGATTTTCACAATCTTCAAGGCTGGGGCGATCGCCTAAATACTCCCGCACCCAGTCATAGCATTCTTTTGGCTGTACAGGAACTAATTCGTATAGCCAAGGCTTAATTTCTGGATCGTTAGCCAAACCTTTGGCTTGGGCTATTTCGCGGAGATATTGCCGTTCTTCTGGCTGGATTCTGCCATCAATCCAGGCTGCTCCAATCAGGATTTTAACTAAGTTTTTGACATTGGAAGGGGTAACCATTGCTGCCTCCTCTGGTAGATTCAGGCCACCACCAAATCGTACAATCTCAAACAGTATTCACTCGGAATTATTGGTTTTTCTTAAGCGAACCATAAAAAAGCCATCCATGTCCTGCCGGTGGGGCCAGACTTTAAACCAACCTTGAGGGGTGCTATATGCAGAAGCAGGCAACTCAACGCCGCTTGGAGGCTCAATTTGCCAATGAGGTGAATCAGCTAAAAATGCCGAAATCACTTCTTCGTTTTCTGCTGGATGCAATGTACAGGTGGCATAAACTAGTACACCACCAGCTTTGACAAAAGTTGATGTATGTGTTAATAATTCTTTTTGCAGCACCGAAAGTTCCCGGACAGATTCTGGTGTCTGTCGCCAACGAGCATCAGCATGGCGGTGCATGGTTCCTAACCCAGAACATGGAGCATCAAGTAATACGCGGTCTGCGGTGTTTTGAAATTGGTTGCAATGGCGGCTATCGCCAGTGTAAATTTGGATAGATTGTAAATTTAGGCGTTGAGAATTTTCTTGGAGTTTGCGAAGACGAGAAGCAGTGCGATCGCAAGCCCAAATTTTCCCGTTATCTGCCATTAACTCAGCAATGTGGGTTGTTTTACCCCCTGGTGCAGCACAGACATCAATTACCACCTCACCTGGTTGGGGGTCGAGCAAATGACTTACCAATTGGGCGCTAGCATCTTGTACAGTCCACCAACCTTCTCTAAAACCAGGTAGTTTTTGAATTGACCCAGTATTACCAATGAATCTTAAAGCTTGGGGTAAATTAGGAATCCGTCTCACCAGAAGACCAACAGATTGCAAAGCCGCCTCAACTTCTTCGATGGAAGTGCAAAGTGGGTTGATACGCAAGTCAATTGTTGGTGATTGGTTCATCCATTCACACAGTTGTTCTGTCTCAGTCAAACCCAATTGTTCTAACCAGACTTGAATAATCCAGTCAGGAAAGCTGTGTAAAATACCCAAGCGTTCCACTGGGTTTTCTGGAAGTTGTAACGGATCGGTGTGGAGAGATGAGTGGGATGAGGGGGATAACGGAGTGTTTTCTCCCCCTGCTCCCCCTGCTCCCCCTGCTCCCCCTGCTCCCCCTGCTCCCCCTGCTTTTCTAAGATACTGGCGTAATAGACCGTTAACAAAACCCGTGAGTCCAGAAAAACCGTTTTCTTTAGCGAGTTGGACAGTGGTATTAACAGCAGCTGAGGCGGGAATACGCTCCTGATAGCGCAGCTGGTAGAAACCCAAATGTAAGATGGTGCGGAGGTCTTGTGGTTGTTGGTGAGATTTCTTTTTCGCAAATTGATCTATGAGAGTATCAAGAGTGCGCTGCCTTCTGACGCTCCCATAAACCAATTCTGTCACCAAGCCGCGATCGCGATCGGGCAAATTAACTTTTTGCAGTACTTTATCTAGGGCAACATCAGCATAAGCCCCCTTATGAACATCTCGCAGGGCGATAAAAGCTACTTGACGGGGGTTTGTCATGGAAACATGAATCAGGAGGCTTTTGTATTCTAACTCCCAACTCTTGTACAGACGCGATTAATCGCGTCTCTCCCAACTTCCCTATCTAGGCATATACGGGTCTACAGTGGCAATTTCAAACTCACATGCTCTAGAAACCTGTTCTACTGGTAATTTACCAAAGCTGATTAATGGTAAGTAAGTAGGGTTTGCCATCAGTTCTTTTGCCAATAAGAACCCAGTAATTGTCCAAGTTTGATATTTTCTAGCTTGTTTCCCAATCAGTCGCCCTTTCTTACCGTCGTAATATTCTGGCCATTGATCTGTACTGAGCCGTCCTTGGGCAATTTCAATAGCCTTTTGTGCAAGACTTATTTTGTTAGTTTTCACAGCCGCAGCTGCCAACATCCACATTAAAACCGGCCAACTACCAGCATTATGATATGACCAAGGGATATTTTTGGGGTCACATCCAGTTACAATTCTGTATTCTTCATGTTCTAAAGCTGGGAAACAAATTTTCATCGGCATATCTCCCACCAAATCATCCCATCGATCCTCAATGAGAGTCATAATCGCTTGTGACTGTTCTTCGGTGGCTAAGTCTGAAATAATCGCCATTAAGTTTCCGAGTGAAAAAAAGCGAGTATCTAGCTGCGACGGCCCGACATTACCTGCTAAATAACCACCTTTTTTTGGCAGCCACTTATCTAATTCATAATAGGGAACAGAATCTACATATATGTTGAACAAATTCACAGCACCTTTGCCATATTCTTCACTTTTGAAGCGATAAATTTGATTCAGGCGATTAATATCTATCCAATAATGCTGGCGAATATGAGCGCATAAAAGAGGCAACCTATTATCAATGGCTGCAACAATATCGGAATTCCCTTGACAAATTAGCAGTTCACGAGATGCACGCAATGCCGTGTAAAAGAGAACTTGCAGTTCTAAAGGATGCCCATAAATGCCCATACGACGGTCAATCATACAAGCACCATCTGGAACCAACAGCGTTGGGTACATATCAAAACGATTCGCCAAGCAGATTTCCATGATTAACCTGATGCCATTTTGGAATTCAGGTTGATAAGCCAGAGAAAAATCTTCAGTGGCGACTACATAAGCACGCAACATAATAATCCACCATAGGCAAGAATCAACGGGTGTAACTCTAGCGATCGCATGTTCGCCAAAATCTGCTTCTAGATATTCTTGCCCATTGTCTGACACCACTTTAAAGCTAGCTGGTATTAATCCTCGTCCCGGCTTATAGGCATCTAATGCCTTTTCCTTCGGCTGTAACTTTAAAGTTTCTTCTAAGAAATTGCGAACAATATCTGTTCTACCTTTGATCAGAAAAATTAGAGCTGAAGAGACAAAATCCCGAACAAAGCACTGGTCATAATTCAGTGCCTCTACAGATCCATCATAAGCGGCTACCGTACCAACGGGGCGGCCTTGATAGTAGAGAACTGACTTTTCTAGCGTTCGCCATGCTTCTTCGACTTCTTTTAAATTTTCAGTAGTTTCTAATTCGTTTAGGTGCATCGCCAGAATAACTCCATTCGGGTTGTGAATTTGTGGTAGATGCGTCTTCATTTCTTATTTTTGCTATTCTCAGCATAACAAAAACGATTCCTTGAATAGCAAATATAATTTAGAGATAATTAATCAACTAACAATGAATAAATCTGCTGACATTTTTGCAGCTTTATTATTAGTTAATTGGTCTATAATCGATTACTAGTTTGGGGAATTATAGTTGTTATTCGCCAAAGGTAGTAATATGATTCTTAAAACAGTCACTCAAGATATATTTTTAGATTATTTTTTGTTCTGTTTCATGTCCAGAATCTTTGCTTTACCAAACAAAAACATATCTTCAGCGCTGTTTAGGGTTTGTGTGAAGTTAAAACTGGTTGCAGTATATTTACTTGAGCAGGATTAGTTTTTGACACTAAGAGGTCAGATTATTCCCCTATAAACTAATAATTTATAACTTTTTTTCAGAATATGCAAGATGAATTGTTGCAAAATTTCAGATGTCAATACTTCTGAAGGGTTAAATATTTTACCCAACTGACAGATGACATGGGGCGTTTATAAGAGTGAGTGTAAGAATAGTAATTAAGTCTCACAGAGAGGTGCATAGACACGGAGTAGCTTGGCTAGTTGATTAAAGAATCTCAGTGTCTTTAGACCTGAAAGTGTCAAAAGCTTTATTAATTGCTTGCATCAAAGCTTTTGCGATTGCAGAACTGTTGACATCAGGATGATATTGTCTTGCTAAGCGAAGATACGCAAGTTTAACAACGTTGGCATTATCACTCTGATTTACGTCTAATATTTCCCACCATTCGCCAGAGAGTACAGAATCGAGAGTAAATTGATCAAAGCTTTGCATTTGACTCCAAATCTTGATGCTTCCGCCATTACCACCACTTATCAGCGTCTTGCCATCAGGACTGAAAGCAACAGGACTACACCCAGAAAGACTTTGTAGTAGTTCCCCAGTATGGAGGTTCCAAAGTTTGATAATACCGTCTCTGCTGGCACTGGCGAGGGTTTTTCCATCGGGGCTGATAGCAACACATAAAATCGCCCTTGAGTGTCCAACCAGGGTACTGAGTAATTCTCCAGTTTGGAGATTCCACAGCTTTATTGTGGTGTCTGTGCTACCACTAATAAGAGTTTGACTGTTAAGACTAATAACAACTGTATTCACAGCTCCCAAATGTTCAGTGAAAATATAGCGCTGTTCCCAAGTTTGTAAATCCCAAATTCTAATAGTCTTATCAGCGCTACCACTTGCAAGGATTTTACCATTGAGACTGATAGTGACAGACAAAACTGCATCTGAGTGTCCATTCAAGGTGCGTTTTACTGTTCCCGTGTAGCGTCCCCAAATTCTAATTGTTTTATCAGCACTACCACTAGCAAGAATTATTCCATCAGGACTGTAGGCTACCGAGTTAACAAAGCCATTATGACTATAGGGGGAATTTAAATAAAAGAATGTATGGAGAAATTTTCTTGTGTCGATCTGCCAACTGCTGATTTTGCAATCTACACTACCACTTACAATCTGCTGTCCATCGGGGCTGATAGCAACAGATAAAACCGCCTCTGCTTGTCCAGAAAACGTGTAAAGCCATTTTCCGGTTTTCAAGTTCCACAGATAAACTTGTCTGTCATCACTGCCACTAACTAAGGTAGTACCATCAGAACTGATAGCGATCGCATTAACTGCCGCTAAGTGACCCTTGAGTGTGCGTACACATCTCCAATTTTCAGGTAGTTGGGTTGTCGGAGATATTATTTCTGGTTCAATATTAGGAGTAGAAGCTTTAGGGGTAACAAATTCTGATTTTTTCTTTAATTCAGCTTTAAGTGCTTGTAACTCATCTTCGACTTCCAAAACAGCAAATTTTTGGTTGAAATCCTCACCAGATAAAAATGCTTCTAATTCTATCACTGCTTCGGAATAGGCATCCATCAGCAAAACTTTTTCTTCCATCCGCTCAAAAAGCTGTGCTGGAGTTTCAATAATTTCAGATTCGTCTAATAGTTTGGCAATACCATAAGCGGCGAGTCCTACCACTGCACCAATTCCCGCCATCGGGACTGCACCAATCCCAAATGCCAACCCTACTTTAGGTGCAACTAAACCCATACCACCAACGACGCTATAAACACCAGCACCGCCGACTGCACCAATTCCCATTGTACCGAAAGCAGCAACATCTCCTTGTGCGATCGCTTTAAAAGCGCCATAAGCAGCAGCACCAGCTACAGCGCCAGCAGACACTACAGGAGTTGCACCAATGCCGACTGCACCAAATCCGCCTGCTAATCCCATCCCGCCTACAGTTGCGGAAACACCAACACCTGCAATGCTTCCGCCTGCAATAAATGCTGCGCCTGTTTTAGAGCTTCGTGTCATTACCTAATGTTTTCTTGAAATTTTCTAGGGCAATCAGGTTTTTTCCAAGTAGAATTACTGTTGCTTCGTGCTGCTGAAGCTGAGTTTGAAGAGTAAGCACAATTTTACTGTGGACTATTTTACTGAGTATGGCTTCAAGGGCTAGATTATCATCATGATTTTTAAGAGCTATATAAGCTTTATCCTTCCAATATTTAGCTTCTTCTTGAGCTTTTTCATAAATCTCTTGAATGCATTCTTGATTCAAGATAGCACTTTGTATCGCTTCTTTTGTTTCACCAATAGCTTCTAATAAAATTACTTTACTGTCTTTTTTATCTATAGCAATATTTTGAGGTTTACGTGGCAGTAACATTTCTTTCTTAAGTCGCTGTAATTCCTCATCAACATCTTCAGAATTAATGAATATGTGTGAAACCTCTTGTGCATAAGGTTCTATCTCTAAAAATTTATTTTTTATAGACTCAAAATCGCTAATAGTACCATTTATTTGAGGCTTGCTGCATAATACTTCTTTCTCTGCTTCTGAAACCTTTTTCTCCCAAGATGCCAAGCTACTTTGAATTGCATCTACTTGTAGTTGTTGCTCCTCTACCAGGGTTTTGAGTCTACTAGCAATTACTTGGTATCGTTCCTTTTGGAATTTTGCTTTACGAATTAAATCCTGATTACTTCCTTTCAAAGCAAGTTGATATTCTTGTTCCCATTTATCAGCTTCGGCTTGAGCTTTCGCATAGTCTCGTTGAGCAATTTCTTGGGCTACTCTGGAGTGGCTTGCTCCTTCGCGTAACTTTCGTAGCGCATCTTGTGATGATTGATTTTGGTCGTGAAGTCCCATAAACTTATCTGAGTAGGCTTATTACCCAGAGCGTAGACTAATTAATACTGTTGCGTCTTCGTAAAAATTACTTAAGCCTTAATTTTTGCTTTTAATGCTACGTCAGAAAAGTCTCAGTACAGTATTTCATTGATTCGTAGCGAAATAAATTAGGCAAAACTCTGCGTTTAAAAACATTACGATTTAACGCACTCATTACCAAATAATCGAAACTAATCCTGATGCAGTTATATTTGAATCACAGGTTAATAGTTGAACTTCATCACCTTTACTTGCTAAAACTAGTGCAGTTGCAGTAATTTGCCTATCGTGCATTTCATTAATAGCAGATAAGCTCATAGTTTTTTCAATTACATCTTTGTCAAGTGGATAAATTATCACACGGGGATCAGATTCAACTGCTGAAAGTAAATTATTAGCAGAAGGAATAGATGTTCTTCCTCTCTCAACAATCCAAACAGCTTCGGCTAATGTTGTAGCTGGTATAATTAACTGGGAATCAGGATTAGAAAGAATAGCATTCGCATTCGCACCTAACCGAGGATTTCCTTCGAGAAACCAAATGAGAGCATGAGTATCAATCACGTACTTCATAATTACCTATGACCAGTCTAAGCTGTCTTCGGTATCTCCATGAAATTCAGTAATTTGAAAATCTTTTTCTGTTGATTGTTTATTCCCAGAAAACATACCAAGCCGCATTATCTGCTTTTTAATCTGAGGTTTTTTTTGTTCTAAAAAAGTTACAATAACACGGCTTTCTGATACATCAGATGGGAATTCTGAAAGTTGTATCTTACCGTTCTTATACACTCCTTCAATGGATTGCAACATTAGTATTTCCCAAATACGTACTCATATAAATTATAAAGTTAATACTAAAAAAATGCCGATTTGCTTAAAAACATCAAATTTTTGGGCTGCGCTGGCGCTAGCTGCTGCTGTGCGTTGCTTCCCCATGTTCGAGCTTATCTGCTAAAATATGCAGAGCTAATGCTTGAACTCTAGCAACTGCTTCTTCTCGTGTCTGACCGTAAGCCAGTACACCAAGAAAACCAATCACTTCTGCTTATTGTGTCCATCCTCTTCTTGTTCAATCTCTATCGTGAAGTTCATAGGTAAGCCAGTGATTGTAATAAAAGCCATTCCTGGATAAAACAAAAAATTTATATGACCTCAATTGATTCTAGCAGGCATAAAAAAGCCAGAGCCTTAAAACCTAGCAGCCGCCGCCGTGCGAAAGAACTCTGTAGCAAATGTGAACTATGCAATACATACTATATTCACTATGTCAAGTAAGCCTGCGCTTTTATGAATAACCAAATAGGCGAACTTGAAGAAGAAACCCACACGCGATCAAAAAAAGCTTACCAAGCAAATTCTTCCACAGAAATATCAATAATATTTTGGTGCGATGCCTACGGCGGTAAACTACCCACTTTCCATAACACGAGAATTTTGTGGAATCAATGAGCATCAATCACTTACTTCATATCACTTCAATTAGAAAGCGTTAATTTCGCTATCCAAACTCAAGATACTCAATAATGGTTCCATCAGGATGCATCGCTCGCATATTCACTCCAGTGGTAACTTTGTTTGGTTCCGCCAGAATCACTGCACCCTGCTGAATAAGTGCTTCTTTAAAATCATTGAGTGAGTCCACCAGAAATGTGGCGTGTGTACTCTTGAATGGAGAGAGTGCTTCTGCCGAACCAGCAATTAAAAGAATAGAACCCACACTTGCGAGTTCCAACTCAGCCTCGGAATATTGAAACCACAACCAACATTTTTCTGTAAAGAGGTTTTCATAGAAAGCGATCGCCTCATCCAAGTCTACCGGACTAAGATAGACTCTGGTTAATACTTTAAGAATTTGCATTGCAAACTGTCTATTAGGCAGCTAATGGATTTTATTTTGCTTACTCGGCAATCATAGTTAACTAAGATTGATCGAGAAATAGTCTATCTTCAACTTAAAAAAGGTCTTCAATTCTCTGTTCACCTAGCTCTTGATAATGTTGTTCGCAGTCAATCAAAATACATTTCATTTCTACTCCTTTAGCCCCACATAAGTCATCTGTATAGCTATAACCAATATATATACATAAATTTTGCATCAGTACTTAGCTTGAGGAGTATGTCATAGAAAATAGCAGGAAGATGCTTTCTGATGCCATCTGGAATTAATGTCTTTATAAGAAAAGATAGGTCTGATATTCTCATAGTATATAGGTAATACTAAATTAATAAGGCATAATGTGTAGTTTAAATAATTATGGATTCCGAATTACGAATTGTTTCAATTTTTTTCCCCTGTGCGTAGATAAAATAATTGTCTGTCACTTTTACCTCAGCCTGAAAGCCTGCTTTTTTTAGCTTATCCTTAAGTCCATCCGGCTGATAAAAAATTTTGACAATCTGAAATTCTTGACCATTATTTAATTTACGAGTTTTATATATGTTTCCGTCGTCTTCAAGGATATGATTGTTAGCTGTGGATGTCGATTCAAAGGAAGAGTCAATGATAAATACTTCTCCACCAAGGCGAACAGATTGGTAGACTTTCGTCAAAAATGAATCGAGTAAGTTTGGCGGCACATGAGATAGCCAAAAGGCGAAGAATACCAAATCATATTCAGTGTCAGGCTGCCAAGTAAATAAATCAATTAGGTGATATTCAACACTCAGTGAATTTAATTTCGAGCGATTAATTGCAATCATTTCTTCAGAGGCATCGATCGCAGTAATCTTTTTACCGATCCTTAAAAGCTCCTGCGTCCAGATACCTGTTCCAGATGCTAACTCTAAAATATCATCCACCACGCTAATTTGGTGCAATGTATTTTTGATCGTGGCAACTTCATTAAACCAGCGCTGGTTGATTTCGGGACTGCGATCGTAGCGTCCTTTCCTATAGAACCACTCATCATATTCATTGGCTCTAGCGCGATAGTACTCAATCTGTTGTTGAAGAATATTATCTGTCATCGCGTCCTTTCTGATCCGATTGAATTGGGAACATCCCAAATGTGCAAGTTTATTTTTATAGGGTATTTGGACTTAGACTAGGAATGAAATAACGAACCGCCAAGGACCCCAAGAACGCAAAGGAAAGATGTTTGTACAGGGTTTTTGTGCCAGCCCTGTGCCTTTTAGCAAAATTGGGATGCTCCGATTGAATTTAGATTTGACATTGCTATGACTTTCAGGAATAATTTTTTCTTCAGCGAATAACCTTGCATTTCAGCTTTAACTATGTGATATTTTTATCATTTCATAATAATACGATAAGTCAATATACTTTTTGGAGATTTGCCAATGGCAGCAATGAGCAACTTCCAAGAGTCAAAAGTTAGACACTTAAAGATGTATAAGTTTTCCCCAGCTTGGGAGAATGAGCAAATAGTCTTTGGTGCTGCACGACCTGGATACACTAACAATCAGGTTCAAAATTGGATAGAATTCATGAAGTGTCAAGATATCAAGCGAGTTTGCTGCCTTCTTCACGATCAACAGCTAGTTTATTACTCTAATCTTCTAGATACCTACAAACAGGAATTTGGTAATCAACTAGTTTGTTGGGCACCAATTGCAGATTTCCATTTATGTGATTTAGAAACCCTCACGCAAAAAATACTTCCTTTTTTAATAGAAGCAGATAAACAAAATGAAAAAGTCGTTGTACACTGCTCTGGTGGAATTGGACGTACTGGACATGTATTAGCGGCATGGCTAGTAAGTGTCCGAGGATTATCAAATCAAGCTGCGATCGCTGCTGTCAAGAAAACAGGTAGAAATCCTTATGAAGCTGCATTAGCTGCTGCGTTTAAAGGTAGAAATCCTTTTAAAGTTGTAAAAGAACTTGACTTGCTTCTGAATGATTGCCGTCTAGCAATGCATAAAGTCTTTTGATTTTGCTATCATCCTGTTTAGTCAGTCTCTTGACGAGGTAAATTCTATGGCAATGGTTCTAGATCAAGTAGTTCCTTTTGGGAGATCAATGGATGAATATATAAAAATATTCAATTTGACAGACGCAGATTTAAATAAAAAAATCATTGGGATTGGGGATGGCCCGGCAAGCTTTAACGCAGAAATGACACGTCAGGGTAAAAGTGTAATTTCTATTGATCCACTATACCAATTTTCTGGTGATGAGATATTGCAAAGATTTAATGAAGTGGTAGATAACATCATTAACCAAGTCAAGGCTACATCGAATGAGTGGGTATGGAGCTATCACAAATCTCCAGATGATTTGCGACACAATCGAGTCAAAGTTATTAGAGAATTTCTGTCTGATTATGAAAATGGCAAAAAAAGCAACAGATACAGAGTCCATGAGTTGCCAAAATTAGAATTTAAAAATCAAGAGTTTGACATAGCCCTTTGTTCGCATTTATTGTTTTTATATTCAGACCATCTCGATTACAACTTTCATCTAAATTCTATAGGCGAGATGCTACGTATTGCTAAAGAAATCAGAATATTTCCCCTCATAACTTTAATGTGGAAACATTCTCAGCATTTAGATGAGATAGTAAAACATTACACTTCAATGGGTTACAAGATAGAGATTGAAAATGTTGAATATGAGCTACAGCCTGGGGGAAATAAAATGTTGAAGATAACCAGAGATGTTTATTAAGTTCATAATTTGTAATTATTGGTAATTACATTGTGATTACTAAGAAGGATTTTGTCAATAAGCGCTCAATTATTCAATAATTTTTAATGCGATCGCACCGATCACTACAATCAGCGATGTGGCATTTCTACCAGGACTGGACATCGGTGTTGCTGCTGTTACCAACTTGCATTCATGGTTAGTATGCTTTGCTGCGATGAGCGATACTCTTGCAGAGTCACTTCGTGAACGCTACAACAAATACCTGCACCAGTTGATCTTCTACTGAGTAGATTTGCTATTGGGAAGTGGCATGGTTGAAAGTGCTTGTAAATGGTTGATGAGCGCAAAGATTTAAAGGTGTTGGAATGCAGTAGAGTGAATCCGGTTTTAATCATTTGTTACATTGATGACTCGCTTGGGTGAATAGGCGCTTTGATAACTTATTTCCAGATTCTACTTTGTCATCCCCTAACCGCTAGATGCGACCTAATGCTTTTAGATGAAAAAATAAATGTAAAAATAGGTTTCAAAGTTATTACTTTTGGATAATTTAATTTCAAAGAAATATTCTTATAAAGAAGCATATAGGTATTGGATACCTATGTACGTAAGTGAGGTAATTATGTCAGTTAAAGTCAAACAACAAGAGTTACTTGTGGAAATATCTTCAGAGCAACAGCAACACCTGTCTGGAGGACAATTATTTCCAAGAAGGCGAATGAGTCGTGATAGGCGAGGTAATCCTGATATTAGAATCACCGGGAATCTGACCACTTCTGAAGGGGATCAGATTCCAATCCTAGTTTTAGGTTTTAGGCTTGACCGATAGTAAGCCATGACTAGAAATACCATAGGCAAAGCTTTGGAATTCATACGGGAATAAGACTGATATAATTCACTCAAGATAAATTAGTTTTTGAGAGAATTTTAGTAGTCTTTAATGTTTTCCAAAATCATAAAATCGATGAAATGAAAGCAAAAAATGGATGCTATTATTAGCATCCATTTTTTGTTGACCAGGCAATGAGATTGAATCAAGGGAAACGAGCAATTTATTACAGATAGACATGAGTTAAATCTGGACTAAAAGTAGATATACAACTCAACGCTGTTTGGTAATAGTAGGGTATTTAAAAATCTAAATAAAATAATTTAAGAAAATTTTAGCAATGCGATCGCTCTCAAAATTACAATATACAATAAGCGATCGCCAGATTCTCTATATTTATGTGCGTAAGGTAGCCCATCATAAATATCATTAGCATCTGCGTTTTTATACCGATTACGCTGACACCATTTCCGGGACTGAATCAGGGGATGCTGGTTCAAAATGTAACACCATAATTTGCTCTGGGCGTAAACCGACAGATTCATAAGTGCGGCCGTTGCGTAGGCGTAGCCCGCCGCAGGCATCGCTAAATTCAACCTCAAATGCAGCGCCACCAGCTAATAATTCTACGACTGTGCCAACTTGACCACGGTACAGGTTGTATTCAGGCAAATCAACTGTCAGTGCTACTACATCCAGCAACTTGATTGTACTTTTAGTCATCTTGTATCACTTCCAAATATTACAGAGGATAGCAGGTTGTTAATCTTGGGATATCAGAACCTTCTTCTATAATCCAACCACTGCGAATGGTCGCACTTCTATCTTGCCATTCCAACGTGAAATCTAGAGTATAGCGTTGTCCAAATTCATCAGCTAGTCTCAAGCGAACTGTATGCGTTTTGACTATTTCTAAAAGAATATGGCAAAATACTTCAGCAAGACGCTTCATCGCTTTGGTGAAGGCAAGGAACCCCCGAAATCTCCGCCATCCCAATCAGAGCCATCAAGCCAGCCATCATCCTCAGCATCGCACAACAACATATATGCAAGTAACAAGGTATTGATAAATCGCTCTACAGGAATTTCCCAATGTCTAGCCATCTTGTCTAATTGCACTTTGGTTACTGAATTGGATGATGCAAAACACTGCAACACATCATTGTGGCTACAAGACCATCCAGAAATGAATTTATCAAAATAAGGTTTATATTTCTCTGTTGGATGACGTTTCTTAAAGTTAGTAAAGCGAACTTCTTTAAAGAAGTCTATTTTTAGACCAGCAACAAGCCCATCAGAATCTTTACCATCAATATAGTAATAAAGTGAAGTACCTTGACCATTAAAACTGCGAACAGCACGAATAATTCTGGGAGTGACGAAATCATCTCCCTCGAAATCTGCAAGAACATCCTTTATTGCCATATAGACCGTATTCAGTACTCAAGTATTATTCTTAGGGTTCCCAAACCAGAACAAAGCGTTAAATTATTACATGAACAAGATTTATAAAAAGGATACGGTTCGGTTTATTTACCTGATTATCACTTGGCGATGCCCAAGCTGCTTAGAATAGTAGTGATAGAGAGGATTATAATTATGAGCGTCGTCATTCCTAATGAAATATTAACTGCAACTCGGATGACTGAAGGCGAAATGAAACAGGAAATTGCGGTAATGCTCTTTCAAAAAGAAAAGTTAACCCTTGCTCAAGCCAGCCGATTTGCAGGGATAAACCGTATAGCATTTCAGCATCTACTCGCAAGTCGTCAAATTTCAGTGCATTATGGGGTCGAGGATTTTGAACAAGATATAGAAAACTTGCGGGCGATGGGTAGACTGTGATCGTTGTCAGTGATACTTCGCCCATTAATAACCTCGCCGCCATTAACCATCTTCATTTACTACAACAGCTTTACGGAACAGTTCTAATTCCTGAAGCTGTCTACCGAGAACTGACTGATCCCAACTTTCCAGTTGCAGGTGCAATTGAAGTCCAAACTTTTATCTGGATTCAAACTAGTCCAGTTCAAGATCGAACATTGGTTGAAGCACTCAGCAATGAACTCGATATTGGTGAAGCTGAAGCGATCGCTCTAGCGCTGGAAACGAAAGCAGATCAAGTTTTAATTAATGAACGTCGTGGTCGCATGGTTGCAGCTAGGCTAAATCTTGGTTACACAGGGATTTTAGGTATTTTGGTTGAAGCTAAAAGTCAAAAGCTGATTTCTGCGGTGAAACCTTTGTTACATGCTCTGATTAACCAAGCAGGATTCTGGGTGGCGGAACCTTTATACAAGAGGGTTTTGCAGCTTGTTGATGAAAATTAATTTTTGATCCTCTACAATAACGCAAATCAATTTCACAGATCAATCTTGGTCTTTCGGCTCTAATGCTGTGTTAGATGGCTGGTTACTACCATTTCTTGCAGCTTCTAACTTTTGACGAATAGCTACCTGAACCTTTTCATCAAAATCAGCGTCGTTGAGAGATGCAATAATTCTGAGTGGACGTTGGTTAATTCTGTTTAAGTACGCCTGAAATGCAGCTTCATCTTTACGATGTTTGAGAAAATACTCTCTCAACTCGGCATTAGACATTGCATCATAGTTAACGCGGCTCATCAGCAAACTCCCCGTTGGGTAGAATTTGAAACTCCAGTTCTTCGCTATAACCAGCTAATAAATACACATTGCGAGTGCGATTATCAACGCAAACAACATGTATCGGCTGAAGCATAACATAGGTCAGTTGATAGGCGATGCGGTATAGACTCTCTAGCTGGGCAGCAGTAGGCATTCTGAACATTTCTTAACCTATTGGCTATCCTTAGCAAGTGTTTGCGGTTAATTTGTCAGTGATACTTCGCCCATCAATAACCTTACCGCTACTCTACTGAGTTTCCTTTTACTCTGATTCAAATTTCTGCCAGAAGTCTATTGACTTCAGATAAATATATTGAGAAACTAATAGTTAGTTTAACTAATTAATAGAAGTGCATCAAACTTGTGACAATACTGACGGGAAAAATAAATCGATCGCAACCTCCAAGCGAACCAAAACCGCTAATTCTGGAAACTCAGGGACTCACACGCCGTTTTGGGAAGTTAACCGCAGTTAATAACCTGAGTATATCTGTGGAACAGGGCGAAGTGTTTGGACTGCTTGGCCCCAATGGAGCAGGGAAAAGTACAGTTATTAAAATGTTGACAACCTTACTGCCTATCAGTGCAGGGAAAGCAACCTTAGCTGGCTATGATGTGAATCGTCAACCCAATCCTGTAAGACGGGTGATCGGCTATGTACCCCAGGCGCTCTCTGCTGATGGTAGTCTCACGGGTTACGAAAATCTCTTAATTTTCGCCAAGCTGTATGGAATACCAGCCAAAGGACGCGATCGCCGCATTTATGAAATTTTAGAATACATGGGTTTGCAAGATGCAGCCAAGCGCTTGGTACGAAACTACTCTGGTGGGATGATCCGCAAGCTGGAAATTGGCATATCAGTTCTGCATCAACCCCAAATTCTCTTTCTTGATGAGCCGACTGTTGGACTAGATCCCATCGCTCGAACTCAAGTATGGCAACTTGTGCTACAACTCTGTGCTGATTACGGCACAACTATATTTTTAACAACCCACTTTTTAGAAGAAGCGGATAGTTTATGTAACCGAGTGGCGATTATGCAGCAAGGTGAAGTCGTAATTACAGGCACACCAAGGGATTTAAAAGCTTCTTTAAATCAACCAAACGCAACTTTGGATGATGTCTTTATTCACTATACAGGCGACCAGTTAACATCAGGAGTCAACTACCGTGACACAGCAACAACCAGACGTACTGCTCAACGGTTGGGTTAAAGCACCACCCACTGTCCGAGTAAATTTGATCTCTGCAATTAAAGAGCTAGTTACGAAAACTCTGGCGATCGCGGAATTGGAAATACGTAAACTCCGTCACGATCCCACTGATTTAGTCGTTCGGGCTGTGCAACCAGCTTTATGGCTGCTGATCTTTGGGCAAGTTTTCTCCCGCACTCGCGCGATTCCAACAGGTAACTTACCCTATTTGGACTTCATTTCTGCTGGTATTTTGGCTCAGAGTATTCTGTTTGTAGCAATTTTTAGTGGTGGGATGACGCTAATCTGGGAGCGAGATTTAGGCATTGTCCATAAATTTTTAGCTAGTCCTACACCCCGTGTAGCGATGGCGTTGGGCAAAGGTCTAGCATGTGGGGTACGGTGCTTATCTCAGGTAATATTCATTTACGGATTGTCATTTTTATTAGGTGTGAAACTAAACCTTCATCCCCTAGCTATTCTGCAAGTACTATTGCTGGTCATGCTGGGGGCAGGTTCCTTTTGTATTTTTTCATTAATTATTGGCTGTTTGGTAAAAAGCCGAGAAAGGATGACGGGTATTGGACAATTGTTAACCATGCCGTTATTTTTTGCTAGCAATGCCATTTATCCGATTTCGTTGATGCCCAGTTGGTTAAAGTTGATTTCCCATTTAAATCCGTTGACTTATTTGGTTGACGGCTTACGTAGCACCATGCTGCTGAATGGCATTAGCATCTATGGCTTTGGTCTGGATTGTACAATTCTCTTATTAACATTAATCATTTTGGCCATCCTTGGTGGAAAACTTTATCCACGGGTAGCCATGTAACTAGGAGAACAACAAGCCCATGACCTTGGATAAACCTAATCAAGGTGCAACTTCCGAAGAATGTGCCGCTAGAGTAATGGAAACAGTTCCATTAGTGATGCGGTTTATCCGAGCGGATATGCGTGCCCATAGTGCCGCTTTTTTATCTATACCTCAATTGCGATCGCTAGCATTTATCAACCGGAATCCCGGTGCTTCATTATCTGACTTGGCAGAGCATTTAGGTGTCACCTCTGCCACGGCATCAGCAACCATAGAACGCTTGGTACAACGCGACTTTGTGAAACGCTGCGCTCATCCTCAAGAGCGGCGGCGGGTGCTGCTCAATTTAACTGAAGATGGAAAACACCATCTCAAGCAATCCCAAGATCAAACTCGCGCTCATATTACCGATCTGCTGAAAGGTCTTACAGAAGACCAAATTTCCAACATTGAAGAAGGCTTAACTCTACTAAAAAATGTCTTCGAGAAAACAGAACTCAAAGCCCCATAACTTTGAGGTTGCACAACACGATCCCTTTGCAGCCTTTAAGTTTCGAGACTATCGGCTATTTACCATTGGACGGTTGGTGCTGTTCGTGGGGTCGCAAATGCAAACTGTAGCTATCGGCTGGGAACTATATGAGCGGACTAATTCTGCGATCGCTTTAGGTGGTGTTGGGCTGGCGCAAGTCTTGCCGATGATTATTCTCACCTTAATTGCCGGCGATGTTGCCGATCGCCGCGATCGCAAACTCACTATGTTAATGTCGGTGAGCTTGCTAGCTCTCTGCTCGCTAGCTTTAGGAGTGCTTTCTTATACTAAGGGTGCAATTTTTCTAATTTACGCCTGCTTAGTATTAACAGGTGTCGCTAGGGCATTCCTTAAACCAGCCAGTGATGCCCTAATGTGGCAATTGATACCTGTCAGTGCTTTTACCAATGCAGCCACCTGGAATAGTAGTAGCTTTCAATTAGCCGCAGTCATCGGCCCAGCCTTCGGAGGATTTGGGATTGCGCTATTAGGAAGTGCTACAGGAGTTTATGTATTAGCAGCGATCGCGGCGTTGCTGTGTTTTATTTTAACGCTAGCGATTAAAGAGCAAAAAGTTATTCGCTTAACTGAGCCAATTTCACTCAAAGCGCTATCAGCTGGTGCTAAATTTGTTTGGCAGAATCAGTTGATTTTAGCAGCGATCACATTAGATATGTTTGCTGTATTGTTAGGTGGTGCGATCGCCTTGCTACCCATCTTTGCCAAAGATATTTTACACGTGGGGCCAGTAGAGTTGGGATATTTACAGGCAGCCCATTCAATTGGTGCTTTGACTATGGCGATTATCCTGGCGTATTTACCACCGTTACGCAAAGCCGGCCCGTCCTTATTGTGGTCAGTGGTTGGCTTTGGGGTTGTCACAATTATCTTTGGACTTTCTCGTTCCTTTTGGCTGTCTATATTGATGCTGATTCTTGGTGGCGCACTAGATAGTATTAGCGTTGTGATTCGCCATACATTAGTTCAAATCAGAACACCGGATCATTTGCGTGGTCGGGTTGCTGCTATTAATAGCGTATTTATTAGTGCCTCGAATGAATTAGGGGGCTTTGAGTCAGGCTTGACTGCTGCTTTATTTGGCCCAGTTATTTCTGTTGTGGGTGGTGGAATTGGCACAATTGTAGTGGTGATTGCTACGGCAATGATTTGGCCGGGAATCCGTAAGTTAGGAGCTTTGCAAGAGTATAAATAAATTGAAAATGGCAGTATTAGATGATGGAGTCATATCCACTACTAAGTCTTCTATAGCAGTCCTATTTGAGTTGTGAAAATTCTTTTTTAACGAACCGCGAAGGTACGAAGAAAAGAAAGAAAGAATTATTTAGGTCTGCTATAAATAACAAAAATCTCACCCTATGCAAAAGCTACAAATGTAATTGTTATCTCTTGCTAGGGTGGGATTTTTATTTATTGAAAGTTGCACATTAATTAATTAAAAGATAGACAAAACCAGAGTTTTGAGATTATGTCTAACTTAAATTTGCCCTTAAAATTATACAATTGCCACTAAGGAATTGCGCTACCACCAAAATTTGGTATACCACCTCCAGTTGGAATACCATACTTAGCAGGGTCGAAGCTGCCTTCTGTTGGAATACCATACTTAGAAGGGTCGAAGCTACCTTCTGTTGGAATACCATAGCTACCCAAATTAAAGCTACCTTCAATTGGAATACCATATTTAGAAGGGTCGAAGCTACCTTCTGTTGGAATACCATACTTAGAAGGGTCGAAGCTACCTTCAGTTGGAATACCATATTTAGAAGGGTCGAAGCTACCTTCAGTTGGGATACCATACTTAGAAGGGTCGAAGCTACCTTCAGTTGGGATACCATATTTAGAAGGGTCGAAGCTACCTTCAGTTGGGATACCATACTTAGAAGGGTCGAAGCTGCCTTCTGTTGGAATACCATATTTGGAAGGGTCGAAGCTGCCTTCAGATGGGATACCAAACGCGCCTCCAGGTGCGAAAGGATCGCTGAGGTTGCCAGGGTACAGACTATCAAAAGTATTACTAGGAAAA
Source organism: Nostoc sp. NMS2 (assembly GCF_017115105.1). Classification (GTDB taxonomy): domain Bacteria; phylum Cyanobacteriota; class Cyanobacteriia; order Cyanobacteriales; family Nostocaceae; genus Nostoc. The sequence continues at coordinate 26,348 of NZ_JABXKH010000167.1, forward strand.
GAATTTGTATCAGTTGCCATTAGAGTTAATCCTCCTATTAGGACATAAAGTTTGCGTAGCTAAGAAATGTTAAAAAGGCACAATTAAGCTTCTTTTGTAACTTTTGTTTTGTTTTTTTAGTTGCTAATCTTGAGATTTTCGGACTGAATTACAGAGTGTTTTCATAAAATTTACGGGACAAAAAACCTGTAATTAACGCTAGCTACTTGAAAAAATATATAAAAATTAACTAATTTTTACAATGAAAAATCTTTAGATGCTTGTGTCAAATATTTAGATCCTTTTTGTACTGAAATTTGCAGGTTAAGCTCATTGAAATTGGTATAAATCAGACTTGACAAATTGCCCCTACAACATCTTTATCGAACAGAATTAAGGAGTCAGGACGGGCTAAACCCTAGCTATTCGCTAACAGAATAATGCCTCCGGCACGCTCCGCGAACAGTTGGGTATTCTGTATGACTGGCGGATGAATAATCGGCGTTTTTGCACCTGACTTTTCACGTTATGTGGAAAAGTCCACCAAAAACCTAACCCCCTAACCCCCAACCCGTGGCGGGAAGGGGGAAATTAAAAGTCTCTCTCCTTAAAGGAAGAGAGAAATAGAAGAGAGGTTTTCCAGATGCCGTGAAAAGTCAGGTTTTTGCACACCCACCAAATTGAAAATTTGGTGGTCAACAAGACCTGCGCCGGTCTGAATCCCCGACTGATGGTTACTGAGCGACTCGTGCCGAGCCTGTCCTGAGCGTAGCCGAAGGGCGGAGTCGAGGTAAGCCGAAGTATTGATTTTGACCGGAGCAACGGAAACGTCTCCGGCTCCGCTCCTGAATTCTGTTAGCGGATAGCTAGGGTTTAGCCCATTCTGAATTCTTCAACTTTAATTTTTAATTTTTTGACGGTGGTTAGCAGCTTGCAATAACAGAGATTCGGCAAAAGCGATCGCATCGCTTGCAGATTTACCACCAGCTAACTGCGCTAATTCTTCCCGGCGAGTGGTTAAATTATCCAGGGTAGTAACTCTGACAACGGTACGCTGCTCGGCGTTGCCATTATTAGCTTTTTTACCTTTGCCTTGATTAATAGTTTGCTTATCTACGCGGAAATGGCGATCGGCCATTGCCGCAACTAAAGGCTGGTGGGTAACGCATAATACTTGGTTGCGTTGACTTAGCTGGTGTAGTTTTTCCGCGATCGCTTGGGCGACCCTTCCCGAAACCCCGACATCAATTTCATCAAAAACCATTGTCCCAGCCACGTCAACCTGAGAAAAACAAGCTTTCAGCGCCAGTAAAAAGCGGCTCATTTCCCCACCAGAAGCAATTTCCGTTAAAGGTTGCAGTGGTTCTCCAGGGTTAGAACTAAATGTAAAAGTAATTTTATCTGCTCCCATAACAGTGGGGAAAGCAGGCACTATCTCAACCAGAAACTTCACCTTTTCCATCGCTAAAGGCTTGAGTTCAGCTATCAAACGTGATTCTAAATTAGCAGCCGCCTTACTCCGCAATTGAGTTAACTGATTACTTGCTTGGGTAAGTTTTTCAAAACACGCCTTTTCTTGCTGTTCTAAATTTTCTATAGATTGTTCACTGTCGTTAAGTTGGGCTAATTCCGCTTGGATACGTTGGTAATAAGCGATCGCTTCTGTAAGTGTCGGCCCATACTTGCGGCAAATTTGCTTTAATTCTTGAATCCGTTCTTCCACCTCTGACAATCGCTGCGGATCGGCTTCCAAACCATCCCCATAAGCATTAATCTGTCTTCCCACTTCCATCACCGCAGCTTGCGCGTCTCTAACCAATTCCAATAGGTGTTGTAGTTGGGTATCGTACTCCACCATGTCATTTAATGTAGCCTCACTGTCTCCCAGTAAATCTGCTGCGGCTGGGGTTTCATTGTCGTTTTGATACAAAGCTTGATAGACCTTGTAACTCATCTGTTGCAAATCGACGACATGATTTAGGCGTTCTCGTTCTTGTCCCAACTGTTCCAACTCATTAGGTTCGCCCAGATTGGCTGCTCCCAATTCCTGCACTTGATAAGTGAGCAAATCTAGTTGTTGCAACCGTTCCCGTTCTGATGTCCGGCGTTTTTCTAATGCTAAATGCGCCTGTTGGTAAGTATTAAAACTCGTAGCGACTTTATGACGCTGCTGCATTAGAGAATCGCCGCCATATAAATCTAACCAGTCGCGGACTTGGGCAGATTGTCCCACTTGTACCGTTTGACCTTGGGCTGTGATTTCCACCAAGCGATCGCGCATTCCTCCCATAATCTGCCGATTTACCAACACGCCATTTACCCGCGATCGACTGCGGATATTAGTTGCAGTGGCTGTGATTTCTCGGCTAATAACTACACAATTTTCATCAAGCAAATCTATTTCTTGTTCAGTCAACCAAGCCGCTAGGGAGGCATTTGAGGTGAAAGTTGCTTCTACCATCGCTCGACTTGTCCCCGTGCGAATGACTCGACTAGAGACTTTACCGCCTAAGGCGGCATCAATGGCATCCAAAATAATCGATTTTCCAGCGCCGGTTTCACCTGTTAACACATTTAGTCCCGCGCCAAATTCCAATTCCAGTTGGTCAATTAAGGCAAAGTTTTCAATTCGCAGGCAAAGCAACATCAAGCCAAATTCTCCATAAGGACAGATGCCGGATACTTCTAATTTACAGGACAATAAGTATAATTTTTCAGCAACTGGCAATACCTACTACTATTGAACTAGTATGCCTGTTTAAGTGTAGCAGACCCATTGGGGAGTAAGAATTTTAGATTTTAGATACTTCGACTTACCTCGGCTCCGCTCGGCACAAGTCGCTCAGTACAAGTTTTGGATTTTAGATTGAAATTTAATCCAAAATCGTCAATCTAAAATCCAAAATTGAAATACCCAATGCCCAATGCCCAATAATATTGTTACAATACTTAATGTGATCGTTCTGACTGGTGGCCTTTTTCATGATTGTTAAGACACTTCCCCCTAGTTCCCGACCGATTCAGGAGGATAGTCGCAACGGCACAAATAGCCGAGGCGAACTGGACGTTATAGATATAGTGCCAGAAGAAAATGGTACATCAAGCTTAGTTGTGCGTTCACCAAGACTCTTAGCAGCCCAAAAGATCAGGACAACAGCCGAACCTGAGACACTTTACGATCCCGTGGGCATAGCGGCGCATTACCAAAACAAACCCCTACAAGTTTTACGGCGGATTTTCGCCGTGTTGGGGCCGACTTTTTCCTTTGCTTTTGGGTTGTGGTGGGATAGTAAACGGGGAATTGTCGTCAAAAATGACCGCCGCCGAGCCACTCAGTTAAGAGTATTGCTGACTCAACTGGGGCCTGCTTACATCAAAATTGGACAAGCTTTGTCCACTAGACCGGATCTTGTTCCTACCGTATATCTAGAAGAATTAACCAAACTACAAGACCAATTACCACCTTTTCCCAACGAACTTGCTTACCAGTTTATCAAAGAAGAACTAGGTGCGCCTCCAGAAGAGGTTTACGCCGAACTCTCGGCCCAGCCAATTGCTGCGGCTTCCTTGGGACAAGTATATAAAGGTAAGCTAAAAACTGGTGAAGAAGTCGCCGTAAAAGTCCAACGCCCCGACTTAAGAGAGCGGATCGCTATTGACTTGTATCTCTTGCGTAACCTCGCTGCCTGGGTGCAGAAAAAAGTCAAACGGGTAAGAAGTGACTTAGTTGGGATTCTTGATGAATTAGGCGATCGCATTTTTGAAGAAATGGACTACATCCACGAGGGTGAAAATGCCGAAAGATTTTTCGAGTTGTACGGTCACATAAAAGACATCTACGTACCGAAGATTTACTGGGAATATACCAATCGTCGCGTTTTGACGATGGAATGGATTAACGGTATCAAATTAACCCAGACAGCAGAAATTAGCGCCCAAGGCATAGATGCTCGTTATCTAATTGAAGTGGGTGTCCAGTGTTCCCTGCGCCAATTGCTAGAACATGGATTTTTCCACGCCGATCCCCACCCTGGTAATTTATTAGCAACACCAGATGGTAAATTGGCTTATCTCGACTTCGGAATGATGAGCGAAATTAAGCCACCACAGCGTTATGGTTTAATTGAAGCGATCGTCCACGTCGTCAACCGCGACTTTGAAGGATTAGCAAAAGACTACGTTAAATTAGACTTCTTATCACCAGAAACCGATTTAACACCAATTATCCCAGCTTTTGCCAGAGTCTTTGCTGATGCCCAAGGAGCCAGTGTTGCCGACCTTAACATTAAAAGCATCACCGATGAACTATCGGCTTTGATGTATGAGTATCCTTTCCGCGTACCTCCCTACTACGCCTTAATTATTCGTTCCCTTGTTACCCTCGAAGGGATTGCAATATTTATAGATCCCAACTTTAAAGTCCTCAGCGAAGCTTATCCCTACGTTTCTAAACGTCTGTTAACAGACCAAGCACCGCAATTAAGAGCATCATTGCAAGATTTGCTATTTAAAGATGGCAGATTTCGCTGGAATCGCTTAGAGAACTTATTACGTAATGCACGTAACAGTCAAGACTACGACTTAAACTTAGTGCTGAATCAGGGGATAGAATTTTTATCATCTGAACGTGGTGCTTTCATCCTTGACAAGCTAGTAGATGAATCTGTTAATGGACTCGATGCTTTAAGTAAAAACGTTTTGCATAACTTCACATCCCTCTTACGGGAACGTGTTGGATTGACAGCAGTTAATGAAACTCCAGCAGCGACAGTTGAGCAACAACAAACTTTAGAGCATATCAAACATATATTAGGTATTCTCCAAGAAACACGAGGCTTTGACCCACTGCAACTTGCGACTCAAGTTGCCGAGTTATTGGTAAATTCAGATGTACAACGTTTAGGTCAAAAAATTGCCAACCGCTTCACGCAAAAAGCTATAGCTAGGTTGATTCGGCAATTATTGGCATCGTAGTAAGAGTTATGAGTTAAAAAATTTCTTTAACTCATAACTCATTAACATTCGCAATTACATAACCCAACTCTTCCAGCTTTTCTAAAACCTTAGTTGCACTTTCAGCAACGCTTTCTTGGTTAGTTTTGCATTCGACTTCAGGACGCAGTGGTATTTCATAAGGATCATCAATACCAGTGAAGTTTTGAATTTTCCCCGTTCTGGCTTTTTTATATAACCCTTTTACGTCTCGCTGTTCACAAACTTCTAATGATGCATTGACGTAAACTTCAATAAAACATGGAATATTTTGGCGCACTTCTTCTCGAATTTCACGGTAAGGTGAAATGGTCGAAACCAATACAATTACATTATTTTTTGCAAGGAGATGAGCTACAAAGCCAATACGGCGAATATTCTCTTCTCGGTCCTCTTTACTGAAACCCAACCCTTTGCATAGATTTTGACGTACCGCATCACCATCCAGAACTTCAACTCTGTATCCCTGTATCCGCAGTTCCTTTTCCACGAATTGACAGATAGTAGTTTTCCCTGCACCACTTAGACCAGTGAACCATACTGTCACCCCAGACTCTTGTTGTCTCATCCTACCCCCGCAGTACACTTCAAATGGCATCCAGTATATATACAGATTTAATTTAAAAAAATAGTCTTTATTATAACAATAGTCTGCGAAATAAGACTTACCACTAGGAAGTTATAGAAAACTAAGTTCAAAATGTTTACAAAGATTAGATCCTGTGCAGCTTTATAGCAGCGTTACCTGTTATCTGTGGGCGATTCCTTTATTTAGGTGTTCCTGATACAGGTTTATTTATTGACAATGATGGCAAGACTAGTGGTCTGTCCCATAAGTTTTGCAAGGTTTGTAGTGAGCGATAAATCGCTCAATTTTAAGCACTGAAGTGCTTACTACAAACTTTTATAACCCTTCAGAATTAATGGGACAGACCAATAGTGGTCTGTGTCATTAATTTTGCTGGGTTAGTAGTGAGCGATCTCTCGCTCAATTTTAAAGGCTAGAGCCACTGACTGTTCATGACGACAGGCTTTATGATGTGCAGTTTCTGGTGTACAGTGTCCGATCCTTTTAAATTAGGAACGAAAAGAAATCCGCCAAGCATTTACTTTAGCAGAGTTGAATTACTGGCTGCGATCGAGTGCAGTGATTCCTAATTACTAAAGAATCTGCCTCATTAGAACGTAATTGTTGAAATCAAATTTTTAGTTTTTAAGAGAGGTTTTTTCATGACTGAATTGCAGGTCAATACTACCACTATCGGTAATCAATCTAACTCCACAGTAGCGATAGATCAAAATGGGAACTTTGTCATTTCCTGGACTAGTTTTGATCAAAACGGGGTTGGTGGGATATATGCCCAACGATACAACATTGATGGGCAGCGTCAAGGGAGTGAATTTCAGGTCAATTCCATTACCACCACTGACCAAAGTATCCCTACAGTAGCGATGGATGCAACTGGGAACTTTATCATTTCCTGGACTAGTTTTGATGAGTTTGGTTCTAGCAATGGGGTATATGCCAAACGCTACAGCAGTTCTGGGGTGGTTCAAGGGAGTGAATTTAAGGTCAATACCGACACCAACAGCATTCTATTGAACCCCGCAGTAGTGATGAATGGAAATGGAAACTTTGTCATTTCCTGGACTAAGTTTGATCTGGACGGGTCTAGCTATGAGATATATGCTCAACTCTACGACAGTAATGGAGTGGCTCAAGGGAGCGAATTTAATGTCACTAACAAGGCCAGTGCCGAGCAATATAACCCCACGGTAGCGATGAATGCAGGAGGGGGCTTTGTCATTTCCTGGACTAGCAATCTTCAAGATGAATCTAACAATGGGATATATGCCCAACGCTACAACAGTAATGGGGTGGCTCAAGGGGGCGAATTTAAGGTCAATACCCAGACCATTAACAATCAAACTAACTCCACAATAGCGATCGCTCAAAATGGGAACTTTGTCATTGCCTGGCAAAGCGAAAATCAGGATGGGTCAGGCTATGGGATATATGCTCAACGCTACAACAGTAATGGGGCGGTTCTAGGTGGAGAATTTAAGGTCAATTTCACTACCATCAGCGATCAAATTAACCCCAAAATATCGATGGATACAACGGGGAACTTTGTCATTTCCTGGCAAAGCAATCTTCAAGACGGCTCTGGCTATGGGATATATGCCCAACGCTACAACAGTGCTGGGGTGGCTCAAGGGGGCGAATTTAAGGTCAATACCCAGACCGCCAACGACCAAAGTACCCCCACAGTAGCGATGAATGGAAGGGGGGACTTTGTTGTTTCCTGGACTAGCTATGGTCAAGATAGGCAAGTACCGCAGGGTGAGGAAATAAATCTTAATGGGGGGATATATGCCCAAGTATACAAAAGTGGGATTCCCCCAGTAATCACCTCTACTACTGTCTCTGCCTTGGCATACACCGAGAACGCCACTACAACCATCGACTCAGCGATCGCTGTCAGCGATGAAGACTCCCCCAACCTGGCTAGTGCCACCGTCAGCATTACCAGTGGTTTCGTCTCTGGTCAAGACACCCTCGCCTTCACCAACCAAAATGGGATTACGGGCAGCTACAACAGCAGCACAGGTATCTTAACTTTAACTGGCAGTTCCAGTGTTGCTAACTATCAAACTGCCCTGCGTTCTATTACTTATACCAACAGCAGTGATAACCCCAGTCTCACACCCCGTACCGTCAGCTTTATAGTTAACGATCAGAATGTTAGTAGTACCGCCCTTACACGTGATATTAATATTACGGCGGTGAATGATGCACCTGTTGCCAGCACCACAAACTCTGCTCTGGTCTATACTGAGAACGCCACTACAGCCATCGACTCAGGTATTACCGTCAGCGATGTAGACTCCCCTAACCTAGCTAGTGCCACTGTCAGCATTACCAATGGTTTTATTTCTGCTGAAGATACACTCGCCTTTACCAACCAAAATGGGATTACGGGCAGCTACAACGGCAGCACAGGGGTTTTAACTTTAAATGGCAGTTCCAGTGTTGCTAATTATCAAACTGCACTGCGTTCCATTACTTATACCAACAGCAGTAATAACCCCAGTCTCACACCTCGTACCGTCAGCTTTATAGTTAATGATGGGACTGCTAATAGTACAGCCATTACCCGCAATATTAATATTACGGTAGTGAATGATGCGCCCGTTGCTACTGCCACCAACTCTGCCCTAGCATACACTGAGAATGCAATTACAGTCATCGACTCAGGCATCACTGTCAGCGATTTAGACTCTGCTAACCTTTCCAGTGCCACTGTTAGCATTAGCAGTGGTTTTGCCTCTGCTCAAGATATTCTCGCCTTCACTAACCAAAATGGGATTACGGGCAGCTACAACAGCAGCACAGGGGTTTTAACTTTAACTGGCAGTTCCAGTGTTGCTAATTATCAAACTGCCCTGCGTTCCATTACTTATACCAACAGCAGCGATAACCCCAGTCTCACACCTCGTACCGTCAGCTTTATAGTCAATGATGGGACTGCTAATAGTACCGCCGTTACCCGCAATATTAATATTACGGCAGTGAATGATGCTCCCGTTGCTGTTAACGACAGCATCACCACAAACAAAAACACACCTATTATCATTAACGCTACAACTCTGTTGAGCAATGATACAGATGTGGATGTCAGTAATGTATTGAGCATTACTGGCTTTACCCAACCTAGCCAAGGAAACTTAGTTAACAATGGCAACAGTACTTACACTTATACCCCTGTCCAAAACTATTATGGCTCCGATAGCTTCACTTACACCATAAGTGATGGGCAGGGTGGCAGCAGTACTGCCACCGTAAACTTGACTATTAATCAATTCAATCAGACTAATGGCACTTCAGGTGCAGACACCCTGAATGGTACGGTGAACCTGGATATCATCTTAGGATTGCTGGGCAATGACACGCTCAATGGACTAGGTGATAACGACACACTTGATGGCGGTGATGGAAATGATTTCTTAGATGGTGGTGCAGGTAACGATCGCCTCATTGGTGGTAAAGGCAATGACACTTATACTGTAGACACCATCGGCGACACTATTGTTGAATCCGCTAGTGCAGGTACAGATTTAGTCAAGTCTTCGGTGAGTTGGGTATTGGGAAATAACCTGGAAAACTTGACTTTGACTGGAACCGACGCAATCAATGGTACTGGTAACAGCCTTAATAATATCTTGACTGGAAATACTGGTGCTAACATCTTGAGCGGAGAAGCTGGCAATGACACCTTATTGGGTGGTGCAGGTAATGACACATTGTTGGGCGGTGCAGGTAATGACACCTTAGATGGAGGTTTGGGAGCGGATAGTCTCAATGGTGGAGTCGGCAATGATATTTATACAGTAGACAACGTAGGTGATATTATCGTCGAAGGCTTAAATGCAGGCACAGATTTAGTTAAGTCTTCGGTGAGTTGGGTGTTGGGAAATAACCTGGAGAACTTGACCCTGACTGGAACCGAAGCAATTGATGGTACTGGTAACAGCCTTAAGAACATCCTGATTGGGAATACTGGCGCTAACACGTTGAATGGAGTTGATGGGAACGATAGTCTGATAGGTGGTACAGGCAATGACACCTTGTTGGGGGGTTCTGGCGATGACACCTTGGATGGAGGTTTGGGAGCGGATAGTCTCAATGGTGGAGTTGGCAATGACATTTACACTGTAGATAACCTGAATGATTCTATTACTGAAGACTTAGATGCAGGCACAGATTTAGTCAAGTCTTCGGTAAATTGGGTGTTGGGAAATAATCTGGAAAAGCTGACTCTGACTGGGAGTGGGGCAATCAGTGGTACTGGTAACAGCATTAATAACCTGCTGACGGGAAATACTGGCGCTAACACCTTGTTGGGGGATTCTGGCAATGACACCTTGTTGGGGGATTCTGGCAATGACACCTTGTTGGGCGGTACAGGTGATGACACCTTAGATGGAGGTGCAGGAGTTGACAGTCTTGATGGTGGAGTTGGCAATGACATTTACACTGTAGACAACGTGAACGACTCTATTATTGAAGGCTTAAATGGAGGTACAGATTTAGTCAATTCTTCGATAACTTGGGTGTTGGGAAATAACCTGGAGAAGTTGACCTTGACTGGAAGCAAGCTAATCAATGGTACTGGTAACAGCCTCAATAACATCCTGACGGGAAATAATGCTGCTAACATCTTGAGTGGAGGAGATGGTAATGATAGCCTCTTTGGAAACTCAGGCAATGACACCATGCTCGGTGGTCTAGGTGATGATTTACTAGTTGGTGGAGTTGGTCAAGATGTGCTGACTGGTGGAATTGGACAAGACAGCTTCAACCTAGCTGGTAGCCGTACTGGGGGCTATGATACGATCGCTGATTTTACTCTTGGAGATGATATTATTTTGGTTTCCAAGGCTGAATTCGCACTGGTTCAATCTCAGAATACTACGCTCGATTCGGGCTTGTTTCGACTTGATACCAGTTCGATCGCAGGAAGCGATCGCTTTATTTACGATCAAACTACGGGGAAACTATTCTTTGACGCAGATGGGATTGGTAAAGCTACACAAGTTCAAATCGCCCAGTTCTCGAATCAAGCAATGCTTAGTAGTGCAAATATTACTGTTATTGCCTAACGAAAGCTAATTATAGCCAGCATTGAGAAATTACCCAGTAAGAGACATCAACTCTTGCTGGGTAATCTGTTATAAATACACATTTGGGTGCAACAAAACTGTAAACTTTTAACTTTCCTCTTGGGAATAACCGTTTTTCTCGCGTTTGAGGCTTTCTTCTAAAGCTTGAATTTGTTCACGACGAGCTTCCAATTCTAAAGAACGCCGCGCTAAGTCTTGGTTTTGCAACGTCAAGGATTGTCGCCAATGTTCTGCTCGCTCGGCTTCGTGCTGCAAAAATTCTGGGGTAATGCCGATGGTGAGGTAGTTTTGTACCAGATGGAGTACCCAGTTGGTAGCGTCTTCTATTCTTTCAATGTCGCCTGTTTGGGAAAGTTCTACTAAAACAAGCAAGTTCTCACTCATGATCTTTCCCTTTCCTAGCAGAATGAAAGCCTCTTCTGGAATTATCGCCCACAAGTTATCAGCTTCTTGACGTGCCAACAAGCGTAACTGGTGCTGGTCTAAAAAATCGTTTTTACGCACCTGGGCTAGATATAGCATGAGGGTTGCTTCGCTCCAATTCAAAATCACCTAAGTTGAGATCGCCGAAAGCCAATGCTCCGACTTCTCTCAAAATTCAAAAAAAAATTAATAAAGTAATAAGTGCCAGAATTGATATTTATATCTTGTTAATTGGTAATGGGTAATCGAGAATTATTGACACTCTCATTACCCATTACAGTTATCCTAAGTCATGGAGGCGATACCTAAGACAACGCCTTTAGGCGATCGCGCAAAATTTCCACTTGTTTTTGTGCTTCTGCTAAGGCATCCCGCGCTCCCTGTACCACGTCGGCTCTGGCTCTATCCACAAAACTAGGGTTGTTTAATCTGGTACTGAGGGATTGAACTTCGGCTTCAGCTTTACTTAGGCTTTTCTCTAGTTTGGCACGGACAGCTTCAATATCCACTACACCATTAAGAGGAATTAGCACTTGTATTGTACCAATTACACCAGCTATCGCATTTTCTGGTTTTTGTAGTTGTTCTAATTCTGTCTGCGGGAAAAAGCGTCCCCATAACCTAAGTCTCGCTTGAGCAGTCAGTAAATTTTGGCTAACAAACCAAGCTGTGTAACCAAAACCCACCATTTCAAAGAAAGTTCCGATGATGGGAATGTCATCAATGGCATTTCCCGCAGCTAAACCCAATCTACCAAAGACAATGCCGACGATAATTAAGCCAATTGTCTTCAAACCCCTCTGAGGTTTTTTCGCAACAGTTTGGCTTCTTTCCTTGTCAGTAATGGTTAAAATCTCAACTTTTGCCAAATCTTTAATATAAGACTGTCCAGCAGTGAGAATTTCTCGCTCCTTCTCACTTTCAGTTTGCAAATTCGCTGTTACTTTTACCCCTGGCTTAATATCCGCTTCTGCGCGTAAATTCCGAATTGTGCGGATAGTAGCAATCAGTAATTCAAACTGTTCTTCCAAAGCTGAATCAATTAAATTTGCATCCACCTGGGGATACATTTGCAATGGTAAAGTTTGCAGAGAATCTATTGGTTGTTGGGTGAGAGTTTGCCAAATTTCTTCAGTAATATGAGGCATAAAGGGATGAAGCAGTTTCATAATCCCTTCCAATATGTAGCCGAGGGTTTGCTGTGCTACCCGCCGCGATACTGGATCGGCATCTGCTTGCAATCTGGATTTCACCAGTTCAATATACTGATCGCAGAAATCACCCCAAATAAACTCATAGAGTCCTTTTGCTGCTTCCCCTAAACCGTAATTATCGATGTAATTGCTGGTTTGTTTGATAACTTGATGATAGCGCGAGATAATCCAGCGATCGCTCAATTCGGTTGCTACTGGATTCCCCAGTTGTTGCGGTGTTTGTCCATCCAAATTCATCATCACAAACCGGGCAGCATTCCACAACTTATTTGCAAAGTTGCGCGATGCCTCCACCGATGCCGATTCATCCTTTTTGCGATCGTATTCCAGGCGGATATCTTGACCCGCGCCAGCCACTTCCCGAATTAGGGTATACCGCAGGGCATCAGTACCATATTTGTCAATTAGTAACAATGGGTCAATGCCATTACCTTTGGTCTTTGACATCTTCTGACCTTTTTCATCCAGCACCAAGCCGTGGATGTAAACTGTTTGGAAAGGCATTTGTCCAGTAAAATGCCCAGCCATCATGGTCATTCTGGCTACCCAGAAAAAGATGATGTCAAAGCCTGTTACCAAAGTGGTAGTTGGGTAGTAAGTTGCTAAATCTTGAGTTTGTTCCGGCCAGCCCAAAGTCGAAAATGGCCAGAGTCCAGAAGAAAACCAAGTATCTAGTACATCTGGGTCTTGTTCTAACTTGACATTTTCGCCAAATTGTGATTTAGCTTTCTCCCAAGCTTCAGTTTCCGATTTCGCCACCACAAAGGGGGTGTTATCGGTAATTTGGCCATCGGTTTCACTGATAGCGTACCAAGCCGGAATTTGATGTCCCCACCATAATTGGCGAGAGATACACCAATCTTTGAGTTTTACTAGCCAATCACGATAGACCTTAGTCCAGCGTTGGGGGACAAACTCTGGGGAAGTTTGCTGGTCGAGGAATGCGAGAGTGTTGTCAGCTAGGGGGCGAATTTTGACGAACCATTGAGTTGAGAGGAGGGGTTCAATAGGTACTTTACCGCGATCGCTGTAGGGAACGGTATGTTTATAATCTTCTATCTTCACCAAAAAGCCATCTGCTTCTAGGCGAGAAACCACATTTTTTCTAGCAACAAAGCGGTCTTGTCCTTGAAACTCAAGAGCATTGGCGTTGAGAGTGCCGTCTTTGTTCATAATGTTGATTAACGGCAGATTGTGACGCTTACCCATGTCAAAATCATTCGGGTCATGGGCAGGAGTCACTTTCACGCAGCCTGTGCCGAAAGTGGGGTCAACAAATTCATCGCCAATGATGGGAATCTCTCGTTGTAGAATGGGTAGAGTTAAAGTTTTGCCGATGAGATGTTTGTAGCGATCGTCATTGGGATTAACCGCTACAGCCGTATCACCCAGCATCGTTTCTGGTCGAGTTGTCGCCACCTCTACAAAACCGGAACCATCGGTGAGGGGATAGCGGAAGTGCCAGAGATTTCCATTAACCTCTTGATTTTCTACTTCCACATCAGACACAGCCGACTGAGAAGCTGGACACCAGTTAACTAAATATTCACCACGATAAATTAAGCCTTCTTCGTAGAGGCGAGTAAATGCCTCGACAACAGCTTTAGATAAACCCTCATCTAGGGTAAACCTTTCCCGTGACCAGTCCACCGAGACACCCAAGCGTCGTAGCTGATTCAGAATCGTTCCCTCAGACTCCGCCTTCCATTGCCAAGCGCGTTCTAAGAATTTTTCGCGTCCCAATTCGTAGCGAGTCTTACCCTCTGTTTTGAGTTGCTTTTCCAGCATACTATGCACAGCAATGCTGGCGTGGTCAGTTCCAGGTAGCCATAGGGTATTGCGTCCCTGCATCCGGTGGTAGCGCACGAGGGTATCAATCAACGCACTTTCAAAGGCGTGACCCATGTGTAAGCTGCCGGTGACATTGGGGGGGGGAATGACGATGCAGTAGGGTTCGCCGCCTTTGTTGGGGTCAGCTTTGTAAACTTGGTTGTCTTCCCAGAATTTTTGCCACTTGGCTTCGGTGGAAAAGGGGTCGTAGAGGCTGGGGAGATTGGGAATGGTTGCGGTCATGCGGGAAAACTAAGGAAGGACTCTAATAAATTTTGCCACAGGGTTGGAGAGGGATTGATGGAAACGAACCGCCAAGACGCCAAGGACGCCAAGAGAAGGGAGCCAAGTGAGGAGGTGGATAGACTAGCTTATGCTGTGATTGGGGCGGCGATTGAGGTGCATAAGGTGTTGGGGCCAGGGTTTTTGGAGGAGGTGTATAAGGAGGCGCTAATTATAGAATTTTTCAGGTGCGGGATAGCTCATCTGGTTGAGAAGTCGGTAACAGTAAATTACAAAGGACATGAAGTAGGCAAGGGGAGATTAGACTTTCTAGTAGCCAATTGTCTAATTGTGGAATTGAAAGCTGTCCAAAATTTAGCCCCAATCCACGAAGCTCAAGTCCTCTCATACCTTAAAATGACTAATTACCCCTTAGCCCTTCTCATCAACTTTAACGTCCCCCTTCTCAAAGACGGCATCAAACGCATCATCCTCTCTTAATCTTCTCTTGGCGCACTTGGCGTCTTGGCGGTTCGTTCCCCAAATCCATGAAACACCAAACAACCTCCCCTTGGACATTCATTCCCACCCTATATTTCACCTCCGGCATCCCTTACGTCATCATCAACACAGTTTCCGTAATCTTTTACAAAAAACTGGGAATAGATAACACCCAAATCGCTTTGTGGACAAGTTTTCTCTATCTACCTTGGGTCATCAAAATGTTTTGGGGCCCAATTGTCGATATTTATTCTACCAAACGTCAATGGATACTTTATACCCAATTTGCCATGTTCTGCTGCTTGGGTTTAATAGCCTTCTCCTTACAACTGCCAAATTTCTTTTTCATCTCCCTCGCAACATTAACAATAGGAGCATTTATTTCTGCAACTTATGACATTGCCACAGATGGCTTCTATCTCCTCGCTTTATCTCCAGAACAACAAGCCTTCTTTGTTGGCATTCGTTCACTTTGTTATAGACTTGCTGTAATCTTCGGTTCTGGAATATTAGTAGTCTTAGCAGGTCAGCTTGAAGTATCTCTCAATAATATTCCTTTAAGCTGGACTATTGCTGTTGGATTCTCAGCTTTGATTTTAGCAATCCTGTTCATTTCCCATCGCCTAATTTTACCTTTACCCGAATCAGATAATCAACGACAAATACAAGCTAGAGAAAATATCCCATTTTGGTCAATCATTAGCTCATATTTTGCTCAGGATAAAATTATCAGTATTTTAGCCTTTATCTTGCTCTACAGACTTGGTGAAGCAATGCTTGTCAAAATAGCTTCTTTATTTTTATTGGACAAACCAGAAGTAGGAGGCTTAGGGCTGTCAACGTCAGATGTCGGGTTAGTCTACGGGACTTTTGGGGTAATATCCCTGATTTTTGGAGGAATTTTAGGAGGCTTGCTAATTTCAAAATATGGATTAAAAAAATGTCTATTCCCTATGGCTTTGGCGTTAAATTTGCCTGATATATTTTATGTATATATGGCTTACACTAAGCCTTCGTTAACATTAATATATCCTTTGGTTTCCTTGGAGCAATTTGGCTATGGTTTTGGATTTACAGCTTTTAGTGTTTATTTAATGTATATTTGCCAAGGTGAATATAAAACTTCTCATTTTGCTATCTCTACTGGCATTATGGCTTTAGGTATGATGATACCAGGTTTAATTAGTGGTTATCTACAAAAAGCACTTGGTTATCCATTATTTTTTATCTTGGTTTGTTTGCTGACTATTCCTGGAATGATTGCTATCTTTTTTATACCTTTAAAAGAAGAACCGAAGCGCCAAAATAATTAAGATTTTTACCTATGAGTTATGTCTTGGGAATAGATGGCGGCGGGAGCAAGACTATTTGTGTCTTGATTGATGATTCGCATCAAGTACTAGGTCGCGGTGAATCTGGATCATCTAATTATCAAAGTATAGGTATTGAAGCAACTTTAAAATCTATTAAATCAGCAATTAAAAATGCAGTTGATGAAGTAAAAATTATAAATACTTTGAAGATTGACGCGATATGTTTGGGTTTAGCAGGTGTTGGACGGGTAGCAGATATCAAAGTAGTAAAAGGTTTAGTTAAAGAGTTGTATAATCAAAATTTTCTACCTATTGTTTGGGCATTGCAACCAGCAAATATTGTAATTTGTAACGATGCTTTCATTGCTTTAGTTGGTGGAATTGGTCAGCCTGTAGGAATTGTGGTTGCAGCAGGTACTGGTTCGATAGTTCTCGGACGAAATCATCAGGGAGATATTAAGCGAGTCGGCGGCTGGGGTTATATTTTAGGAGATGAAGGTAGTGCCTATAAAATTGCGATCGCAGGGATGAATGCAGCATTAAAATCTTATGATGGACGGGAAATGTCAACGAGTTTAATAGAGTATTTCAAACACCATCTTGATTTAGAAAATATAGAAGATTTAATAGAAGTAATATATCGGCGAGGATGGGGAGTTAAAAAGATTGCGTCTTTAGCACCAATTGTAGATTTTGCAGCAGCATCAGGTGATATAGTAGCGAATATCATAATTGATGATGCTGTCAAAGAGTTAGTAAAAGCTACATCTACAGTAATTGATGCAATTTTTAGTTCTGACTCAATTGTAGAAGTAGTTACAACAGGAAGTGTGTGGCGCGGTAGATGCAAGATCCATGATAGATTTGCAGAATCAATTGTTCACAAGTTCCCTAAAGTACAGGTGATTTTTCCCAGGTATGAGCCTGCTTACGGTGCTGGGTTATTAGCGTTGCAAACAACTCAAATTTGACATTTTTCAGTTTGCAAATATGCGCTTCAAAAAAGTTATTATTTCAGACCAAGCTGCGGTGCTAGCACTAGAATCATAACGATAACCGTCGTCGCGCATGAATGTATGTTCTGCTTCATACAAGAAAACTTGGTGAGGTATGTTAGCATTCTCGATTGTTTTGATTATAGTTTGGCGATCGCTATCTGGTATATGAGGGTCAAGAGTACCAAACACCATTAGCATCTCACCTTGGATTTCATTTACCCTCTGGATTGTATCAGCTACCTCTTTACCCAATTTCCCACTGGGAATGCCAGTAGGGTAACAGCAGACACAAGCCCGAATTTCGCTTTGAAATGCTGCGCGGAATGCTAAATGTCCACCAATACAAAAGCCGAGAGTGCCTATTTGATTTGGAGAAACCGCACTCTCTGTTTTCAGAAATTCAATCACAGCCAGGCAATCGGCATCATAATCAGCTACGGAGGTTCGACGCGCATCGTCATTACCCCGCATCCTTCCGATATCGTCTGGCTCAATTACTAAACCAACTGGCTCTATTCGATGAAAAATTTCTGGAGCTGCTACTACATAGCCGTATCCTGCTAAATAGTTAGCTAGACGAATCATTGCATCGCCTAACTGATAAATATCACTGTAGAAGACAATACCAGGGTATTTTCCTGCTGCTTTGGGAGCCGCAACATAAACACGCATCAAACTGCCATCTACTCTTAACTCAACATTGCGCTTAGTAATTTGCACTTTTTTATCTCCGTGTATATCAATATGGCATTTAGCGATCGCTTTATCGCAATAATCCGCTTAGAGATGCGTTAGCGTTGCGGGACGAAGTACAGCCCAATGCCATTTCGCGTTTTCAATATTGAACTGGTTGTAGTATTCTTCTACATTTTTCAAAATCTACAGAACGAAATTATATTAATTTATTGATAGTAAAAAAACATCGCAGATGATGACTGTTGGGAGCTAAGTACAGCTTTGCACAAAATCATGGCGAATTGAGGGTTGAAATTTAAACGCAAAGGTTCGCAAAGGTAAAGGCAAAGGGGCGCAGAGAATTCGCTACGCATTAATGAAATGTTGTACTAAGTAAGTTGGTGCGAAAAAACCCAAGTATGTTACGAAATGTAAATTGGATTAAAACCCTTACTAATGACAAAGGACAAATGACAGTCTTTGCCAGTTAGTTTTAATTGCGCCAACTTGCTTAAAAAAACAAGCACAGTAAGGAACTCATCAATATTTAGGGGTTAACTATTTCTGGGAAATTTTCAACTTCAATTCTTGTAAAAGTTCAGTGCTAATAGGTGATGTTGCCAGAATTGGATGTTTAATACCTCCCCAAATACTTCCAGTGCGGATACGATGAGAAACTAACACTTCAGGAATTTGACTAGATATTAAAACCTGTGGTGGTGCAAGTTGACCGATGGTTCGCGCTCTTTTGTAATGATATGATTCTGATAGAGCCAGATCCAGTTTTTCAGCAATAATTTCTGGGGTTTCTTTTGCCGAATCTAATAATAAAATATAGTGGGGAGGATCGGCAATGGGCATCAAACTTTTAAAATTAATTTCTTGCAAATTCAATAGAGTCAGAGCATTATTTACAAAAGTTTCTTGCAACTTTTCGCCCACCAAATCGCTAACGGCTTGATTTCGTCCGAGAAACTCTAAACAGGGAGTGTGGCGATAGTAATGAGTTACCCGGATGCGATCGCCAATTCGATAACGATACAATCCTCCTTTCTGCGATAAAATAATCGCGTATTCCTTGCCAATGTTGAGTTCATGTAAACCATGCAGGGAACCAGTCTCATCCTCGAACTCGAAATACACTTCATTGAGAACCGGCACACATCCCCCAGCTACAATCAACGGAATCGTTATTGGTGCTTCGGTTGCTAGGAGTCCTTTACCTTGGATTAATACACCTGGAAATTGCAAACGCAATCCCTGAGCTTGATCTGCTGCATTGGCGCTATCCCAGCATGAAATCAGCTTCAAATTTGGCCAGAGTTGCATCCAGGGAATATTACTTTCGCACAGGTGTTGCAGGCGATAAGGTGAAATCCGATTGTGTAATTCTCTTCGCAATAAATCCTGATTTTCTTGAATATATTTTAAATGTACTTGCAGAAAACTAGGACTCCAAATAGAAATAATTTCTAATTTTTCAGCCTCTAATAATGCCAAAGCGAGTTGATGTTTAAATAAGTTCGCGTCATGCAGCAGATTAAGTTTACTTGGCATTACCAACCAAGGACGCAAAAACCAACGCAACCAGCCATCTAAGTAATCTAAATCGTTCTGTAAAGTTTGGCTATCAGCTACATTTAATTGCGGCGAGATACAAGCATAAATCTTGCCTGTGGAAAATTTTGGGCCATGTACAATTAAATCATGCGCCCATACACAAAATATTTGATTAAACGATCGCCGCAAAGATTGAGTATAAGGAATCCATTTCACTGCTCCACTACTACCAGAGGTTTTTTCATAGAACAAAATGGGTTCTGGTGTGAGGGAAATTTGCTGCTGTTTTTGATTTAACCAGGGTTCGAGTGCATCATAATCTACGATTGGTACACGCTGCCAATCATCTACAGAATGGATACCTAAAGTTTTACCATACTCACTCTTGATTAGGCGATCGCAAATTTCCTTCTGTACAGATGTCTGCATTAACTCTGGGTTATCCAAAGCTTGATAAAATCGCTTCGTAGTTGGTGCAAGAATTTGCCCAAAAAGCTGAATAATCGGACGCATTATTGCACCTTTTGATTAGGATAAAGATTGCTGGCTGCTGGTACATAAGAACCATCGCCAATGACTACACCGGGAGCAAGATTAGATCCGGCTCCCACAAAAACATTGCTGCCAATCTTGACTTTTTTGACATACAACATTAAATTTTGCTTGCGGGGTTTAATAATATGGGAGTATATACCGATACCATGCCCGATAACAACGCGATCGCCAATTTCTAACAAACTGCGATCGGCAATCTCCAATCTTGTTGTCCAGTATACATCTCGCCCCACTTTAGCACCCCACAAGCGTAACCAACAGGAAAATACCCCCGGAATCAGTCGCAGCACTGCTTCCAACACCGGAATTGCAATATAAATTACCTGGATTTGATGACTACCCCACCAGGGACTATATTCTTCACTTTGTAGATAACTAACACCCTCACGCACAGGATAAACCCATTCATGCAAGCGATAAACTAGCACTGGTAGTCCATAAATAGAAAGGAAGACTGCCAGAATGCTGAAAATGTTGGGTGAATAAGCAAGGTAGACTATTGCTGCCCCGGTTAGCAATAATATAAAGGTGGGAAAAAACAATATAATTTTACTTAGAACTGTCATGAAAATGGAAATAAAAGTTTTTGAAACAAGTTTGATGAGCTAGGAATTCCGATTGTAAATGGCAAATTTTCGCTTTCATAATATGTTTTATGTAACTTATCCCAAATTTTAAGATTAGCGCCATAGTTATAATTGTGGACTTCGCGGCAATGATGCCAAGCATGATCCTGTGGTAAGATTAACCAAGAAGATAAAAATTGATAAAGCCTGGTATTTAGAGGAATTATCAAGCGGCTATGTCTCCATAAATCTAACGCAGAAGTTAGACTAACTCCAAGTACATAACCTGTTGGATCGGCTAACAGATATAAAAATAAAGTGTGTATCCATAAATAAACAATTAACAAACTTGTCCAAAGTGTGTTGCGAGAAGTTCCTAATACATCCATCTGAGTAACAGTATGATGGACTTGATGAACTTTCCACAACCATTGAGTATGTAATAAACGATGATTCCAATAATATAAATAATCAACAAAAACAAAATTGATAATAAAAGCTGGAATTAATGATACTTTTAAACTTCCTTGTTGAACAGGTAATAAATGTTGATATAGCGAATAAACTAAAGTAGCTTGTAGTAAGGGAATCAGGATTCCTTGAATCGTTAATCCTATACCATCTAGCAACCAATCCTCACGACTTTTAACTTTGAGTTGAGTTCGTCCAACCTGATTGCTAATAGTCCAACCAACTAATCCGAGAAAAGAGCCAAAAATTAGCAATTGTGTAAAGTTATGTATTCCCACTTTTAATTGCTCACACTGATTAATTACGAATTACGAACTTGTACTGAGCGACTTGTGCCGAGCCTGTCCTGAGCGTAGCCGAAGGGCGAAGTCGAGGTAAGCCGAAGTATTACGAACTTGTACTGAGCGACTTGTGCCGAGCGAAGTCGAGGTAAGCCGAAGTATTACGAATTACGAATTATTTTTTAAACCCAAAATGTAACTTTTACTGATTGATTTGGCAATAAACGCGGATCTTCTCCACGAGATATAGCTGCCATAATTGACTCTACAAATATATGAATTGTGTCCGCAGGCGTATTATAAAATTGTGTCCCGTATTTAGCGATCGCTTCTCCCTGAATACCCAAAATTTCCACGTCTTGGCGGATAATGTGTTGAGCAGTCCACCGCACAAAGGGACGTGCTAACTTATTCCAAATACCATAGTTGTAGGTGACATCTGTGTAAACCAGGGTTGAATTATCGGTTTCTGGAATAGATTGACTGGTAATGAATAAATGGCGATTGTGTGCCATTTTATACTCTACATAAGTAATGTTTGGCATATAAAAGCGATCGCTATGTTTAATCTCTGCACCCTGCAAATTCAGAAAACGGCTGTACCATCCCAGATTACTATTTTCGTTGCGATAATCCACCAAAACCGAACCATTGCAGCGTTTTACAGTCATCTCTAACTTTTGTTGGCGAGAAGTACGGAAAACACCAGGATGAACAAAAGCCGTATGGGGAATATCAATAAAGTTCTCAGCACAATTAGTAACATTATTAGCAAAACGGTTAATTACCCGCACCGTTTCCCACCCTGCTTGTCCGTAGTGAGGCATAGAAAAGGGTTCAAAATCAACACTTAGGGTATCGGCTAACCGCACATAAACATAGCCATCCTGTTCTTTGGTAGCGTAACACTTGGCTTGACGCTGCGGGGAAGGTTTGAAATCATCTCCTTCGGCTGGAACAGCAATGACATTACCAACCCCGTCATATACCCAACCATGATAGGGACACTGTAAAGCACCATTACATATTTTACCTGCGGATAGACGGCTATTGCGGTGTAAACAGCGATCGCGCAAAGCTACGGGTTGTCCATCTTCTCCACGAAATATCGCTAACCATTCTCCTAAAACGGTGCGTGGTAATACCTTGTTAGGTTGTAACTGTTCGCTGAGTGCGACAATATACCAGAAATCTGCAAATTGCATGGTGGGTGGGAGAGGGGAGAGAGCGATCGTATTTAAATTATGGCAATGTCTTGAGTAGAACTGCATTGCTGTATCTATCGAATTCCAAAAGAGTTAATTTACAATTAAAAATGAGATAGCCTGAGATGGGAAAAGGATCATGACATTACAACAATTGCAAAAGCAGGTATTAGAGTTACCAATTAGCGATCGCTGGACATTAGTGCAGATTCTTTTGGAGTCGTTACAGCAAGAAACTAGTTCTGAATTGAAAAAGGGTAACTTATCCAGACTACGAGGAATTGCAAAAGGTACAGAAATATCAAGTGAAGATGTTGAAGTAGATTATATTAACTATCTGACTGAAAAATATCAATAATGCGAATTTTAATTGATACAAATGTTGTGCTTGATTTTTTGCAAGCGCGAGAACCTTTTGTAGAGGATGCGGCAAAAGTGTTTGCAAAAATTGATGCTGGTGAAATCGAGGGGTTTATTGCAGCAACAACAATTACTAATTCTATTACATTGTCCGCAAAGCAGGGGGTGCGATTGCTGCTCAAGATGCAATTGCACAAATTCTGACAGACTTACATATTTGTGCAGTCGATCAATTGAAGCAAAAGATAATTTACAGACGAAACGGAACCAACTTGGCAACAGGAATGCCTCTGTCAGAAATAATGATTTCTTCTCCATGCTCTACCCTCAACAAAAGCTGTGAGAGATTCGTTTCAGCTTGATGGATATTTACAGTTTCCATGATTTTATTTAACTAAGTCTCTAAACTAAGTTTAACCAAATTCACGCTTCCAGCTTAAAAATTTGAACATTACCTGTAACATTAACCTGACAAGCTAACCGCGTATGAGGATGATTAGCTGCTAACATCTCCAGCATTTCCTGTTCATCAGGTTGGGGAGGAGGAATATCACCAATAACCTCAACTAAACAAGTGCCACAAATACCAGTCCGACAACCAAACAAAACAGGTGAATTCTGAATCGTGAGATGTTCAGACAAATTTTGATGACATTCCAGAGTGATAGTAACAAAATCACTTCCTGGAAACGATATCTTACATAAATCAGCCATAATACGCAATAATTTTACCTAAAAAACACTCTTCCATTCCTCTCTGCACCTCTGCGTCTCTGCGTGAGATAAAAACAAATTCTCTTGGTGTTCAAAACCTTGAAAAGCCCTTTTTTGAGTCGCCAAATATCGAGAAATTGAATTAGTAGCCATCAGTGACATATCCCGATTACGTTGCCAAATATAATCGAGTTTTTCAACATACACCTGATAAGATTTCATCGCCTCCTGATGAGTTGAAAAACTGCGCTGCAATCCTTCCGACTCCTCGGTAAAACAACGCCGCATCATTTCTTTAGCATCTTTGTCAGTCATCTCAAAAATTGGTGATCGCAACACACGATAAATTTTGCTATACAGCGCCGGCTCATACCAGAATATCCCATTTATCGCAGCAGAAAAATGAAAATGATCGCGCTGACATCCCAGCAATCCTAAATTAGCTACCAGTCGCTCAAAAGCAGTTGGTGGTGCAAGGCAGGTGATAACATCATGAGATATAATTGTCGAACTATTGAAGTGAAAACTTTCATCCATAAAGTGATAATAAGAGACTTTAGCCGGAATGGGAGCAGCTTCAGGATGGGGATGTTTTTGATAATAATTGCTGAGTTTGTGCTGTACTAACTTGCCATTTAGTGTCCGCACTCCCCGTACAGTGAAATACTGACAAGCCAAAAAAGTATTATTCGCAGAAATTAGACCAAAATATTGAAGTTGAATTTTTTTCCACCAAGTTTTTAGGGCATTGGTGTCAGCATAAACCATCGTTTCTGTAAAGGGGCCGCGCATGGGGTAGGTAAAGATAAGTTCCCCAAACAACGCTTGTTCAACCTGTTTGGCAATTGTGCGGAAGGCGTTAATGTGCGATCGCTCTTGGGAGGATTCCAAGTCTAATGTATCGCAGATTAAGCGAAAATCTTCTTGAGCGTAAAGTCCGGTTGCACTGGTTTGATTGAAAAAGATAGTGGCAATTTCAGCAGAAACAATTTGTGAGTAGTAAGCTACCCAGTAAAGTTGGTTCAAAATTATCCGCTGATGTTGGCTAGACTGTTCCCATAAAGGTGTAGCATATAGCAGGGAAAATTCCTCTGGGTTCCAATACTCGTTTTGACAATCTTCATAGCGAAAATTGCTAACTGCTTCATCCATTAAAGCAGTATGATCTTGCTGTTTGTTGCGGGTGTGGTTAATTTGTAATTTGCGATGAATAGTTTTTTCCATATCCGTTTTGATTTAACGCAGAGATGAAGATTGATATTTATTACACACATTGATGAGCGGGGAGGGGTTGAAAGGCTCCGCGTTCTTCTAAGGTTTGCAGGATAGACTGGGCTGATTTTCCGCCCATGAGCGATCGCAATATTTGTAATCGGGTTCCGCTATGAGTCTCTGTATCTAGTTCTTCTAAAATTTGGATTTTTTGCGATCGCGTCAGATGTCCTTTTACTTGTTCAACTGCTGTTAGTAGGCTTTGGGGCCCCACCTGTACCATAAACAAAAACTGTGCCAATATATCAAGAATTGTTGTTTCACTGAATGCTGAAACAGTAATTTGATTAAACAAGGTGGTTCCCGTGGCGTGATGGCGGGATTCAGAGTGTAAAAAACTGGAAAAAAGTTCTGCTAAAACTGGATAGCGGCATTCCTTCGCTAAACGCCGATAATGGCTTAAACCCCATCCTTCTAAAACGACTTGCAGCATAAACAATAAAACTGTTTTATCTGCACTTTCAACCACTTCTGATAGTAAGCGCAAAAACGGATCGTCCGTACTAGTTACTTCCATTTCTGGTAAAAAATGGCTAATTTGGTGAAGGTGGGTAGCTTCATCAGCCGTAAACAATCCATAAAGCATGCGTTCTTCAACTGTTTCTGCTAACAGTACCATTTTTGCCATGTAGCCAACCCCTGCTTTCTCAATGAAATATGATTCTTCTAACAAACTGCGGTTGGCAAGTTCCAGAATAGCAGATTGTTCATTAATATTAGATTGTTGAAAAATTTTGACTTGATGCAAGTTGAAAAATTCCGCATCCCAATAATTTAATTGTGGGTAATTAGCAAAATTATTCTGATTGGGTAATGCTGCTGTCAATATCCGTCGCAAACGGTCATCAGAATCTCTATGCGGTAGTTCAAAACCAACAATATTATATTTTAAATCCATTTTTTATGTTCAATTAAAGTGAATTCAGGATTATACTAATTCTCCGTAAGTTTACACTTAATAATTACTCCTTGTCTCTCTTGGCGTACTTGGCGTACTTGGCGGTTCGTTTAATAATTAACTGCATCTTCATAGCGAATTACTATTAGGTGTTGATAAAGTTTGAATATTTGGATAATTAACAGTCTCCCAAGTTCCCCAAGTTAAAGCTTTCTGGTGATTAACGTGCTGAATAAATTCCAGAATAGATTGATCTGCTTTAGTGGGAGTCTTTAAATCAAACTGAATTGTTTGAAATACCTGTGTATCCCCTTTTGCAAAGTAATTACCAACCTGCTGGGTTAACCATAACAAACCACGATTTAAAACCCATCCCCAAAATCCCGGACGCTTGGGAGTGACAAGAATTGTTTGCCCTTCAGTTTTACCACCTTCGATCATTCGCAATGTAAATATAATGTAGAAATGCAGGAAATCTGGCCCTAGCGTCACAGTGCCAGTGCTGCCATACCAGTAACACATACTATAAGTAACTTCGTTGCGGTATAGAGGACGAATCAGGCGAATTAACCAAGAATCATCCCCTCCCCGTGTAGTGTTGCTGAAGGTAATAGCGTTGGGATTGAGGTTTTGAGAATCAAATACAATCTCTAAGGGCAGATTGTGTACTGTATTGAAGTGGTGAGCATCAATCGCATTAATTAGTAAGACATTGGGATGGCAGTTTTTGACAAAGCAAGTCCCTAACACATAATCACAATCTGCTTGTTCTAATTCTGGTACAAAGGGCGACAAACCTGGCTTTTCTTCTCCCACCCAAACCCAAATCATCCCGTATTTTTCTGCCGTATGCCAAGTTTTAATACACACAGGTAGCGGTTTTCCGACAGAAGGAACATCTACACAAATTCCGCGATTATCATACTTCCAATTATGAAAAAAGCAGCGAATTCCATCACCTTCTACCTTACCTTCTGCTAAATGAGCGCCCATGTGTGGACAATAAGCATCTATAGCTACTACTTCCCCACTGACTCCCCGATAAATTGCCATATTTCTACCCAGCAACGTTATAGCTTTTATCTTGCCAATTTTTAATTTTTTGGATGGTAATATCCAGTACCATCCCTCTAGAAATTGTGTCGGATTGTTAAAGTTTGATTGTGGGTTTTTAGAGACCATAAAAGTTAAATGAGGACACAATCTTGCACAAAATTTAACGATGATTCTGACTCCCACATCCGTTGTCCAGCACGAGTGAGATTGTCGTAGTTAATTTCAGTTAAACAAACCAATTCATCCCCTAATCGATAGCCGGGGTTTTTTTCTTCAAAAAACTGGATATGGGGGTTAGTCTGTCTTCCTGTGGGGATTTCAATCAACCCCTCACGGAGAATTTGGGGATGTTGGAAATGGACGATACCAGTTGCTTCTTGGTATAAACTACCATAGTATTCGTGTGCTAAATTCACCATTAGATTCTTAACATCAGCAGGTGTTGTAACATCATAACGCGGATAGAAATCTTGCCAAAAAGTAGGGAGAAAACGATAAGTGCGAAAACCAGAGCAAATTAGCAGCCAGTAAAGTTTATTTTCTGCATAGTGTTGACGCAGAAAATTGATAGCGGCAATCCAACTACGTGGTAGTGTTGTACTCGACCAAGCACTAGGATCAACAATAGTGTCGCCGGAATACACCACACTAATTTGCTCTCCCAAAAAAGTCGTTTGGGATAACATCAGAGTTGAAAATCCTTTGAGTGCGTTGGATGTCTCATCTCTCAACAACAAAACCCAGTTTTTGCGCTCTAGATCAATTTGAAAACTATCCCAGGTTATACCTTGAAAGTGATTTTGCAGCAGCGCATACATGGCAGTGCGATCGCTTGGTTGCAACTTTTCAACAGGAATCAGCAAACTCTTCATTATTCGTAAATTACCTAGACTCGATTTGTATGATGTTTTAATTAAAACTTTATCGACCATTAGGGTAAATTTACGGTTTAATGTGACAGATTCCAGAATGGTTATCTATGCTACAATTCTGTATTCACATCTTGCGCCTTTTCAATAAGGGTTGACGGAAATCGCCCGTTTTACAAAATAATTAAAATGTAGTTATATTGCAATACGGTTTAGTTAAGGGTTATTGGTGTAGATAATTGGTCTTTCAAGACGCGATAAATCGCGTTTCTACATGAGGGTTTTGGACTTATCTGAACTGTATTGAGTTATATTGAGAAACAAAGCGCAACATTACCAAACCTTTTGTTGGGTTACGCTGGCGCTAACCCAATCTACTATTCTACACCCCTATTTTTTGACCATTGAGACGGTTCTAGCTGGTTTACATACTCCATATATTCAGCTAATGGCCGATCAATACTAAGGAGCAACTTCGGATTAAAACGAATATTGTCGTAAATTTTGCCATCTTCATCTCTGAGCATATAGTAAGCCAAGCGAGTACAGAAGAGCAAAAACTGACTCAGCAAATATCCTACAATACCTTGACGTTTTTCAGTTACATAAATCGGTTGAATTCTCGTTCTTCCAGGGGCAATTGGAGTATAAGCATATATCATATACAGTGGCGGAAAAAGCCGGACATCTTTCATTATTGTTAACAAACCAATGCACCCATGAGCATAACGCATTGAATACTGATATGTAGAACCAAGAAATCTTTTACCTAACTGTTCTCTAAAGGTAGTTTTGGGGAATTGTCCCCGCATTGTAAAGTCAATTTGCGTGCCTAATTCGCTGCGATGTAGCGACAGATCCATTTTGATGTCTAAATGATGAATTGTTTTTAAATGTTGAGCATCAATCCCGTTCATCATACAGATATGGTGATGGCAACTTCTTTCAAATACAATATCAGCTTGTGTAACAATTTCTTTACCCTTCAATTCATCAAAATCAGCCACTCCCTCTGGTGCTTTAGCATCTGGATAAATCCAGATAAATCCATATTTTTCTTCTGTTGCATAAGCTTGTAATTTAGCTTGGGTAGGAATTTTTGATTGACAGGGAATATTTTGACAAATTCCTGTTTCATCAAATGCCCAATGATGAAATGCACAACGAATCCAATTACCATCAACTTTCCCAATTCCTAAATCTGTCCCCAAATGAGGGCAGTAAGCATCCAAAGCCCGTACTTGCCCATCTTCACCTCGAAAAATGGCAATTTTTTGACCGCACACTTCTACAGATTTTGCTGTTTTTTTAGGTATTTCATGACTGGGACAGGCAATATACCAACCCTTAGCAATTACATTCCAGTTATTGAATATTTGCATAGCTGTTTGATAGATAATTATTTAATATTTCTTGTCGTTGGCGAATATCATCTTGATATTTACCCATCAAAATCCTAAATAACATTTTACCCAAACAATAAGAAGCTCGCCAAGAAAAAACAGCATCTTGTAAATCAATATGGCTACGCTCAAATAAAAAATGTCCGGTTAATCCGAACAATTGAGTTAATGGTAAGCCCAAGAGTAACCAAAAGTTTTGCAATTTCCAAGTATAAAAGAGTAAACCGTAAAAAAAGAATATTCCCAAAATGTGTAGAGTAATATTAATTGGGTGCTGATGTTTAAGAATAAAAATATCCCAATAGTCTGTAAAAGGATGAGCCAGAATTTGATTATTAATCCGATTTCTATAATTTTGTTGAGGATTATAATTCATGTCAAAGCCTTAGATATCGTATGGGCTTGTAGCCTTAAAAACAATAGATCAAGACTGCTGTCTTCATCGGCATATACAACATCTAACTATTTAGTAATTTGCTCCTGTTTATGTGATTGCAAGTATTCTTGAAGTGCCACAGCATAAAGCTGACTACGGGATAACCCCATAAGTTTTGCAAATTCCTCAGCAGTCTCAAAGAGAGGATCAGGAATTGAAATCGCTGTTTTCATAGTTTGGTATAACTTGAGTTATACCCTCATGCTACCGATTTTTTGTAATGAGGACAATTATACAATCCCCAGTTCACAGCAGGTACAATAATTTGTGTTATGTCTCTTCAAAGTCAGACCACTCAATTCCTAGTTGTTTTATGGCTGCTCGTAATGTTCCTAGTTTTAGATCGCGGCCACTCCAGTCAGGAAGTATAGTTGCTTTCTGCGTAATTGGATTAAACCACTTCCTGTGTGAGCCTCCACCACGTCTGGGGATTTCTTCACATCCAAGCTTAGATAATTTCTTAGCAACTTCTCTATAGTTCATTTGGTAGAGATAATTGTTTCTATCAAGGCTGGTGAGTTTTGGTCTACAGATTGTAGGTTGTGAGGAAGCTCTTTACCTAAATCTTCATACACTTCAAGAACCGCTTCAAATGCATCTCTAGCATTCACTAAAACTTCATCTACAGAGTTCCCCTCGGTTATCAGTTCTGGTAAGAGTGGAGAAGTTACCGTAAACCCACCCTCTGGCTGAGGTGTAAGTAGTAGTGGAATTTTGTAGAGCATAACTAGATTTGTTTATTTACTGACTTCAGGTTAACAGCATCATAGCATTGCTAAAATCGTCGGATTGCTTAATGCATCAGATTTTGCGGCCATGCCCTGTTTGAAACTCAGCGATCGCACTTTACCATATTCCACACCTTACATTCCATAATACTTACTACTGAATCCTACTGACAGAGGTGCGCCCTCATACTGGCAGGATATGCTGACCTTTAACTTCCTCTTGTGGTCATAATAGGTGTGAAAGTGTGTCTGTTTGCGGACTAGTTCTAACTCGGATGGATTAATACTAAGTACACCCAAGATTTGCTCAGAATCGAACGGGCGGCTTTGACTCCAGGGCGCAGTCTTTTTGATTTCAACATCCACATAGCTGATAAAGTTTCCTTCTGCCTCTAGTACCATGTGCGATTGCTCAGAGTCAATGATAATGTTACCCACTTCATTAGGCTTCCCTCCAACCGCTTTTGCGGCTTCTGTGATAGACATTCCAATATACTGGAAAGGACGATGGAAGGGTGCAATCACTATATCTAATCCAGAATTAATAGCTCTCTCTATAGCATCTGCGAGAGTCAACGTTCCAAGATAATTGCCATGCTGAGGAGTAACAGAAGCCTGTGAATTAACTATTGAAACTAATTGAGCTGGTAAAGAGTTTATATCTTGCTCAAAACGGTTTTGAATAGAAACTGGAAGCGATACCTTTTTTTGTTTTTGCCAGTTTTTCTCAAGTGAACTAAGAAAATCTTTTGGAAAAGACCAATAAAAAATGTAATTTTGGCAGTCAACAATAATTAAGAATGTGGGATTTTTCTGAAGTAACCAATAATTAAGAGTCGTTACTGCAATAGGAACTGTAATCGAAGTGCCTTTTACTTCAGCTTCTTCTGTCCCTTTACATTGAATGTTAAATAACTTTCCAGTTGGGTACTCTCCCTGCATAATTTCACAGATAAAATCAATGCCAAGATCCAGTTCTTGAGGAACAGGAATAACAATGCAAAATTTAGTAAAAATTGATTTGAGGAAGTCCGCCGCACTTTGGCCGATTCTCTGAGACTTTGTACGTTTTGGTAACTTGGTCATCACAGTGTTATAAATTTTCTCATAATGTTAACTCAACTGCTATCTAGGATGATAAATAGGTAGGAGTAGCAATACCTGAAGTAGAACTAATAAGGAAACAAAACAGTTCCTAACTTTTCCCGCCCCAAGCGATCGCTAATCTTACCCCTACAAACAACCTGAATCCCATTAATATAAACCCCTTGGACAATCTCATCCGAACCACGCTTAACCATCCGAGGTTCACCATCTAAAACTGGATCTGATATCTGCACCTGCGGGCTAATTGGCTGATTTAAAGCATTGGGATCGAGTAAAACTATATCTGCTTTCGCACCAACTTTGAGAACTCCCGTATCCAGACGAAACCAACCAGCAGGTTCTCCCGTAACGCGACAAATCGCAGCTTCCGGTGAAAGGAATTTCGTTGCAACTGCTTGTTTGAGCAAAGATAATGCCCCATCATAGTAGCCCAGGTTACGGACGTGAGCGCCAGCATCGGTAAAACCAGGCAAAATATGAGGATGCCGCATCATCGCTAAACGGGGTTTTAGGCGATCGTTCGCTCCTGTAGCCACCCAGCGTAAATCTGTATCGTATTTTTGTAATGCGTGGATAAATAAATCCACTGGTTCTTGTTGCTTTTGACGAGCAATTTGGGCAAAACTTAACCCTTGCCAACTAGCTTCGGGACAGTGAATAACTTCCATCAAATCTAACTGACGATGGAATGATTTACGCCGTTTACTGAGCCATTCTTGGCGAAACTGACGACGAAAAATTTCTGATGCCCATAGTTGTTGCCTTTCTTCTCGTGACTGGCAGCCATTGAGTTGTGCGCCTGTGGAAAATTCTTCAAATAAGGGAGTCACAGATCCATCAGAGTAAATGGTGAAAGGTTCAGTTAGGGTTTGAAAGCGCACATTACCATTTAGAAGCCGATTCCAAATAAAAAGTAGGGGGGAAAATATTCGCCATAGGTTGCGATCGTGTACGGCATCTAAAGCTGAGAGGACAGTTAGCCGCAGTGGTTTTTGTCCAATCCCTGAACCCATACGCAGAATATCCACAAAGGAAGCGAGTCGTTGTAAATTGGGTGTGACTTGAAAAACGCGATCGCACCGCCGGCATAAATCTGCTAACATCGCATATTCTTTAAATTTGGCGTGTTGAGAGGGAATTGTCCAGCCTTGCCATTTTCCACTCATCCGATGCCAAGGAAACATATCAATAGAAATGCCAATAAAGCCAGCGTCTAAAGCATCTCTGGCTATGCGCTGCATAAGATTTAGTTCAAATTTTGTCGGCTGAACGGTTAAGCTTCGTTCTAATCCCATCACATGAGCGCGTAAGGCACTGTGTCCAAACATTGGGGCAACATTGGGGCCAAGGGGTAACTGTTGCAAATGCTGTAAATATTCTGCTGGTGTCTGCCAGGAAACCGATTGTTGTAGCCATTTTGCAATTAGCCGATGGGAAAGTGTTTCTACCCTCTGAAAAATATCAGCCAGGATTTGTGGTTCTGCGATCGCAACAGACAAGCTACAGTTACCAATAACTACGCTGGTAACACCATGACGAACTGATTCACTTAATCCTGGTGCAATTTCTAACTCTAAATCGTAATGAGTATGAATATCTATAAATCCAGGTGTCACCCATAACCCAGAAGCATCAACCACTTCACGTGCTGGAGTAGTTAAGGAGGGCGCAAGGGTGACAATCTGTCCGTTTTGAATGCCAATATCTCCGCGAACAGGTGGAGAGCCTAAACCATCGAAAATTAACCCGTTTTGAATCAGCAAATCCAACATGATTCTTTTTTGCTCTTGTTTGCTACTGTCCACTTAAACGTCGAAGCTGATCTCGAAAATAGCAGAAGCTTGGTGATTGATTATTGTCAATGTCCATAAGGGAGATATCTTTTCAGCCCAAGTTGCTTTCTGTTTACAATTGGCTGATAAGCAAGTTTAGACAACTTTTGGCGACCACCAGAATATACTGCGTCAGCTAACTTCTCCCATGTGCCACAAATCTCATCGTTGGTGTATGAATTTAGAACTGCTTGTTTTGCACTCGGATAAGCTGCCTTCACTGCTGCTAAATCACCTAAGTACCATGCTTCTCCTTCCTCAATAGCGATGCCAAATTGTGTCTTTGGCTTAGGATTACAAGAATTTACGAGTTCAAGTAGTTCTTTGCGAAAAGCACTCAAACATCGGTCATCAAGATCGCAAATGATAATGAGGACAGCGTGATAATCAGGAGGATAACTAGCAAATGTTTTACCATAGCCTTGAATAAGTCGCGGCAGTTGATCGAGCAAAATTCGTTTGTTGGCATCAGAAGTAGATTTTAAACCTTGAGGAATATGCCCTATTCCTTTGTAAGCATGGATATTAAATGTATGTTGTTCGGTGTTAATAATTTTTGGGACAAGAATGTCAAGAGCAGTTTTGCCAGAAATATCCTCAACGAGTATCTCAAAGTGCATATACTCACCTTGCATCCAAGTAATCGCTATACCAAAGTCCACCAAGGGGCAAACCTTCAGAAACAAGGTTATTGATCAGAGGATCTTCACTAGCTCGCTTAATTTTAGCAAATCCATCCTCGCCCTTTTCCAAGACCCAAACCTCGTCAGGTTCAAGGGCATCTACAAAATATGGTTGATGTGTTGTCACAAATATTTGCGATCCACCTTTCTGACCTGTAGCGTGTTCTCGAAATTCTCGCGCTAGGGTTTCTAAAAGTTTATGGTAAAGTCCATTTTCTGGTTCTTCTATGCACAAAAATGGTGGTGGTGAGGGTTCTTCCAACAGGAGAAGATAGGCAAATACCTTAAGTGTTCCGTCTGACATTTGTTGAGCATAAAATGGGTCTTGAAAACCCTTGTCGTTGAAACGCAGTAGGAGTCTTCCATCTGGACTTCTTTCGGTGCTAATTTTGTTGATGCCTGGAATTTTGCTAGATATTTTTTCAAGTATGGATTGAAACTTTTTAGGATGTTCTCTCTCCATAAACTGAACTACATTACCCAGATTATCGCCATGAATATTCAAATGCTTTTGTGGGCCAGCCAGAGGCAGACTTCGTGCAGCATCTGGAGTAAAATAGCTTAAATACCATCCTTCAATAAATCTACGAAATACAGAAATTCTTGGGTGTTGTTTGAGTGAACCCAAAGTTGCAATTCCCAGTTTTCGCTTATCGTCAAGTTCAACTACCTCAGTTTCCTTACTTTCCTCTTCCCCTTCACCTCTCT
Source organism: Nostoc sp. NMS2 (assembly GCF_017115105.1). GTDB lineage: Bacteria > Cyanobacteriota > Cyanobacteriia > Cyanobacteriales > Nostocaceae > Nostoc. Next base: position 60,884 of record NZ_JABXKH010000167.1, read on the forward strand.
GTATTTTTTCTATTAATTTTGACAAATCAAAATCACCTTTTTCTTCCTCAACTTGTTTGCCTTCTTGTTCACCTTTCCACGCAATTCCTCTACCTTCATTGAGTATTAGAAAAGAAAAAGGTTGTCCCTTGCTTTGTCCTTTTCTTCGTTGTCTGAGTCTTTCCCTCTTTACATAAGGTCTTCCAGAGGAGTCAATATCTATTGCCAACTCATAGGTAATTGGCCGGGCATTACGATCCTCTTTATAATAAATATCAAACTCAATACTTCCCTCTTGTCCTTGGGAACGAATTCTCTCAAAGCCCCCACGTCCACGAGAATCGCACGCTTCCTCTACTCCATTTTTCAAGCAGTCTGCAAGAAAGCCAAAAGTGTCGAAAATGGTGCTTTTTCCCACACCATTTTTACCGATAACCGCAGTCATTGAAGTTAATGGCTTGGCATTCTGTGTGTTCCACAGCTTTCCCAAAGTGATATCGCGAAGAACTCTATAATTTCTTACCCTAAAGCCTTCTACTTTAGACATTTAAGCCCCTCTGCTCAACTAAAATAATCCTACAAGTTGCTCCAATTATCTGACAATTCGATAAATTTAACACTATATTTCATTTTCTTTATGCCGTTCCACCACGATGGTCAGTTTTCACCCAGCGCGATCGCTCCTGCACACACATTTTGAAAGTGGTCACAATCATCACAGGAATCCAATGCACCATGTATAATGACCCTTGAATTGTTGCCCAAAGCAAAGACCATCCTCGTAAATTTTGAAATTGGTAAAGTCCAGCCATAAAAGCAATTGTCAGAATCATACTGAGTAGTGTTTGCAGTGGAAATAGAACGGGATGATGGCTATAAAATATTGTCCAAAGTAAGTCAGGGATTAATCCAATTGGCAGAATAAATTGCAAGAGAAAAAACAATAGTAAATCAATTTCTTTCGCCCAACCTAAAGTCAGAATTTGCGGAAAATAATCTAGGTAACGCTGATAGCCACCTTCCGCCCAACGACAGCGTTGATACCAAAGTTTTTCCCAAGTAGTTACACCTTCTTCCTGAATTGATGGAACTGTAATAAACTCAATTTCCGCACCTGCTAAATAGAGTTTAAAGCAAAGATCCAAATCATCAGTGACAGTGTTCTCATTCCAACCTTGGCACTTTTCTAATAATTCTCGACGAACTAACATCCCATTACCGCGCAGTTCAGACATGCCACCAATAGCAATGCGATGGGTTTGCAAAAAGCTATCACAGCACATTTCCATCTGCTGGCAACGGGTTAAGAAATTAGTATTAGCATTAGAAATCGCTTTTCGCACTTGCACTGCACCGATCGCTTGCTTCTGAAATAGAGGTACTGTTTGCCGGAGAAAATTGGCTCTTAACTGAGCATCTGCATCACAAACTAGAATAATCTCCCCTTGGGTAAAGGGAAACACCGCATTCAAAGCCCCTGATTTACCACCTTTCGATTCCCGTCGATGAACTTGTAAAGCTGGAAATTGAGTTTGTAATTCCCTCAAAATCTGGGGGGTTTCATCGGTACTACCGTCATCAACAACCCAGATATCTAGGCGATCGCTGGGATAATTCAATTGGCATAAGCTGTAAACTAGATTAGCCAAGACTGGACTTTCATTTTTAGCCGGAACTAAAATCGAGACTGGCGGTAAATAAATCTCACTCTCCATTACCGCTACCACTGGTTTTGCTAACAGCATCCGTAAAGTTTGCCCAGTCAGGATTGCCGTTAATCCCAGCATCAACCATTGTGTTTCTGGTAGCCAGTGCAGCAAACTCACGCCACCCCAAACTAATAAAACTACTAGGGTTGCTTTGAGACGGCGATGAAAGCTAATATTTTTGCTGGGCTGATAAATGCTTCTTCCCACTTTGTTTGCTATATCCTTTCGGTTCGTGGCTTAGTCCTGCGACGTAATAATAGCATCGTCACCGCACCCAAAAGGAAACCGCCCACACCTGCTGCAACTGCTAGAATCCGCCCCAATTGTTGAGCAGCATTTAGCACTGGGTTATTCAGCAAATTGGAGGAGAAATGCAGCGATTGAATAGTCCATTTATCTTGGAGTTTTTGCAGCACTGCGGTCCATCGCAACGCCATATCAGCCGCTTTGCCATCTTTGAAAGAAAAGGATGCGACCGCTTCTCCAGAGGCAACATCTATATCTGGAGTGAGAAATGTTCTCAGAGTATCTCCCTTCAGTTGCATTTTGATATCTTTGATGGAACTGGAAAACTGCTGATTCCAGTACTTTTCAAACTCAGGAACTTTGTGAAAAATCTGGTTATCAACTGTTGTAATTGTGAAGTTTGGGTGCAAGTAAGGTTGTATTTTGGCAAAATCACGAGTATTTAGGGCTTGTAGGGCAATATCCCGTGTGCTAATAATTGCATTTATCTCCTGTAGATTGACATCTGCTTTGGCAGATTGGGTTTGATTCCAAATTACCAGCACTAACAAAACACTGCAAAGTAACTGAGTGCATTTGTATATGCTTGCCCATCTCTGTTTCATCATATAAAAAACCTCTAGATTGGGTAACACTTACCGAGAATTTTTTAATGTTACTACCCACATTCCGCACTTCTTTTTGTTGGACATAAAGAAATACAAAAAGAGGTGCTGATGAAGTCAATCAGCACCATTACTCGTCAGAGTCCCACTAACCAAGGGTTTTCCCCAACCCTGATTTTCTGTTAGGTATTTTCAATAATCATAGATTATTCAGAATCTACCTGTGAAAAAGCCAGATTGTTTGGTTGTTTGAGAACTTACCGTGAAAAATCAGATAGATTAACCAGTCAACTTAATCACACCTTGGCTCACTAGATATTCAAGCTGAGAATGGTGCTGTGTTTGTTCTCGCAGCAATTTGAGTTGCTCGTAGCTGATAATGTGTAATCCTGGACGGACAACATAATCTTGAATGGTAATGCTTTGCGGCTGCTGGCTGTCGGTGCGATTGTAGGCAATGGAAGGCATATTTGCAATCATACAATTAAGAACTGATCACTAGAAGAGAGTTTGACTCTTCACTCTATTACAGCTTCACACAAGTTACTCTTAAAGGGTGAATATAAACCTCATTTAAGTTGAGAACCGTAGTTTTCGCCCTCACCCTAAATCCCTCTCCCATATCTGGGAGAGGGACTTTGAAATTCTAGCTCCCCGAATCCCAGATATGGGGGATAGGTTGGGGGATGAGGGCAAATCCTTATTCATTAGAGTTGAACTACAGGTTTCAAGATAGACGTGAATACTGTTCGCCGCAATTCTGGAAAAACCTTAGACACCTTATTCAACACATAATCACCGTAAGTTCCGCGAAAATCATGAATGTTAGCTTTATCCCAGCGATCGCCTATATTATCATTCGCTACTATATTATTTAATTCAATCGGCTTTACTTGTACATCAAAATTAGGATCGAAAAAGAAGGGAAACGAAAGCCGATAATTTTGAGACTGGTTTTGCACCCGATGAGGTGTAGAACGATACAAACCACCCGTCATTTTGTCTAGCATATCGCCGATGTTACAGACAAAGGAACCGGGAACGGGAGGCGCAGCAACCCAACCTGACTTGGATTTAACCTGTAATCCGCCTGAGTCGTCCTGTTTGAGAATGGTTAAAACGCCATAATCAGTATGTTCGCCAACGCCCCATATCGGATCGCTATCTGACGGTGATAAATTAGGAGGATAGTTAAAGATGCGAAACAACACTAGAGGATCTGAGGTATAACGGTCAGCAAAGTAGGATTCTTCTAATCCCAAACTCAAGGCTATACCAGTCATGAGAATGTGTCCCAAGTTTGTCATCGCCTCTATATATTCAAGCACTGTTTCGCCAAATTGAGGAATGTTGGCGGGGAAGAGGTTTGAACCATGCATAGGAGTACCAGCTTGCACTTGTGGGTGTTCGTCTGGGAGTTCAGCGCCAAAGTAAATACCTTCTTTCAAGTCGGGTTTACCGGATGTCAATTCGCCACCAACGGGGAAATAACCTCGCCATGCAATACCTGCCAAAGCCATACGAATTTTAAGTTTAGTTTCCAAATCCTGGGCAAAAAACTGGCGGCTGAGTTCTTCGAGTCGCTGCTGCAAATTTTCGTCTATACCATGTCCGATAATATAGAAAAAGCCCGATTCTCGACACGCTTGCCTAATCTGAGATGCGACGGAATAAAGATTTCCTTTTCCAGAAACTAAGGCGCTAATATCAATAATCGGGACAGATGAAAACTCTTTCTCTACAACTTGCAAGTTTTTCATGCTCAGGTTGGTAATAGTAGATTCAATTTTTTAATCCGAACCCTCACCCTTGAGGATACATGAGGGTCTTCCCGCAGAGTAGGAAGGCGAAGTAAAAACTAATTATCAATTACAGTTGGGATTAAAATCGCTGACCTGTAGTAACTTCAAATCTAACTTCTCCTTGGTCGCTAATTCCTAAGTCGCCTCGAATTAGCCCAAAGGGTGAGTTCAAGCGCAATCCTAAACCATAACCAAAGCCGCTTCCAGGTTTGTCTCGTAAGACTCCTGGTTCTCCTAACACGGTTTCGCTAGACCCGAAATCTGAGGCGAAGTCAGTAAAGACAACTCCACCTATTGACTGGAAAATTGGGAAACGATATTCCACCGAAGCTAAACCATAACTCCGACCACTGGCAACTTTACCATAACCGTAACCTCTGACAGAATCTAGTCCGCCAATATTAAAAGCATCGGCTGGTGGGAAGTCTCCAATAGTTGTACCAATTTGTAAATTAATAGCCAACATTTCTGGATTGTCGGTTGGTCTACCATTACCTATCCAACTAACTGGAAAATACTGAATATAGTCTCCCCGTAGGCGGTTGCTGGAAATATTGCCTAGTCCAATGGGAATCGCTTGCTCTGTGCTGAGGGTGAGGATTGAGCCTTGAGTCGGATTGTCTCGGCGATCGCGTTGATCTCTGGATACAGCAAATGATACTGTAAATAGGTCATCAATTCCAGTCCCACTTACAGATAGGGGACTCCCTAATCTATCGACCTGGACAACGTTATATTCTCCATCGCGCAGGCTAATTCTGGTATAGTTGAGTGCTAGAGATGTCTCCCATTCATCAAAAGCTCGTAAAAGTGCCACAGAACCACCAAATCTTCCTTCTCGCACTTTGCTGCCGTTAGCCAATCTGATATCTTCGTTGAAGGTTCCCGATGTATTTCGACTCCGAAAACCTCTAATGCTATAACCTAAACGGTTTGGTTCTTCAGAACGATAACGACTAATAAATTGACCATCAAATTGGACATCTTTAGTACTGAACTGCAGAACTGTATCTAGTTTATCGTTCAGACCGCTAACATTTTCGTCTTTATAACCTACCCGACCATATAACCCAACGTCATCGTTATTACCGCCTCCTAAAATGAGAGCAGGGAAGCCACGCTCTTTGATTGCATAAATGATATTAACACTGGAAGCATCTTCTTTAGGGTAAACATTGACTTGATTAAATGACTCTAATCTCCTCAATCGTTGTAAGTCTGCTTGAAGTAAATCTTCACGGAATACCTGACCTGGTTTGAGTCTCAGCAAACCAATGATAAAATCTTTCTGAGTTCGCCCTTTGATTGGCAGACCTTTGTCGTTAATAAAACGAATCTGGATATCTTTGACAATTTTTTGGGAAATTTCCAGGGTCTGACTATCTCCTAAAGTGATTCCTATATAATCACCATATTTGGCATAATCTCCCTCTATATGGATCTTAGCTTCTGGTGTCACAATCCCATTAGCCCCATTTTGAGTAGATGGTGGCGAGTCTGCAAGAGCCTCTGGATTTTTACCACCCACTAACATTACTGCGATCGCAACTACTGTTATTTGAACTCGCATATTGAAAATCAGTTAGTGTTGTTAAGTTTACGGCATGGAGCGGATCTTTTGTGCGTAAGTTCTATATTAACCTTGCTATTGAGTATCCCAAAATCCGGTTGCTTGTTTCCCCAGTACTCAGTATAAACTGTCAGACTGTTTTCAAATTGCGATCGCCTCCGGCGGGCGGTTACGCTATCGCTCAATGCCACAAGAGCCTATAGTCTGGGAAATAAAACCTCTTTCTGAAAACTATGACAGAGAAATACTCAGGTTTTAAACTCGTGTTTGGCTTTTTTGTAGATAATTAAAGTGGGTAATTATCTGGTAAGTAGGTCGGCGCAATTAAAGGTAACTGGCAAAGGCTGTCATTTGTCACTTGTACTGAGCGACTTGTACTGAGCCTGTCCTGAGCGTAGCCGAAGGGCGAAGCCGAGGTAAGCCGAAGTATTGGTCATTAGTAAGGGTTTTAAGCCTCTTTACGTTTCGTAATATACTTGGATTTCACGCCAACTTACTTAAATCCACCTACATATAAAAAGCCATGAGACAAAAACCTAAACAACAAATGCGTATATGGGCGATGTTGTGTCATTTGTCGGCTTTGTTAGGATGGATATTATTGTTTTTTTTAGTATTTATTGGCATTCCTTTATATTTACCTTTAAATCTTTTAGCTCCCCTGATAATTTGGCGCTTTAAAAAATCACAATATCCTTGGATTGATTTCCAAGGGAAGGAATCTTTAAATTTTCAATTCTCTTTAACATTATATACCTTGATTGTCATAGCAATATCCTTAATTTTCTTGTTAACTAGCTTTGGTTTAGTTATGACTAACAATGGTTCCGCCAATGAAATAAAAAAGACTTTAGACGGTTTATTAATTGCACTAGCATCACTAATTTCATTCAAACTTATACTACAATTTTTTGTAGTGACTTTTGCATCGGTGAAAGCTTACAAAGGTGAGTATTATCGTTACCCTTTTACAATTAGAGTTTTGCGATAAAAAAGATTAGGTCTTTCTTAGTTAAGACTTGCAATTTCAAGAAAAATTAAAAGCTTATACCTGTATTCTCCACCTGATGAGATAAAATATTTATTAGCATTATCCAATCTCAAAGGTTGCCTTTACATCTAATTTTTTTTAGGTTTTCAGGTATGAATTTCCAAATAAATTGATTCTAAATACTGAATTTTTAATTTAAATATCAAGCTGATTTTTATGAGAATAGCATACATAATTTTGGCACATAATTATCCTGAACAATTATTTCGTCTTATTTCTAAATTGAATACAGATGATGTTTCATTTTTTATCCATATAGATAAAAAAGCAGATATTAAAATATATCATCAGATACTTACTCAACTTCAGGAGTTACCGAATGTATTTTTCCTTAAGAGATATAATTCAGGATGGGGAGGTTTTGATATTGTAAGAGCTACTTTAGAAGGGATAAATTCAATAGTAGAAACAGGTCTTGACTTTGATTATGTTATAAATTTATCAGGACAAGATTATTCGATCAAATCAAATGCATATATCAAGATGTTTCTACAAAACAATCAAGGGAAGGAATTTATAGAGCATTTCCCACTACCTTGCAGAAAATGGAGAGGCGGCGGCTTAAGAAGAATAGAGTATTGGCACATCCGTTGGAATGATAAATATTTTTGTATTCCCGAAAAACAGGAATTTAAATCTCCTATTGCATCTTTATTATATTCATTTTTTATTTTGTTTTTACCTAAAAAACGCCAACCTCCTGAAGGATTTGCTATTTATGGAGGTTCTCAATTTTGGTGTTTAACAGGAGAATGTGTCAAATGGATAAATATTTTTTTAAAGCAAAACCCCAAGTTTGTTAAGCGTTTTAATTACACTTTTTGTACAGATGAGATATTTTTTCAGACACTTATTTTAAATTCACCTTTTAAAGATAAAATAGTCAACGATCATCTGAGATATATAGATTGGGGTGACATTAATGCCTATCATCCAAGAATTTTAGAGGAAAATGATTTTGGAAAAATTAGGCAATCAAAGAAATTATTCGCTAGAAAGTTTGATACAAATAAAGACTCGGAGATATTAGATATGATAGATAAAATGATATAGTAGTCTTAAATGATTTATGAAATTATCTGTTTCTTTTCTTGGCGCTCTTGGCGGCTTGGCGGTTCGATAGTTTTCATAACTTAAATAGGATTGCTATATTATTAAGTGAAGAGTAACTTGTATAAGTATGGGAGTAAATGATGATATGATTGGAATTGCGATCGCAGGCACTGGATTTGGTCAAAAAGTCCACATCCCTGGATTCCAAGCACATCCTCAAACTGAGGTAGTTGCTGTCTATCATCGAGATATAAATAAAGCCAAAGCCATAGCAGAATCCCATAATATTCCTCACGCCTCTGATTCTCTGGCTGATATTGTGGCATTACCAGAAGTGCAAGCAGTCAGTATCTCTACGCCGCCATTTTTGCACTATGAAATGGCAAAAACTGTACTGCAAGCTGGAAAACATTTATTACTAGAAAAACCGACAACCTTAAATGCAGTCGAAACCAAAGAACTTTATCGGTTAGCGAAAGCAAAAGGTGTAATTGCGACTGTAGATTTTGAATTTCGTTTTGTACCAGCATGGCAGTTATTTGCTGAATTATTATCAGAAAATTATGTGGGTGAATTGCGCTTAATCAAAATTGATTGGTTAGGTTCTTCTCGTGCTGATACTTCCCGCCCTTGGAATTGGTATTCTGACAAAGAAAAAGGAGGCGGTGCATTAGGATCTTTAGGTTCCCACGCCTTCGATTACATTCACTGGTTATTCGGGCCAGTCAGCAGATTAAACGCCCATTTGAGTACTGCGATTCCTACACGAGTTGACCCTGTTAGTGGGGAATCTAAGCTAGTGAATACAGATGACAACTGTATATTAACGCTGGAATTAGCAAATGGTACACCTTGCCAACTTTCTATCAGCGCGGTTGTTCATGCAGCAAGAACTCATTGGGTAGAAGTATATGGCGATCGCGGTACATTAATTGTAGGCAGTGAAAATCAAAAAGATTATATACACGGCTTTCGTGTTTGGGGTTCCCAGCTAGGTAAACCTTTGACAGAAATAGAAATACCAAATCGGTTAATTTTTCCCAAAAATTATGCTGATGGGCGGATTTCGGCATTTATCCGCGTAGTAAATCAATGGGTGCAGGGAATTGAACGCAATCAGGAAATTACACCATCGCTACGAGAAGGAATTTATTCTCAGTTGTTGATGGATTTATCCCATGAATCGCATCAAAAAGCAAGTTGGGTAGATATACCTGGCTTGGAAGGATTTGTTAACAACTAGAAAGAAAATGAGCAAAACTCCCCGGATTCGTATCCCACCTGAAGTAAAAAAATACGTTTTTGAACGTGACAAATATCAATGCCAAAGCTGTGGTAAAACTACTACAGAAACTCACCTCAGCATTGACCATATCATTCCCCTCGCCCGTGGCGGTCAAAATGATATCAGCAATTTACAAACTCTCTGTCTTACCTGCAATCAGCAGAAAACAGACAATATTGATCCTCGCTTTCGGCGATATTTTCAGCTTTAGGTTATAATAGTGTGGGCTATTCGTTTCTAATTTCTATGCCTCAAAATCACAATAGCAATTCCCGAAGATTCCCCAATATTAAAATTACAATTCTTTACCTCTTCACCTTCATGACTGTTTTAGTAATAGCCTTTCCCTGGCTATATGAGGTTAAAACTAAAGCTGGGATCGATATATCACGTAGCCGCCACGCAGGAACCTTTTTTGAGAAACACACCTTCGGACTCTTCCGGTGTGAGTGGCTTTATCCCTACCATTGCGATCGCTCCCACGTTAAGTAAAGGAAATTAGGCATTGCTGAATTAAGGGATGATTCTTGTGGGGTAGGCATCCTGCCCGCCCGGAAATACAAGGGACGATCGTGTTGCCCATCCCACAAAAATAGTAAAATCATCCCGCAAATATGCAACGCCGGAAATTAAAAAGAGAAGGGGAAAATTTTCCCCTTCTCTCTGCGCCAGATTTTTACCGTGCTACCCTACATCTATCCCAACTGATTTGAGATCGCGCTGACATCAACAGCTAACTTTTTGCCCAACTTGAGCAACTGAAGACACTGATTATCTCCTTCATTCCCAAGGCTAGTAATACACACCGGCGCTATCTGACTGTGCAGACAACTAAAATAGAGTTCTTGCGATCGCTGTAGGGAAATGTCAATATTTAGTTGATCCCCGACATCAATCAATCTCTCTAATAGCTGGATATCTGCATTAAAACTACCATTGGCATCGTGCAACAATTGCCAAAGCGATCGCGCAATTAACTGTTCTAACATCTGCCTACCGTCGGGAATATTCAGCCGACAACGCAGATGTTTTGCTTCAGTAGCGATCGCTTCCAATTCTAGTATGTGACTCCAACTCTTTTGGGAATCAGCGATATCTTGCTCAAGCGATCGCAATGTCATTAGACAGCGATGTCCTAAAGCAATATCGGCTGCCACCTGCAACTCTTGTGGTACTGCTATTTCATCACGATGAAACGCCATCAGCACCCCATAATTATCACGGTAGGCTTGGGTATACAACTGTCCTAAACGTGTCAGTGTTTCCTGACTAAGCAGTCGCATAATTCGGTGGCGTTCTTCAGCAAATAGATTTTGCAAGCTGAAAGCTTCTTCGCCAAATAGCTGTGTCATCGCCAAGATAGTATGAGCCGCACTAGCTTGTTTTAGTGCCCCAAACAGCTTTTCTTTTAATTGGCTGTAGTCACGCCGCCCGGTAAATTGTTGAATGCAGCAGTGGAAATCCCAGCCTCCCAAATGCAGAACCGCAAATACCAAATGCTCACTTTCCCAAGTAATCTCTGATACTAGCTTTAAACTTCCAACAGCCAGAGTTAGCGATCCCATGCGTTGCAGTTGGTAATCTAGCTCATTAGCAGCGTAGCAATAAACTTTTTTGTGGTAACGCTGAGACTGTTTGTCAGCCACATCTTTTCTAGGCAAAGAATTGTGCGTCTGTGCTGGTTTCTGATTATTAAACAGGGAAGTAATAGCGTAATGGGCTGCTACTTGCTTAAAGCCCAGCTGGGCAGTTAACACGAGTTGCCGATAAATTTCCGCACCGTGTTTGAATTCATCCACATTACTGGGGGCTAAACCAAGACGTTTGACGAAGCCTTTTTCCAACTGCACACCAGCCACTTCCCCTGCCAATTCCAAAGCACGGGCGGCGTAGCGCAGAATTTGCGTCCCCTCTGGACGAGAAATTTCTTCAAAAAACCAGCCGCAACTAGTGAACATCAACAAAGAGTGACGCTGCATTTCTAACAGACGCAAAGCGTCTACTTGTTCGGCTGCTGTTAGTTTGTGGGTTTGATGACGGGCGAGGAAACGGTTAACATTACCAGCAGAGCGATCGCGCATTACTTGGATATATTCATCTCGTGTTTGCCAGGGATCGCGAAATAACTGCCTACCATGTTCCTCATACACATCAGTTAGTTGATCCCGCAGCCAATTTAGGGCATCCCGCAAGGGACGACGCCATTTTTGATGCCAAACACCGCCTTCTCCACCGCAACCACAGTCATCTTCCCATCTGCCGACACCGTGGGCGCAACTCCAGGCTGTGACTGACTTTAATTCCACTTCCCAGCCGGGAGAATTTAAGCTCAGGTAGTGGGCGAAGTTCGTTACCGTCCAACCTTGTTGAGGAAACTCTTTAGTAAAGGCATAAGCTAAGGTTTTCTCTGTTCCCTTCTTGTGATGTCCGAAGGTTTCCCCATCTGTCGCCACAGAGATTAACTGTGTTGGCCGATGATCCCCACGCACTGCCGAACCTATCCGTCCGGCAAAGTGACTGGAGTTATAAACGACATCACTAAAACCCATGTCCCGCGATATCGGGCCATCGTAGAAGAAGATATCAATGTAGGGGAGGGAGACGCGATTAATCGCCTCTGTACTAGGGAGTGGGGAGTGGTTACTATCCCCATTCCCTACTCCCAATTCCCTACTCCCTTCTTTGATCGTACTCAGAGGTGAAGATGAAGTGTCTAGTGTGGGCTGCAAATAACAACGATAGGGACGGGTAGAATCAATCTGACTACCACCGACTTCGATCCATTCAGGATGGGGATGATCTGGAGTCGGGAGGGGACGGCAACGCAGGGCTTGAGACGGTGCAAGGACAATGAAGCGAATCCCCTCAGCAACAAGAGCTTCTAGGGTGGCGTAGTCTACAGCAGTTTCTGCTAGCCACATCCCTTCGGGATCGCGGCCAAAGCGGGAGCGGAAATCTTCTTTACCCCAGCGAATTTGGGTATATTTGTCGCGCTCGTTCGCCAGAGGCATGATGATGTGATTGTATACTTGCGCGATCGCATTGCCATGACCATGCAGGCGATCGCTACTCTTGGCATCTGCCTCTAAAATGCGCTGATAAACCTCCACATCGTAGCGTTCTAGCCACGACATCAGCGTTGGGCCAATATTAAAACTGAAATACTCATAATTATTGACGATCCTCACCACTTCGCCTTGGTCATTTAAGACTCTGGCAAAGGCATTTGGACGATAGCATTCCCAGTGAATCCGCTCATTCCAGTCATGGAAAGGTGCAGCGCTCGGTTGGCGTTCAATTGCGTCCAGATAAGGGTTTTCCCTCGGTGGCTGGTAAAAATGACCATGCACCGTCACATAAACACCATTAGCCTTTCTCAGGGGATCGGTTTCTCTAGTGTTATTGGGATCTGAATGTAATGTTAACGTTGAGCCAGAGCTAGCTGGCATTTCAGCAGCAGAAGTCATGTATATTTATCCAAAACAAAAAACTTGCAGTTGCACCGAAAGCATTGTGCATAAACCTTTCTCCAATGGCTTAAACACAAAATCCGGTATAAACAACAACTATGGAATCCAACCAAATTTTTGACAAATCTTTCTCATTGTAGTGGGAAATCTGCGTTATCGCACAGCCCTTTCCCTGAAGGCTCAAAGTAATTAGCCATTGAACAAAAACTCAGTTAGGGGTTTCCTTTTCTTCAGCGCCAATTAAAATTTTAATTGTCTTTTAATATATTAAACCCCATTCTTGGTGTAATATTATGGCTCAAATTCATACTTTTGCAACAAAAGATTACAAAAACTCCTTAAATCGCAATCTTATTTTACATACACTATAGTGAACTGAAAACAGTACAATTTCTGAATTGGTCTACAGGTGGTTGAGAGTACCATATCGGAGTGATGAGTGAAAATAATTTTTAATTCAACACTCCAAATTTTAAATTTAGGATTGCTCGCTGTGAATGATACCTTCAACCCAAAAGACCAAATGTCAACCAAAAACATTATTCTTTTCGTTTTATTACTGTTTATCCCAGTTTCCTTAGTAGCCCACTTTCTGGAGTGGGGAGAATTGATCGTTTTCATTACAGCTGGATTAGCAATTCTGCCCTTAGCAGCTTGGATGGGTACAGCCACAGAAGAAATTGCTGTGGTAGTTGGGCCATCATTGGGGGGCTTGTTAAACGCCACCTTTGGCAATGCTACAGAACTAATCATCGCTTTAGTAGCGCTGAACGCTGGGTTAATAGATGTAGTCAAAGCCAGTATCACGGGATCGATTATTAGCAACTTACTACTGGTAATGGGTTTTTCCATGCTTTTGGGAGGACTGCGCTACAAAGAACAGACATTTCAGCCAATTGTGGCGCGGGTGAATGCTGCTTCGATGAATTTGGCAGTGATTGCCATTTTGATGCCAACAGCGATGAACTATACCTCTCAAGGAATTAACCAAGAAACACTGCAAAATCTTTCTATTGCTGTTGCTGTAGTATTAATTCTGGTTTACGCCCTAACGCTGCTATTTTCAATGAAAACCCATTCCTATCTTTATGATGTGGGTGTAGCGGAGATAGAAGCAGAAGAAACCCCTCATGCTAAACCAAATATGATGTTGTGGGTTAGCGTGCTGTTAGTATGTACCTTGCTAGTGGCAATTGAGTCAGAAATGTTGGTCGATTCTTTGGAGGTGGCCACATCTCAGCTAGGTTTGACGGCGCTGTTTACAGGGGTGATTTTGGTTCCCATCGTCGGTAACGCGGCTGAACACGCTACAGCAGTCACCGTGGCGATGAAAAATAAGATGGATCTTTCCCTTTCGGTAGCTGTGGGATCGAGTATGCAGATTGCTCTATTTGTCGCGCCCGTGTTGGTAATAGCAGGGCGGATATTGGGCCAACCAATGGATTTGGATTTCAAACCCTTTGAATTAGTAGCTGTGGTTGTGTCAGTGTTGATTGCCAACAGTATTAGTTCCGATGGTAAGTCCAATTGGCTTGAAGGCACTTTGTTATTAGCTGCTTATACAGTATTGGGGTTCGCCTTCTACTTCCATCCAGTTATGGAAAATATGGGGTAGTTAGCAGTGCGTAGGCGTAGCCCGTTAGCCATCGCACTTGATGATTTTAGATTTTAGATTCTTTTGGTTCATTGTTCCTCCACCCGCTTTTCCCCCTTCTACGTGACACCAATCCAAAATTTAAAATTTAAAATCCAAAATCAGTTAATTACCCTCTTTTGCCTGGGACAGGAGAAAATAAGAACATATAAGAGCGATCGCCTGTATGAGCTACTGCCTTAATCCCCATTGTCCCAAGCCTGAAAATCCTCATGATGTCAAGTTTTGCCGGACTTGCGGTTCTAAGTTACTCCTCAAAGAACGTTACCGTGCTATCAAACCAATCGGACAAGGTGGTTTTGGCAGAACCTTCTTAGCTGTGGATGAGGATAAACCTTCAAAACCACGCTGCGTAATTAAGCAATTTTATCCCCAATCTCAAGGCACTAACACTCTGGCAAAAGCCGTAGAGTTATTTAACCAAGAAGCGGTGCAGTTAGATGAATTGGGCAAACATCCCCAAATTCCCGAACTCCTGGCATATTTTACCCAAGAAAACCGGCAGTATCTTGTACAAGAATTTATCGACGGGCACAACTTAGCTCAGGAATTGGCACATAGGGGTGCTTTCAATGAAACGCAAATTCGGCAACTATTAAATGATTTATTGTCAGTTTTACAATTTTGTCATGCTAGACAAGTAATTCACCGCGATATTAAGCCAGAAAATATTATTTTACGTAGCGGCGATCGCAAACTAGTATTAGTAGATTTTGGGGCGGCGAAATCTGCCACTGGCGCTGCCTTAAATCAAACTGGTACAAGTATAGGTAGTCCAGAATATGTTGCCCCTGAGCAAATGAGAGGTAGGGCTGTTTTTGCCAGCGATATTTACAGCTTGGGTGCTACCTGTATTAATTTATTAACAGTGCGATCGCCCTTCGATTCTTATGATACCAACAACGATACTTGGGTTTGGCAGCAATACTTGCAAACTCCTATCAGTAATCAGTTGAGTCACATTCTCAACAAAATGCTAGAAAGCATTCCCATTCGGCGTTATCAAACAGTAGATGAAGTTCTCAACGACTTAAATCACCAATCGCAAGTAGCAGCTACGCCAGCGATAAAGCCAAAGTCTATCCCTCAATCACCACCCAATTCTCCATCCACATTTGTATCGCCATCTCCTAGTCAAATTGATCTAGAACTAGAGGAAATGAAAACTCAATTTTTGGGTGGTAGCAAACCTCAACCAAATAAAATACAACCACCAATTTCCACATCTGGGCCTTCTAATAAAACTAAAATAGATGAAGAATTAGAAGAATTAAAAGCCAAATATCTTGGTAATAACAACCCCTAAAATCAATAAAAAATAAAGAACCGCTATTATCCAATACGCTTGGGTTAAGCGCTACTTGTACAAAATTGTGGGTTTTTGAGACGCGATAAATCGCCGTCTCTACAAGTGTTTTGGTCTTATCCTCCTCTCTTCCTCTGCGTTTTCTGCGCCTCTGCGGTACCCTGCGGGAAGCCGAAGCGTCTACGTAAAAAAAGTGACTCTGAAACTCAGAGCCACTTCTAAATCTGTATTTTGAAACTGACTAACCTTTCACAATATTCTGATACAGATATGCAAAAGTTTACTTCTTAGCTTCAGCAATGGGTACCCATTCAGTATGGAAACTTCCGGGCTTATCAAGACGCAGGTAGGTATGTGCGCCGAAGTAATCGCGTTGTGCTTGAGTTAGATTTTGAGGCAAGCGATCGCGGCGATAGCTGTCAAAATAATCCAAGGATGCGCTAAATGCGGGTACTGGAATTCCCAGTGTTGCAGCTGTCGCAATCACTTCCCGCCAAGCAGTCTGTCTGTCGAGAATTGTCTGCTTAAATTCGGGAGCTAACAGCAAGTTAGGCAAAGCTGGATTTTCGCTAAAAGCCTTTTTAATCTTATTCAAAAAGCGAGCGCGAATAATACAACCACCTTTCCAAATCCGCGCCATTTCGCCCAAATCCAAATTCCAGTTATATGTTTTTGAAGCTGTGGATAGCAACGCCATCCCTTGAGCATAAGAACAGATTTTTGAGCAATAGAGGGCATCACGTACTTTATTGATAAAGTCCTTAGTTTGCCCGTCATACTTGCCACTGGGGCCTGTAAGGACTTTAGATGCTGCAACCCGCTCCTCTTTAATCGAAGATATAATCCGGGCATTAACTGCTGCTGTAATTGTGGGAATAGCAACTCCCAATTCCAATGCAGTTTGTACAGTCCAGCGCCCAGTTCCCTTTTGACCTGCTGCGTCAACAATCAAATCTACCAAGGGTCGATTTGTTTCTGGGTCAATATATGGGAAGATATTCTTCGTAATCTCAATCAAAAATGAATCGAGTTCATCGGTGGTGTTCCATTCAGCAAACACGTCATGTAACTGACTAGGATTTAATCCAGCGACATTTTTCAACAAGTCGTAGGCTTCAGCAATTAGCTGCATATCGCCATACTCAATGCCGTTGTGTACCATTTTGACATAGTGGCCAGAACCACCAGGGCCAATATAGGTCACACAAGGGCCATCATCGACTTGGGCAGCAATTTTGTTGAAAATTGGTGATAGGAACTCGTAAGAGCTTGTTGTACCTCCAGGCATCAGAGAGGGGCCATTTAGCGCCCCTTCTTCACCGCCACTGACACCCATACCAAGATACCGAAGCCCTGCGGGTTCTAATTCCTGAGTGCGTCGTTCCGTATCTTCAAACCAAGAGTTGCCACCGTCGATAATGATATCGCCTTCCTCTAACAAGGGTTTGAGTTGAGCAATCACCGCATCCACTGGCTTACCAGCTTGCACCATTACTAGAATTTTGCGGGGACGTTCCAATAAGGCAACGAATTCTTCTAGAGTAAAGGCGGCTTTGACGTTCCTTCCTGGCGCACGCTGCGCCATAAACGCATCCGTTTTTTCTCGGGAGCGGTTGTAAACTGCAATTGGGAAGCCATTGCGCTCCACGTTTAGAGCGATGTTCTCACCCATAACGGCTAATCCAATCACACCAAAGCTTTGTAGTGTCATAAAAAATTTCTGGCTAACTCTTGCAGATCCTTTACCTATAAGGGTAGTCCGATATTTTCCGTTCTCCCCTAAAGAAGACCTTAAGACTTGAATAAAGGGCAAAAATCCACAACTAACACGGATAATTAATTTTAAATTGTATCTAAATCAACAATTGACTGGCATAATTTGCAAAATTGAAATAGTCAAAGGACGCAGTAAGGAGTAACCAAATAATGCTGGCATTTGTCCTAGCTTTGGTGGTCGGTCTTGGTAGTTTAGCTATTTACATAGCAGCTTTCTTTTTTCCAGAAATCCACCGCAAGAATGACTTTATCTGGAGTGGCGTAGGACTTTTCTATGCTTTAGTCTTATGGGTGTTTGCACCACGCATTACTGGAGGTTTGTTGCTGGGTCATGTGGCTAGTGTGGCTCTTTTAGTCTGGTTTGGCTGGCAAACTCTATCATTACGTCGCCAATTGACCCCCCAAGCACAACAAACCCAAGTGCCCAGTGCTGAGACGGTAAAAACTGGCATTCAAGAACAGGTGAATAAGTTGTCCCTTCAGGAACGGCTGGGCCAGTTGCAAAAAGGTCTTGGTAGCACCTTCAGTGGCGCGAAAGACAAGGTGCAGCAGACTGTGAGTAAAAAAACACCCACAACGCCCAAACCTGAAGATATTATCTCTGTAATGTCAGAACAACCTGCTATTGAGATTATTGACAAAACTATTGTCATACCAGAACCACCAGCAGAGGAGACAGTTACTACCAACACCGAAGCAAAAACCGAGAGTGTACCAGAAGCGATTCCACCAAATCCCCCATCCTGGGAATTGGTGGAAGCAGCGCAACCAGATTTTGAAATTGAGGATAAGCAACCGATTTCTGTAGAAGAAATTGCGCCGGATGCGGTACTCGCTCCCCCAGCAGAAACGCCACCTGAAGAAATACCGCCTAATCAAGGTAATTAAATTCTGTGAAACCCAACATTAACCTAATATAATGTTGGGTTTCACTATTTCCATCAGGCTATTTTAGGGCTGATTTCAAACGCTAATTCAGAACGATAGAAGCACACATCAAACGCTAAAAAGAAATTCATGTGTCCTAAAATTAATGGGGCGTTTCTATCTCTTGTCCAAGCAAAAGCTAGCTCTACTGCCGGAAATTGTTCAACATTCGCCATCAACACCAATGCCCTCGCCTCAAACCTAGCCAGATTACCACCCAATGGAACGGAGAGTCTTTGACGTTCCCAAACTGCTCCCAGCCTTAACCCGATTTCGTAGGGCAATACGTTGACAGTAGAACCAGTATCTAGCAAGCCTGATACACTTACAGAGCGATTCTGATAAGTTAAAATTAGCGGCAGATAAGGCAGCGTACTTAATGCACCGAGTTCTGGGTTTACCTCAGTAAATGCTAATCTAACTTTATCAACCATGTGTTGCCGCTTTTTCTTCTGCTAATGCCTTCGCTAAAACAGCAGCAGCTTCAAAAGAATCATATAAGCCAAGACTTGTTACTTTATCCTGAGCATCCAATAGGACTAAACTTGATTCCTTTAACAATTCAGCTGCCAGG
Organism: Nostoc sp. NMS2; assembly: GCF_017115105.1. Lineage (GTDB taxonomy): Bacteria > Cyanobacteriota > Cyanobacteriia > Cyanobacteriales > Nostocaceae > Nostoc. The sequence continues at coordinate 79,891 of NZ_JABXKH010000167.1, forward strand.
AAATGTATTAATAAGAGTTTATCAGTGTGGGATAATTTTTTAACTAGCGGTATGAGTTCGGTAAGAAGCATAAGTTAAGGCTTTAATGAATTTAGATAAATTTTAGAGCATAGTTTGGGGAATGCTCTTAGCTAACTAGGAATAACAATTATGAACATCCAACTTAAGGCGGAATACGAGCAATTTATACAAACCCGAATTGCTACAGGTAGATATGAAAATGCTGAAGATGTGATTGTTAAAGCATTGAAACTGCTGGAAGAATGGGAGAAAGGTTATCAGGAATGGGAAGAAGAAACCCAGAAAAAAATAGCTGTTGGGCTTGCTTCTATTGAACGTGGAGAGGTAATAGATGGTGAAGTGGTGATGGCGCAACTATCAGATAAGTTACGCAAAGCGCGTGAGACTCAAGGGTAATGGAATATTTTATTGCCAAAGAAGCAAGCCAAGATTTAGGTTAGGGTCATAAGTCTCTTTCTTGTATTAAAGTTAAAAATTGGAAAATCAGGAGAAATTAGGTAATGCACGATTCTGAATGGAGAGTTAAAGTCTTAGAAGAAGTGCAGCAAATCCCAGATGCTAAGTTAGCACAACTCTATGAGATGATTCACGGATTTCGACTAAACTCAGAAACTAACAACCATAACACTGCTGCTATCATGCAGTTCGCAGGTTGCTGGAGCGATATGTCAGATGAAGCATACGGCGAATTTTCAGACGAGATTGCTATCCGTCGTCAGCAAGCATTTTCTCAAAGACAAAACCGTGAAACCAGCATTGATTGATACTGATATCTTGTCCTTGTTCTTCCGAGGTAATACTAATGTAGTAGCTCAGTTTCAGAATTACTTGATAACCTATCGTCAAATCAACATTAGTATCATCACTTATTACGAAATTCTCAGCGGCTTAAAGCACTGTGATGCCCAAAAGCAACTCGCTTTGTTTTTGGAGTTTGTCGCCCAAAATACTGTCTTACCCCTTACTGAACAATCAGTCACCTTATCCGCAGATATCTACGCAAACTTGCGACTCCAAGGGATTCCCATCGACGACATTGATTTGCTCATTGCTGGGGTTGCGATCGCCAATAATCTAGTTATGATTACTCATAATCAGCGTCATTTTGGTAGAGTTGAAGTACTAGAGTTGCAAGACTGGAGCCAAGCTTGACGTGCTTTGATTGCAATAAAAGTTACCCTGTCGATTTTATATAGCGATCGCAGTAGTAGTCTGTCAATAAATAATTGATGGATAAATTCCCCGTAGAGACGGCGATTTATCGCGTCTCTCTAACCGTCAAAATGGATTTGACAGAGTAGTACCGCTTCGCGTAATTCGTAATTCGTAATTCGTAATTCGTAATTACCGTTGCGTAAGGGTTTTAGACATTTCAAATGGTCTGTTTATTTCTGCCGAACTGTACTAGTAGCATTAGAATATATCAAAGCATATAGCGATCGCAATGCTATACCCCCAGCTTTAAATATTTTAGTTCCTTAAGGTGCGTTACGGTTTATCAAGGAAATCAGGCAAAAATACTATAATTTGTAAGAAGCGTAATTTGTACTACTTTTAAAGACGCAAAATGGCAGATGTTTTGTTAGAACCACTCAAGGTGTTTTGTTCCTACTCACACAAAGACGAACCCCTAAAGGATGAACTGGCTAAACACCTGACTATGTTGGAACGGCAAGGTATTACTTCAACTTGGCACGATCGCAAAATACCACCTGGAAAAGAATGGGATCAGCAGATTAATGAAAATTTAAATACAGCCGATATCATTTTATTACTAGTCAGTTCAGACTTTATATATTCTAAATACTGCTGGGATGTTGAAGTTACCAAAGCTATAGAACGCCACGAAGCTGGAGAGGCTTGTGTCATTCCAATTATTCTGCGAAACGTTTTTTGGCAAGATGCACCATTTGCTAAACTACAAGCTCTGCCCAAAAATGCCCTACCTATTAAGTCTTGGAGTAATCAAGATGATGCATTCACGAATGTAGCTCAGGGAATTAAGGTTGCTGCTGAACAACTCATTAAGGAGCGTCAACAACAACGGTTAATCAGGGAAGCCGCCATAATTGAATATCGTCACAAGGCTGAAGAATTTGCGTCTGATGGCGATATTTCTCCTGTGGAGTCTGATATATTAAAAGATTTACAAGAAAAGTTAAAATTAACAGATACAGAAGCTAGTGCAGTTCGAGAAAAAGCATTAGAACCTTACGGTATATATAAGAAAAATCTAGATAAATATAGGCAATTCTTGGCAAGTTTTGTAGATGAACAAGGATATCCATTGCGTGAAAAATCTGAAACTGAATTAGAGACATTCCAGAAATACTATCTGCTTAAAAATGAAGATGTAGTTCGCCTAAAAAAAGAACAAGAAATAGAGTATCAAAAACGACAAGCAGAAAAACTTCTGCGAGAACAAGAAAGAGTCGAATATCAAAGAAAGCAAGCAGAAATATTACGCCTAGAGCAAGAAAGAGCCGAAAATAAAAGACGGGAAGCAGAATTACAAGAACGACTAAACAGGGAATCATCTCCTCCAGGTATTCAAACTCAGCCGTTTGAGTTTGAAATTGCCACCCTAACCCCCAAATCAGCAGGATTTTTAGGCATTAAAAAAACCTATGAAATTAACCTCAGTCGGGGACGCGCTGAGTTTTTTAGAGAAAACTTGGGTAATGGTGTAGTTCTGGAGATGGTTGCAATCCCTGGTGGTAAATTTCTGATGGGTTCGCCAGAGAGTGAGCCAGAAAGAAGTAGCTATGAAAGTCCACAGCACACCGTCACCGTTCAACCCTTTCTCATGGGGAAATTTTCAGTAACTCAGAGTCAATGGAAAGCCGTTGCTGATTTACCCAAGGTTAATATTGATTTAAAACCCGACCCATCCTATTTTAAAGGTGCTAATCGACCTGTTGAACAGGTTTCTTGGGATGATGCAATTGAGTTTTGCGCTCGGCTATCTAAAAAGACTGGGAAAACCTATCGCTTACCCAGTGAAGCAGAATGGGAATATGCTTGTCGCGCAGGAACAACCACCCCGTTTTATTTTGGCGAAACGATTACAACGGACTTAGCGAATTACAATGGCGACTATACCTATGGTTCTGCACCAAAGGGTGAATATCGTAAGCAAACAACAGATGTGGGAAAATTTCCTGCAAACTCCTTTGGTTTATTTGATATGCATGGTAATATTTGGGAATGGTGTCAGGATGAGTGGCACAAAAATTATAACGGAGCGCCAAAAGACGGAAGCGCTTGGTTAGTTGATAATGATAATCAAAATCGGCTGTGGCGTGGTGGTTCGTGGCCCGACAGTCCCGGGAATTGCCGCTCGGCGTGTCGCTTCGATTACGCGCGTGGCAGCAGGCACAGCAACGTGGGTTTTCGGGTTGTGTTGGTTCGGGGCAGGACTTAGTAGCCCTTTACACTCTTGCCCTTTAGCACTTTGCTCTTTATTTCTTTACCCTTCTTAATGTCTCGCGCTCTGCGCGATCAATTTTTTTTAATTTTGTATGGATGATTTACCTATAATACAAAAGACTTACGATTTAATCAAGTGGTATGTACCTATTTTAAACCGCCTTCCTAGAGATCATAAATTTTTGCTAGGAAATCGAATTATTACAGAACTATACAATTTATTAGATATTCTGATTATAGCACGGTATGCTAAACAGAAATTAGCTCATTTAGAATTATTGAATAGTAAACTAGATATTTTACGTTATCAAACTCGCCTACTTTTAGAATTTAACTTAATTAAGACAGAGCGTTATGAGTATGCTGAAAAACTTTTAAATGATATTGGCATTGATTTAGGTGGATGGATAAAACAGCAAAAAATTAAACCAGGTACTTCCAATTAAAAAATATTCTACCAGCAACTTTGGGGACTTCCAATTTCAAAAATACTCAATTACTTCTTGTGGGGTGGGCGTCTCGCCCGCCCTTGACTACGGGCGGGCGAGACGCCCACCCCACAAGATTGAATAATTTATTTATTGGAAGTCCCTTGGAATGAAATTATTAATAAACCAGGCGATTAGAAATCGCGGCTATACAGGCAAAACCCACCTGCGTGGGTCAATTTAAATGAAACGATATGGAAATCTTTGGAATGAAATTATAGAATTTGGGAATTTACTATCAGCCGCCCAGCAAGCACAACGGGGTAAACGTTTTCGAGAAAATGTTTTAGCAAGGTCGAACAGTTGTCCGATTCACCTAATTTTAAAGTGAATTCGACTGCTTATATAGCGCTTCTTGTTCGGATGCAATACACTTTGACCTCTCTCCAAACCTCTCTCCTAAAAGGAGAGAGGCTTTGAATTTTACTCCCCTTCCCTTGTAGGGAAGGGGCTGGGGGTTAGGTCTGTATTCCATACAATTGAGAACCGCTATATAGATACTTTATTTCAAGCGATCGCGCTACCATTAGACAAAATAACCTTAATTTCTAGTCTGCTAGCATAATCTTCAACAGAAAAGTTATTCAACTCTGGCGCGGAGTGCAGGAGATGGAAAGAGACTTCCAAATCCAACTTGTCGCTCGTTTAAGGGTTCTAAAGCATCGTTCCAAAGACTTTCATAATAAAAGAAAGTTACGCCTAGACCGCGTTCTTGAGCAGCCCGCACCTGAGACTTAATTTGCTGCATAGGAACTGGATTATTTCGTAACCCTGTCATAATACCAATTCCAGTTGGAATTATTTTTTGTGCTTCTTGAATTTCTGGGCGAGAAATATTAGCCACAAAACTTTGCAGATCAGGACGATAAACTTGCACAATTAACTCGTCTACAATATTTTGCCGTATCCAACTCAGCCAGTCTTGTAGGTGAAACTTGTAAGCAAAATCATGATAATTAGGAGAAATAGAGAAAATTGCTTGTGGTTTTCTCTGCTTCACGGCTTGGTTAAGTTGTACCATAAATGTCGTAATTTTATCTGCCCGCCACTTTACCCATGCCGCATCTTGGGAATTCTTTGGGGGAGCATTTTTGGTTTCTTTGGTGTACAAAGCAACTGTATATTGGTCGTAGCCAAATTCGTGGGGCAAACTCGTATGATCGTCAAACTGAATACCATCGGCATCATATTGAGTGACAGTTTCCAGCACGAGGTTGGTGATGAACTGTTGCACTTGTGGAAGGAATGGATTGAGCCACATCACCTCACCAGCCGCACTGTTTGAAGTTTGGCTACCATCCCGCTTTTGTGTGAACCAATCAGGATAATTCAGTGCTAGTTCCGACGTTGGAGGAGCCATGAAACCAAACTCAAACCAGGGAATTACTAGCAATCCTTTGCGATGGGCTTGGGTAATCAGGTCTGCAAGAATATCATGTCCATCTACACCTTTGTAAACAAAAGGTTGAATACCTGCACGTTGTGCGATCGCGCTAGGATACATCACATAGCCAGAATTCCACACTACAGGATAGATGGTGTTAAAGTTCAGCCGTCGTAATTGACTCACGGCATCCTGAACTTTGGCGCGATCCTTGAGGGTGTCAAAATCATTGGTGGTCATCCAAACCCCGCGAATTTCTTGACGGGGTAACTGTGCGATGGCGCTAAAGCCCCAACCTTCGCTAATTGCAGGAGTAAAACTATCTACCAGTAATACCGTAACAAAGGATATTAAAATGAGAATCGGAAAAAGATACTTAAGTAGTCGCCGCCAACTTTGAATAATAAAAGGTGATTTCATAGATTTGAATGATGCATTAGCTACCCACACACGCCATTTTTCGCTTTTAAGATTGAATCTACTAACCATCTAGTATATAAGTATTGATACTTAAATAAGATTGATGAATTGGTAGTTATTAGTTTCCTGCTTATGGAACTTTTGCATTAGAAAAACTAAAGTAGACCTATAGCTATGACGCAGCAAGTAGTCATTAGTGCCCAATAGATATTGAAATGGACAATTGGCAATTGGGCATTGGTTATATTCCATCTCACTTTATGACTTCCAAAAAATAAAATTATAAATGTGTAAAAATGATAATTGCTGATGGATAAATTTTCGCTAATAGGTTGATGTAAACTCAATACTATTCGGTTAGGCAGGAGACGCTATGAATCGCCGTCTTTGTGATGATTTATCGCGTCTTTACGATCTAGAATTTCTATCAAAAAACATTAACCGAACCGTATTGGATGTAAACTTTGAGAAATAGGAGTTAAACTAAGACTAAAGTAAAAACATTTTCGGAGATTTAAACTAGTAAGTTGAATCTCTTATTTTATTTTTTATCTGAACTGAATTTTGAAACAGAAGTTGTCTTTCCAACTCTTATAGAAGTATTTAAATTATCTTTAATATATTCAAGTATACTTTGAGCAATATGCTCTGCAAGCTTTACTGGAACAGCATTTCCTATCATCTGCTCAAGGTCTGTTTTTGTCCCTTCAAAAATAAAGTTTTCAGGGAAAGTTTGCAAATAGCTTCTTTCAATTGTAGTCAATGGGCGCAAGCTTTCTGTAACACCGACTGGATCTCTAGGGTGTTTATTATAGGTTTTAGGAATAGGACGATTAACTCCTCTTATTGTTGGGCTAGGTTCATCAATACTAAAAATTCCTCTTCTTTGGTAACTTCTTGGATGTCTGTAGTAATATTCAATTTCTAATTTATTTCCCAGATAATCTCTAATGGTCATTGGTTTGTCTGCTAACCTTTTTTTCAGGTAAGGTTCTAGACTTTCGTCTTTTCCTTGTAACTCTCCAAAGCAAAAAAATCTTTTTCGTTTTTGAGGGACACCGCACAGACTAGCATCCAAAATTATTTCACTTAAACCATATCCAGTATCTTTGAATATTTGTTTAACCTCTTTATATTTATTACTTTTACGAAATAGGTCTACGTTCTCTATCAAAAACCATTGAGGAAGAACACTTGTAACTATCTCAGAAAATACAATACTTAAATCTCCTCTTCCTAAATTTTCATCGCGTTTACCGGCGCTAGAGAAGTCTTGGCAAGGTGGGCCGCCAATAATAATTTCAGGACATATTTCTCTAAAAATTTGATAGTTTTTCCTTAAATTACTAAGATCGTAATCAAAAATTTCATGGCTAAAGTTTTTTTGATAAACATCTATAGCTGGTTTCCAATTATCAAATGCTGCTACAATATTAAAACCAGCATTTTGAAACCCTAAGGATAACCCTCCACAACCTGCAAAAAGGTCTAAAACTCTAAGTGAAGAGTTTTTGGTATCATCTATAGATTTTTCTTTCATACATTTATATATTTTTTAGTATATATACTTAAAAAATTGTATTTAATAATGCCTTTAAAATTACTAAATCTTCCACACCCCACCTGTGTCACAATAGAAAACTGTAATAAGAAAAATATTGTTAAGGTAATTTAGTGAGTCCAACTGCTCAATCCACGGCAAGTACGCGTCGCGTGGTATTTCCTTTTACGGCAATTGTGGGCCAGGAAGAAATGAAACTGGCGCTCCTATTGAACGTGATTGACCCCAAAATTGGTGGTGTAATGATTATGGGCGATCGCGGCACCGGTAAATCCACAACTATCCGGGCGCTGGCGGATCTGCTGCCAGAAATTTCTGTGGTTGCCAATGACCCTTTCAGTAGCGATCCTAGCGACCCTGACTTGATGAGTGATGAAGTCCGCCAACTTTTAGAACAAGGGGCGGAAATTCCTGTAGCTCATAAAAAAGTCCAAATGGTAGACCTGCCTCTAGGAGCCACAGAAGACCGAGTTTGTGGCACAATCGACATTGAGAAAGCTTTATCTGAAGGTGTCAAAGCTTTTGAACCAGGACTGCTGGCAAAGGCTAACCGGGGCATTCTCTATGTGGATGAAGTCAACTTACTAGATGACCACCTCGTAGACGTGCTACTCGATTCCGCCGCCAGTGGATGGAACACTGTAGAACGGGAAGGTATTTCTATCCGTCACCCAGCGCGTTTTGTTCTTGTGGGTTCTGGAAACCCTGAAGAAGGCGAACTGCGTCCCCAATTACTCGATCGCTTTGGGATGCACGCAGAAATTCACACGGTAAAAGAACCAGCCTTGCGGGTGCAAATCGTGGAACAACGGGCGGATTTTGACCAAAATCCTCCAGTCTTTCTCGAAAACTACAAACCTCAGCAAGAAGCATTGCAAGAGCAAATTGTCAATGCTCAACAGCTTTTGCCAGAAGTGAAAATGGACTATGAACTACGGGTAAAAATTTCGGAAGTCTGTTCTGAACTGGATGTAGATGGTTTGCGGGGTGACATTGTTAGTAACCGTGCCGCCAAAGCCTTAACAGCTTATGAAGGACGCACTGAAGTTACAGTTGATGATATCCACCGCGTAATTACGCTATGCTTGCGTCACAGACTGCGGAAAGACCCCTTAGAATCGATTGATTCTGGCTACAAAGTCGCCAAAGTTTTTAGCCGCATCTTTGGCGTAGAATTACCAGAAAGTGATACTGCACAAAAAAACGGCACAGGTCAAAAGTTAGGGGCTAGGGGTTAAAAATTAGGACTAACTCCTAACTCTTGTACAGACGCGATTAATCGCGTCTCTAACTTTATAACTCAGCACTCAACACTGACTATGAGATTTTGGTCTTTTTGGTTTAACAGCTTTGTTCTATCTAGCCAATACAACCCGCCCAGGTTTGTAGAATTATTGATGCTCTTATTAGCGATCGCTATGCTGGCAATAGCCAGTGTTTTACCAGACAGACCCTATTTAATCTTAGGCTTGAGCCTAGTAGTCGGGGCATCTATTTCTATCTTAGTGCGGGAAGCGATCGCGCCCTCACCCCAGGCGCGAATTACCCAACTAACAGCATCATTATTGCTTATCATCAGTCTCTATGGGTTTGCAGACTTAATGTACGGTATTTAATGGGGAATAGGGAATAGGGAATGGGGAAGAAACTTAATTAACAATGCCCCATGCCCAATACTTCGACTTCGCTCAGTACAAGTGCCCAATGCCCAATCACCAATTTTGCATTTCTACCAATTCCATACACAACTCAATAGGATGATTGCTGAGTAAGCACTTCAGGCAATTATCATCCTTTTGCTACTCATCGGCTACTCAATTAAGTGTAAAATCTTTCATTTTTAGCGATCGCAACCATCAATCCCGCGACTCAAATGCTGCTCATTTATATTTAGAGCAGTAGACTCTTAATCTATTGGTTGCGGGTTCAAATCCCTCGTCACCCACTTTTAAAGTATTTAATCAGGTATTTGGTTTAGAAACTCTTACGACTGTATAACTGCCTTTACTCTCCAACAAAATGGAGAGCAACTGCAATAGGAAAAAGCTAATAATTTTCAGCGCGAAAATCTTGAGTAATTAGGGCAGTATCATCTTTAAGATACCCTACTGTCACACAATCATCAATCAATTGCAGGACAAAGGGCCATAGTTCCGGGGCACCTGTTTCTACTGGCGCTACCCGTTTCATTACCTGATTGCGGCTAATGCCATGAATCCGCCAAGTCCCGCCCTGAGTTTGCTGATTATGCAGCAAAGGCTGTATACGGTCTAGGGCTGCGGCAAATTTGGCGGTGGGTGTTTCTCCTGCTTCAAACTCATCCCAGAGTAAACGCAACTCGCTACCTTGGTCTGCGGGCAAAAGTCAGAATAAACGCAATGCTGCTTGTGCTTCTCGTTCTGCTTTGCTGTGATTACCCTGCACATCGTAACAGAAAGTATCACCTGCATCTATTTCTACCAAATCGTGAATTAGCAGCATTTTGATGGCATAAAATATATCAACACCTTGTGGGGCATAATCTACTAAGGCGATCGCCATTACAGCTAAATGCCAAGAGTGTTCTGCACTATTTTCTCGGCGCGACCCATCAATAAGTAGGGTTTGCCGCATTACCTGTTTCAATCGATCAATTTCGATGATGAACTGAATTTGTTGAGTCAGCCGATTGATTTGCACCTGAATTTCTGATTTTTGGATAATTATTGACTGGATTTTCGATTTTTAACTCCAGCACATTTGCAAGACATTTTTTCTGTCTGCATTCCAATTAAAAAACGCCTGGGAGTGTTGCCGTGTTTCCACCCCAGGCGCTCTCTATTTTTAACTTGCTCCTCACACACGATTAAATAATATCACTGCTTTAATGAAAATACGATCAAAGTGAGTGACACTTTTAAAACTGTACCAACGATCAAATTTTTATATGCAAATTAAAAAATGCCTGGGAGTGTTGCCGTGTTTCCACCCCAGGCATTTTTTATTCTCAACTTGCTCCTCACACACAAATAAAATATATCACTACTTCTATCTAATGGCAAGTATATTGAGTGATATTTTCAAAACTTCACAAACAATCCAATTTCTGACCGAAGAGGCAGGGGGAGGGGAGCAGGGAGCAGGGAGCAGGGGGAAGGGAGCAGGGGGAAAGATGTTTAAAATACGCTGCCTGACTATCTTTTCAGAGCAAGTAAATTTATTTATGCCCAAAAATAAAAATATTTATTATGCCTACGGCACGCTGCGCGAACGAGATGTGTAATACGAGAGATAATACTTCCTTAGTTCAGAGCAACTACATTTGCGTATGGGGATTTCTCCCCTGCTCCCTGCCCCTTTTCCTCTCATTGACAAATTGAAAAGCGCTTGGGAGTGTTGCCGTGTTTCCACCCCAGGCGCTTTTCATTTTGAACTTGCTCCTCACACAAGCGAACGATATCACGAATTCAATTATAAAGAAAGTATATGGTATGACACTTTCTTAACTGCACACCTAATAAGCAATAATTTAGTGTAAAAAGTGACGTACACCAGTTAAAACCATCAGCAAACCCAGTTCGTTAGCAGCTTTGATTGAATCTTTATCGCGCAGACTTCCCCCTGGTTGGACAATGGCTGTAATTCCTGCGGCTGCGGCTGTTCTGACTGAATCATCGAAGGGGAAAAATCCATCGCTGGCGAGAATTGCACCTTTGGCTTTTTCTCCAGCTTGTTCTAGGGCAATTTTAACTGAGCCGACGCGGTTCATTTGACCACCACCTACTCCTAGTGTAGTGCGATCGCTCGTAACAACAATGGCATTAGATTTAACGTGTTTGCAAACTTTCCAAGCAAACAGTAATTCGGCTAATTCGCTGTCGGTGGGTTGACGTTCGGTGACTATTTGCCATTGACTGGTATCAGCAGTGATGTCATCGCTAGCTTGGACAAGAAAACCACCTGCGATCGCTTTCACTGTATCCTTAGTGCCACTGCTAAAATCTGGTAAAATCAAAACCCGGACATTAGATTTTTTGCCCAGGATTTCTTCAGCTTCTGCATCACAACTTGGTGCAACCACACATTCAAGAAATGTTTTCGTTAACTCGTTGGCCGTAACCGCATCAATTGGACGGTTGAGTGCGACAATCCCACCAAAGGCAGAAGTAGAATCAGCATTAAAAGCTTTTTTGTAGGCTTCGGAAATCGTGCTTCCTAATGCCGTACCACAGGGATTTGTATGTTTAATAATCGTTGCTGCTGGGGTATCAGTGAATTCAGCAATAATTCGGCGTGCGGCTTCTAAATCAACTAAGTTATTGTAACTCAGTTCTTTACCTTGCAGTTTCGTGGCGGCTGCCCATCCTGTTGAGGTAGTACCAGTTTCATACCAGGCGGCGGGTTGATGAGGGTTTTCGCCGTAACGCAGAGATTGCAATTGTGTGCCGCTAAGGGTGTACTGCTGTGTTCCTGCGAGGTAAGATGCGAACTGACAAGTCAGCGCTTGCGCTATCGCTTGATCGTAACTAGCAGTATGCGAAAATCCTTTTAATGCAGCCTTTTGCCGAAACTCTAGAGATGCTACGCCCTTATTTTGACGCAATTCCTGCAAATACTCGTCATATTGTGATGGATCGCATAATACAGCCAGATGGGCGAAATTTTTCGATGATGCCCGTAGCATAGCAGGGCCACCGATATCAATTTGTTCAACTGCTTCTAATAATGTTACCCCTGGTTTAGCGATCGTTTCCTCAAAGGGATATAGATTCACCACTACTAAATCAATTGGGCGAATTTGGTTATTTTCTAAGTCTGTAATATCTTGAGGAACATCTCGCCGTGCCAAAATCCCCCCATGAATTCGGGGATGCAGCGTTTTGACTCGACCACCTAAAATTTCTGGTGAACCTGTGTAATCTGCAACTTTGGTGACAGGGAGTCCCGCATCTTTGAGTGCTTGGGCTGTTCCCCCACTGCTGATTAAATCAAAGTCAAATTCTTCAACCAAGCTACGGGCTAGGTCAATTAAACCAGTTTTGTTAGATACACTCAGCAGGGCTAGACGCGCCATTGATCAATTCCTTAAAAATAGGCTAGAAGCGAAGGATCTCAAGTTTTGCATAAGCCTTGCTTTAGTTCAAGATCATTAGGGATAATAACGTTAATAACCATCTGATTATCACTTTTATCTATTAAGAAGGATTTTTACACAATTAGAAACAGTTTTTAGCGATCGCTATTTTATGGCATCCATTGAATTGAATCTTCTGAACACCATCCTGCTTGAAGATGAAGCAGATAACAAATAGTTAATGTACGCTTAGGAATTACCTAGCGCAAAGTCAAATTCTTCAACTAAGCTACGCGCCAGGTCAATTAAACCAGTTTTGTTAGATACACTCAGCAGTGCTAGACGCGTCATCGATCAATTTCTTATAGCAGTTTCAACAAGCACAGTTGACAGTTATCCAAAATTACAAAAATCATCTACGCGGATATCCCGCCAAATATCAGAAATCTGCCAGCCGGAATTGCCAACAGATTGGACTATGGGATTATCGCGCAATGGAATGTAGTTGGGTTCTCTCGGCTCTGGAATATCTGCTGGTTGCTCATCAACCACAGGGGGTGAAAAATTGACGGTATCAGCTTGAAGATTTTGGTCTTCAGCGTCTTGGATTTCCATCATTTTCTTCAGAGTCAGCTTGTCAGATTTTTTGATGATCTTCATATCTATTAATTAAAAGTTTTCATTCACTGCATACCAAAGGCATTGGCTGAAAAGTCGGATGACAACAGAGTTGTAAAAAGTCGTGGGTGAGATGAGTGTTAATAATTGCACGGAATAAACAAGATACACCAAATCTATAGAAAATACGAGTCCCTGGCTGAGGAATTTCTTAATTGAGTGCAAATCTCTTTTTCGTGCAGATGCCTTAGCATAATTTTTCACAAATGCTTTGAGCGATTTACACTACTGCATTAGAGTAAGTCCAAGGCCGTTTTGTGTTTTAGACTCAATCAAGCCTGATAATAGAGGGTTAAGAGTTCTCGCTGTAAAGGAGCATTGAGGAACTTGTCAGGTCATAAAGGAAAAATCCTGGTAGTAGACGACGAAGCGAGCATCCGTCGGATTTTAGAGACACGTCTTTCCATGATTGGCTATGATGTCGTCACAGCTAGCGATGGTGAAGAAGCTTTGTCAGCTTTTCGTGTATCCGCTCCTAACTTAATAGTTTTGGATGTGATGATGCCAAAGCTGGATGGCTACGGTGTATGCCAAGAATTACGGAAAGAGTCAGATGTACCAATTATTATGCTTACAGCCTTGGGAAACGTTGCCGATAGGATTACTGGGCTAGAGTTAGGTGCTGATGACTACATGACAAAGCCTTTCTCTCCCAAGGAGCTAGAAGCTAGGATTGCCTGTATACTAAGGCGATGCTTCCACAAAACTAGTATTAATACTATTCCTAATTCCACGATCATCCGTGTGGGCAATCTCAAAATTGATACAAGTAAGCGGCAAGTCTATAAAAATGAGCAACGGATTCGGCTGACAGGTGTGGAATTTAGCTTACTAGAGTTGTTGGTAAACAATTCTGGAAAGGTTTTTTCCCGATTAGAAATGTTGCAGCTATTGTGGGGTTGCGTACCAGGACTTCATTTAGACACCCGTGTAGTAGACGTGCATATCTCCCGATTGCGGACAAAGGTAGAAGATGACCCTAACTTACCAGAGTTGATTATCACAGCAAGAGGTAGTGGTTATTTTTTCCCACGAATTATTGAATCAGAGTAGGAGTCAATTGAAGAAGAATTCCGAATCCAGGAATCAGCGCTTAATCTAGCTCTACCCAAAAAAAACCATTAGATAGATGAAGAATGAGTCGGCTGATGATAGGTTCAGATGATGAAAAGCCGACAATAACTCCATTGTAAAAAAGTAGCTATTATGATCGTTGTCCATCATCTTAACAACTCGCGATCGCAGCGTGTGCTATGGCTGCTTGAAGAATTAGAGATCGATTATGAGATCAAGTTCTACGAACGCGACCAGAAGACGATGCTAGCACCAGCATCCTTGCGTGAAGTCCATCCCCTCGGCAAATCACCAGTAATCACAGATGCAGAAAATACTGTTGCTGAGTCGGGTGCTATCATCGAATACATCGTCGGCCGCTACGGCAATGGTCAGCTAATACCGCCATCCGGTACGCCGGAGCGTCTGCACTACACTTATTGGCTGCATTATGCCGAAGGCTCTGCAATGCCACCTCTGGTAATGAATCTCGTCTTCAACCGTTTTGGTGTAGGAGACAACGTAAATGACGGATTTATCGCACCCCAAATCAAGCTTCACTTTGACTATATAGAAGGTGAACTTGGTAAAAGTACATGGTTTGTAGGCGAAGAATTCACCGCCGCCGATATCCAAATGAGCTTTCCTTTGGAAATAGTCGCTATGGAAGCCGAACTCATCTCAAGCCGACCAAAGATTAAGCAATTTATCGAGCGCATCCATGCACGACCTGCTTACAAACGCGCTCTTGAACGTGGAGGCAAATACGACTTCGCCAATAGCATTCAATAATTCTGGTAGCCAAAGTTTCAGATAATTAGAAACTGGTTAATGTTGCATTTAGAACATCATCAGTCGCATCTTTTTCTAATTCAGTAGAAGTTGCCAGGAGCTTTTGGAGTTAATTTCAGAAGTTAGATAAGAAACAGCCGATTAAGAAGAATAGTAGCGACTGTCTTAAAAGTCAAGCGATCGTTAACAAAAAACCGGGACTCTTAACATTGACGCAACTGGGGAACGCTGCGCTAGATTCTGCGGAGCCTCAATATCTGCCAAGGCTTGGCCACGAGTGCGTGAGCGGCGATTCTTTTCGGCTGTCTGCATCTCCACTAATTGTCGTCTGCGACTAATTAATTCCGATAATTGACGCGCCGTTTCGGATTGAATGGCTAAAACTTGAGGTTTCATCATTTAAATTTTTGCCCCTGGCGACTGTTCGAGTTCTGTCAAAGAGATTGTTGTAGTGACCCATGCTACAAAGCGGTCTTTCTTGACCAAGGTTGGGACGGTCTACTACTATTTCTAAGATACAAGGTTAGGTTGAACGAAGTGAAACCCAACAAATCCCTGAAAATGTTGGGTTTCGTTCCTCAACCCAACCTACATTGGAGTTATTTTTTAGGCTTAACCTACGCAGTATTGAGTGTTGATGGAATCCCTTGCTACATATCCTGCGAGTGCTTCTTCTAACTTACCCTTTGTTGCGATCGCCAAAGGTAAAAGAACTCTTCATGATTACTGGGCCGAGTGGATACCGGTAGTCTGTGGATGTCTCCAGCGTCACAAACATTTCTGATACCCCCGCATCATAGAAATCAGCAGGCATGGCAAATTTTTCGACAATCTTACCCTGTGTACTAGCACGAAGCTGTCCGCACGGGATTTTTTCGCCCTCAACAACTGCCCAAAGTCGGTAAATACTTCCAACAGGCGGAGGGGGAACATTTTGAACCGCAATCACACCTGTTTGCTGTTCCAGATTCAGCACAAAACTGCCGCTTGCTGTTTCTGCTACATTCACACCCCTTAAGGGAAACAGGCGGGTTGCTTTTTGTTGCAGCAGTGTTTTGAGATTATCAGCTACCTGCAATTCTGTACGCAAGTGGTAGTTATCTATTCCCAAATACAAAATTAATAGTGCCGCGACACTGCCGATGATTTTACGCCAAGAGAGACTATAGGGAAAAGCCCTGACTGGACGACGATGGGATACGGAAAGATTTTCAGTCTCTACGTCCAATAAATTGCTGAGGATAGCTGCACGCAAATGCGGTGGCGGCTCAACAGCATTTAAACCATAAACCACTTCATCTAATACTTGCTGTAACTGCTCTACTTCCACCGCCAAGGATGGATTTTCTGCAAGCATCTGCTGAAACTCAAGAGCTTCATTAGGAGCCAGTTCACCCACGATATAGCCTGCTGCTAACTGTTGTACATATTGAGAATTTTCTGGTGCAGTCATAGGTAACTAATCAATAGCATCAAGTAATATTTGTTTTAGCTTCAGCAGTCCTTGGCGCGTCCAAGTTTTCACCGTTCCTAATGGCACATTTAGTTGTTGAGCAATCTCCGACTGGCTAAGTCCAGCATCATAAGCCATCTCTATAACCTGACGTTGGTTGTCTAGCAGTTGGGTAAGGGCAGAGCGAACGGCAAGAGAGCGCTCTGTTAACTCAGCTTGCTCAACCGGAGTTGGAGAGAGGGTTTCGGCGGTGACTGTTTGCCCAAAGCGGTGCAAGAGATTAAGGACGCGACTCCGAGAGCGGATTTTATCTATTGCCCTTGAGCGCGTCATCGCTATCAGATAACGCAGGAAATGACTATGGTTGGCATTGACAGTCGCATTGCGCCACAAAGCCAGAAAAATCTCCTGTGTTAAATCCTCCGCTTCCTGCGGGTTTTGCAATATTTTCAGTGCAATTCCGTAGACAATCTGACCGTAGCGGTCATAGAGAATACCTAATGCTCCAGGCTGTTTTGCTTTCAGGGCGTGGAGCAACTCTGTATCTGTCTGGTGCGAGGGAGAATTTGACTCCATGCTAGGGTGTGAATATGCCTCGGTTAATATTAGGTATACCATTTGGTTGGCAATGGCAGAGGTTTTATTTCTATTTCTATAACGATTGACGAAAGCAATTGGATTTTAGATTTTAGATTTTAGATTTTGGATTGAGGTTAAATCCAAATTCTCATCTTGTTCGTTATTGGAATAGAAGCGAACATTAACCCACACAATTATTTATTTCGGTCATGCTTGATTGAAGAGATAGAATGCCGTTCATAGCGTGTGAGTCTTTCTCAAATAGAAACCGCGCACACTATTTAATTGTATCTCTACTAAAACAGCCTTTTTCACTCGCATATTACCCACATGAAAACGAGTTGGGTAGGTTTTACCTACCTGCTTTCATTGCTTTATCCCAACAACTCTATTAACGAGGTAGAACCATGCAACGTTATATTCTCCCAATTTTATCAGCTTTGTTAGTATCTCCTGTACTAGCAACCACTGCTCAAGCACAAATCCCAATCACATATAATTCAGTCGTAGTAAACAGTGTTAAAGCCAGTCAAATCAATCCTTTCAATCTAGCTTTCATGGCTGAACGCGGCTACTTGCAAAATGTAGGTATCAAGAGTGGGAATGCTTTGTTGAACGCGCATCAATCGGGAATGGTAACAGCTAAAGATATTGTTCAAAGTGCGGTGAAGGCAAAGCTATTACCAGAGGAAACTCTATCCGATCAAGGGTATTTAAGCGCACTAGAAGCACAACTACAAGCCTTAGAAGCAGATTAGCGCTCTTCTATGACTCTGGAGAGAGAATAATCCAAGCGATTAAAATAGAGCCTCCGGCACGCTGACGCGAACGCGGCTACACAAACTCTCGTCCGCCTGCGCGGACTAACGCCAAAATAGGGTTTCAAATTTAATCTGACGAGAGTAATAAAAGAGCGTTAGGAATTTGATCATGAGATTAGTTTTCCGCAAATATCACCGACTAATTGCACTTACAATCTGCTTACCACTAATTATCACCGCAGTTACAGGTATTGCCATGACAGTTGCGGATGAGTGGTTGCATCAAGCCCAATTAGTCGGATTTTTTCTCAAAATTCATACGTTCCAATTTTTGGGACTGTCAGCAGTTTTACCCATATTTAACGGATTGGGATTGCTGAGTTTAATTGCCACCGGACTAAATATGACGGGTTTATTTTCTCAACGGCGCAAGTTGGAACAAGTAAAAAGTAAAAAGTAAAAAATTGCCTCTTTTTATTTGTTTTATTTGTGCGTCGTCTGGTGCGATTCCTTAATAAACTTTGGGTCTATCGCTATATGAAATATATCTCTTACTTGCTTCTAGGACTTGCTTCTACAATTCTGGTAATTGTGTTTTCTTTGTCATCCTGTACCCCCAATCGACAATCTGTAACACCTACACCCCAGCCACAGGAAATTACCGCCAATAGCGCAAATCCTACCGTCAAAATTCTCAATTTCAAATACCTACCGGAAAACCTCAATATAGCTGCTGGAGAGAGCGTGCAGTTTGTCAACCAAGACGAAGAACCACATACAATTACCGCCAAAGATGGCTCTTTTGATTCTAAGGGACTGGATAATGCCCAAGTTTGGAAACACACCTTCACGCAGCCAGGAAGTTTCCCTTACTTGTGTTCTATTCATCCCTACATGCAAGGAAAAATTACTGTCAACACAAGTAAAAAGTAAAACAAATTTAACTTCAAATAGGAAAACAAAATGAGACGGAGAAAGTTTATTGAACACGTTGGCTGGACTGGTCTTGGTATTTTGTGGGTAGTGGGGGGAAATGGTTTACTTGAATCCTGTTCGGTCGGAGATTCGCAAGGTAAGAAATTAGCAAATTCTGCATCCTTATCATTTGTGCAAATCAGCGACACACATCTAGGTTTCAATAAGGAAGCGAACCCACACGTTACTACCAGTCTGCAACAAACCATCAACGCCATAAATTCACTACCTACACCACCAGCATTCATTGTTCATACTGGAGACATCACGCACCTTTCCAAACCGGAGGAATTTGACGCGGCAAAACAATTTCTTTCCCAATTGAAAGCACCACTGTTTACCCTCCCTGGCGAACATGACACTATCGGAGATAGGGGGAAAGCTTATGGAGAAGTATTCAGCCAAAAGGATAAAAGAGAAGGTTTGCAAATATGGGACTATAACGGCGTGCATTTGATTTCTCTGACCAATGTGCTGGAATTTGGGGAAACTGGTCAAGGGAAACTCGGTCAAGCGCAACTAGATGTACTTGAAAAAGACCTTGCAGCGCAGAAACAAGACACACCAATAGTTATTTTTAGTCATATTCCTTTGTATAATCTTTATCCTCAATGGGGTTGGGCAACCGCCGACTCAGGCAAAGTACTGTCGTTGTTATCCCGCTTTTCTTCTGTTACCGTCCTTAGCGGTCACATTCATCAAGTAATTCAACATAGCGAAGGTAACATTCGATTTAGTACGGCTGCATCTGTTGCCTATCCGTTACCTGCGCCAGGAAAAGCTGAAAAACCAGGACCAGTCAAGTTACCAGAAAAGGATTTACTGGCTGTGTTGGGTTTCCGCACACTGGAATTTATACCTGGTAATGATGTCAAAATTGACCAGCATTCTCTGGCTTAGAGGATCGGGGTATTGGAATAATCCCCGTGCCCAATACCCCAGATAGATTATTCTGGCTGGCTACAATACTTGTTCATCTGATTAACCAACGTGTCTGACTGCTTGCCAACAGTTGTAGCTGTTGTCAGTGCTAAGTCAATTTCGGTTCTAGCCTTTTGGATTTTTTCTCTACCCGATTCTGAAGCTTCTGCTGTCTTGGTTGCACCAAGCGCTCTACCCGCTTTAGCGATCGCTTGACTGAGATTTTGAAAAATATTCACAAAACTACTTTGAAATTCTTTAAGCTTAGGATCTTTTAAATTCAGTTCCTTAATCGATTTAGTCACAAATTCTAAATCTTTAGACAGTTGTATGCTGGTGATCACTTGCTTTCCTTTATTGTTATCAATCAAAGAAGTTCCGGCATTTACAACTCGAATCAGTCGCTGGCACTGAGAAACTTTATTTTCGCTGCAACTGGTAACGAACAAAGCGATGCTCAGGCTAACAGGAGCAATAACAGTATATTTATGTAAAACAGACATTAACACCCCAACAGCAATAAAACCGAGAATATAGTATTCAATATTACGAGTAAAGGAGGTATTTGGGCATTGGGCATTGGGCATTGGGCATTGGGCATTGGGCATTGGGCATTGGGCATGAAGAAGAGACAAGGAAGAGACTTGTTCAATAATTCCCCCTTGTGCCCCATGCCCTATTTGGCCCATTCCCCATGCCCCATTCCCCATGCCCCATTCCCCATGCCCCATTCCCCATGCCCCAATCACCAATCTATCGGCAAACCTAACTGGTCTAAAGTAGCACCATCTTGCAAAAGTGGCTGAATATTGCCGTCTATTTGAATTCGACCACCAGACAGCACTAAAGCGCGTTGCGTAACTCTACCCAACCAATGTAGGTCATGGGAGGCAATTAACATCACCTGTACTGGTAACTTTAACAATACTTGCGCTAAATGTCGCCGCCATGCTGGATCAAGACCGTTAGTCGGCTCATCCAAAATTAGAATTGTCGGGTCTAGGGCTAAAATTGAGGCTAGGGCTGCAAGGCGTTTTTGTCCACCAGAAAGTTCGTGAGCGGAACGATTAGCGTAGGCTTCTAGTCCGAAATCAGCTAATAACTGCCGGGCGCGATCGCTAGCCTCTGCTGGTGACATTCCGTAGTTGCGTGGGCCAAAGGTAATATCTTCTAAGATGGTGGGCATAAATAGTTGGTCGTTGGCATCTTGAAAGCTAAAGCCAATTTGACGACGTATTTGGGGTAGAGTTTTAGGTTCTACCGGGATGCCATTAATGGTAATTTTCCCTGTTTGGGCTTGTTTTAAGCCGATTAGGTTCTCTAGCAAGGTGCTTTTTCCAGAACCAGTTGCTCCCATCAAGGCGACGCGATCGCCTTTATTCAAGGTAAAAGAAATTTCTTGTAATACCGGCTCCTGGCGAGAATAGGCATAGACCAAGTTCTCAACTTCAACGACAGTTGCGTGGGGGTTATGGGTTGGTGGTTGGGGATTGGAAGTTAAAGATTTCAAGATTCACAAACTCAATATTGCGGAGTGAGGATTGGGTTAAATTTTGTAAGAAGTTAGGGTTACAGTAGCAGCGATCGCCCAAGCTAGTAATATGGCAAAACGTTCTTTTGGTCTGAGAGGAGAATCTATCGGTAATTGTCCGTTGTAACCACGAGCTACCATTGCCCCATAGACTCGTTCTGCCCTATCTAGACTGCGGAGATACAAGGCTCCAATCATGGCAGCACTAGCGTAGCGCAACCATCCCGCAGTTCCATTCAGACCGCGTAATTGAGCGCTACGCTGCATCCGTGTTACTTCTGAGAGCAAAATTTCCATATATTGCCCAGCTAACAACAAGTTTTCCTTTAAAGGTGCTGGTACGGGTAAGCCTTTCAGGGCTATACCAAAACTATGAGGCGGTAAGGTTAACAAAAAACTATTCATAGTAACTAGACAAACCAGCGAACGAAGCAGTAAAAAACTGGCTCTTTCCCATCCTAAAGGCAAGGCTAGCAATGACAAAAAAATCAATTCTGTACCGAGTAATCCTCCCAAGCGGCGAATTGGTACGCGCAACAGCCAAGCCCACAAAAGTGCGATCGCGGTATATACACCTAAGCAATACCAAGCATGATATTTTAGTAAAGCTGCTCCCACTACAATCACTAGAGACAGCTGCAAACGTAACGGCAAAGAAAGTTTAAGCATTCTTCGGTTTCACCACCTTGGCAATCCCAAAGGCCACAGCAAAGCAAACTGTAGCTCCCACAAGTCCAGCGATACTAGTGCCAATTAGCCCCAAACCCTTAATAGTGTAGTCAGCTAAGGGAGTTGGCACAATTACCCGGACTTTCCCAGCTAAATCAATGAAGCCTGTATTCTCAGCGACTTTTTCCAAACCATCAGGCCAGGCTGAGGCAAACAGCGACAGCACTCCCGCAATCAAGAAAATGGTGACAATGGGTACTGACCACCCACGAAATTCCTGCTGTTCCCCTGGTAACAAATCTGGTCTGGCTGTAGCTAAATAAGTCAGCACACCCCCAGTAATTATCCCTTCGCCAATGCCAATCAAAATATGCACGCCAGTCATAGCTGGCAAAACTATGGCTACAGGTGCAGTTCCAGAGAGGGCTAACTCAATGGCACAAACTATAGCAGCTACCACTACACTTACACCAGCAGCTATACCAGCAGCTAAGGGTAAGCGCCCTTTAGACCCTCCCAACAGGCGTTGCAAGGTTTGGGTTAAAACCCAGCCTACCCAAACACCAACTACTGCCATATTGAAAATGTTTGCTCCCAAGGCTGTAATACCACCATCAGCAAATAGCACAGCTTGAATAATTAAAACTGTGGCAATACACAACGTCCCTGCCCACGGACTACCCAAAACGATCGCAGCTAAGGTTCCTCCTAATAAGTGACCACTAGTACCTCCAGCTACCGGAAAATTGATCATCTGGGCGGCAAAAATGAAGGCAGTGGTTAGTCCCAGTATGGGCGCACGACGAATACCAAAAGCTTCTTGCGATCGCTCGAAGGCAATAAAAAGCGCTGCTACACTGGCTAAACCAGTAGCCCCTGCCACCGGAACTGAAACAAATCCATCAGGAATATGCATGATCTCTCCTGTATTTTTTAGATGTTTATTTACTCAATACCAGCAATAAACAAAGGCATCAAATTAATAACAAACAAAATTTTCACCTTTTTTGCAATGCCCTCTTGGGGGATTTTATGCTGTTACTTTTGAAAGATTTACAATCCAATGGCTGCTAAATAGTATACTTAATTTATGGTAATATTAATTTTTGTTAATTTTATTTTTATATATGATTTGATAAATTCTTGAAATCTTGAAAAAGTGGAAACCTCTTGACTTTAATAAGCTAATATGTATTTAATCGAGACATTCTCAATCGTCAAAAAGCTTGCTAGTATAGTGTTTCTTGTCGATGAGATGCTACGCGAATATTTTGAATTTTGAATTGCTTTGCGGCTCTTATGCTTGATAGTATAGTTATCACTATTTAAAGCGGGTTTGATTTATTTTAACCACATCTGTTATGGGAACACAGCATTGCTGTGCCCGAAAAATATCTAAATGTATAGCTAAATTGTCTTGATATTTATCTGGATTCAATAACAATTCCGAATTCAGAATGCAATTAGCTCTTAATTTGTACTCATCAATTTCTTGTTGACCACAAATTTTAAAATTTGGTAAACTAGTACTTATTTTAACTTATAGTTATTAACTAACTAATGATTTTAGATTAGTACATTAGCTCTACTAATACTATAAAGTCTTCACATAGTCTCGATTAACTGTATATTTTCTGACTTCACTGACTTAATGGTACAGTATTGATTAATTTTTTGGATAAAAAATTGTGTAAGCGCTGATACGTAACACAAAAAAGTAGTTAAACTTAAAATTTAGTTGAAGAAGGCAGAAGGTTTAATTTAGAAGGGGATTCAAACCCCTCCTAAATGGTATGAAACTTAGCTGGCGCGTCACTGACGTTAAATAATCACAACGAGAGATTTGAGATTTGGATTTTTGTTCTTAGATTTTAGAACGAACTTAAATCTCAAACGTCAAATCTACAAATCCATTTGTATAAGGCCCGGCAATGAGAGTTATTTTCAAAGGTGCATTTTATTTTTACAAAAAAATTATCTCGTTGCTACCTGCATCTGCTGACCCTTGTGTACAGATGGTAGATGCTAATTCTGCCTCACAACACAAGCACTGGTATAATAATTGGCAGGCTCGTATCCCACCTTCCTGGCTTAACCCTTTACTGATCTTGATGTGGTTGCTCATCGGCATTAGCTTACGCCTAACCAACTTGACAGCAAAGTCTCCTTGGACTGATGAGTTTTCCACCTTGGTGTTTAGCTTGGGTAATAATTTTTTATCAGTACCCCTAGATCGGGCGATCGCACCTGATATCCTATTACAACCACTGCAACCAAACCCAGTGGCTAGTATTGGTGATGTGGTTCATAACTTAGCGACACAAGATAGTCATCCACCACTGTATTTTGTGCTGGCTTACCTGTGGATGAAATTATTTCCTAGCGAAGGAGGATTAGTATCGCTATTTGCGGCGCGATCGCTACCTGCCATATTCGGCGCTGCCTCAATACCGTGTGTTTACGTATTAGGTAAAGTAGCATTTCGTTCGCGCTTGGTGGGACACTTGACTGCTGCCACGATCGCAGTATCACCCTACGCCGTATTTTTAGCACAAGAAGCACGTCATTACACTTTGGCGCTCTTATGGGTAATTGGTTCTCTCACCTGCTTAGTAATTGCTACACGTCATATTCAAAACCGCACACCTTTACCTATATGGGTAGCACTTTCCTGGGTAGGAATTAATGCTTTAGGTATTGCTACTCATTATTTCTTCACCTTCACCCTCTACACAGAAGCCGTAGTTTTGATTTCTCTTGCTTGGCTTCAATTGCAAACTAGCACCAAATTTTCTCTCCTCTTCTCTGCTTCCTGGCGGCGCATTTATGCCGTTGCCATAGGTACTTTGGTGGCGGGTTTAATTTGGATACCAATCTTGTTAGAGAATAAAAATCGTGGGATTTTGACCGAGTGGATTCGAGGTTCGCGCGTTGGACTAGATTGGTTAAGCCCAATTTTTCAAGCTTTAGGAACATTGATTGCAATGATTTCCTTGTTACCAGTTGAATCTTCACAGCTATTGGTGGTGATTCCTTCTGGAATAGTGATGCTGACTTTCTTTATTTGGGCAGTACCTATTTTGCTGCGTGGGATCAAGATTCAACTACAGCATCCAGAAAACCGAATCATGATTCAGGTGTTTATTGGAGTCGCAATCAGTGCGATCGCTTTATTCTTGATCTTTACGTACTTTTTGGGTATTGACCTAACCAGAGGTGCTAGATATAACTTTGTTTACTATCCCGCGATCGTTGTTTTACTAGGTGCAAGTCTTGCAGTTTGCTGGCATCCTCCCAAAGAATTGATGGAAAGAGAACAAGGGAAAAATGGCATACAAAGCATAGGTAAATGGGGAATAAACGGTAAAAAAGCCGTGATGTTAATTTGGCTAATGGGATTTTTTAGTGCAGTCACAGTAATCTGCAATCTCGGCTATCAAAAATATTATCGCCCTGACCTGTTTGTGCAACTAATTCAACAAATATCCCCAGTACCAGCACTGATTGCCACTACTCACAAAAGTTATATACACACTGGGGAAATGATGGGGGTAGCTAGGGAGTTGAAACTTGCCAATTCACCCCAAAATTCTTTGTTTCTCCTTGCTCATCAATATCAAGATCCAAATACTTCCACCATTGCTCTAGAAAATACTTTAAAGACGCTACCACGACCTTTTGACTTGTGGTTGGTAAACTTTCATGCCCCAGTAGCAGAAGCCGTCAAAACATGCGTAATCTCTGATACTAAATCTTTGCCAAGCGTAGACGGCTATGAATATGAACTTTATCATTGCCAATAAGCTGGGGAGTAGGGAGATGTGGTTCGACTTCGCTCACCAACCGGGGGATGAGGGAGTTAATAACTAATGCCCAATGCCCAATGCCCAATCCCCAATCCCCAATCCCCAATGCCCAATGCCCAATCCCCAATCCCCAATCCCCAATCCCAATTTAGATGCATCTTCTGGAAGTTCCTCAAATATCGATATCCATAGGAGACTAGAGAAAGAAGAACAAAATATATCTGATCCGTTTTCAAGCAGTGAAGGCTGTAACTAGTTTAAGGAGGATTTATGCGTGCAGTACTGATGGCAGGGGGTTCAGGAACGCGGCTTCGCCCGTTAACTTGCGATCTGCCCAAACCGATGGTGCCAATCCTAAATCGACCAATTGCCGAACATATTATCAATCTTCTCAAACGACATCAAATTACAGAAGTTATTGCAACACTGCATTATTTACCTGATGTCTTGCGAGACTATTTTCAAGATGGCAGCGATTTTGGCGTTCAGATGACTTATGCCGTCGAAGAAGATCAGCCTTTGGGTACAGCAGGCTGTGTGAAAAACATTGCCGAACTTCTGGATGAAACTTTTTTAGTCATTAGCGGCGATAGCATAACAGATTTTGACCTCACGGCTGCGATCGCATTTCACAAACAAAATAAGTCAAAAGCTACTTTGATTTTGACCAGAGTTCCCAACCCAATTGAATTTGGAGTGGTGATTACCGATCAGGAAGGACGAATTAGCCGATTTTTAGAAAAACCCTCTAGTAGTGAAATTTTTTCCGATACCGTCAACACTGGTACTTACATTCTCGAACCAGAAGTTTTGGAATATCTGCCAGCAAACGTTGAATGTGACTTTTCCAAAGACTTATTCCCCTTACTACTAGCAAAAGATGAGCCAATGTATGGTTACATTGCTCAAGGTTACTGGTGTGATGTCGGTCACTTAGATGCTTATCGGGAAGCTCAGTATGACGCATTAGATCGGAAGGTAAATCTCGATTGCGCCTACAAAGAAGTTTCTCATGAGTTATGGGTAGGTCAAAATACTTACATCGACCAAACGGCTGTGATTGAAACCCCGGCTGTGATTGGTGACAATTGCCGCATCGGTGCAAGAGTGCAGATTGAAGCCGGAACTGTAATTGGCGATAATGTTACCATTGGCGCTGATGCCAATCTCAAACGTCCCATAGTGTGGAATGGGGCATTTATTGGCGATGAAGCACATCTTTCTGCCTGTGTGATTTCCCGTGGCGCTCGTGTAGACCGCCGCGCCCATGTATTAGAAGCTGCGGTTGTGGGTTCGCTCTCCACGGTAGGAGAAGAAGCCCAAATTAGCCCAGGTGTGCGCGTTTGGCCGAGTAAAAAGATTGAGTCAGGGGCAGTTTTAAACATTAACTTGATTTGGGGCAACACCGCCCAACGAAATCTATTTGGGCAACGCGGTGTACAAGGATTAGCGAATATCGACATCACTCCAGAATTCGCGGTGAAATTGGGAGCCGCTTACGGTTCTACTTTAAAACCTAGTTCTAAAGTAACGGTTTCTCGTGACCAGCGTAATGTCTCTCGAATGGTGACGCGATCGCTCATTGCTGGTTTAATGTCAGTAGGTATTGATATTCAAAACCTCGATGCTACAGCTATCCCCATCGCCCGCACGGTTATACCCACAATGTCGGTAGTTGGTGGTATCCATGTGCGAGTCCACCCCGATCGCCCTGACTACATTCTGATTGAATTCATGGATGCTAAGGGCATTAATATTTCCAAAGCCTTGGAAAAGAAAATTGAAGGCGCTTACTTTAAGGAGGATATGCGGCGAGCGCTAATTCATGAAATTGGTGATGTATCTTACCCCAGCCAAGTGATGGAGCGCTATTGCACTGCTTTTGAGAAACTTTTGCATGTTCACACACTGCGTAACAGTCGGGCAAAAGTGGTGATTGACTATGTTTATGCAGTCTCAGGGGCAGTTTTACCCCAAATGTTGGATAAATTTGGTGCTGATGCAGTGGTACTGAATGCCAGTGTCAATAAAACGGCGATGTCAATCACCGATCGCGAAGGACTGCTGACTCAATTAGGTCATGTAGTGGAAGCATTGAAAGCTAACTTTGGCGTGCAAGTCTCGGCTAATGGAGAACAGCTGATTTTAGTTGATGAATCAGGCTATCCAATTCGTGGGGAAACTTTAACCGCACTGATGGTAGACATGATTTTGACGGCTAACCCCAGAGGAACAGTAGTAGTGCCGGTTCATGCTTCTAGTGCGATTGAACAAGTGGCTCGTCGTCATGATGGCAGGGTGATTCGCACCAAAGCTAACCCTACAGCTTTAATGGAAGCTTGTCAAAAAAACCCAAATGTGGTATTGGGAGGTAGTGGAGAGACTGGTTTTATTTTCCCGCAACTGCATCCAGGATTTGATTCTATGTTCTGCATTGCGAAGATCATTGAGATGTTGACTATACAGGAGCGATCGCTTGCTGCTGCGCGATCGGAATTGCCCCGTGTAATTCATAAAACTTATACAGTCCGTTGTCCGTGGACAGCCAAGGGTGCTTTGATGCGTTACTTGGTGGAAACTCACCCAGCCCAAAACTTAGAACTCATTGATGGAGTGAAAATTTGTCAACCTTATGATGATAGTTGGTTGTTAGTTTTACCAGATGCTAGCGAACCACTGGTGCATCTGTATGCAAATAGCAACGATCGCGAATGGGTGGATGAGACTGTCAGAAATTACCGTACCCGTGTTCAGAGTTTTGTAGAAAGACAACAAGAATATCAACCAGCTGAAGTTTAATTCGTAATTCGTAATTCGTAATTCGTAGTTGAATTCTTTAATTACGAACTACGAATTAGCAATTACGAATTATCTTGAGAGGGTTTACAAATTATCATTGAGAACATTCGGGTAAATCTCTACCAGCGTATTTACAATCAAAATAAATTAAAGCTTCCCTAGTAGAGGTGAATGCTCTAGTTGTAGAGTATGCCTCACTGTTTTGACTTGC
Organism: Nostoc sp. NMS2; assembly: GCF_017115105.1. Classification (GTDB taxonomy): domain Bacteria; phylum Cyanobacteriota; class Cyanobacteriia; order Cyanobacteriales; family Nostocaceae; genus Nostoc. Next base: position 108,475 of record NZ_JABXKH010000167.1, read on the forward strand.
TTGAGATGACCAAACTTTCAAATAGTAATGACTATTATCATCAGTAGCCCATAATTCATAACGATAATTACCTCCTGAACCCTGACTGGTTAAATAGTCAGCTAGTACTTTATTTGATGTAGACAACATGCTCAACACAGTTAAAACAGGAATTACAGCTACTTTTAGTATTTGGATTAATTTCATAAATGCACACAAAATTTACTCTCTCTAGCTTCTTTTCCCGATGTAGCTTTTGAAACCAGTAATTACCTGGAATATTGTGTGAGGATATCGTAAGGCATTTACAAGAAGTTGGTTTGTAGCGCACTCCTGATTGAGTTGGAATGAACCGCCGCCCGCTTCTCCGGTTTATTCCCTGAAGTCATTTATAAAACTTAACTTTAGTTAAATGATAAAAGCTATCAATAAGTCTGGTAGTATATCTTCAGGCTTATTGAGATAGATATTCATTAAGCTAATAATATATTTCAACAAGCAAGGCAAATAAGTATCCTTGCGTAAATTATTGCGTTCGCAAATCCATATATCAGGTGGCAATATGTCGAAAAAAATCGGTCTGTTCTATGGTACTCAAACTGGCAACACTGAATCTGATGCTGAAAAAATTCGGGATGAGTTTGGTAGTGATGTTGTAACATTACATCCCATTTACGAGGCGGATACTACCACTTTCGATGAGTATGAATTGCTGATTATTGGTTCTCCTACTTGGGATATTGGTCAACTTCAGAGCGATTGGGAAAGCTTTTATTCCGATTTGGATGAAATAGATTTTAGCGGTAAGTTAGTTGCCTATTTTGGTGATGGAGATCAATATGGCTATGCCGAGAACTTCCAGGATGCAATGGGAATTTTGGAAGAAAAAATTTCCCAGCGCGGCGGTAAAACTGTTGGCTACTGGTCAACTGAGGGTTATGACTTTGAGAATTCTAGAGCTTTGAAAAATGGCAAATTTGTTGGACTGGCACTTGATGAAGGTAGTCAATCCGATCTCACAGACGAGCGAATTAAAACTTGGGTTGCTCAGTTGAAAACAGAATTTGGTTTGTAGAGATTATTGGCCCACATTTGTGGGCCAATACTATTGATAATTTAGAAATTATAGGTAATTTATGTCTGATTCATTTGATGTTCTGTGGTTAAATGCCAGTCCTATTTTGAAGCGTTTTGATAAACCGTTACTTGATTACTTATCTGGGTATATGAGAATTGCCCAGTGGGAATACCAGCAAACCAAAGACGAAGCGAGTTCCATAGATCAAGCAGTGGAGTTGCTGGATGATTTTTTAGAATGGCGCGATCGCCCCGTGCATTTAGCGGGACATGGGATGGGTGGTGCGATCGCCTTAACCTTTGCTCGTCGATTTCCCCAAAAAGTGCGATCGCTCACCCTGCTGGCTGTAGCAGCCCAACCTGCAAACAATTGGCAAGCTCACTATTACTTTCAACGACAACTTTTTAGCATCAGCCGTGAGCTAGTTTTAGCAAGCAACGTTCGCAGTCTATTTGGAAATCAACCACCTCATACCACTAAGAAGTTAGTAGCTGCCTTAGATAAAGATTTAGAACAATCTCCCTCACAACACTCTTTGTTTAAGTTGGTTTATTTACCCAAGGGTGGAGTTTCTATGCCAATGATGGTATGTGGTAGCAAGAGCGATCCGGTAGTCAATTCAACTGTATTGCATGACTGGTTGAATTGGTTGAAGCCAGAAGATAAACTCTGGGAATGCCCACAAGGGTATCATTTTTTTCACTACTTCTATCCTCAACAGGTTGGCGAAGAGATTTTGAGTTTTTGGAAACGCCACCATTCGCATTTGCTAGAAGCATCTGCACTATCTTTTAGCACTTCTACAAATTAAGTTAAGACTAGTAAGTGTTTTCAAAGTCTTATACCGACTTGAGTTTGGTAGTGCCGCCATTTTTCCTGTTGACGCGCTCTTTTCTCTTCGGTGAGGCTATCAAAACAATAGGCACAGGAGATACCCTGCTCATATTTTGGAGACATCTTATCTTCTTCAGAAATCGGATACCCACAACAGAAGCACAACTCATAACTTCCTTCCTCCAACCCATGACTGACAGCTACCCGCTCGTCAAAGACAAAACATTCACCTTGCCATAAACTTTCTTGTGCTGGAACTTCTTCCAAATACTTGAGAATGCCGCCTTTGAGATGATAAACTTCTGCAAAACCTTGGGCAAGCATGAAAGATGAAGCCTTTTCACAGCGAATGCCACCTGTACAAAACAGGGCAACCTTTTTGTGCTTAGTTGGGTCGAGGTTGTGTAGCACATAATCGGGAAATTCTCGGAATGAGCCAGTTTGGGGATTTTCTGCCCCTTGAAAAGTACCGATATTCACCTCATAATCATTGCGGGTGTCAATCACAGTTACTTCTGGATCGCCAATCAAATCATTCCATTCTTGGGGACTGACATAAGTGCCAACTTTCTCAGTTGGGTCAATTTCAGGCAACCCCAAAGTGACAATTTCTGACTTCAACCGTACCTTCATCCGCTCAAAAGGCGGATTTTCGGTATGGGACTCTTTGTATTCTAAGTCTGCTAAACGGGGGTCAGTCCGCAGAAACCAGAGAACAGAATCAATCGCCTGACGCGAACCCGCAATTGTACCGTTAATGCCTTCTTGTGCCAACAAAATTGTTCCCTTGACACCTTGCGCTTGGCAGTAAGACAGCAGAGGATCTCGTTTCTCGGCAAAATCTGGCAGCTTGACAAATTTATACAGGGCTGCAATAATTCGAGTGTTTTCTGGTTTCATCCCTTTAGTAACAGAATAATATAAGTTACAATAGCAACGGCAAGCGAAGTTGCCTGCTATTTTAATTTTATGGGGGTTTAGCTCAGTTGGTAGAGCGCCTGCTTTGCAAGCAGGATGTCAGCGGTTCGAGTCCGCTAACCTCCATTAGATATAATTTATCTCAAGTGCGATCGCTAGGAATACCAAAATAAAACACACCTCAATCAAAATCTCTTTATCTAGTGCGGAATGAGGTTTTGGTAATTGTTAGGCAAAAAGTTAAAAGATAGGTAAGTTAGTATTGCATCCAATTGCCTTATTTTTAAGGGACTTTCAAGAAACAAATTATCCATCTTGTGGGGTGGGCATCCTGCCCGCCCTGAATATGGGATTGGTGTCCTCACCCGTCCCACAAGAAAGTTTGGGATGTTTTTTTATTTGGAAGTCCCTAAAGCCGTACTTAGTTAGAGCAATCTCTAAATAATGAAGTCAACTGTTACCTGACAGAACTTAGGTAATTTTGAGGTTCAAAATTTGCGGTTGAATTTGTTAGCAGTGACAGCAGCCTTAACTAAGTATCCCGCAACAATATTTCTGTTGTGGAGTTATAACCCACATTCCACAATTCAATCGGTAGTATTAACACTTAATTTACTGGTTACAAAAAGTGGAAAGATGGGACGATAAAGTGTTGCTACAATAAGCGTCTTAGTTGGTGTCATCCAGAGCCAGTTAATCAAAGTTTGACTTATATATACTTTTAGGGGGTTGTTTGAAAAAGCGTCCATTGGGGTTAGTGGCAATTGTTGTCTACAAATCATTTGCTGCCTCGCTGCTTATGGTTACTTCCATCGCTTTATTATTGACATTAAAAAATTATCAAACTCTAGAGGTTTTCTCAGAAAATTATGTTTTAGAAGGTAAATCGATAATTATTGATTGGATTTTAAATAAAGTTATCAACTTAAATCCTAGAACTTTGGCATTTAGCGGTATTGGAGCAGGAATTTATGCTATTGTTACTACTATTGAAGCTATTGGTTTATGGTACGAGAAGAGTTGGGCCCATGTCTTAGTATTGGGACTTGTCGGTATCAGTATTCCACCAGAAGTTTATGAATTAATTCGGGGAATATCTCTTATAAAAATATTTATCTTCTTATTGAATCTAGCGGTATTTTCATATCTATTCCGAACTTTTCCTAAACATGCAAAGTAATTTTTTATTCGATACTTAGGATCTATCTTTTAAGAGTTTCTTAGTGCTAAGTCTTGAGTAAAAAGTAGTACTTATGAATCTTTCCACTCAGTACGTTGTACAATCGCTAAAAATACAATCTGGAGAGCGACTTGCCTAGATCGATTCAGTCTACTCAACCACCACTGAAATTTATTACTCAACGGTTTAACCCGTTGGTACTCCAGATTGTTCGGTGGTTACTACCGATCGCACTACGGTTTCGCACTCGCCCTTGGCTAACGGCAGGGATTGTCGGTATTGAAGCCCAGAATGTTGAGGTATTAGCTGAACTTTATCAACAATTCCAAGCTGGGAAAATTCGCTTTTTGTTAGCATTCCGTCACCCAGAGGTGGAAGATCCTCTGTGTATGCTGTATTTGCTTTCCCGCATTGTGCCACGGGTTGCCCGTCAGGAAGGTATTGGACTGCAATCCCTTGTTCACAGTTATTTTCTCTATGACCGGGGGATGACGGTTTGGGCTGGAAATTGGCTAGGTTGGTTATTTTCACGGGTGGGAGGTGTGCCGGTTCATCGCGGTAGGCGACTAGATCGGCAAGCGATTCAAACTGCACGGGAGTTGTTTACTAATGGCGAACTACCGATCGCAGTAGCACCAGAAGGCGGTACTAATGGTCATAGTGGTATTGTTAGCCCACTGGAACCAGGCGTTGCTCAAATGGGGTTCTGGTGTGTAGAAGATTTACAAAAAGCCAATCGCACTGAAACTGTGATTATTGTGCCGATCGCTATCCAGTATCGCTACGTTGAGCCACCTTGGTCTAAACTGGATTGGCTCTTAAGTAAGTTAGAAGCTGATAGCGGCTTGGCAGTTAAGGAAATTGATCGGGGCACTTGTGAAGAGATTTACTATCAACGCCTCTATAGGTTGGCTGAATATCTCGTTACTGAGATGGAAGAATTTTATCGCCGCTTCTATCATCAAGACATCCCAAAAACCATCTCAACTGATGAATCTGCTAGTCCAAATCAGATATTAATTGACCGACTTCATCGCTTGCTGGATAAGGCTTTACAAGTTACCGAGCAATATTTTGGAGTTCAGGCACAGGGTAATTTTATTGACCGTTGTCGCCGCTTGGAAGAGGCTGGCTGGAATTACATTTACCGCGAAGATTTGCCAGATATCAATGCTTTACCACCCTTTAAACGCGGTTTGGCAGACTGGGTTGCCGAGGAAGCAGACTTGCGGATGCGGCACATGCGGATAGTGGAAAGTTTTGTTGCAGTCACAGCTACTTATATTCAAGAAAAACCGACAGCAGAACGGTTTGCAGAAACAGCCTTACTTGTATTCGATATGCTTTCTCGAATTCAAAATACAACCCTTCCAGGGCGACCTCGCTTAGGTTTGCGACAAGCACACATCACTGTGGGAGAGCCAATTTCGGTTACTGAACGCTTTCGCAATTCTCAGGGCGATCGCTATGCAGCTAGACAAGGTGTAAGCGATTTGACAAAAGATTTGCAAATTGCTTTAGAGAAGATGATTAACTAGGTGTAAATACAGCAGATTTCAATAATCATTTTTTAATAGGAAATAGACCCGCGCAGTAGGGGCAATTCCAATACGGTTCGGTTAATATCCCCCCAACCCCCCTTAAAAAGCTACCGTGTATACATAAGTGACTTATTTTGCTCAAAGCGCTCCCAGACCTAACCCCCAGCCCCTTCCCTGCGAGGGAAGGGGAGTAAGATTCAAAGCCCCTCTCCGCGTCGGAGAGGGGTTTGGGGAGAGGTCTGCTGACTTGTGTATACACGGTAGCCTTAAAAAGGGGGGCTTTTAACCCTCTTTTACCCCCTTTTTAAGGGGGTCGCCGCAGGCGGGGGGATCTTAACCTAACCGTATTGGGGGCAATTCATGAATTGCCCCTACCTGATAGTTAGGATTTTAGCTAAAGTTTTGCGTAAGTCTTAATAGAAAGATACTCTTACGTAAAGAAACATGATGCAACTTGATTGATGATTAGTTCGTGTTCAGAAGAGGATTGAAATTCCTCTTGAACATAAGCAACGGAATTAAGAGATTTAATCGAGGTCTTAAGGGATTTCCAAATAAAAAACATCCCAAATTATCTTGTGGGATGGGCATTTTGCCCGTCCCAGATTTAAGGCGCTCATGTTGCTCACCCCACAAGATGGATAATTTATTTCTTGTCAGTCCCTAAACCTATTGTGAACTGATTGGTTCTTAGACAACTCTTCACCCGATTGGGTGAATGCGATCGCTGCATCCAGAACTACTCTGAAAGTAGAGGAGCTTTTTCTACTGTTAGTGATAACGCCAACAGCCAAAAAAGTCTCATAATGGCTATGATTGCCTTGAATATTATGTCAATTGCTGATATATCAAAGGTTCAAAGAGTGGATGAAATTGTAAAATCACCGCAGAAACAAGATTTCCAACCAGAGAATATCACTCTATTGGAAACAATTGCTGCCAATTTACCGGGGATGATTTTCCAAATTCTGCAACGGCAGGATGGCTCTGTGTTTATCCCTTATGTTAGTTCTGGTTGTGAATATTTGTATGAATTAAAACCAGAAGCTGTACAGGCAGACTTTCAGGTGCTATACAAACAGATTCATCCACAGGATATAAAAGCTTTTACAGAATCTATTACTCTTTGTAGTACTACTTTTAAACCTTGGCATTGGGAAGGTCGCATTATTACGCCTAGTGGCAAACTGAAGTGGATTCAAGGTACTTCGCAACCCGAATTACAAGAAGCAGGCGATTTTCTTTGGAATGGCTTGGTCATGGATATTACAGACCGAAAACAAGCCGAAGAAAAATTGCAAGAGAGTGAGGCTCGGTATAAAGCAATTTTGGATGCTATTCCCGATTTGATGTTTCGCATTAGTCGTGATGCCGAGTATCTAGATTTGAAAAGTGAGGGAGCAAATGTCACTCTTTCGAGAGAAGAAATAGTTGGAAAACGTGTCCAAGAGTTATTGCCTAGTGATGTTGCAGCCATTAGCCTGGAAGCGATCGCTAAAACTTTAGATTCTGGAACTTTGCAAACTTGCGAATATCAACTACCAACGCCTTTGGGAGTCAGAGATTATGAAGCGCGGTTGGTAGTGAGTGGTGAAGATGAGGTACTAGCAATTGTCCGAGACATCACAGAACGCAAACAAGCAGAAGTCAGTTTACAAAATCTTGCTCAAAAATTTGCGAAAGCTTTTAGTTGCAGTCCCGATTCCATTACCATTAGTACGCTCCAAGAAGGACGCTTCATCGAAGTTAACGACAGTTTTGTCAAACTCTCAGGTTATGAGCGAGATGAGGCGATTGGTAAAACTTCTTTTGAATTAAATCTTTGGGTACACGATCGCGATCGCCTAAATTTGTTACAGGAGTTGCAAAGCACAGGAGTTGTTCGCAATTTGGAATTTGAATTTCGGCAAAAGTCTGGCAAGATAATTACAACGCTGCTTTCAGCCGAAATCATTGATTTAGATAATATCCCTTCGATCCTAGCAGTCCATCATGACATTACAGAACGCAAGCAAGTAGAAGCGCAATTCCGTCTATCAGCACAACGCGATCGCTTGTTGGCAGAAACCCTAGTGCGAATTCGGTCTTCCCTTAACCTAGAAGAAATTCTGCAAACCACCGTAACGGAAGTTAGGCAATTTCTGCAAGCAGATAGAGTTTTCATTGCTTTAAATAATGCCAAGTTAGGAGTCAGAACCCTTGCCGAATCAGTAGATCCCAAGTATCCATCAGTCTTAGGTTGGTCTACTAATGATGAAGCTTATTTACAAGAATTGAGAAACTTACTAAAAGATAATCTGGTGCGTGTCGTTGAAGACATTACACAAATAGCAGTGTCTCCCAAAGTTAAAGCACACTATCAAAAATTCCAAACGAAGGCTAGCTTGGCAGTGCCACTGATGGTAGGCAATGAATTATTTGGTGCGTTAATTGCCAATCAATGCTCAGGTTCGCGTCATTGGCAGCCAATAGAAATTGATTTGTTACAACAGATGTCAGAACAAGTTGCGATCGCCATTCAGCAAAGCCAAATATACCAAAAACTCGCAGAACTTAACACTAATTTAGAACAACAAGTAGAAGAACGTACAGCCCAATTGCAGCAGAAAATCCAAGAAGTTGAAAAATTGGATCGGGTAAAAGATGTTGTTTTGCATACAGTTGCCCACGATTTACGAACTTCGGTGATGGGTAACTTAATGGTGTTAAAGAATTTGTTAAATCAGGGAGTGGGGAGTGGGGAGTGGGGAGCAGGGAGCAGGGAGCAGGGGAGCAGGGGAGCAGGGGAGCAAAGGAGCAGGGGGGAAATTAGAGCAAGTCTTTCCCCTCTGCCCCCAATCCCCTCTGCCCCTCTGCCTCTTTCCCATGCCCAATCCCCAATTCCAGTATCTCGCTCAATAATCGAGCGGATGATTCAAGGGAACGATCGCCAACTAGCGATGATTAACTCATTGCTAGAAATTAATTCTTGCGAACAACAGGGTATTGACATCAAACATGAACCTGTGCAACTTAGCACCCTGCTGGGAGGAACAGTCACCCACTTGGAACCGATGTTGACACAAAATCAAGCGACTCTGAAGAACTTGGTTCCCGCAGATTTACCGTTAGTAATGGCAGATGGAACTCTGTTGGAAAAAGTTGTGGTAACTTTAATCACACATAGCTTGCTAAATAATCCACCAGGATTAAATTTTATTCTTAGTGCCAGCATTGAGGAGGGAATGATTCGCACTCAGATTCAAGATGATGGTGTAGTAATGAGTAAACTAGAGTGCGATCGCCTTTTCGATCTCCATGTCCGCGATCCCCAAGATTGTTGTTCCACCAGCATTGGCTTAAAAATGTATCTTTGTCGGAAAGTTATTAAGGCACATGGCGGCAAAATCGGTGTTATTAGTAACCGCAAGCGCGGGTTAACTTTCTGGTTTACATTACCTCTCTTCACTTCATTCGCAATAAATCGCCCATAAATCACCAAAAAATGAGAGGGTGTTATTTATAGCAATATAAAACCTCTTGCAAAAGTGCTTTTTGCACTCTTGTGGGAAAAGGTTAAAGGGTAAGAGTGAAATACAAAACCTTTACCCTTTCCCCCTTCCCCTTTTCCCTACTTTTGCAAGAAGTCTATTGAGTAAAGGAAACACCCTCGACGGTATGGGCAAAGTTGCTTGGATGCTAATAGCTACTCCATTTACAACAGTGCAAAGCTGGTGGAGAAAAACCTTTTCTGCACCAACAACAGATGAAACCACTACTCTTTACAGAGCTTGGCGTAACCGTTTTTTGTGGCAGAGATTGCGTTTATGGTTATGGCTGGCGCTGATTTGTTTGTTGTCTTTTACTTTGCGAGACATTTACGGCTTTTTTTTCGCTTTAAAAGAGTTGGAAAGTCTGCCAGAAATACTTAGAACTCAACGCCTTGTAATCAATATTGCAATGCTCCTGAGTATACTAATCTGCTTTGCATTACATAAAACTAAATTAGGTCGTAATCGTCCAGATTTATTATTTTTGGGGTCTTCTTGGGCAATTAGTCTAGCATCACAGATGTTTGCCACCCTGAGAGGTTTTGCACTACCCGATCCCATCGGTTGGTCACTGCTGTTCTTGAGCCAAGCTATATTAATGCCAGTCTGCTGGATTGTTCACTTGCTGTCTCAAGTGGGTGTGCTAGTTTACTATTTTGGTGTAAATACGTTACTTGGGCTAAAGACACCAGTCCCTGAACACCCAGAAATATATAGTGTGACATTTCTTTTATATATTTTTTGGTTTTGTGCTATATGTGACATTGGTGTTTATCTATACGATCGCCTGCAACGTTCTGAGTTTTACGCCCGTCAAGAACTGGAATTTGCCTACCAAAAACTCAAGGTTGCAGAAACTAAATATCGCAGTATTTTTGAAAACGCCGTTGAAGGAATTTTTCAAAGCAGTCCCGATGGACGTTACATTACGGCAAACCCTGCTTTAGCAAGTATTTATGGCTACTCATTAGCGGAGGAGGTGACAGCAAATTCCACTGATATTCAACAATTGTATGTTGATCCGAATCGCCGCGCCGAATTTGTGCGGCTGATGGAAAAGTATGGCAGCATTTCCGAGTTTGAATCCCAAATTTATCGCCAAGATGGGAGTATTGTCTGGATTTCAGAAAAAGCCTACGCAGTGCGTGACGAAAAGGGAAAACTGCTTTATTACGAAGGTTTGATTGAAGACATTACCCAGCGCAAACAAACTGAAGAAGAACTACGAGTATTTTTCCATGCAGTTTCCCACGACTTACGTAACCCAGTGCTGGGTACTGTAATGGTGCTGAGAAACTTGCTTGCCCGTCCAGAGGAAAATATTTCGATTTCCCGCTCAATTTTAGAGCGGATGATTCAAAGTAGCGATCGCCAACTAAACTTAATTAATTCGTTGATGGAAGCTCATATCAGCGAAATGCAAGGTGTCGTTTTGCAACGTCAGCCTGTAAAATTACTGACAATTGTGGAAGCTGCGATCGTCGATTTGGAACCATTGCTAGAGCAAAATCAAGCCAAGCTGACCAATCTGGTATCCGCAGATTTGCCATTAGTGAATGCAGATCCCACTCAACTATGGCGAGTTTTTTCTAACTTAATTGTCAATGCTCTCAAACACAATCCCCCTGGATTGCTATTGACAATTAACGCTATCCGTGAAGGTGAGATGATTTATTGTACTGTTAGTGATAACGGCGTGGGCATTAGTCAACAACAAAGCGATCGGCTTTTTGACCTTTACTTTCGCGGTGCAAGTATCCGCAATTCTGTAAGTTTGGGATTGGGCTTATATTTATGTAAGCAAATCATCAATGCTCATGGCGGCGAAATTGGCATGAACAGTGCATTAGATGCAGGGGCAACTTTCTGGTTTACATTACCTATTAGCTAGCACCTAATGCCTGCAAAGTTGCTAATTGAGCTTCTGTTAACCCTTGAATTTCTTCCAGCTTCATACCTTCATAAGGACGAGGCGCTCTCCAAGTTTGCTCATATTTACCAGTTTGCAAATCCCAGATTTTGATGTTCCATAATTACGGGTTGTTGCGTTAACCCATCAGTATTTGCTGACCATCTATTGCTGAGAGTCCTGATAGAGAGAGCGATCGCACAGAATTATCTATGTTGCGTATAAAACTAGAAAGCATAGTTTTAGAAAAAGTTGCGGCTCGACTCAAGTGTTTTGAGGATGACCTTCGTGAAGGAATAAATGACTTTAAAAAATCAATTGACTCTGTTAACAAGACTGTAGATATTTTAACCATAGTAAAAAATGTTACTGGGATTATTGCAAAAATTCTCGTAATTCTCTAATTATTTTTACCCCATATTGTATCGGGATAATATGGGGTAAATTCTTTCTCGATAAGTTGATATTGGAACTTATCTGTTTTCTCAAGTTATTAGCAACAATCGACAAAGTTGAAAATAAATAATTATAACTTCCAGCTAACTAAGTAACATTTTATAGTATGGTGAGTTGAAGATTAAATTTTAGAAGGATACTACTAATGGAAACAGCGATCAATATACTAATAAGCATTATTGCATTAATACATATTGCTTTTCTAGTTGTACAGATGTTTTTCTGGAATACAAAATTTGTTCAAGAAAAAATAGTTAGAGATTTCACTCCAGAGCAAATTTCTACAATTCTTGCTCACAATCAAGGTTTATACAACGGATTTATTGCTGCTGGCTTAATCTGGGGATTATTTATCTTACAATTTCCACAAATTGAGCCTTCATCGATTGTAGTTTTCTTTTTAATTTGTGTGGCGATCGCAGGTATTTTTGGTAGCATTACTTTGAAACGCCCAACAGCATTTTTAATCCAATCAATACCTGCAATATTGGCTTTATTCTTGCTGTGGTATCCTCATTTTTAAAAGATATTATGGGACTCCTATTTGAGTCTTAAAATACACGTAAAGTTGGCTTTACCTACCATGTCGAGGTTTTGGTGTGCAGAGCCAATCCTACATTCCTGTATGTTAATAAATAGAAAAAGTGTGAGTTAGTTTATAACTTATACTTGGTTTTACTTGAAGTTAAAGCGCACGTATTACCAAAATTAATAGGTTAATTTTCATAATGCAAGAAATACCAGAAGAAAATGATATCGAATCTAAACCTATACAACCTAGTCATTCAGGAAAAAATAAACCGATAGAACAACCAAATCCCGGTAAAAGTGGCGATGTAATTTCATCATCGCCTAACAAAGTAGCAACTAAAACCAACTGTGCTTTTTCTCGCCGATAAACTTCAACTTGTTTTGTAAAGCGATCGACAATCCAATACTCATGCACACCTTGCACTGAATAAAGTTTCAATTTTGCTTCCTTGTCTCGAAGTTCGTTTTGTTTACCAGGCGATAAAACCTCTACTACTAACTCTGGTGCGCCTGTTAAATGTCCCGCTTTATCTTCAATTTGTGCCAGTCGTTCTCGACTTACCCAAACGACATCAGGTATAACGCTATCTGCTTGCGAAAAAATCACTCCTGGAGCCACAATTGTTTCCCCTAAACCACTCGAATCTGACCAAGCATCGAGTTGTCGAGCAATTTTTACACAAACTTGTTGATGACGGCGGTGAGGAGTGCGAGTCACAAAAAGTTCTCCATTAATAATTTCATAGCGCGTCCACTCATTTTCGGGTAGAACCTCTAAATCGTGAATTGTCCAGCGTACTCCCTCAATGGCTTGGTTCATGATTGTCCCCTTTTGGCTAGTTGCCTTTGTTTAATTTTATCTTTTCTTTGAGCAAGACAAATATAGGGTTTAAAATAATTCGTAATTCGTAATTCGTAATTCGTAATTCGTAATAGAGCCTCCGGCACGCTCCGCGTTAAGCGTTCGCGTAGCGTCTCGAAGAGAAGCTATGCCGCAGGCTTTACGTAATTCGTAATTCAAGATTGTTACATCAGGGAATTAAAATAATTTGTAATTAGTTAAATTAGAACCATAATAATTAAAAGCGGAAGTTTAGGCGAAATTCTGTATGCTGACATTTACCCAACTTAAACCACCTAATTGCGATGTAGCAGTCACTTTTACTCTGGCGCTGACAGCAGAAGAACGTACCCGCAGCCGTCATCGCTTTGAAACAGAAGATGGTAAAGTTGTGTTTTTACATTTACCCAGAGGAACTGTTTTACACGATGGCGATATCCTACTAGAAGAAACCCATAATAGTTTAATCAGAATTACTGCCAAACCAGAACTAGTGCTGACTGCCTTTGCCCAAACACCACTTTTATTATTACGCGCAGCATATCATTTGGGAAATCGCCATGTCCCTGTAGAAATTACTCCAACTTATTTACGATTGTCCTCAGATTCAGTTTTACGTGCAATGTTGGAACAATTGGGGTTAGAAGTTAAAGAAGAAATTTTACCGTTTCAGCCAGAATTAGGAGCTTATGGACAACAGCATCATGCTCACTGATAGCCATCTTTTGAGTATTTTGCAGTTAGCTAGCTCCGCTTTACCTGTGGGAGCATATAGTTATTCTGAAGGCTTAGAAATGCTGGTAGAAAATGGTACGATCGCTAACCAGACAAATCTCAAAGATTGGTTAAAAGCAGAGTTGCTATATGGGGCAATTCGGTTAGAGGCGGCGGTGATGGTACGATCGCAGCAAGCTGCAAGAATAGGTGATGTAGAGTCCCTCTGCCGTTGGAATCTGTGGTTATCTGCTGCAAGGGAAACAGAAGAATTACGCGCCTCTAGTTGGCAGATGGGGCGATCGCTGATCCAATTACTTGGTAAACTAGAACCGCAGATTATACCGATTGCCAATATTGTGGGTAATCCTTGCAATTACGCGATCGCTTTTGGTATTGCCGTTGCCCATTGGCAAATTAGCATCAAAGCAGCATTACTCGGATATCTGCATAGTTGGGCAAGTAATTTGATTACTGCTGGCGTGAAACTTATCCCCCTTGGACAAACCGCAGGACAGCAGTTATTGCTAGATTTGCAACCATTATTTAGCACTGCGGCGTTAGAAATTCTAGCCTTGCAGGATGATGAACTCGCCTGTTGTAGTTGGGGTTTGTCGCTAGCGAGTATGCAGCATGAAACACAGTATACAAGGTTGTTTAGAAGTTAGGGCAGAAGAATTTTAGATTTTAGATTTTGGATTTTGGATTGAACAATCTAAAATCTACAATCTACGGGAGCATCCCAAATGTGCAAAAACCTTGATAGCCCTCATCCCCTAACCCCTTCTCCCATCTTTGGGAGAAGGGGAACTAGGTTATGTCTCCCCTCTCCCAAAGATGGGAGAGGGGCTGGGGGTGAGGGAAAAGATTTAAGCTTGCATTGGGATGCTCCCCAATCTACAATCTAAAATCCAAAATGGTATGACTTATGAATGCATTTAGAGTAGGGGTTGCTGGCCCGGTGGGTTCGGGGAAGACGGCTTTGGTGGATGCTTTGTGCAAGGGATTGCGTGAGCAGTATCAGATTGCGGTGGTGACGAATGATATTTATACTCAGGAGGATGCTCAGTTTTTAGTGCGTTCTCAGGCGTTGGCTAGCGATCGCATTTTGGGTGTAGAAACTGGTGGTTGTCCTCATACTGCCATCCGCGAAGATGCTTCGATGAATTTGGCGGCAATTGAACAGTTAGAGGAACGTTTTATCGATTTAGATTTGGTGTTTTTGGAAAGTGGTGGCGATAACTTAGCTGCTACCTTTAGTCCTGAATTAGTAGATTTAACAATTTACGTCATTGATGTTGCAGCAGGCGATAAAATTCCCCGCAAAGGCGGCCCAGGCATTACTAAGTCTGATTTGTTGGTGATTAACAAAACTGATTTAGCACCTTATGTTGGTGCAGATTTAAGTGTGATGGAACGAGATGCTAAAAAAATGCGCGGTGATAAACCTTTTATTTTTACTAATTTAAAAACTCAGTCTGGGCTTGCAGATGTAATTAACTTTGTTTGTATAAATATTTGTTGAAAAAGAATTCAGAATCAAGACAACTAAATCTGCATATCACTCTTCTGTCACTTTCCGAAGTGAGCAAGTAGTAACTAAGTGAAATTATCCAGAAGCATAACAAGGTTTAAATTGATTCATTTCTTTCGGTACGTCCATATTCTTTAATACGACCCACGTATTTCTGTACACCTTTACGTTTAATTTATTGCCCTTGTATTGTGGCAGAAGTATAAGCAATTGATATCAATAAAATTATAGATATTAACCGTTCACCCGATACTTTAGACGTAAACAAAAATATATTTTCTGCTCACAGAGCCAGTTTGCTAGCTTGACTGAACAAAATTCTCGGTCTCCTAATACACAAACATGATTGCAATGCTGTATATCGCAATCCTAAATAAGATTACCGTAGCAGAAGAAGTACTTGATATCAATCAAAAACTCTGAAAAGGAGCTACAGGTAATTGAACACTCACGGTAGTACCGCTTAAGAGGTCAGAACAGATTGACAGTTCCCCATTATGAGCATTGACAATGCGTTTGGTAATAGCAAGTCCTAGCCCAGTGCCAGAAGGTTTTGTGGAGAAGAATGGCTGAGAAAGCTTGCTTATAAATTCTGATGGAATTGGTTCGCCGCCATTGTGGACATTAATACAGACTTTATTTATATGGCAACAATCTACTTTCCACTTAATAATATCTCCTGGTGTAACTGCCTCACAAGCATTACGAATAATATTAATAAATACTTGTTTAAGTTTGTCCTTATCTCCCAAAATTTTTACTGTAGGCAATACTGGAACAAATTCAATTCGTCGTTTCAGAGCTTCTGGCATTTCATGAATGTATACCAGCAACTCATGAATTAGTTCATTCACATCTAATTCACAAAGCTGCAATACTTGGGGCTTGGCGTAGAGCAAAATTTCACTTAGCAGACGCTCTAAACGACTAGCTTCGCTCAATGCCAATGCTAATCGCTCTTGAGCAGATTCAGTTAAAATGGTTTTTCGGAAATACTTTAATCCCATAATCATTGTTGTCAAGGGATTACGAATTTCATGCACAATCATGGCAGCAAATTCGCCAATAGCCGCTAATCGTTCCTGTTCTAAAAGCTTGGCTTGGGTTGCTTGTAATTCTGCGGTACGTTTTTTTATCTCAGCTTCCAAAATCTGATTAAATTTGCACTGTTGTTGATAAAGATGATAGTTATCAATTGCTGTTGCTGCTCGTTCAGCAAACAATTCCACAATTTGGATATCTTCTTTTGTAAAATCACGTGGTTGGTGATTAAAAGAACAGATAGTACCAATCACCTTATTTTCAGCAGTCCGCAATGGTATTCCTAAATATGCACAATAACCTTCTGGAGCCTGTCCATACTCTGGGTGTTTTTGAGCATCTTGCACGGCTAATGAATGACCCGTTTGGATAACAGTACCAGTTAGTAAACCATGTAGTGAATAAACATGTTCGCCCTCGCCCATTTCGAGACTACTGGCTAGAACAGTTTCAAATCCCTCTTGGCAAAAGGTAACAACTGTCCAATCAACTCCAATAAGTTCGCTGACTCCACAGGCAATATTGTGCAAATAGCTACCCAGTTCGCCAGTTCGATAGTTTAAAGAAGACAAACGGATTATGATTTGTCGTTCACGCTGCCAAGTTTGGTTGTGCAACAATATTTCGTCATCACTAGTTTTGCTCATGGATACTTATTGCATGGGTTATAAAAGTAATTTCAAAAATTGACTAGATAGTTATTTTGACTAAGCTGTACTATTTTGAGAGAAAGATTCTACTAGAGACATTATGCTATTTACGTGCAACAAACTGATTATTTTTTAGTTGAATCAATGTAAATTTATACAACAATTATATATTGAAAAATAAGTGGTGTCATCGTGACTAAAGTCAAACAATCTCAGAGTATTATGTAGTGTAATCTATCGGAGATATCGCTTGGCTTCAGTCTGTTGCATTTACGATGATATGGTTCGGTTTATTTATATAGTAATCCGCTTTGATTATTGAACTGACTTGTGTAGAGTGGGAGTAGGGAATAGGGACTTGTACTGAGCGACTTGTGCCGAGCGAAGTCGAGGTAAGCCGAAGTAGTGGGAAGTAGAGAATAAGCCTTTTCGGTTGGTACTTAAATTGTTCAAAAATCAAATAGGAGTCCTATATCTAAGAGGATGTTTGAAAAGTTGTTGCTGATGTATCAAAAAGTTTAGATCCTCCTAAATCCTCCTTAAAAAGGAGGACTTTGAGAAGGCTATTCACCCCTTTTTAAGGCTAGGGGGGATCTTGGTACAACCATAGACTTTTCAAACAACCTCTAAGTACTTATAGACTGGAAATTTAGAGGCATTTTAGCTTCTACTTGCAGAAATGTCTTACCAAAGATACTTGTATTTAATATTATTTAAGGTGAGAGATTTTATTTAATCACGATCGCAGTTAAGATTTTAGAAATCTTAATACCATTCTCAGCACACTAGAGGATTCATAATCGATAATCCAAATATTGATCCCAAGGAAAAGTGTTGACTTATGTGTATAGAATTTGGGCGGGAAATCTGCGGCAATCTTGATACGGCAGAGTCACGGGAATGGTTAGTTACTAACGGTATTGGTGGTTACGCTTCTGGAACTGTGGCTGGTTTATTGACGCGCCGCTATCACGGACTACTGGTAGCAGCATTGAAACCACCTTTAGCTCGTACCTTACTGCTGGCAAAACTAGATGAAACTGTCCTGTATGACAATCGCTCTTATTCTCTAGACACCAATCGTTGGGTAGATGGGACTGTCAGCCCTCACGGTTATCAAAATATTGAACGTTTTTCTCTGGAAGGGACAATTCCCTTATGGCGTTTTGCTATTGCCGATGCCTTGTTAGAAAAACGGGTGTGGATGCAACAAGGTGTTAACACAACTTATGTCCAATATACTCTGCGTCGTGCCACACAACCTCTGAAGTTGATGCTCAAAGCAATGGTCAACTACCGCGATTATCACAGCGACACCCAAAGCAATGGCTGGCAGATGTCTATTCAGGAAGTCGAACAGGGGATTTGTGTAACTGCTTATTCAGGTGCTGTACCAGTGTATCTACTGAGCGATAGCGGTAGTGCATCTGTTGCTCACGATTGGTATTATGGGTTTGACTTAGCTGTTGAACGCTATCGGGGATTGAGAGATAGAGAAGACCATCTCCACGCTGCGACTTTTGAAGTTACACTGAATCCTGGGGAAGCGATGGTATTTGTAGCCAGCACAGAAAAGCCAGCAAATCTCAATGCCGAAGCTGCACTTAAGTTACGTCGCGCTCAAGAGCAGAAGCTAACAGGATTTTGGAATAGTAACCGACCCCTCAATACTAAGGAATCACCTATCTGGATTAAGCAACTAATATTAGCTGCTGACCAGCTTATTGTTGACCGTCCAGTGCCAGAAGACCCCAACGGCAAAACCATCATTGCTGGTTATCACTGGTTTAGCGACTGGGGACGCGACACCATGATTAGTCTACCTGGTTTGACAATTTCCACTGGTCGCCCAGAGGTAGCACGCTCAATTCTTCGCACTTTTGCCAGATACGTAGACCAAGGAATGTTGCCAAATCGCTTTCCTGATGCGGGCGATCAACCAGAATATAATACTGTCGATGCTACTCTCTGGTATTTTGAAGCAGTCCGCGCCTACTACAGCGCTACGGATGATGATAATTTGCTGGCTGAACTCTTTCCAGTCCTTGCAGACATCATCAATTGGCACTGTCGCGGTACACGCTACAACATCCATCTCGATCCGGCCGATGGCTTACTTTTTGCAGGCGTTGCAGGTGTACAACTGACTTGGATGGATGCCAAAGTTGACGATTGGGTAGTTACGCCCCGAATTGGCAAACCGATTGAAGTTAATGCCCTCTGGTATAATGCTTTACGGACAATGGCAAAGTTTGCCCGTCATCTTGGTAAACCACACCAAGAATATGAGGCAATGGCAGACCGGGCTAAGTATAGATTTTCTCGCTTCTGGAATGACGAGACAGGTTATTGCTATGACGTTCTAGACAGTCCTGATGGTGATGATCCGGCATTGCGACCTAACCAAATATTTGCTGTTTCGCTACCAGAAAGCCCGCTAACACCTGCCCAGCAAAGGAGTGTGGTAGAAGCTTGCGGGCGGATGCTGCTGACATCTCATGGGTTGCGATCGCTTGCCCCAAACCATCCTCAATACCAGGGTAAATACGGTGGCAATCAGTATCAACGCGATGGAGCTTATCACCAAGGGACAGTTTGGGGTTGGTTGTTGGGGCCATTCGTTTTGGCACACTTGCGCGTCTATAAAAACCCTGAGCAGGCTCGTCAATTTTTAGAACCAATGGCTAATCATCTCACAGCACACGGTCTTGGCAGTCTCAGCGAAATTTTTGATGGTGATGCCCCGATGACTCCACGGGGATGTATTGCCCAAGCGTGGACAGTGGCAGAGGTTTTACGTGCTTGGTTTGCAACAGAGAGTTGATGCGGGGAATAACTATCGACTGCTTACCTATCACCCCACCCAAAGTTGAGCAAAACGTTCAGCCGTCCATCCTACAATATCTGATACCTGCCCATCACCAATTTCTACGATCCGCTTAGTACCGTCTCTACGCTCTATTACATCCACAGAAAAGAATTGGCTTCCAATCCGCTTTGCACACTCTTCAACAATCTCTGGAACTTCTTCATCTGGTAAAGCAGCAAAAGCTTTACCAGATATAACAAAGTAACGCTTCTCGGTTTCGGGCACAAAATCTTCAATCCGCCGCACACAAATACCTCCCTCAATATTGCCCCGAAACTTCTGCATTTCAGACACCACTGTTCCTATTTCCGAGGGTTTATTAATTATGGAACCAACTGAGGTTTTGAGAGATTTAACGTAATCTTTGATAAAAAATCCGTTCCAAGCAAGTATGTTCAACTCATTCTCTAAATTATCATCAACAGAATAGAATTTAGTCTCTGGAGTTAAATCGGCAATCAGAGGATACCAGTTAGGGAGATAGTGTGTGGCTAAATACTCAGCTTTAGAAGTCAAGAGACTTGCCCCTGTGCTGCCCACGACCCCAACTAATAACTCATAATCAGAGGGTGAGATTATCCAACCGCGATAGACCACTTTTGAATCTGGATAGGGGACTGGAATAATCTTTGATGAACCAGATGCCAGCAACTCTAAAGAAACAACAGAAGTTGCAAATCCTGCATCTTGCATACAAGCAACTTGTTCCAGATATGCTGCATCCGCTTTCTTGGGATTAAAGTAGTCACTAGGAAAAAGAAATCTCACAATACTTCAACTGATGTAAAGCTAACTAATGTAAAGCTAACTTGTTATTAAGGGAAAAATCGGGAGCATCCCGTTTTGGCAGATCGCCCTCAGACTAGAAGTCTGGGGCTATACAAACTAAACCCGCCTGCGCGGGTTTCAGAGAGTCCGCGTAGGCGGACTTCGTTTGTGTAGCCGCGATTTCCAATCGCCCAGTGTTTCTTCCAAAAGTGGATGCTCCCGAAAAATCTCTGTAGATCCACTGATATCAAAAGTTTTTTCCTACTATGTCTATTAAACAGCAAGAGCTACTTTCAGCCATTGTATTTTAAAAAAAGAATACAAAGAAAAACATACAAAAGTAGAAAATTTTAAGGTAATTCTCATCTGAAATTAATTTAATTACTAGGAAAATAATTTAATCTATTATTAGAGAAGGATTTGCAGAGTTGAGAGAGCGATCAAATAAAAATCTTTCGCAATCTTTCTGGAACGGCTGCACTTTTAACTGTAGCAACACAGGTAAGTTAAAATCAGCTATAAATCAAAATTTAGCGGTTAATAGTAACTTTACATTTAGCATTCTGATTTTATTGATATAGGCTTATTTAACACCTAAAACGTAACCAGAAAAGTGAAGCAAATCAGAAAAAATTGGATAAACATAGACCCATTTTCCTTACAGTTGCGCCTCACAATTGGTATTGCTGCATTCTCCGGTTTTATATTAGGTAGCCTTGCTACATGGACTAGTTGGAAAATGCAGCAAATCTTAGTTGATAGTCATAAGTATAATATAGAACAAATTGCCAAGCGTTTACCGCAAGATGTGCAAATTTATAGTGAAATGATGCAACCTGAAACTGGGTTGCAAAAGGCTATTAATAACTTGGCAAATACCAACATTTTATTATGGTTAAAAAGTTCTGATAATAAAATTATAGTAAAATCTGCCACTTTAAATTTATTATCTGCTCCTACGGTAGCTGAGTTAATGTCCCTGACTAATATGCCGATTAAAGCACAAGTTTATAAAATAAACCAAAGCTATTTTGTTTTATGTGGTAGTTCTGTGCAAGTTCAAGGTAAGTTACTTGGTGAGTTATTTGTAGTCAAGGATATTACCCGCGAACAAAAAATATTTCTGGGAATGGTGCGGAGTTTAGCCATTATTAGTATTTTGGCAATTATTATTTTAACTGCTGCGATCGCATTTTATATCAAGCGTTCTCTACAACCTCTACGCCAGCTAAATCAAATGGCTTCTGTAATTTCGGCTGAAGATTTAGGACAACCGCAGCTATCTGTTGATAATGCACCCAGCGAAGTTAAAGAATTAGCTCAAACCCTAACTATGCTGTTATCGCGCCTCTCTCAATCTTGGGAGCAAGAACGAGAATTTGTGAGTAATGTTTCTCACGAATTACGTACACCTTTAACTATTGTACATGGTTATTTGCAAAGCGTCTTGCGAAGGCAAAATAATTTAACACAAACCCAACAAGAAGCTTTAGAAACTGCTGCATCGGAAGCTGAACGCACTATCCGTCTGCTACAAGATTTACTTGATTTAGCACGAGCCGATAATGGTTACTTATATTTTCAAATGAAATCCTATGTGCTGAATGACTTGGTTGAAGAAGTGGTGATGATGGCAAAAAAATATAGCGATCGCATAATTAAAATCGAGTCAAAACTTGATCGAATTGATGTGAAAGCAGACTACATTCGCCTCAAACAAGTATTATTGAATTTGATTGATAATGCCATTAAGTATTCTGAAGCTGATACACCCATAGTTTTGAAATTAAATCAACTTGAAGATCGGGCAATTATTCAAGTTTGTGACAAAGGTTATGGCATTCCTTTGCAACAGCAAGCACGGATATTTGAAAGATTTTACCGTGTAGATGAATCCCGCTCTCATACTACTGGGGGTTGTGGTTTGGGTTTATCTATTGTCAAGACACTTGTTGAGGGGATGGGGGGTAGTGTCAGTGTGCAATCAAAGTTAGGGGAAGGGAGTACATTTACAATTAGTTTACCGACATATAGCAGTGCTATTTGAATTTTTAAAATATATATCCTCTCAAGAATCAGGACTTTTATAAAGAAGGAACCACCACAACTCTAGTCCAATAAAGGCTAAACCACCGATCGCAACACCTATTTTCAACCCCAAAGGTTGCTCTATGTGGTTAAATTGGGTAGTTTGCTCTGACGAGTGGGCTGGCATTTCTGCTAATGTTACACTTGGTGTTCTGGTGAGAAGCACTAAAGCTGCAAGGCTTCCCCAAAGGATTTTTTTGCTGAACATTTCCTAAATTACCCTACAGTTATGAGATAGCCTTTGGTTGAAAGTTACGCAATCTGAGGGCGTTGCTAACAACAGAAAGCGAAGAAAGAGCCATCGCAGCCCCGGCGATAATTGGATTGAGTAACCAACCAAAGATAGGGAAGAGAATTCCAGCCGCAATGGGAATACCAATGACGTTGTAAATAAAGGCAAAAAAGAGATTTTGCCTGATATTATTGATAGTGGCACGGCTGAGTTGAATTGCTGTGACAATTCCTTGCAAATCTCCAGAAATTAGAGTGATATCGCTAGCTGCGATCGCAACATCTGTTCCTGTACCAATAGCAATTCCTACATCAGCCTGTGCTAGGGCTGGTGCATCATTTATGCCATCGCCAACCATTGCGATAATTTTAGATTTTGGATTTTGGACTTCGGCTACGCTCAGTCGAACGATTTTGGATTTTGAATTGGGAAATCTCTCTATTTCACCTTGCAAAGATTGGATAATCGCTGCCTTTTGATCTGGACGCACTTCGGCAAAGATGCGCTGGATGCCAACTTGTAGCGCGATCGCATCAGCAGTTTTACGATTGTCTCCAGTCAGCATTACTACTTCTAAACCTAACTTCTGTAATGCTTTCACTACTGCTGTTGATGAAGGTTTCAGGGCATCGGCAATACCCATTATTCCTTGTAGTTCGCCATCTACAGCAATCAAAATGACTGTTTTACCAGCAGTTTCCCAGGCATCTTTATACTGCTGAAGAGTCATGGTGTTAATTCCAAGTTCTGTTAACCAGCGTTGTGTACCAATTTGCACAAGCTGATTTGAAACAACTGCTTGGACACCACTACCTGCATTAGCCTGAAAATTCTTTACCTCTGTTAAACTCACCTCTTGAGACTGGGCATATTTCACCACCGCTTCCGCCAAAGGATGCTCAGAATTCCGTTCTACCGTTGCTGCTAACTGTAAAAGCTTGATTTCATTCCCATTAGCTGTACCGTTGACAGTCACAAAGTCTGTAACTGTTGGTTTCCCCTGAGTCAAAGTACCGGTTTTATCTAAAACGATGGTTTGAATTTTGTGTGCTAGTTCTAAGCTGTCTGCACCCTTAATCAAGATGCCATTTTCTGCACCTTTGCCTGTACCTACCATAACAGATGTGGGGGTAGCTAAACCCAAAGCACAAGGACAAGCGATAATTAGTACACCCACCGTTGTCATTGTTGCTAGGGTGAGGTTGCCAGTGAAGTTAAACCAAATGACGAAAGTGGCGATCGCGATCGCAATCACAGCTGGTACAAACCATCCTGTAACCCGATCTGCCAAGCGCTGAATTGGTGCTTTAGAACCTTGGGCTTGTTGCACTAATTTAACGATTTGAGCTAAAAACGTATCATTTCCGACTCGTGTCACCCGAAACTGAAATGCACCCGCACCGTTAATCGTCGCCCCAATCACTTCATCTCCTGGCTGCTTTTTGACTGGCAAACTTTCACCAGTCATCATCGCTTCATCTACTGTCGAAGCGCCTGTAATCACTTCGCCATCTACCGGAATCTTCTCACCAGGACGCACTAAAATCACATCGTTGATTCTGACTTCGGCGATGGGAAGATCAATTTCCGCACCATCACGGATAACTCTGGCATCTCTGGCTTGCAATCCAATCAGTTTGCGGATGGCTTCAGAAGTTTGTCCCCTAGCGCGATTTTCCAATAACCGCCCCAACAAAATTAAGGTAATGACAATGGCGGCAACTTCATAATAAATATGAGGTATTAAGCCCTGAGCAATAAAAAATTTCGGGAAAACAGTCACAAACAAAGAATATAGATACGCTGCACTTGTACCCAAAGCAATCAGCGTGTCCATCGTCGCCGTATGGCGCTTGAGAGTTTTCCAGCCATTGCGGTAAAAAGATCCACCACACCAGAATACGACGGGTGTTGTCAGCACTAACTGTACCCAAGGATTTTGCAAGAAACTGGGAATTAAGGGGAAGTTTAGCCCAGTCATCATGGGCAACGACCCCAAAAAGAGGAAAATGCTGATTACACCTCCCACAATTACCTTGAGGAAAAGTTCGCGTTGTAATGCTTGCCTACTCGCAATCTCAGCATCATCTTCTTCAGAAAGCAATTCTTCCTGGAGTGAGTAAGAAGAGTATCCCGCATCTGCGATCGCAGTTTGGATTTTCTCTAAACTTGCTAGAGAGCGATCGTACCTGATAGCGGCTTGTTCTGCTCCAAAGTTAACGTTGCAGTCAATCACCCCAGAAACAGAGCGAATCGCCTTTTCGATGTTGTTAGCGCAACCAGCGCAACTCATGCCTCGAAGTTTGAGTGTGAGAGTATCCATAACTAGATGAACCCCTGAGATTGGTGTGGCAGGGTCTTGAAGTAATTCGTAATTAAATTATTTGGGGATTTAGACCCCAACTAATTCAAGATCGCCAACAAAAACAATTACCCACGAGCGCTTCGCCAATAATTACGAATTACGAATTACGAATTACGAATTAATTAGCAACTGGATAGCCAGCAGCAGCCAACGCTTCCTTAATTGCTGTTTCTGATGCTTGAGTTTCTACACTGACAAGCTTGGTTGTTGGATCAGCCTGAACGCTTGCATTAGCATCGACTGCCTGAAGTGCTTTGGTGATGGTGCTTACACAAACAGAACAAGACATGTTAGGAACTGTGAGTTGGAGAGTCATAGATTTACGGGATAAAATAAACAACCTAGCCAAACCAAGTTGGATGACTGAGGGATAACCGTCAACAGTCAGAAATAACTGGAAAGAGAGTCCCCTTGAATTCATACTAGACTCTCTAGCCGGCTGGAGAGTCTAGAGAATTTTAAAAGTTTTTAGGTAAGGGTAAGTATATCGGGGGAATGTGGCGAGTTGAATGAGGCAGGAGGCTGAAGGAGTAAATCAGTAGGGGATTGACCCCGGATAATTTAGAGACCCATTTTCACCTGGAATTAGTCGCCAGTTACCTGCAAGCTGAGGCAACTGCCGCTAACTATGCTTTTATCAATCGCCTGCTGTTAGCAGAACTGCTACGTGTGCGTTTGCGACAAGTATATAAAGATGTGGAAGCACCTCTAGTTTAGGGACTTCCAAATAAAAAACATCCCAAATTTTCTTGTGGGGCGGACAAGATGTCCATCCCACCAGATTGGATAATTTATTTCTTGGAAGTCCCTTACGACTTACCGCACAACATCACCTTGCCACAAATTGAAGATGTAAAGACATCTCTACAATCCAAAATCCAAAATCGTTCGACTGAGCGGCTTGCCTTGAGCGAAGTCGAAAGGAGCCGAAGTCCAAAATCCAAAATTGATCGATTCAGTCTGTAATTGATGTGCAGGTTGAGGCAGAAATGGTGGACGTTGTGGCGCGATTGAGTCCGGTATTGACGTTTAAAGCCTAGCCCCTAAATAAAAAGCCCCTGGTCAACACCAGGGGTATCCATCTTTATTCCCTGATATTAGAATCGCACCTGTGAAGCTATGATAAATCCGTATCAATGCAATTAACGCATAGATATGATGACTATCTTGCAATCAGTTAGATGGAATTTACCCAGCGTCATTAATGAGAGC
This sequence comes from Nostoc sp. NMS2, assembly GCF_017115105.1. Lineage (GTDB taxonomy): Bacteria > Cyanobacteriota > Cyanobacteriia > Cyanobacteriales > Nostocaceae > Nostoc. The sequence continues at coordinate 134,745 of NZ_JABXKH010000167.1, forward strand.
GATGTCTACGACGGACTATGACGCTCGTTCGCTCTTAGCATCTCTCCTTCTCCCAAAGGGCTACGGTCTACACACATCTTTGTATAAAACCAAAATCGTTGAAGATCCCCCTAAATCCACGCCACTTGCTTCTGAAAATTTCTTTCCCTATTCCCTATTCCCCAGTCAATTTAGTCTCCTAAATAAATACCCATACCACGAGCGGTTTTAACTAAAGTACCATTGGGATCGACGGCGCTATATTGAGCGATCGCATCTGTAATTGGTACACTTAATACTTGGCGATTTTGCCATGTCACCATGCGATCGTATTTCCCTTCTGCAATGAGATTAACCGCCGCTACACCAAAGGCTGTTGCAACTAATCTATCTAGTGGTGAAGCAGTTCCACCGCGTTGAATGTGTCCTAAAACTGTAACTCGCGTTTCTACACCGATGTGTTCAATAATTTTATCTGCCAAATATTCACCGATTCCACCGTATCGAGATTGACCTAAGCGATTTGTAATCGTCACATTTTCCCCATCGTGGGTACGAACTGCTTCGGAAACAATAATCAAACAATAGTTTTTGCCTTTATCTTGGCGTTCTTTGATTTTGTGGCAAATGTGTTCAACGGTATAAGGAATTTCGGGAATTAAAATTACATTGGCTCCCCCTGCAATTCCCGCAGCTATTGCGATGTGTCCGGCATCACGCCCCATTACTTCTAAAATCATAACTCGGCTATGACTTGCAGCAGTAAAATGTAACCGATCTAATGCTTCCGTGGCAATATTGACTGCTGTATCAAAACCGATGGCGTGTTCGGTAACACCAATATCGTTATCAATGGTTTTAGGAATACCTACTAGATTAATGCCACCCTGTTGGGCGAGGCGACGCAAAATTGCCAAGCTACCATCACCGCCAATACCAATCAAAGCGTCTAAATCTAGCTGATGATAACCTGCAATGATTTCTTCGGAGCGATCGCATAAACTTCCATCCGCCATTGGAAAAGCAAAAGGATCTCCTTTATTGGTTGTCCCTAACATTGTGCCACCCGCAGTTAATAGCGAGTCAACTTGATCGATTTCCAGCTTTGTAAATTGTGGGGGACGCGCCATTAATCCTAGAGTCGCTTGACGAATTCCCAAAACCTCCCAGCCGTAAGTATCCACAGCACAATTCACTACAGCCCTAATCACAGCATTTAAGCCAGAACAATCACCTCCACTGGTAAGAATTCCAATCCGTTTGGGTTCTTCCATATTTTTTATTGACATTTTGATCCAAATATATTGAGTAGTCGATGAAACTTAAGCCAAAGTTAGCAACAGATTAAACCTAAGCTAATGCGCTTCTTGTAAATGTCAAAGTAATTTTATGTTTGTTTTGGATCTAAAAACAAAACAAAGTTATCTCAGCTGTAAAATATAAGTGTAGAGCCAGTAGTAGATTAAACCTCGGCAAAAGCAATCCCTAAAAATGCCAGGGTAATTTTATGTTTGTTTTGTGTCTAAGAAAAAACCAAGTTATCCCAGCTGTAAAATATGAGGGTGGAGCCAAAGGTGACTAGTATTGATAATTACAACTTCTCTTTTTCAGGAGAAGTAACAATCCCACAGGCTCCTCCTGATTTTAAATCAGGTTTTATCGGCATTGTTGGTCGTCCAAATGTCGGTAAATCTACTTTAATGAATCAATTAGTAGGACAAAAAATTGCCATTACCTCGCCAGTAGCCCAAACTACACGTAACCGTTTGCGCGGTATATTAACTACACCAGAGGCGCAATTAATATTTGTAGATACGCCAGGAATTCATAAGCCTCATCATCAATTGGGCGAAGTATTGGTGCAAAATGCCAAAATTGCCATTGAATCGGTAGATGTAGTGCTATTTGTGGTAGATGGAGCAGTAGCTTGTGGAGCAGGCGATCGCTATATTGCCGAATTGCTCAGTCGCAGCAAAACCCCGGTGATTCTGGGCGTGAACAAAACAGACCAACAACCGTCTGATTCTCAGTTTCTAGATGATAGTTATGCCCAGATGGCCCAGTCCCATGAATGGGAAATCGTGAAATTTTCTGCTAAGACAAGTGCAGGATTACCGCAACTGCAAGAGTTATTAATTGAACATTTAGAAATTGGGCCGTTATATTACCCGCCAGATTTGGTAACTGACCAGCCAGAACGCTTTATTATGGGTGAATTAATCCGAGAACAGATTTTATTATTGACTCGTGAAGAAGTACCCCATTCAGTTGCGATCGCTATCGACCTAGTAGAAGAAACTCCTAGCATTACCCGTGTACTTGCTACCATCAACGTTGAGCGTGATTCCCAAAAAGGCATACTCATTGGCAAAGGCGGAGCAATGCTCAAAGCAATTGGCAGTGAAGCCCGCGAACAGATCCAAAAGTTAATCGCTGGTAAAGTTTACCTCGAATTGTTTGTCAAAGTCCAACCAAAATGGCGACAGTCGCGGATTAGTTTAGCAGAGTTAGGCTATCGCGTCGAAGAATAAATTAGTCATTGGTCATTTGTCATTGGTTAAAAAGGCAAATGACAAATGACAAATGACAAATGACAAATAATAAATAAAAATGTCTTTAGATATTCGCTATCCCTTAAATTTACCTGTCAATGCTCCGCCATTGCGGGTGTTAATTGTCGAAGACGATCCGATGATGCAATTGGGATTAGAGCAATCATTAATGGCTCATCCTCAGTTAGAGATAGTTGGACAAGCTGAAGATGGTTATTTGGGAGTTCAAGCCGCACTGCAACTAAAACCCGATTTGGTGGTTATGGATATTGGATTGCCGCGATTGGATGGCATTGCAGCGACACAGCAAATTAAAGCGGCGTTGCCGGCAACTCATGTAGTAATGCTGACATCTCATCAAACGGAGACAGAAATTATTGCCGCACTATCTAGCGGTGCAGATGCGTATTGCATCAAAGGTGCAAGTGTGGAACGATTGTTAAGTGCGATCGCAGCCGCAGTTGATGGTGCAGCCTATCTCGATCCTCAAATTGCGCGGCGAGTAATTGACAATCTCAAACCGCCTACACCCACCAGTAACAACGCCAACTTATCTGGGCGTGAATTAGAAGTGTTGAAACTTATGGTAGACGGATTGAGCAACCCAGAAATTGCCGAAAAACTCTACCTCAGTCCTAACACGATCAAAACTCACGTCCGGGGAATTATGAATAAATTAGCAGTGGACGACCGCGTGCAAGCAGCAGTCGTTGCATTGCGTTCGGGGTTAGTTTGATATCAGAATACATTCAAATCTTTACTACTAAATATCTGAAAAAGTGTGCGTAGCGCTCCCTACTGTGTCTGAAACTTTCAAAATACTAAATACCAACCTTAAGGTAGTATTTCTAACTATCAAAATAGTTGTAAAAACTTTAAAGTTAGCTAATTTTTTTCCATGCGCTCATTAATATTTCAAAATTTGAAGCTTACTATTCCTACAGCTTTAGTATTTACGGTTCTTGGCTATATTCTAAGTCTACCTCTGAGTTTTCTCGCCAATTCAGAAGCAGCAAGATGGCAATTCCATCTACAACCTAGAGTAGGTATTGAAAACCGAAAGCTTGATGAGCTTGGAAGTTTTCAAGCTAGGGTAGCACTTGGAGGTACAGCGCTCGGAATCCTAGTAGCTCAAACAACTTTTGTTGTGTATATACTTGGACTTAGCAATTGTAGCAATAAGCAGTAACCGACCAATGCAGCAAAATACAGAAATAAACCTTAGCGAAGGTAATAATACTGGTGTATCCAAACTGAAGAATGAATTTCCCTCTTTCTACGCCAATAGTCGCGAAGAATGGCGGAGATGGTTAGATAAAAACCATCGCATCTCTTTTGGTGTATGGCTTATCTACTACAAAGTAAAAAGTGGTAAACCAAGTGTTAGATATAGCGAAGCAGTAAAAGAAGCCTTATGCTTTGGTTGGATTGATAGTAAAGTCAAATCCATAGATGAAGAACGTTATATGCAAATATTTACACCTCGTAAACCGAAAAGCGTGTGGTCAAAATTAAATAAACAATATATTCAAGAACTTATAGAACAAGGTTTAATGACTACAGTTGGTCTGGAAACAATTGAAGCTGCAAAACAAAATGGTTCATGGAATAGCTTGGATGCGATCGAAGCATTAATTATTCCCTCAGATTTAAAGCAGGCATTAGAAGCAAACACAACTGCTAAAGACTATTTTGAAGCATTTAATAATTCATCCAAAAAGAATATCCTTTTTTGGATTGACAGTGCAAAACGTCCAGAAACAAGGTTGAAGAGAATTGAACAAACCATCAACTCAGCAGCAGCGAACAAAAATCCATTAGTACGATAACAAAGCTGACGTTATTGTTTGACAACTTGTATTTTGACATAAATAAATATTACCTGAATAAATATTTAAATCCCAATTAAAAGTAGAGGCATACATATATTGATATGTATGCCTATAGAGCCGATTCATTTTTTGAAAAATGGTCTACCTCAATAGATTTTAATTAAAAGAGTTTGAGAATTGATTAGGGTCTAAATTAGCAGGAAATAATAAAATTTCCTTGCCTTCTAAGTTTGCCTTGTGGTGAAGCAAAATTGCCTTTTCCAAATAACAATATTTAATTGGAACCCATCTGTCGCTATAAAAGTAGACAGTTACTCGGCTCATTGCATACTCTTTCAACGGCAGTGGAAGAGACCAGGACGAGTCCACAGTTTGAACCTTACCTGTTGAGTCCATGCTTTGAACCTCAGTTATTAAGTATATTTACTTTCACTTATCAAGATGATTTAAAGTAACTATCATAAGTAATAAGAATTCGCCTTTAAATTGCATCTTTAGGTAAAAATTAGAATAATTAGAAGTGACCTGATGACCGCAGAGAAACAAATGTTTAGCGAAGTTAGCGCTAAATGCGTTCGTCGAAGACGTTGGCGCAGCCATCGCTACTTCTTGTTTGTCAGCACTTTGGATTATACCCGCGCAAACCCTTTACCATAGTCTATTACTAAGTACAGATGTGCGTAAAATCGTAGCGTTTTTAAACGCAAAGGTACGCAGAGTCTTGCCAAATAAATTCGCTACAAATTAATGAAATGCTGTACTCAGATAGGCTTTCTTCCCTTATTTCTCCTGCCTTCTTGCATTAGTGTTTATGTACTCGCTCCAGCAACCATAACGAAGCGACAGTCCCTACATAGTGAGCAGCAATTCCAGTGATGTCTGCTACAGCTACAAAAACATCCATTGCTCGAATAATATTATAGGGATTGGTGATTGCCACACCTGGAGGTTGTGATATAGATTTTGCCACTAGCACTAACACGGTTGATCCAGCACCTAAGAGAGTTAATAAAATTCCTACCAAATTCACAATTATTCCCAATCGGAGGATTTTAGTTGTATCTGGCTTACTGGGATGCAAAGCCGGATTGGAATTTTCTAGAGCTTTTCCTATGCGGGTGTAACGAAAATCCCAATAGAGACTAAATAACAACATTACAATTCCGCATACAGCCCAAAATATGCCAATCCCAAGACCAGTATTCTGTTGTTGAACAAAGCTACGACCAGTCAAGGCAAACAACAAAGCTAAAACAGAAACTACTCCAATTGCCAATTGCAGCCAGAAAGCAATCCAACCTGTAAGGCGAATAGTATTACCAATTCCTCTAGTTTCTGGTGGTAGCGATCGCACTTCTGATTCTGTTTGCATATAAATTACCTTAATCCCCCTACTGCCAAGAATATTTCCCCGGTTTGCCCAATACCCCCATCTTTAGACATAAAAATATTGGGGAGTGGGGGATGAGGGAGATGGGGGAGAGGGGGACAAGGAAGACAAGGGGGAATTATTGAACAAGTAAGTCTCTCCCTTGTCTCCCCCCTCTTCCTTGTCTCCCCCCTCTTCCTTGTCTCCCTTATCTCTTCTTCATGCCCCATGCCCATAAATTAAAATCCTGCCAAATGATGTAAAGGTTTCAAACTCAGGGATGATGAGTAAATAGCAATTAAATTGACAAAATCACACTATAAAGAGTGATATTAAGCGATAGATAGCGCTTGTAAAGGACTAACGGGCATGATTAAATCTTGGATGGTGATTGGGGGTGTGGCTTTCTTGGTTGCTTTAGCCGCTAACGTGATTACGCCTAGCGATCGCCAATGGTTCAAGCGCTTACAACGACCAAGATGGCTAACTTTTGAGGGCGCGATTCCAATTATCTGGACTGTAATATTTATTTGCGGTGCTTGGTCGGCTTATATTATCTGGGAAAAAGATCCAGGAAGCACCTCAACCTGGTTAATGATGGGTTTATACTTGCTTTTAGAAATTGTGACTATTGCCTATACACCTGTAATGTTCAGGCTTCGCAGTCTGAAAGTGGGTACAATTCTTGGAGGTACAGGTTTTATCATTAATGTTTTATTGATACTTGCAGTCTTAAGTATTTCTGGTTGGGCAGCATTGCTACTAGTTCCTTATTTGCTCTGGAGTCCCATTGGTACTTATACCACTTGGCAGATGATCGGTCTCAATCCTCAAGATGCCTAAAATTCGCACCAACGAATGATTCAAGCTATGCTTTAAATTGTCAAACTTGCAGTGTATGACTTGACAATATACACAAAGCTTGAGTTCATTATGATTCCATCTTGGATAATAATTGGGGCTGTAACTTTCTTTATCGCCCTTGGTAGTTTCTTGATTACGCCACGTGATATTAAATGGTTTGCACATTTAAGTCGCCCTCGCTGGCTAGTTTTTGAGCCACTGATTCCCGTCATCTGGACTGTGATTTTTATTTGCGGTGCAGCTTCAGCTTATATTGTCTGGGAAAAAAATCCTGGAAGCCTAATTACTTGGTTAATAATGGCTTTGTACCTCTTGGTGGAAATTATCACCGTTGCCTACATACCTATAATGCTGAGGTTTCGCAGTCTCAAAGCTGGGGAAATACTTGGGCTAGTTGGTTTGATTTCAGGCGTTGTCCTGGCAATCTGCGTTTTGCCGATTTCTCTAATGGCGGCGCTGTTACTCCTTCCCTATCTAATTTGGACTCCCATTGGTACTTACACCACCGACGAGTTAAAAGAGTTAAATCCTCAAGATGCATAACGCATCTATGCAATACGCCCATAACGTGCTGTGACTGGATTGGCTGGATTAGATTGATTATTCAGCCAAGCCCACATTTGATCGCCAACAGAAAAATGCCACCACTCTCTAGGATTGCGTTGAAACCCTGCTTTTAACATTACATCTCGCAATAGCTGGCGGTGAGCATGATAATGTTGTGATTCTGAGTCGTCATTATTGGCATAATAATCAGGATGCGATCGCTCTGACATTTCATCAATGGGCGAACCCATATTTACTATTTGCCCAGTATCATCTACTAGCGTCACATCCACCGCCGCACCCGTACTGTGAGGAGGCGGAGTTTTTTCATCTAAACTTGGTACAGCCCAAATTTCATAAACCGCTTCCCAAACTTCTTGACGTTGGTTTGGAGATAACTCCACGTCAGTTAATCCCCTATCCTGCACTGCTTGAGTGAAGCTGTAATCTACCATAAACTGCTGAACTGCGATCGGGCGATAAGCATCAAAAATTTGGATATGCCAGTTAGGATGCAGCAATTCAAGATAATTTTGCGCTTGGCTCAAATTTTCAATAACGCTTTGACGGAGATAATAAGGAGAGTGTTCGCCATAGGTAGCACCTAACTTTTCATAAGGATGGGGAGATTCCACCGCAAACAATTCTAAAGGAATCGCCGTTAGCGGTTCGCCACACTCGAAAATTGGGATTTGATGATAAGGTCTCATGTGAATAATTCGTAATTCGTAATTCGTAATTCGTAATTCGTAATTATTATCCCGTGCTGTACATTAGGCAACTGCCAAATCGTAATGTAAAACTAAGATTTCATCTGCTCTTAAAGTCGCTATTGCATATTCACAACCTTAGGTATCAGCAAACTCGACTAAATAATGATATTCTTATTGCTCATACACTTCTACAATTGTTCCAACTTGCCCACTGGGTAAGCTTTCGATAGAAGTATAATTTTCTTCCACTAGTTGTAATCTCTCAATAGGAATAGGCTTGAGTGTAGCAATAGTATCCAAAAGTTTAACTTTTTTCATTTAACTTCAGAAATACAGTAATCAAACGTGGATAAAGATTATTAGCGGTAGTTTCCTAGATTGTCCGCAGCCTGATTCCATCTGTATCAGGTACTATCCAATCTACCTTAAACTGTTGACCAAATTTACGGTTTGTTTTTTTAATTACGAATTACGAACTTGTACTGAGCGTAGCCGAAGTATTACGAATTACGAATTATTTTAATGCTCAATCAAAACCAAACACCTCTATTAGATGCCTTAAAAGCTAATGCAGCAAGACCCCATGCGCCTTTTTACACTCCAGGACATAAACAAGGTAAAGGGATTTCTCAACCCTTAGCTGATTTACTTGGTAAAGCCGTCTTTCGTGCCGATTTAACCGAATTAGCAGATTTAGATAATCTCTTTGCACCCCAAGGCGTTATTCAAAAAGCACAACAACTAGCGGCTGAAGCTTTTGGCGCTTCGCAAACATGGTTTCTTGTCAACGGTTCTACTTGTGGGATTGAAGCGGCAATTCTCGCTACCTGTGGCATGGGTGATAAAATCATTCTGCCTCGTAATGTGCATTCTTCTGCGATCGCTGGTTTAATTCTCTCTGGTGCAATACCAATTTTTCTCAATCCTGAATACGATTCAGTTTTAGATATTGCCCACAGTATCACGCCCAATTCTGTAGAATCTGCACTCAAACAACATCCCGACGCGAAAGCAGTGTTGACAGTTTACCCAACATATTACGGGGTTTGCGGAGATTTGAATGCGATCGCCAACATCACCCATCAATACAATATCCCTTTACTCGTAGATGAGGCACACGGGGCACACTTTGCCTTTCACCCCGAATTACCCACTCCAGCCTTAGCCGCAGGTGCGGATTTAACTGTACAATCCATTCACAAAGTACTCGGTGCAATGACACAAGCATCGATGCTGCATATCCAAGGTAATAGAATAGATGGCGATCGCATCAGTAAGGCTTTGCAACTCTTACAATCTACCAGTCCTAGTTATTTACTTTTAGCTTCTTTAGATGCAGCGCGTCAGCAAATAGCACTCCACGGAAAAATGCTGATGTCTCGCACATTGCAACTTGCCAATGAAGCTAGAACAAAAATCAGTCAAATTCCTGGATTATCTGTCTTACAGATTCTTAACCCCCTTTATCAAGAGGGGTTGGGGGGATCTCCCGGCTTTGTGTCTTTAGATGAAACACGCCTAACTGTAACTGTTTCTGGTTTAGGTTTAACCGGATTTGAAGCAGATGAAATTCTGGATGAAAAATTTGCTGTCACTGCTGAATTCGCTTCACTGCAACACCTCACCTTTATCATCAGTTTGGGCAACACCCCAGCCGATATTGAGCAATTAGTGCAAGGTTTCACCACTCTTGCTCAAGAATATCGCCGAACCAACTTGAATGTTACAAGTTTTAATTCGCAGAATCTTTTAAATACACAGAGTCATGTTTTACATTGTTCTCCCCGTGAAGCCTTTTTTGCTGTCAGTGAAACATTGCCTTTAGCACAAACAAGCGATACTCGTTCCGAGTCGCTGCACGAACGCATTTGCGCTGAAATCGTCTGTCCCTATCCCCCAGGAATTCCTGTGTTAATGCCGGGAGAAATCATTACTAAACCCGTCCTTGATTACCTACAACAAATCCAAGCAATGGGTGGATTTATTAGTGGTTGCAATGACACTAGCTTCAAAACCTTGAAAGTGTTGAAATAACTTTAGAGGGAATGGGGAATGGGGAACTCTTAACTGGGTTGAAACTCTCTTGATATATGGCTTTGTGCTTAAAATTTGTACCTCACCTACCTGTAATCTGCTGTAACTGGGAACTCTTAACAGTGTATCCTACGGCAAAAGAGGTGGGATTGAAACAAGAATGCCATATTGCCATATAAATATGCGCTTGCGGTCTCGAAAAAAATCTTTTTATCAAAAAAAATGGGTTTAAAACCCCGCCGTTGTAGGGCGGCTTTATTCTTACAGAATATCTGATATAATGTAAGGATGACACAACGCAGTTTTAAGTACCGATTCTATCCAACTTCTGAGCAAGAAATATTGCTTAGAAGAACGATGGGTTGCGCTCGATTAGTTTACAACCGCGCTCTTGCTGCAAGGACAGAAGCATGGTACGAACGAAGCGAACGAGTCGGATACTCTGAAACTTCAACAATGCTGACTAATTGGAAAAGGCAAGAAGACTTGCAATTTCTGAATGAAGTTAGCAGTGTGCCATTACAGCAAGGATTGAGACATTTACAAACAGCATTCAGTAATTTTTTCGCGGGACGGGCAAAATACCCAAATTTTAAGAAAAAGCATAACGGCGGCAATGCAGAATTTACCAAGGCAGCTTTTAAGTTTAGAGATGGGCAAATATTTCTTGCTAAAAGTCCTACACCATTGGCTATTCGTTGGAGTAGACAACTACCCCAAGGTGCGGAACCATCCACGATTACAGTAAAACTTTCACCCTCTGGGCGCTGGACTGTTTCAATATTAGTAGATGTAGCAATCTGCATATTACCTGAATCTACTAGCTCTATTGGCATTGATTTAGGGATCACCACTTTAGTTGCCTTAAGTACAGGTGAGAAGATTGCTAATCCAAAGGGATTTAAGACAAAAAAAGCTAAATTGCGTAAAGCACAAAAAGCGTTAAGTCGTAAGCATAAAGGTTCTAATAATCGCCATAATGCTCGGCTTAAAGTAGCTAAGATCCATGCCGAAATAAGTGATGCACGAAATGATTTTCTTCACAAGTTGACAACTCGATTGGTACGTGAAAACCAAACGATTGCTGTTGAGAACTTGGCTGTGAAGAATATGGTGAAAAATAAAAAACTCGCTCTCTCTATTAGTGATACTAGCTGGGGTGAATTAGTCAGACAACTTGAATATAAGTGCGATTGGTATGGTCGTAATTTTGTCAAGATTGACCGATGGTTTCCTAGTTCTAAGCGTTGTGGGCACTGTGGTTACATCGTTGAGAAGTTGCCTTTAAATGTCAGAGAGTGGGATTGCCCAAAATGCAGTACACATCACGATAGAGATATCAATGCTGCTAAGAACATTTTGGCTGCGGGACTCGCAGTTTCAGTCTGTGGAGCGAACATAAGACCCGATAGATTTGAGTCTTTTGGGCAGTTGCGAAAAACCAGCAATGGTAAGAAACAGAAACCTAAGTCGTGAGTCTTAGGAATCCCCGACCGTTCACGGCGGGGTGGATGTCAATTGGTTTATTTCGCTACAAACGCAATCAATCAATTTGCCTAAAATAACTAGAAATTTTTGGCAGCATGGCGCATGACGCGAACTTGTTTAGATATTTTCGCTCATGCGCTATTTCCTTGCTCCCTACCTTCTACAATAAAGATAGACTTTATTGAGATTTGTATAGTTGGGGAAAAGCTGTCATGGCTCCCGCCGTTTTAATTCAGAATCTGCAAAAACGTTACGGCACAGTGGTTGCCGTTCAGGATGTTTCCTTTCAGGTAGAGCCAGGGGAAATATTTGGTTTACTTGGCCCCAACGGTGCTGGGAAAACTACTACCTTGCGTGCCTTGTGTACGCTGACCACACCGGATGCTGGCAAAATTGAAGTATCTGGCATCTCTGTGTTAGATAATCCCAGAGTGGCAAGGCAACGACTAGGCTATGTTGCTCAGGAAGTAGCTATAGATAAGGTGCTGACTGGAAAAGAATTGCTGCAATTGCAAGCAGCACTTTATCACCTCCCACGCGCAGTAGCTAAACAGCGCATTGAGACAGTATTAGATTTACTCGGTTTGCAAGAATACGCCAATAAAAAGACAGGAACCTATTCTGGTGGTTTACGCAAGCGCCTAGACTTGGCTGCTGGGTTGCTCCATGCACCAGATGTTCTGGTATTGGATGAGCCAACTGTGGGACTTGACATAGAAACTCGTTTTGTGGTATGGGATTTCCTACGAAAATTACGCGCCTCTGGGACAACGGTAGTAATTACCAGCCATTACCTAGAAGAAATTGACGCTTTAGCCGATCGCGTGGCAATTATAGATCGGGGCGTGGTAATTGCTTCTGGGACACCTTCACAATTAAAAGATCAAGTAGGGGGCGATCGCATCACCTTGCGAATCCGCGAGTTTTCCCCCATTGAGGAAGCAGAAATTGCTAAAAACCTCTTGCAAACTTTGCCCTTTGTCCAAGAAGTGATCATCAATAGCGCTCAAGGTAATTCCCTCAACTTAGTGGTGACACCTCAAAACGATGTTCTCATTAACATACAACAAGCGCTGAATACTGCTGGCTTGCCCATATTTGGCATTGCCCAATCTCGCCCCAGCCTCGATGACGTTTACCTCGCTGCTACAGGACGCACCCTCATGGATGCAGAACTGGCAGCCGTTGCCACTCGCGATCCCAAAGCTGAGAAGAAGCAGCTTATGAGATAGGGAATGGGGAGATGGGGGAGATGGGGGAGATGAGGGAGATGAGGGAGATGAGGGGGAATTATTAAAATTAAGTCTCTTCCTTGTCTCCCCCCTCTACCTTGTCTCTTCTCCATGCCCCATGCCCAATCTAAAATCCAAAATCCAAAATCCAAAATTGCTATGAGTGTTACTCCTAAATCTGATATCAATTGGCAGCCGCTAGCATCACCACAAGCAGATGTTAATGCTGCACCTAACTTTTTCGGTGAATTGGTACAAGAGACGTTGGCTTTAACTCGTCGCTTGTTTATTCAATTACAACGCCGTCCATCCTCTTTGGTTGCCGGAATTATTCAGCCAGTCATGTGGTTGATACTGTTTGGTGCTTTGTTCCAAAATGCCCCCAAGGGTATATTTGGCAATACAACAACAAATTACGGACAATTTTTAGCTGCCGGCATAATTGTGTTTACAGCCTTTGCTGGGGCGCTGAATGCTGGTTTACCCGTAATGTTTGACCGCGAGTTCGGCTTTTTGAATCGTTTGCTGGTAGCACCATTAGCATCGCGGTTTTCTATTGTCTTTGCTTCGGCAATCTTTATCATCAGCCAAAGTTTGCTGCAAGCAGCCGTGATTGTAGCGGCGGCGGCGTTTTTGGGCGCTGGACTACCAAATGCAGTGGGTTTAAGTGCGATCGCTCTAATTGTCCTACTATTAGCTTTGGGTGTGACAGCCATCTCCCTCGGTTTAGCTTTCGCCCTACCCGGACACATTGAACTGATTGCAGTGATTTTCGTCACCAACCTACCATTATTGTTCGCTAGTACTGCTTTGGCTCCTCTATCTTTCATGCCTCAGTGGTTACAGGTTATCGCCACCCTGAATCCTCTTAGCTATGCGATCGAACCCATTCGCTATCTGTATCTCCACAGTAGTTGGGGACTAAGTAGTGTAGTTATGCAGGCTCCTTGGGGTGATGTTACCTTTGGGGGAGCGTTGCTGGTATTGTTTGGTTTTGCCCTTGTCGCCTTATTAAGCATTCAACCCCAACTACGGCGGACTCTTGCTTAAAGAGATAAAATAGAGCAATTTTAGGGTCAAAATCCCATGAAAAAACCATTTTTACAAATTCCTAGACTCTTTGTAGCTACCGTAGCAAGCATTAGCTTTGCTTCCTTACTCATGGCTCAACCCAGTTCGGCTCAAGTAAGCAGTCCAGCAGATGCTTTTCCTAGTAATAATACAACAGACCAAAATACCGATCCTTTCTCCCGCACGAACTCAGATAATTTCAATATGTTTGACCTGATTCATCGGGCAAATTTCGGAACTCTCAACTGGGATTCTAACCAACAGAACGAAAAATTAGACTCAGCAGCAGCAGCCTTTAAAGCAAGGCAACAAAAACTAATACGAGGTGAACAACAGCAACCAACCCTCAGTTTGCCATCGTTTACAATACCATCAGCTACGCCGCCATCGGTTACACCACAATCAGGTAACTGAATTCAAATAAAGAACCCCAAGCTCTAAAGGCTTGGGGCTGAGACTCTTTAAAAAATCCTTAGTTCTTAAGTAAAAAACTACAGCCCAAGTGCAGCTAAAATATCGCTAGCATGGGTGGTAGTATTTACAGCAGTGTCAACATGAGTAATTTTGCCCTTGGGGTCAATTACGTAGGTGACGCGCTTGGCATAACCACCGCCATCCACATCGAAAGCTGTGATGAGAGATTTGTCGGAATCAGCCAGTAGGGGAAAATTCAAATTATATTTTTGGGTGAATGCTTGATGAGAGACTTCATCATCAGCACTGACTCCCAACACTACAACATCTTTGCCTTGATATTCAGATTTGGCATCCCGAAAACTACAGGCTTGTTTGGTGCAGCCTGGCGTGTCATCTTTGGGGTAAAAATACAAAACGACGGTCTTACCGGCAAAGTCAGATAACGAGACTGTGTTGCCATTTGTATCTTTGGCGGTAAATGCAGGTGCATCCGTACCAACTGCTAGAGGCATAATTAACCTTTCCTGTTTCAGATTGTTGATGCACTTGAAATTTTACATTAATTTATAATGATTAAATATAAACCTCATCTAAGTTGAGAACCATAGTTTTCGCCCTCACCCTAAATCCCTCTCCCATATCTGGGAGAGGGACTTTGAA
>NZ_JABXKH010000084.1 GCF_017115105.1 Nostoc sp. NMS2
GCTTGTGACTCAGTTATCCTGAGTTACTTTGTCATGCGTTTAGTCTAAACTCCAGTTTGTTACAACTAGCTCCAACTGATTCACTTGCAATGGTTGCTGGTTTTCTTTTTGACCCAAAGGAGCAAATCTGTGAGTTAGCAGCATTGACATTGGGTGAATCACGATTAGAGGAAGCATTTGATCTTCTCAGAATTTGTCTGATGCACCGTATGATCGGTGCGATCGCAAGCAGAACAATCGCACCGATCGCAAAGATTACGTTGCCGATCAAATCAACGACACCTCTAGAACCGATAGTCGGGGTTGAGGAAAACCATACCAGGCATAGGTTAGCAGCGCTCCAACAGCAAGTGCCAGTCGATGAGCATTCCTCCACCTTGCCGATTGCGACCACAGAGAAATGAGTTTGACCAAAATAATGGGATACAAGCCCCGTCTTTCTAGGAAGGCTTTTCTTGATTTCTGATGTACTCATGCAGGATATCTAATGGCGCACCTCCAACAGATACAGCAAAATAGCTGGGACTCCATAAAGCTTCTTTATGAGGTTTTTGTATCCGGCTTGCCCATATCTACGACTAGAAACACCTTTCAAAGCATTAAGCTCCAGGTCTAAACTAGAAATAAGCGAATTTGTGACTGCAACAAATTGAATTTTTTTTAGTCTTTTGAACAGTCGTTTGATTTTTTAAGAAGGTATCTAGTATGAATAGAATTCTCAAACGCGCATTTCTACCCAGTTTCATGGCTGCCAGTTTAACTGGAATCTCCTTAGTTCCTCTTCAACCAGCAGCAGCTAACGACCGAATTTTAGGAGATGCAGCCCTTGGTGCTGGTACTTGTGTAGTAACTGGAGCTGCTAGAAGACGTGGTACTGTTTTACGCAATGCTGCTAAGTGTGCTGCGGCTGGTGCCGCCGTCAATTTGGTTGGACGTAAGAAAAAACGTAACTTAGGTAGAGATGCCGCAGTCGGTGCAGCAAGTAGCGCCGGGGTTCGCGCTATTCTTGGCGGGCGCGAAGATGTGGCTGGCGATTTATTAGATGGCGCAGCAGCAGGTGCAGCTATTAATATTTTGAGGAGATAAACTCTCAATTCGTAATCTCTAATTCCGACTTGAGAGTTTACGAATTTATATTGCAACTTCTCTGACAGAATTAGAGAAGTTGCTCCCACTAGAGTTGAATCGCAGATTTGGCACAAGGCGATCGCTCTTGCTGTGTACAAGTCTGATCGCTCCTCCTCAAGCGCAACCTTCCACTTACCGATGCCGATTTAGCCTTATGAACTACCCACAGTTGGCTCCGCCTGAACTGCGGGTTTCTACATCCCTTAGTTCGTTATTAGCGGAGACTTCCACGGATTTTTGACGCTTCATTGCCCCTAGTTGCTTCATACTTCCAGTTTGCTTACGCGCCTTGGTGGATGAGGTAGAGCTAGGCGACTCAGCGTCTACGAAGCCAGTTCCTGACTCCGGTAGAATTTCTTTTGCCCAGTAAAGCATTACTTCAGCAGCCGCAATATCACGGTCTTGTTGATATCCACAAACAGTACAGTTATGCACTCTAATATCTTGTGTCTTCTTGTGCTGATATCCACATTTAGGACAGGTTTGAAAAGGTTTTACCTTCTTAGTTGGAACTTCTATAAATACACCACCAATTAGCTCTACTTTGTACTTGATGGTATTGCGTAGCATTCCAAAACCTACGTCAAGTTTAGTGCAAGAGCTAAGTAGACTCGTTTGTTGTAAATATAGGAGTATCAACTGATTTACTATCTGAAAATTGTAATTACTTTCAATGGATTCCGACTCAATTAAAGACCTGGAAATAGCCGCTCATTTTACATTGGTTGAGCCACATCTTCAGCATTTTCTAAGAGTTAGGGTTCTGCCGCATCTGAAAGTTGCGATACTACAATAGTAGATGTTTCCGCTTTTACCTCGTTTTTCGTTGCCATTAATCCTGACTGAAAAAATCTTTCTGAGTGTATAGTTTGATTGACCTTGTTATTTAGTATGACTTCTAAGGAATAACATTAGCCACGACGAAACAAAGTTTCGAGATAAACTTGGGAAATACCGCGATCACCCTCAGCATTTTGCAGGAGAAACAGGGAGATGGCTGCGGTAATAAGCTGACGGTTACAAATCAAAATCAAGGCTGAATGTTTCTCCTGAAGAATCCTCTTCTTTCTCCTGTGCAAATGGAGTTTGAGTCCAAGACGTGAGTTGGTTTGATTCAGTATTAATAGGTGTGTCAGCTAAAAGTTGTGCAGGTAATCCAGCCTTGATGAAAACAAAATAGCAATCAACGATAAAGTAAAGTGTGTCCAGGTAACTTTTATCTAGTTTTTGCGATTCTGCAAATATGCGCTCTCGGTAATTATCTTTGATCCGAACCTTTTCCGGTGCTAAGTCTTGTTTATCTGTCATTTTTATAACTTAAGAGATGTAGTTGTTGAATTCTTGGCAAAAATAGTTTTTGCCATCTCTAAAAGCCCAAAGACATTGGCTTCCACCGGGTTGTCCAGGATTTTGAAACCGTTCTTCTCTAAGAGTTTCTTAAATCCAGGTAACAAGCAGCCTCCACCAATCGCCCAGATTTCATCCCCTTGGTGCTTGGCATCAAGCGTGAGATTCACTACTTTCTTCAAGTATTTTTCATACCAATCTTTTAAAGAAGCACTGTATATATCTTTGATATCGATGTCACGGCTGTACCTGGTATGCCCCATTTCCAGACAAAATCGGATCTTGGAAGCATCCCCAATTTTTCCTCCATTTAGATGTTTCATTTTTTGGGAGATATCATCGATGAGAACTTCCACACCGATGGGGTAGGCGGTGTGAACTTCTCGTTGACCCCGGTTGTAACGAGAATACAGGGTTGTTCCATTGCCAAAGTCTAAAATGGTTAATTTTTTCGGCAGTTGATGCCCAAACAATGCACCCATCCCCTCTAGTACAACTTTCAGCACTTCTACTTTCACGTCTGATTGTTTGCCAGCAAGTATTGGCTGATATTCTCCATTGAGTACTTTTTGTAGTTCTGATGCCAGAGCAACATCATGTAAACTGACGACTAATTTTAAGTGCCAAGCCTTACGGTGTGGTAGATGTGCCAATGCACCCAATAAAGTCAATAATGCGTTGTTGACTTTGTTTTCATTATTATCGGTATTCCGGTCAAAATAATTCCCTGTCCGGTAAGCAGACTCTCCAACAGTATAAGCACTACCGTTAAAAACTACACGCCCTGGAACATCTTCCATCTCGGCATTGGTTATATAGCTGGGGACACGAACTACTTCAAACCCTTCGACTAAAAGTTTGAGACTTCCGTAACCGTTATCAAAACCCGCAGGAAAAATTTTTTGCAACGTGTGAATGTTTGACATAGGCCCCAAGTAATACACAATAAGTTGTGAAAATGATCTGTTCAAGTGATCTGCAAGAGCAAGAGAAAGAAGAATAAAATAATTTTCCCTTATTTTCCCAACTCAAGAGCTTATCATAACCTCTTGGGGGCTAAATGGGGTACAAATTGTCAGTCAGTCAAATATACCCCATTTAGCACCTATATGCACCCTATATAGGGGTCAAAATCTCATCAAAGTCCTGGATTATTGTTGGGGTATATATAGCCCCCATGTAGCCCCCAATAGGAATTTTTGAAATCTTTTTTATCAACGCAGCAGAAATTAAATTAGATCATCGTTGACTCTTTGATTTATACTTTAATGTCAATTTTTTGTTGAAAAGCAATTCAGTTTTGATCTTTAACTTCTTGTTGACTATGTAACGAGTGCGTTATCACTTGCTTACAGGTTCAGCTTTCTCAACTGAATTATCATTTACACCCAAAGTCAATTCCAAAGGAGTTCTTTGGGGGTAAGCTTTTACTACTTGTCGATAAACTTCATAATTAGTAGGTAGTGCCTTCTGTAAATTACCCACTCCGTAGGTCATTTCCAATTCGCAATTCGCAATTCGCAATTCGCAGTTCGCAGTTCGCAATTACGGCGTAATTGATAATTGAGGCGTTGGGGTACAGAGCAACTAATTTCAATTATGAAAAGAAAAGAATACGTAGTATCAATATTCAGAGCAAGCACATTTATGCATAGGGTATTATTAATTGCGAATTGCGAATTGTTGGGTCATCTGGGCCAGCCCCAGCAATTCCAAATTCAAAAATTTAAGAGGAATCAGTCGTCGGAGAGAGTGGTGA
>NZ_JABXKH010000053.1 GCF_017115105.1 Nostoc sp. NMS2
CTAGAAAGCGTTTCAGCCTTAGCGTAACTTTCTGTACGGTTGCTCATTTCACCCCTTTCACAGCAGTAATATCTAAACCCATTTCCACAACCATTGGTTCACCGTTCATATTTTTGAACGGATAATCATAAATCTGATACACTTTGCCTGTTTTACTATCAACCCATTCCCAAAGTTGCGGAGCATTAGTTTCAAAGACGCGAAAGGTAGGACAGACTGGACAAGGCTGCTTCAACCCAGCGATCGCCTCATAACAACGTTTCCCTGTAGGATCTCCAAATACCTCCTGGAAGCGTTGGTTATAAAATCCTACGCCATAATCATTGGGTTGCAGATAAAGGAAAGCGGGTAGCTGATTCAGTAGGTTATAAAGGCTTTGGCGTTCCGTTGAGAGTGCTTCTATTTGGCGCAACTGCTGGTTAACATCTTTCCCTACTGCATAGATGAGTCCCTGTTGGCTAGTAGAAAGACTCCAAGACAACCACCGATAACTGCCATCTTTGTGAAGATAACGGTTATCCCACTGCAAATTTTGCAGTGGTTCAGTTGGTAGCTGATTGATTGCAATATCTTCTGGATGTACTAATTCTAACCAATAATGCCCAATTAAGTTTTCTGGTTTCCATCCCAATACCTTTTCCCATGCAGGATTGACTTGCTGGTAGCAACCATCCCTTGAGATGATACAAAATAGGTCACTTGAAAGGTTGAAGAAATCTTCCAGATTAAACACAGTAATCTTGTTATCTAAATTTTGTCTTCAACGTAACTAAGTATATCCACTAGTTACAACGTCAAGATTACTGAATAATTATAAATACAGTGAAAATTTAAACTAAAGCCAAGCTCTACAACGCGCTCAAATTGCGATTTTAGCTAATTGATTAATCTATAATCCCATATTCTCGCTCAATCACACTCAACAGCTTCTCTTCAACAGCAGTCAAATACGGTCGCTTCAGTTCCCCCAAATGCTTCAGCACAGCACGGGCTGCCTCTTCCAAGTTCTCGTTTTCCCGTAATCTACTGATGCGATCGCTAATCTGCTGCATCTGCTGACATTCCGATTCCAGGTAGTTCAGTGGCTTTAGGTGGTCAATTCTGACAGTGTACTCCCCATCCCACATTGTGACTGTGCAACTAAATTCGCCAACATGGTTGACTATCCCCCAACATCCGCCTTTTCCTCGTAAATCAGGATTATCTTTGGCAATCAGGAGGCAGACTTCCCCAACACGGTAAGGATTTGGCGCTTTAGTACGTTCCATGATCCGTTGTACTACATCGCCTACAACTCTAGCAGATGGTACTTTACCTCCAGCTTCTTCCACTGCCCGTTGCCATACTTCCCATTGCTGTTGAGGTTCCAGTTTTGTTATCGGTCTAACCTGGCGCTCACTCGTGGGCAAAATTTGTGTCCCAATGGGACACATTTCCTCATTTTCTGTTTGTGTCCCACTGGGATAAATTTCCGCGTTGCTCGATTCAGTTTCAGTTTGTGTCCCATTGGGACACATTTTCATCAGGTTATCAAACACAGCCGAAGCTTCGATTAATCTGTAAGGATGACGACGCTGAAATCCAAACCTGTCTTTGCAATACTCCTCAAAAGTGCTGTGGGTGGAACGGTAGAGCCTGCGATCGCGCAATTCCATCAGCGCCTTCCCTGCTTCAAAAACCGCTTTCTCCACTTTTCTTTCCAAGTGTAGGCGATCGCTTTGTTCCTTGTCTGTCAATTCCTCTACTTCAACAGCACTAACCGTAATTGTTGCTGTAGCTGGATTTTCCTCAACAGAGATATCTGCATTTGCAGAGTTACTGAGTGATTTTGAATTTATTTCTGCGGCAGAGGTGGCTTTTTTACGCCTAGAAGATGGTTTAGCCATCATTCCACTTCTTTAATTCAATAGTACTTGCTCAAAATCAATGACAAATAGATTAAGTATGTGGTGAGTTATGGCAGTAATGCTCTGGGATCGGACTCGGTGGAGAATTATCATCTTCACGAGTCCTCTTGAATTTTCACAATGTCATTGACAGTTACTAACTCTCCAGATAGCACCGAGCAAATCCTTGCTAGTTTTACCAAATTATCGATATCCGCTTTTTTTAGCCTGCCAGCACGGGCGACAGTCAAGGTATGTCTAGTGACTTCATTCGGGCTACCCTCAAACTGCCTATGAACTGCGTAGACAGACAAGAGGCTACCATCTTCAGCTTTAGGCCACCATTGCGAAATATCAATATATGCTTCCATCCAAACTGCTAACACGTTTTTAATGATTAACCTCCATTAACGCTTATCTGATTACAGAATAACAGCCAATCAATATACAGGCTATCAATCAACAGAATAACTGCTAATCAGTATACTGACAATCAGTTAGCAGAGTAGCATAATATAAATATCACAAAAGGCAATCGCCCTTAGCCTCGGAAACTTTGGAAGCGATCGCCTTTTGAAAAACCCATACATTCGTACAGGGAATCTTAATTATGACTCACGCCCTTTACACAGCACAACAGCTGCAACTGAAATCCATTGCTCGACTCAAGCAAATCTACAGCGAAATCGGCTGCACAGTCGAAGTAAGCGACAAACGCTGCAAGGATGCCTGGATTTCCGCCATTGTTAACTATCAGGCAAGCAAGATTCAGAAACTTACCCTCGCTGCTCCCGACCAACAAGCCCTTGCCCAAGCCGAACTCGACAATTACATCGCTGACCAAGCCCAAGTTGTAGCTCCCGAACCCCTTAGAATAGTCGAAATCTCATTTTCTGATTACGAATATTACGCTGGTAATCAACTGGTGGCCAGCATCAGCCATGACGATAACCACTTAACGCAACGCTGGGTAGTCATGGTCAACAGTAAAGAAGTATTTCGTGCCAACACTCTAATGCGTTGCAATCGCTTCATCTGCACTCACTACAAAGACGGCTCATTACCTGTGCAGGAGAAAGAAGCAACACCCCCCACGACCGAAAACCGAATCATGGCGCATATCTTCAACGAGTGCCAGAATTACGGCTTTGAAATTCTCGATGATGGCATTTACAACAACAAGGGCGTAAAACTGGGGCAAGTCGGATGCACTGATGGTAACTGGTGGGTGAAGAGGCGTTATTCAGTCCAGCAGCAGTATTCTAACTCCGTGCTTGATGCTGTGCTATCGCTGTCGATGGTGGACGTATCTACTGATAGTAAATCCATTTTTGATAAATATTTTTTAGATCAGCCGTTAGAACAGCTAACTGGCGATAAATTGCAACGGCTGCTGGAGAGAGCGGAGTTAGTTACAGCGTAAGGAGTAGGCTTCGCTTGGGAAAAGGTTAAAGGGTAAGGGGGAAAGGTAAATTTCTTCATTCCCTTCCCCTTTGCCCTTTCCCCCTTTCCCTAATTATTTATTCACCAATCCCCAATTAAATCTATGAAACCCACAATATCAATCCCTCAACACTGGGGCTACCCACGCTTTGCTTTGGAACAGCGTACAGAACAAGGCATCATCTTGGGACTTTATTACTATCCTTTGGGTACAGAGTTGGCTGAACAATTTGATGATGGCTGGCGTTATGTCCTGATGCCTAACAAGAATTCTGATGAAATATCGTACTTGAAAGAGGATCAAATCCAACCGCTCACACCAGAAGAATTATTTTGGCAAATTACCGCAGAGATTGACTTTTATCAACAGCAAATAGCAATTCTGCAACAACAGTTAGCCATAGTCACCGGAGATTTTACAAATGCCTAAGACGGTTGACAACAGCTTTGACCGCAGGGCTAATCATTTGCTGCGTTCGATTCGGCTTTGCGGTGGTTGTGTGCCTCTGCATCGTTTGCAATTCCAATTCTCGGATTCAGTTATTCAAACACTGCTAGATAAAGAACTGGTGCAAGTGCAGAACACGGGACGCGGCTTTTTGTTAGAGATTGCCGAGGATTTTTAAGGTTATTAATCCCAGAGGACACAATAATGAAACTTTACGCGAAGATCATTCCACAAACTTTACCTGCTTGGGTAACTATCGTTACAAAGAGTGCAGATTTATTTGAAGTTGAAATCAATGATGAATACCCAAATTTTCAATCTCTGCTTGAAGAGTTGGAAACGGAGATTGAGCCAGGAAT
>NZ_JABXKH010000127.1 GCF_017115105.1 Nostoc sp. NMS2
TGGTTACAGGGTTGACGGAAGTGGTTACAGGGTTGACGGAAGTGGTTACAGGGTTTGTTTTTGTTTGGTGCGATCGCTTAATTATAAAAAGTATTCACTTAGCTGGTTCTGGTGGTAAACCAAGCTTGGCTCGAAAATCTTTGTCATATTTAGCCTTATCCCAATTTTTAGCAGATTTAACTTGCTCAGGAGTCAGGTATTTGGCATCGCTGAGGTCGGCACCGCTGAGGTCGGCACTGCTGAAGTATGCACCCCTGAAGTATGCACCCCTGAAGTATGCACCCCTGAGGTCGGCACTGCTGAGGTCGGCACTGCTGAGGTCAGCCCTGTAGAAGAAGACATGCGTGAGCTTGACACCGCTGAGGTTGGCACCGCTGAGGTTGGTATCGCTAAGGTCGGCATTTGTGAGGTTAGCAAAGCTAGGGTTGGGGATGAGACCCCTGAAGGCATTGCTGAAGTGGGCATTACTAAGATTGGCGTAGCTGAGGTTGGCATCGCTGAAATTGACATCAACGAGGTTGAGACCGCTGAGGTTGGCGTATCTGAGGTCGGCACTGCTAAAATTGGCAATTACGATGAAGGCATTGCTGAGGTCGGCACCGATGAGGATGGCACCGCTGAGGTCGGCACTGCTGAGGTTGGCACCGCTGAGGTTGGCATTGCTGAAATCTTTCTTAGCTAGATTCTCACCAGCTTGGACTAGTTTTTCAAGTGCTTGAATTCTTGCCTGACTATACTCCTTTCCTCTAGCAGCATCAACAGTCTGCCAAAGTTGGTTTATCCTAATTGGTTTCTCAATACAGCACTTACGGCAGCTATGAGGTACATTCCCAAATCTGAAAGCTTTGATAGGAGAGGGCAAGGAAAAAAACTGTATTGCATAATAGCCGGAAGCGCTGTAACTACTACGCCCAGATATACTGATGAAACCAGCGGGATAATGAAGAAAAAATTATTAATTGACTGAAAGCGATTATTCCGTCTTTGTCTGACACTTGCTTGAATAAACTCAATAGCTAGGTCAGATAATCTTAAGTTCTCAGTCTGTTGCTTCTGAAAATCTTCTACCTCTCTTAACCGCTTCCCCTGAAAGAGATAATCCTTAACCCCTTGCCTATCTCGCCATTCAATAGCTGCCGCTTCAATTTTTCGCTTTTGTCGCAGTATGTCCCGACTTTCCTCAATCCATTTGCGTAATAGCAACCAATGGCGAATCAGTGCTTCATGTGCCACATCTACCACAGCAATTTGATTAGATAAGGTACTGGTGACAACTAGCTTCTCATCAGCTAACCGTTGAATTATTCTATTGATCGTAGCTTCTGGATGCTGTGAAGTAACTAAATCTCGTTGCACAACCTGTCTACGCGTATCTTCTGTTCCTTCTCCCAACTGCGTCAATTCTAAAAAAATCCGCTTTGTTGCTTGCTGTTCTTCAAGTGATAATGATTCATAAACTTCTGTAGCGCGTGTTTGCAGGGTTCCCCTGACTCCACCTAGTTTGCTATAGGTAGTCAGGGTTAACCGTTCTTCAGTTCTTTGCTGCCATAGTTTTGTCAGCGTGTACTGCAACAACGGTAAACTTCCCGGTGAATTTTCTACATCTGCAATCATTTGAGAAACTAATTCCGGTTCTACTGCTAAATTCACCTGTTCAGCCGGTTTGATAATTGCTGTTTCTAATTCCTGCTGATTCATCGGTGTTACCGTTACTAAATTCTCTTGAATTTTCTTAGCTAGTCCGCCATACTCTTGTTCGAGACATTTGCCAAAGAAATCAGCCCGCATTGTGATTATTAGGCAGAGTTTATTGTCATCTCGTTGCAAAGCACCTAGCACACATTCAAAAAACTGCTGTCGTTTTGTAATGTCTTGACATTGAGTAAAAGCTTCCTCAAACTGGTCTACCACTAACACTAAGCGTTGAGTTTGTGCAGCAGTAATCAACTGTCCTAAACCAACTGCACCTTTCGCAATTAATTCTTCTGCTTTTGCTAATTGAGATGCGCGTTCAATATCTGATAATTCTGATTCTAAAAATGCCAGTGCTAAATTTTGTAAGGGGTTAATCCCTGGTCGAAATATTTTCAACTGCCAAGTGTTGCTACCTGATAATCTACGTCCTAATTTTAATTGATAAAGTAAACCCGCTCTAACTACACTAGATTTACCACTTCCTGATGCTCCCAACACAGCGAGGAAATTACCCGATCGCACTTTTTCTAATAATTCGTCGGTTAACGCTGTTCTGCCATAAAATAAGTTAGCATCTGCTTCTGTGCAATCAAAATAAGACAATCCTTTGTAAGGACAAGTAGCTGATACCTGTACTGTGGAGTTAACAGGAGAGGAATTCCATTTGCGGGTGAGATTAATTGCTTCACCAGAGTTAGCAAATATGGGACGCTGGGGGAACGGGTGATGTTCTTGATTGAGCAAGTCTACTAAAGTGTAGTTACTCACCCAACGGTCTTGTTTTGGTTCCAAACCTTGAAGCAGTGCAGCAGTGAGAACGCTGTGTTGGCTGTTAATGTCTTCAAAAGCAACTTCAAAATCACGAGAAGCCGCAATAAAACACCTATCTCTACCTTTACCGCGATCGCCTGGATCTGCCTCTGCAAAATTTAGCACCTCTCCGCTATAGCAGCAATCCAAAATTACAATTTTTTGTGTTACTTCACTTTCTTGCAGCAGTCGCCGCAGCCATTGCAAAGATAATCCCCAATTACCTGCATCGGGGTTGACTTCACTCGTTGCTAAATAACCTTCCTGAATTCCTAAATTTTTCCGCAACCCATGACCAGAAAAATACAGTAGCGCTGTGTCTGGTGGCTTACCATCTGGCTTAAATAATTGAACGATCGCTCTTTCTAACTGAGTTAAACTAACTTTAGTTTGCTTACCAATGCGAATCGTCTCATTTTCCTTGTCTTTGACTGCTGGTAGCCACGTTACCTGGAATTCGCCGCATTGTTGTAAAATTTGAGCGATCGCTTCAGCATCCGCAGCTGGTGCGTTGAGACATTTTAAGCGGTCATACGTATTAATTCCCACCACCAAAGCGTCTCGACTCATATTAGTAAGCTTTATGAGAGTTTAGTCGCATTATTTCCAGCTTCTACAAGAAATTTACCGCATTTTCCGTAAAAATGTGTAGGGTAGTCAACTTAAGCAGGGCGAATTCTAACCGCCCATTTCGCGTTAAATTGACTACACGCAATTCTTTTAGGCGAGATTTATCCCATGACTCAACTCACACCTATTCATTTAGAAGATGGCACGATTATTTACATTGAAGCCACAAATAACGTAGATGCACCACCAGTTAGCATCGAAGTTTCTCCAGAGGGAGAGGAAGAAGCGCTAATTGATAAGGGATGGGATGCTGATGCTGCACAAAAACAAATAGTGCAAAATTTCCAAGCAATTGAAGGTACAATTCGGGCTTACACTGTTTATTCACTCAATGCTTTTAAGAAAATCCCCGTTGCTAATATTGATAAAGTCACTCTAGAATTTGGCATCAAAGTTGGCGGTGAAGCAGGTATACCTTACATAACTAAAGGCACGGCTGAAAGCAATCTTAAGGTAACGGTGGAGTGTTCATTTCCTGACCAACCGGAAAAGAAAACTCAGCAATCATGAGTGAGAATATTGACGCTAGCAAAATTTCTATTATTATCCCGACTCTCAATGAAGCAGGGAATATTAAACAAGCCATTGCTACTACTCAAGCCAATCTAAATATAGAAGTCATTGTAGTCGATGGTGGCTCTAGTGATGATACTGTAGCGATCGCTCAGTCTTTAAATGTCAAAGTTATCTCATCATCTCCCGGTCGTGCTGTGCAAATGAACGCGGGTGCTGTAGCGGCTAGCGGTGAGATTCTGCTATTTCTCCATGCAGATACCCGTTTGCCAACAGGGTTTGATGAGATGATTCGCACAGCACTACAACAACCTGGGATTGTGGCTGGTGCTTTTAAGTTGCGGATTGATGCGTCACTTTTAAGTTTACGATGGGTGGAATGGGGAGTAAAAATGCGATCGCATTTTTGCCAAATGCCCTACGGCGACCAAGCAATTTTTTTAACCAAGGAAGCATTTCAGCAAATTGGCGGTTTTCCTGAATTGCCCATCATGGAAGACTTTGAACTCATGCGTCGGTTAAAACCTATCGGACGTATTGTAATAATCTCTACACCAGTTCTTACTTCAGCCCGTAGATGGTTGCAAAAGGGAGTATTTAAAACCACCCTACTTAATCAATTAGTAATTATTGCTTATTTACTAGGCATTTCACCTGAGCGAATTCGTAGCTGGTATCGCCGAGAAAAATTTAAGAGAATTTAAGCTGTTTCTCATGTCAGTAGTATATCTTAGTGGCAGTAGATTCGAGATGTAAGTTTCAACGTTGCACCTTTGAACCTCAACGTTGCACCTTTGAACCTCGAAGTTGCACCTTTGAACCTCAACGTTGAGCCTTTAAACCTCGAAGTTGCACCTTTTAACCTCGAAGTTGCACCTTTTAACCTCAAAGTTGCACCTTTTAACCTCAAAGTTGAGCCTTTAACCCTCAACGTTGAGCCTTTTAACCTCGAAATTGCACCTTTAAACCTCAAAGTTGCACCTTTAAACCTCCTACTTCTTGCCTGCTGCTTTCTACTTATCAACATGAAGAAGCGCTTATTAAATTTTAAACTCCAACTACTACTGCTAAGTTGCTTAGTTGTCGCTTTTATAATTGCCGCTAAACAATTAAACTTTCAAGGACTTTTACACGCCTTAGTTATTTGGGTTGAGAGTCTTGGCATCTTCGGCCCTATCGCCTACATAGTCATTTACAACTTGGCAACCTTACTGTTTATACCGGGTTCGCTTCTAACGCTCAAAGGTGGTTGTTTGTTTGGAGTATTTTGGGGGTCAATATATGTGCTAATTGCTGCAATCATCGGAGCAACCTTAGCTTTTATCATTGGACGCTACCTTTCACGAGACTGGGTTTATCGACAAATGGATAAATATCCTAAATTTAAAGCAATTGATTTAGCAGTTGCTAAAGAGGGATGGAAAATTGTCTTGCTAACTCGTCTCTCTCCCGTTTTTCCCTTCAATTTATTAAATTATGCTTTTGGAGTAACACAGGTTTCTCTGAAAGACTATATATTAGGTTCCTTTGGCATTATTCCTGGTACTGTGATGTACGTTTATATTGGTTCTTTAGCTGGTAATCTTGCCATGATTAACACGTCTTATCAACCAACTACTTCAGAAACTCAAGTCTGGCAATGGATAATGCAAGTCGTTGGGTTGATTGCTACCGTTGCCGTGACTGTATATATCACAAAAGTTGCTCAAAAAGCATTAGCTCAATGTGTAGCAATCCAAGAAATAACAATCCATGAGAAAACTAACAATTCTTCAGATATTTAAAAGTATTAATGCCAGAAAATTGCAGAAGTTTTTGAGTGTAAGTGCATTAATCTTACTGATATTAGTGAGCGTTTTTTCATTCAATACAGACCCAGCTTTGGCACAAGAATCTGTAAATCCAAATTCTTTGAATCCCCAAGCTATTTTACGCACAGCCTTACAGTGGATTGATAGCCTGGGTGCGTTGGGAGCTATAGCTTTTATTGCCCTTTATATTATCGCTACCGTCGCTTTTTTCCCTGGTTCTATTCTCACTTTGGGAGCAGGTGTAATTTTTGGTGCAGTTTGGGGTTCTTTCTATGTATTTGTCGGTGCAACCCTTGGCGCTACTGCTGCTTTTCTTGTGGGGCGTTATTTAGCAAGGGGCTGGGTTGCTGGTAAAATTGCAGATAACAAAAAATTTGCCGCCATTGACCAAGCAGTTGGTAGAGAAGGATTAAAAATTGTCCTGTTAACCCGACTCTCACCCATATTTCCTTTCAATTTATTAAACTATGCTTTTGGGATCACGGGAGTTTCACTGAAAGATTACTTCATCGGGTCTGTGGGCATGATTCCTGGAACCATTCTGTACGTTTATATAGGTTCCCTTGCAGGTAATCTTGCCATGATTGGTACTGAGGCTCAACCTAACAACCCGAATTTACAATGGGCGATTCGGATTTTGGGTTTGATTGCGACAGTCATCGTTACAGTTTATGTAACCCGGATTGCACGCAAAGCTTTAGAAGAAGAATTGTAGAGGTGGACAGTTCTCTTACAAAGAAAGGCAGGAGGAACTTACACTTAAAAACGTGGGATTAAAACAAGGACGTGCGTATCGTACCAGTATCTTATTTTTACAGCTATTTTCAGATAAATAGACCATGCAGGTAGGGGCAATTCATGAATTGCCCCTACACACAGATGTGGTTCAAATACATGAAAAGTGCTGTAAACTGCGGCTCTAGTAGTCTGTCAAGCGAAGTTTGAAGGGTAAAGGAACGAACCGCCAAGACGCGAAGTACACGAAGGAAGGAAGAGAAATTGAAGAATTTATTTACTCGTCAAAGTTGAATTGACAGACTACTAAACCCAGAACAAAAGTTTTCAATTATACTTCTTTCCTCCTGCCTCCTCTTGTAAATTATCGATTGCTGAAACGTTTATACACGAAAACTTCAATCGTATCTGTCAATTCCCAAACGGACAAAATAATTCAAAGGCTGTATTCCTTATTAAACAACCATAAAAAATAAAAGACTAAGCCGCCTCAAGTTATCGGGATTCCTAATTTTGCATTCCATAAAAGCAGTTGACTTTAGTATTTTCAATTCTTAAAAGAGGTTTCGCTAATGACCAATTCAGATTTAGAGAGAGTCACGGTTCGCCCAACGGATGAGTATAACCAAAAGTTGGTGTCTCACGTCCATCCGCCAAACTGGGTTAATCCTCAACCGGCAGATGTTTATGATTTGGTAGTAATTGGGGCTGGTACGGCGGGATTAGTGGTAGCGGCGGGGGCTGCGGGTCTGGATTTGGGTTTAAAAGTGGCGTTAATTGAAAAGCATCTCATGGGTGGAGATTGCTTAAATGTTGGTTGCGTACCATCTAAAACTATTATTCGGTCTGCCCGTGTCGTTGGCGAAATCTGGGATGCTAAAGACTTGGGAGTTAATATTCCCCAACATAATATAGATGTGGATTTTCCCAAAGTCATGGCCAGGATGCGGCGGGTAAGGGCTGATATCAGCCACAACGACTCGGCGGAGCGGTTTCAAAAGTTGGGTGTGGATGTCTTTTTGGGTAGCGGTCGATTTGCAAGTAAAAATACCGTGGAAGTTGGCGACAAAACCCTCCGGTTTAAAAAAGCTGTAATTGCTACTGGTGCGAGAGCCGAACAATTGTCAATTCCAGGAATTGAAAAGGCGGGTTATCTAACGAATGAGACGGTTTTTTCTCTAATTCAACGACCGGAACGTTTGGCGGTGATTGGTGGTGGCCCCATTGGTTGCGAATTGGCGCAAGCTTTTCGGCGTTTGGGTTCTGAGGTGGTACTTTTCCATAGCGGTTCGCATCTTCTGAATAAAGAAGACGCTGAAGCTGCTGAAATTCTGCAAAAGGTTTTGATTAGGGAAGGAATTCGCGTGGTGCTGAATTCCAAATTAGAAGAAGTAGTAACTGTTACTGAGGGGAAACGGCTTTACTTTTCTTCTAATGGTCATCGAGATTCAGTGACAGTAGATGAAATTTTAGTCGGTGCGGGGCGATCGCCAAATGTGGAAGGTTTGAATTTAGAATCAATTGGGGTGGAATACGACAAGCGTCAAGGTGTGAAGGTAAATGATTATCTCCAAACGACGAATTCCAAAATTTATGCAGCTGGCGATATCTGCATGAACTGGAAATTTACCCATGCTGCTGATGCTGCGGCGCGAATTGTAATTAAAAATACGCTGTTCTCTCCCTTTGGCTTAGGACGCTCGAAACTCAGTAGCTTGGTGATGCCGTGGGTAACTTATACTGACCCAGAAATTGCCCACGTCGGGTTGTATGAACACGAGGCGCAGAAATTGGGTATTGAGGTGACGACAATTAAGATACCTTTTAGTAGTGTAGACCGAGCGATCGCAGATGGTGAAGAATCAGGATTTCTCAAAATCCACCATAAAAAGGGGTCTGATAAAATAATCGGTGCAACTATTGTCGCCAGTCACGCAGGTGAGATGATATCAGAAGTGACTACAGCAATAGTGAATAAGCTTGGTTTGAGTAAGTTAAGCAGTGTGATTCATCCTTATCCCACTCAAGCCGAAGCTATTAAAAAAGCAGCTGATGCTTATCGCCGCACACTCCTGTCATCAAATACCAAAAAATTGTTGGGATTTCTGACAAAGTTATCTTGACTAAGAATTTTAGATTTTAGATACTTCGACTCCCCCTGAGCGCAGTCGAAGGGAGTCGAAGTATCTAAAATCCAAAATTGTTTGACCAAAATCAGTCAACAGTTGTTTGGCTGTTCACTGATTGTTGCTTACATCCGGTACAGAACTTACGCAAAACTTTAGCCGAAACCCTTATTTTCACGTCGGGGCAATTCATGAATATTGGTGTCAACTTAAGTCAGAAAGCTTATTCCACAGTCATTTTACCCCACCCCTTAAATCCCCTCCCCGTTCACGGGGAGGGGAGATTTTGTCGCTAGACAAAAGCGGGGTGGGGTTGCGAGGGGATAATTAGTAATTGAGTGGACTTGGTATAACGTTATTGCAACGATTTCACGTTAAGTTGACACCTATGATTCATGAATTGCCCCGACTATTACGAATCTCCTTTGCTCAGAAATTGCTTAACCGTCTTGGGTTTAATATGAGGATAGCGAGCATTTCCAATCCGATCGAGTTTGCCCTTACCCGATACCATTGCGTAAATATACTGATGGTAAACGTACTCTTCGAGTGAACTGGCTGAAGCTTTTTTGGCAGTAATCCAGGCTTGAAATTCGGTAACACTGCCCAATTGTTTTTCGGTTAATTTAGTGCCTGTCGCCGCTTCATAAGTGGCTTTCAACTGCTTCGGGGTTAGAGTGTCACCCGCGACTTCCAGTGCCGTGTTCACCAAGCTTGAGTCGCTCACCGCTTCCGCCACATACTTGGCAGTATCATCAGTGGTCGTGAAATCCATCGGCGTTTCACCATCACCCCAGTATTGAAATATCTGATGTTCTAGGTCAAGCAACGGCATATAAGCAATGCTATCCATAAATGCCCCGTTGAGAACTAGGGTATATTCCAAACCGCTTTGCTGAAGATACTCAAATACTTCCTTACGCTTATCCAAATTGTCATTGTCCCCGTAGTCCAGCTTGCGATAGTCCACGGAGTAATCTGAAGGAATGAACCGCTTCACGCCCTGCTGTTTCGCCGCATCAATCAAGTTTTTCTGCCCTGGCACAGTCACGTCATTGTTGCCGACCGCAGAGACGACCACATCAACCCCATCACAAACAGACAGCAGCGTTTCAGGTTTCATTAAGTCGCCTTCCACAATCGTGACACCCTTGGCTTTCATTGCCTCAATTTTTTGACGATTCTCCGCACTACTATCATTAATCGAGCGCACCATTGCCCGAATATCAACGGTTCCTTTGTCAACGAGAGCCGCAACAATTTTAGAACCCAACATTCCGGTAGACCCGACCACTAAAACAATTGATTTTGTCGTCATACTTTTTGTAAAGTTTATAGAGTTATAGAGATTGATTGCAATACAGTTCGGTTAAGGTTTTTGATGAAAATTCTAGATCGCAAAGATGCGATAAATCGCCGTCAAGACGAAAGACCAATTATTGTAGAGACAGCAATTCATCGCGCCTCTTGCCTTAACTCACAAGCGGAGCGAGTCTGGTGAATTAACAAAGTACATTC
Organism: Nostoc sp. NMS2; assembly: GCF_017115105.1. Lineage (GTDB taxonomy): Bacteria > Cyanobacteriota > Cyanobacteriia > Cyanobacteriales > Nostocaceae > Nostoc. The sequence continues at coordinate 9,839 of NZ_JABXKH010000127.1, forward strand.
CAACCCTCTGGAGCAGTGGCTGAATCTGTTCTAGGGAAAAGGGTTTGTCAATTCCTGGTGGTGGCATAGAACGAGTCAGCGCAGGCTGCCCCATTTCGATTATCGTTTGCTCAAATCCACCAGGCGTATAGAAGTTGAGAATCTGGGCAACCTCACTATCGACCCGGAACGAATGAATTGTACCGCGCGGAATTGAGACAAAAAAGCCATCATGAGCCTTCAAAATTTCATCCCCGGCTTGAAAGGTAATCTCTCCGGCAATGAGATAGAAGCTCTCATCTTGATCGTGATAATGTGGTGGCGCACCTGAATTTCTAGGACAATACTGTTCCAGCAAGGCGTAAGCGCCTCCGGTTTGTTGACTGCTGGCATGGAGTATCCACAAAATGTCTACCAGCCAGTATGCAGGAGCATCTTGACGGTTTGATAGAAAAGGAATAGGTGTGTTTGGATGATTCATAATTTATGGTGAAAGAAGCTTAATTTTCATCCCTTGATTGACCCTGCGAATTTTGGATTTTAAATACTTCGACTCCCTTCGACTGCGCTCAGGGCAAGTCGCTCAGTACAAGTTTTGGATTTTGGATTGTTCCTTGGTTCAAGCCCCGATACCAGTTGCTTATCTTGGCTTGTAGCCCAGACCGCAGTGGGCGGAACAAATCTAACAGCGCTCAATCTAAAATCCTCAAGCTACAACCCTCTCTTTGGGTGCAGTAAATCTAAAATCTAAAATCCAAAATCTAAAATTGTTTGACCAATCTATAGAAATCGTAGGATAAATGAAGCTTGACCGTCTTGGATAATCTTGCTTTTTGACAGTACATTCTTGCCCTAAGCGCGGAACTGGCCGGGTGAAACACCAAAATGGCGCTTGAAATGGCGGTTAAGGTGACTTTGATCGACAAAGCCTACCTGAACTGCAATGTCAGCGATTAAGAGATTTGTAGTCTTGAGTAGCCGTTTCGCCTGATTAGTGCGACATTTGAGTAAATACTGATGTGGTGTTAACCCGGTCGATTGTTTAAACAAACGGCTAAAGTAATAAGGACTTATATGCACCATTTCAGCCATGATCATCAGGCTAGGATTCTGCGCCGAATGCTGGTGAATATATTCAGTCACTTGTCGTAATCGAGCCTGTGATAATCCATCAGAATAGCTTTCAATTTTGGGCTTTTTGGTCGAGTAGTGCTGTAGTAAATGAGCAGAAAGTGCGGTTGCCATTGACTCGGTGTAGAGGCGACCGTAGGCATTCTCAGACTCAAGATTTACTTTTAGAGCAATCCCAATTTGATAAATTAACGGGTCATTTAACTTGAATTGGGGTATAATATCAAGTCGATCCGGATCGGCCACTTCATCCGCGATCTGCTCGATAAACGTGGGTTCAAGGTGTAGAGCAATCCACTCACTTGCATCCTGTAAACGGACTGATACAGGAGTAGTTGCAGGGGTTAAACAAATATCGCCGTTTCTGAAGCGATCGCATCGTAGATGACCATTCAGCAATTGCTCTTTGATCGCGACGGCGTGATTGAGATGAATTGTGATCAGATGCTGCGAGAAACAATGCTCAGGGGTCTCAAGGGCATTGTGGTATTTGTAATAGCTAACTCTGACTCCATTCCAGAATCCTTTTTGACTAGAAAGAACGGGCGCACTTGAACCAATTTTTGAAATGAATTCGTCGCTGGTAACATCAAGTTTTAAGGGCTGTTCTGTAGTCATGGTTCTTCTACTGGCTGTTGAAGTCTTGCCAAATTAAACAAGTACTTGGGTTACGAATAGCACTCCTTCTTAACCATTGATATCTATCTGGAGTTAGGATTGTGCGACGTTTGCTCGCAAAAAATTCTCCGCATCCCTACCGATAACTCTGCACAATAGCTTGATATCACAATACTCCGAACAGTTTTAAGTTGAGCCAATCGACAAGAAAGCTATCGATCCATTAGGGTGCTGATTAGAAGAAACAAGCAACCGGAACGATAGCTATATGGAAATTGCACAAAGCTTGCTGGAAAAAATAGGGGTCTTGGGTTTAAGACAAGAACACTGAACTCTCGTAAGAAAGCGGGAAGCTAATGCGACAGTAGCTCTAAATTAGTAGGGGATTCGACCCCTACTGATTTACTCCAACTGAGACTCCTGCCTCCTTCAACTCTAAACAGATCGGAAGCGATCGATCTCACCCCCGGTCAAGTTTGCGTAGTAAAGATTGCCATCTAGTCCAGTGGTAAGTTGTGTAGGCACTCCTAGATTTGGTGTGTCTGATTGAGAAGCAAACCGCTTAACAGAGACAAGTTTGCCCTGGCTATCGAATTTCAAAGCATCAATAGTTCCTTGACTGAAATCACCAACGAATAACGCACCTTGATAGATTGAGGGGAAAGTATTACCTGTGTAAAAGTCACCCATGACGATGGAATTGGAACCAAAATGCTTGTAAGTGTAAACTGGTGCTGTAACAGTTGCGCCACTACTATAAAAGTCTTTTGCTGCATCTAGGGTAGAATATTTTGGTTGTTGCAGGTTGACGATATTGCTATTTGCATCAAGACCACCTTCATAGAACGGCCAGCCAAAGTTAGCTCCTGGTTTTCCGATATTGACCTCTTCGTAAGTAGCGAAGCCAACATCACCAATAACAGGGGTATTGGTCTTCTTATCAATTGTGAAACGGAAGGGGTTACGCAGACCTAAGTTATAGACCTTGGAACGATTGCTATCGGGATCGCCGTTGTAGAAAGGATTACTTGATAAACCTTGACCAGTAATCGCATCAATATGCAGGATCTTACCGGACAGATTATCGATACTCTGAACGCGAATTGCTCGCGGATCTACCCCATTGTAGGAAGTGCCATCTCCTATGCTCACAAACAGAGAACCATCTGTGCCAAAGCGCACAGAACCAACTGAGTGAGATTCACTATCGCTGGCTATAAAATTCTGGATATTTTGGACTTTATCGAGATTATTAAGATAATCCTGCAAGCTGGTAAAGGGCTTACCTGTATCTTTGTTGACAATTCCTGATGGTGCATAGTCAAGTGAGACATTTGTACTGTTGCCATCAGGCTTAACAATATTATCCCAAGTACTATTTTTGCCTAGCAACACAACTTCGCTGCCAGCAATGGCAGTAGTGTAATTAGTGTTGGGGTCAGCTGTTACCCGAATTAGCCGTCCAGAACGATTCCCATTCTGATCGGGATTGTCTAATGTGCTATTGGGATTATTCTTAGAATTGCTTGGATTAGTTTCTGGTGGATCGTAGGTAAACACGAGGTAGACGTAGTTGTTGCCGGTTGGACTCTTGCCAAAATCTGGATGTACGGCAATGCCTAAAAGACCGCGATCGCGCGTGTCATTTACCTGTCCAGAAATATCGATAAATGGTGTTGCTAATAATTTGCCGTTGTCTAAGACTCGCACTACCCCATTTTTCTGGGCAACGAACATCCGCTTCTGGTCGGATGTCCAGTCAAAAGCTGTGGGTTGATTCAAACCAGAAGCTAGCGTATCTATAGTAAACTTACCAGAGTCATCATCAAGAATCGTGATAGTTGTCTGTTGATTGGTTAGCTGCACCCCAACTGCATTACTGAACTTCAAAGTAAATGTTTCATTAGATTCCCCAACGTTGTCATTAATAATGGGGATAACAATTGTCTTGCTGGCTTGTCCTGCTGCAAAACTCAAGGTTGCAGATACAGTCTGATAGTCAGATCCAGCTTTAGCAGTTCCATCCACGGTTGTGTAGTCCACACTAGCAGCCCCTACAGTGTTACCCCGTGTCGCTGTCACTGTAGCAGTACCGTTACCCTCATTAATTACTGGCGCAGTGAAATCGATGTCAGAGCGATCGTTATCTTGAATCGTAATTCCGAGAGTTCTTTGGAGTCCTAGTGTTGCTCCCCCTGCCTGATCGATGACAAAATTAAAGGTTTCATCGGCTTCTGCTAATGAATCGTCATTGATCAGAATTGATACCTGTCTGCTGCTTTCTCCCGGCGCAAAAATAATTGTTCCAGCGCTTTCGGTACCTTCAGTTCCGTAGTCAACTCCTGCTGTGGCAGTACCAGCTAGAGTTGCATACTTGATTGAAGATGTGCTGCTTAAATCACCACTCCTGAGCAAAGTTATAGTTACATTACCAGCACCTTCGTTCACAGTTGTGGAAGATGATCCTAATGTGATTGTGGCCTGAAGGGCTGGTGAATACAGTTGTGACTGAGGAATGATTTCTTTGGTCTGAGTAGCACTCGACCAAGCCAACTTGGAAACGGCAGTGACAGTATTTTCAAAGTATTCAAGTTTAATATCGTACTTCTGACCTGCAATTAGTGCGATCGAGCCGACAGATTCGGTGGCAGATTGATTGATAAACTGATTGATGATTTGCTGACCATTGACCGACAGTCGCACACCATCATCAGCCGTGGTATAGAAATTGTAAGTCTCACTGTACTTGGCTTGCACCTGACCTGTCCAACGGGCTGAGAAGGTATCTGCACCAATGGACGGATCTGGAGAACCATAAGCCCAGTCATTGTTCACCGTCGCATCTGTACGAGTTACCTTCAGGTTGGTGAAGTCGATGTTGTCGTAGTACTCTGCTTTGAGTCCATTGCCGCTGCCACTAGCAGGTATGTTGTTTTGACTATAAAGTTGTGACTGGGGAATGATTTCTTTGGTCTGAGTAGCACTCGACCAAGCCAACTTGGAAACGGCAGTGACAGTATTTTCAAAGTATTCAAGTTTAATATCGTACTTCTGACCTGCAATTAGTGCGATCGAGCCGACAGATTCGGTGGCAGATTGATTGATAAACTGATTGATGATTTGCTGACCATTGACCGACAGTCGCACACCATCATCAGCCGTGGTATAGAAATTGTAAGTCTCACTGTACTTGGCTTGCACCTGACCTGTCCAACGGGCTGAGAAGGTATCTGCACCAATGGACGGATCTGGAGAACCATAAGCCCAGTCATTGTTCACCGTCGCATCTGTACGAGTTACCTTCAGGTTGGTGAAGTCGATGTTGTCGTAGTACTCTGCTTTGAGTCCGTTGCCGTTGCCATTAGCAGATGCGTCGATTTTACTATACAGTTGTGACTGGGGAATGATTTCTTTGGTCTGAGAAGCGCTTGACCAAGCCAGTTTGGAAACAGCTTGAGACGTATTTTCGTAGTATTCAAGTTTAATATCGTACTTCTGACCTGCAACCAGGGCGATTGAACCACTGTTTTCTGTAGGCGATTGATCGACAAACTTATTAATGATTTGTTGACCATTGACCGACAGTCGCACACCATCATCACTAGTGGTATAGAAGTTGTAAGTCTCGCTGTACTTGGCTTCTACCTGACCTGTCCAACGCGCTGAGAAGGTATTTTCATTGACGGACGAATCTGGAGAACCAAGACCCCAGTCAAAGTTCACTGTCGCATCTATGCGGGTTTTCTTCAGGTTGGTGAAGTCGATGTTGTCATAGTACTCTGCTGTGAGTCCATCTCCCTGAGAAAGCACACTGGCGCTAGCCCGAGCAGAAATACTTGGTAGCGTCTTATCAAGGGTTTGTAGAGATGATTTATCACTATTTCCAAGTGCTACTACCTGTTGATTAGGATTTTGATTCTGTAATTCATTCATTGAAATATATGCCTCACAATAGTTCTAAAACTAATTCCAAAATCAATGTTTGGAACTAGTTTTATAATGGGTATTTCCAACAAAAAATGCGTAACCATACTAGATGGAAACATATCTATAAGCTAATAAAAAATTTTCTTATTAATATGTTTCTTGTAACAGTTTATCTCAGTTGCTGATAGAAACTATTACTTTTATGTATGCCTATTCGCTCATATACCTTTTTAATGGGCTGCCTATTTGTATCAATCTCAAAATGAACGACTATGACATGATGTATCTTTCTATATATTCTTTGAAAGTAGATTATATAGAAAAATTGGCACTACAAAAAATACTAGATATTATCTGAAGAGCGTATTAGTCCTTATGAATCGTTATTTTTTGCAACACACTTCTGATTTTTTGATTAAATTCACCAAACTGAATTTAATTAAAAATTATAAGTTACCTCTCTTGAGAGCTTCTAATCTAAACTGATATGCAGTTACATAAAGTTGAGGCAAAGCAACACCCAAGGTAATCAGATAAATACTTAAGTGGTCAAGAGTATATTTTACATACGGTTATTTAAGTAATGCCATTAGATTGATCAACTACACATTGGACACTATATCACGGTGTTATGTCTATCTTTTTTGTAGAACTTTATTTAAATATTCACATTGCTATATACCTTTTTAAAGGAATATAAAAGTTTTAATGATTTTTAAATAAAAATTGCCAGTATAGGGGATGATGCCATATTTTCTATCCTCATAGTTATTAATTACATGAAAATTGTATAAAGAAAGTTTTTAATATTTAAAGATTTGAAAAAGTAATATTTATCTATGCTTCATCTTGACTGTTAATTGATATCTTTGCTAAGTAGGTTGGCGCAATTAAAACTAACTGGCAAGGGCTGTCATTTGTCTTTTGTCATCGGTCATTAGTAAGGACTTCAAGCTTGTTCACGTTTCGTAACATAAATTGGTTTATTTCTGCCAACTTACTTACAAACAGCAGAGATATATGGCGTTTCCTAATCATACAAGGTACATCATAGTCCCCTATCGAAGAGCCTACGGTGTACACACAAGTCTTTGAGAGTTGCCTCACAAGCTTTTGATCCCCCCTAACCCACGCCAGTCGCTCCTCTACAGCGCAACTCTTGGAGACGCTTTGCGTTAAGCGAAGCTATGCCGTTCGCGCAGCGTCTCTAAGAGTTGGCTTTACGCGCATCCTGCGGCGGGGGAGACCCCTGTTCCCGCGCTGGCTCCCCTTAAAAAAGCAGGGCCGATTCATTCCCTAAAAGGCTTTAAAAATCAAGAGTTCTAGCAATTTAAATTTGATTATTTTGCTAAGAGCGTGTCGAGAGAACAGATAATTACACTGTTGTTTATGTGCTTAAAAGTCTATTCAGTCGCTACTCATACTTATGATTTTTATCGCTAACTATCTTGACAAATCCTGTTTAAGAGGGAACGAAACAGCCCTGCCTTAAAAAAGGGGGAACCGGGTGCTTTTTGAGTAAACCTATTTTAGGTGGACTATTCAGCGAATCGCTATGAGACTCTCCCCGTAAGGGTAAGACGATGAATGCAAAAACTTATCAACGTCCAAAACCCTAACTTTTTCGTTAATTTACAAAAGTTTTTAATTTACTGGAAGTCAGAAAAATTACAAATTGTCTTCTACGGTAGTGAGTGGAGGGATGAACACCGATAAAATGCGATCGCTTGGCACATGACAGGTAGTCAGACTAGAAGCGATGTCTGACGTTATTGGGAGGAATATTAGGTGCGATCGCTACTGTCTAGGCTTACTTTCTGCAAAGGCGATTAGAAGTAGCGATCGCTGCACTAACCTGGTAGCTATTTCTCTTTTAGCTTTTATCTCCGGTTCAGCACTACCGTTTCTATTTCGCTACCTCCGTTTAGATCCGGCATTTGATGTCAGCACCAATTGTTACTACAGAAGTTGATGTAGTAGGCGTTTTGATTTATTTCAATTTGGCGCAAGTGATTTTAAAATTATGAAAAAGTCATTAGTCATTGAGTGAATAACAAACTACAAATGACAAATGACAAAGGACAAATGACTAATTTTTACAATTCTGATTCCGTTACCGGAGCAACAATTTCACCAGTACCCATTTGCAATATCATGTCTTGCTCAGTAATTAATCCACTGAGTTCTTTGACTTGCAAATTCATTTCTTCACAAGCTTGTCTGAGTTCTGTTGCAAATTTGTTGAGGTCTTGACCATAGCCACATTGATAAGCAGCAGTTTCAATTCCTTGCTTGGCATTTGCTCTAGCACAATCTACTAGTTCTGTGCCATATAGTGGTGTAGGAGATGCCATAGACGTAGTTATTGTTTCTTAAATGTACGCTGTTAAATAGACTATCAATATTTCAATTTTTACTCATCTCTCCAATGGAAGACAATGAGGGTAGAGTTAGGAGTGATTAGTTTTTAATCGTTAGTCATTTGTCTAAAGTTAATAACCAATGACTAATGACTAATGACCAATGACCAATGACTAATTTAGCCATTGACAACTTCGCCACCATTTACATGTAACACTTGTCCAGAGACATAAGAAGCATCATCAGATGCTAGATATACATAGCTGGGAGCAACTTCTTCTGGTTGTCCGGCTCGTTGCATTGGTACTTGTTTGCCAAAAGTTTCAATTTTCTCTTCTGGAAAAGTTGAGGGAATTAAAGGTGTCCAAATTGGCCCTGGTGCGACAGCATTAACGCGAATTCCTTTTGACACCAAATTTTGTGATAAGGAGCGAGTAAAAGCAACGATCGCACCTTTTGTAGAAGAATAATCTAGCAGTTGTGGGCTACCTTTATAAGCTGTTACTGATGTGGTATTGATGATAGAACTACCTGTTTGCAAATGCTTGAGTGCAGCTTTAGTCATAAAAAACATTGAGAATATATTAGTGCGGAAAGTTCGCTCTAATTGTTCTTTGGTGATTTGCTCAATACTTTCTTGAGGATGCTGTTCGCCGGCGTTATTGATGAGAATATCGAGTTTGCCAAATTCGCCAACTGTTTGTTGGATAGCTTGCTGACAAAAAGTTTCATCGCCAATATCTCCTGCGATAGTTACTGCACGACGACCTTGTTTTTCTACCAAATTTTTTGTTTCTTTGGCATCGTCGTGTTCATTCAGGTAAAGGATAGCCACATCTGCACCTTCTTTAGCAAATGCGATCGCTACAGCACGACCAATACCACTATCTGCACCCGTAATCAATGCTACTTTATCTTGTAACTTGCCACTACCCCGATACTGGACATCATCTGCTTTCGGTTTTGGTGTCATTTCTGATTCAACACCTGGTACTTCTTGCTGCTGTGGCGGTTGCAATTTTTGCTCTTTTTTCTCTTTTGATTTAGCCATAGATTTTGCCTTGTTAATTGAATATTGAATCGGACATCAATTACCCCCCATCTTTCTCATTAACTATTTTCAACGGAGAGTTAGAGGGAAATGACCAGCAAAAACAACTATCAAACTATCATCAGATGAAATATTTATATTTTTCATCTGCTATTAGGCTAACTATTAAATTGCTGTGATTTATCGCCCCATAGAGGTAAACTAAGCTAAATCTGCTCAACCTTAAGACAGAAAATAAATTAAATAATAAGAGTTATTCTAATTAGTTAATCTTGATATCTTCTAGCTAACTCAAGAACCGTGCCGTTTTCGATAAATGAAAATATAAATTTCTACTTTCTCACTTTGTGGTTACACAACTACCTACTGGTCTGTCAAGTTTAAATTTATGGATAGACAACTTTATATTAATGAGTTTAATCCTTGTTTTCTAAGCACTAAACTCATTACTTCAAACGTTTAAAACCAGTTTGACAAAATAGTAATATTATGAAGTCAAATTTAATTAGTATTAATTTAGGCTGATATCTGCATAGCCACATTTTTGTAGGATAAAGTACTTAATGACAGAATAATTACTAATTCGTAATTCGTAATTAATGGACAGAGCAACTCAATTCATTGATGGAGATAAAAACATAATTCCTAATTTCTGCGCTCCCGACTTCGGTCGTGGGATAACAATTACGAATTACGTAAAGCTTGCGGCATGGATTTAGTTAACGCGGATGCCAGAGGCTCTATTATCAATTACGAATTATTTTGACTAATTACCAAACTAATAGGCCAAAAGCCTCCGTGGTGCGCTACATTGGGAGCATTAGAGGGCAGGGGTTATGGCAATACTAAATATTTCCGAGTTAGAGCAGGTTGAAAAGTTTCGCCAATTACAATTAACCCTGCGCGATCGCTGGAAAACGATCGAGTCATTTGACTATAGTGAAGCGGATATTTTAATTATTCCCTCCCTAAGTCTTGACCAGCGCGAACTCCAAAAGATCGAAGGCTGCGAACATTATGAAGAAAGATTGCTATTTTCTTTAATTCGGTTGCAGAATCCCCGAACTCGCCTGATTTATGTAACATCAGTACCACTGCATCCTAGTATCATTGATTATTATCTGCAACTTTTGCCAGGAATTCCCTTTTCTCATGCTCGCAATCGCTTGCTGCTACTTTCTACTTACGATTCTTCCCTTAAACCTCTCAGCCAAAAGATTTTAGAACGCCCCCGTCTACTAGAGCGGATTCATCAATCTTTGAGGCTAGATAAATCATTTATGATCTGCTACAACTCTTCGCACTGGGAAGGCGAATTGTCTTTAAAATTAGGTGTACCACTGTATGCTGCTGCACCAGATTTACAGATTTGGGGGACAAAAAGTGGTAGTAGGGAAATCTTCAAGGCAAGCGGAGTACCGCATCCAGATGGCAGCGAAAAAATTTGGAACCACACAGATTTGGCAGAAGCTACTAGTGATTTGTGGGAACGACAACCGACATTAAAACGGGTAGTAATAAAACTCAACGAAGGTATTTCGGGAGAGGGAAATGCCTTGCTCGATCTTAGACCAATTGAGAATTTAGCACCAGGTATTGGTACTCATGCTCAAAGGGTAGCAGCAATTAGCGATCGCTTCTCAACAATGCGCTTTCAAGCAAAACTTGAGACTTGGGACAATTTTTCGGGAAGAATCCCTGAGTTGGGAGCGATCGCCGAAGCATTTGTGGAAGGGGAAATTAAGCGATCGCCCAGCGTCCAAGGACGGATCACTCCCACTGGCGAAGTAGAAATCCTTTCAACCCACGACCAAATTCTCGGAGGCCCAGACGGTCAAATTTATCTTGGTTGTCGCTTCCCGGCTGATGAAAGATATCGATTGCAATTACAACAATTAGGACTACAAGTTGGTAGAAAGTTAGCAGAGAAAGGTACTTTAGAGCGATTTGGTGTAGATTTTATCGCCGTTGACAAGGGTAACAGTGAGTGGGATATTCAGGCGATCGAAATTAATCTGCGTAAAGGTGGCACAACTCATCCATTCATGACTCTGAAATTATTAACAAACGGTCGCTATGACCTTTCCACAGGCTTATTTTATAGTCAGCAAGGTCGTCCAAAATATTACATTGCCACTGATAATTTGCAAAAAGAGCGTTATCAGGGATTGTTACCTAATGATTTGATGGATATCATCGCTGAACACAGACTGCACTTTGACAGTGGCACAGAAACGGGAACAGTGTTTCATCTCATGGGTTGTCTTTCGCAGTTTGGCAAGTTGGGATTAACCAGTATTGGTGATTCCCCTCAACAAGCACAAGATATTTATAACAAAGTTGTCAAATTTCTGGATGAAGAAACCCGCAGTGAAAATCATGATTTCTCGGCGTTTTCAGGTTATTCCTTTCCCGTAGCTTGGGATGAACATAGTTAAGGTTCGAGTTATTGGTCATTAGCTATTCTCCCCCTGCCCCCTTCCCCCTGCCCCCTGCCTCTTTGTTGAATGCTGATTAGTTCTGAATGTTGCGATCGCTATTAGGTAAACTTTGCTGGTTGCTGGGTTCTTTATGAAATTGAGTATACATATAGGCCAGCAATGCTAAAGTCAGCCCAATGGCCAAGACCACTCCCAAGATTCGCAAAAAATTAGGAGTAATCTTTGTAGCTAGCTGCTCACTTAGCTTTGGTTGGTAAATAGTGTCATCTAGTGGTACTTGTCGTCTGCCTTGATTGGACGCAGGTCGTGGTTGATACAATGTCACATCTGGCGGCCCTTGTGGTCTGCCTTGCCCAGATCCTGGTCGCGGTTGAAACAATGTCTTATCTGGTGGCACTTGTTGTCTGCCTTGTCCAGATCCTGGTCGTGGTTGAAACAATGTCTTATCTGGTGGCACTTGTTGTCTGCCTTGATTAGATCCAGGTCGCGGTTGAAACAATGTCTTATCTGGTGGCACTTGTTGTCCGCCTTGATTAGATCCAGGTCGCGGTTGATATAAGGTCACGTCCGGTTTACTGGGGTTGGGATTATTCAGAGAACTCTGCGGACTTTGCTCAACTGGGTTAAACTGTCTCGGAACAGTTTCGTGATTTGAACCTTGGTTGTATCCAGGCTGAAGCGGAGGAACTGTTTCCTCAGATTGGTTTTGCTCAATCGGGTTAAATTGTCTGGGAACCGTCTCGTGATTTGAACCTTGATTATATGCAGATGGCGGACGGAAAACTGTGTCGTCGTTCGATTGTCTGGGAACCGTTTCGTGATTTGAACCTTGATTATATGCAGATGGCGGACGGAAAACTGTGTCGTCGTTCGATTGTCTGGGAACCGTTTCGTGATTTGAACCTTGATTATATGCAGATGGCGGACGGAAAACTGTGTCGTCGTTCGATTGTCTGGGAACCGTTTCGTTGTTTGAACCTTGATTGTAGGAAGGTTGTGCTTGCTCGGTAGCTTGTCCGGGTAAAGTAATAGTGCCTGTGACAGATTTGGCAGCAGCTTGCAAAGCAAGATTGAGTTCTTCTACCGTTGCAAATCGGTTAGCTGGGTTCTTGTGGAGGCATTTCATCACCACCGCTTCTAATTGTACGGAAAAATGCTCACAACCTGGCTGCGATCGCAGTGGTTTCGGTGGTTCATAGGCATGAGCTAATACCCAAGAAGCCTCGCTAACATGACTACCTTTAATGCTGATTCCAAAGGGATCGGCGGCACTCAGCATTTCATAAAGAATAATTCCTAAACTGTAAATATCACCCCTCGCATCCAGGTTTTTATCACTTTGGATTTGCTCAGGAGGTGCATAACGAAATGTCCCAATAAAAGTACTGGTGATATTTGTAATATTGGCATTTTCGGAAGATTCACTCCGAATTTTGGCAACACCAAAATCCAAAACCTTTACCCACTCACCCAAATCTGTAGGCACTAAAAATATATTATCTGGTTTCAGGTCACGATGAACTACCTGAATATGCTCAGTGCTTTTTCCGCCTTCCCGTTGGAGAGTAACCCCTTGATGGGCAAGCTGTAAACCTTTGCAAACTTGCGCCATAATTTTCACCGCCCGCTCAACAGATAGCCGCTTTTCGCGTAGCAGTAATTGTCTGAGCGTTTGCCCGCGTAAATATTCCATTACGTAAAATGGAAAGCCTTCCGAAGTGACTCCACAATCACTAATCTTAACAATGTGGTCACTTTGCAAAGCAGCACAAACTGCCACCTCACGCTCAAAACGCTTTCTCATTTCTTGTGATGCCACCAGCGTATCTTTGAGCAACTTCAACGCTACCTGCTGGCCTACACGGGTATCCGTTGCCAGGAAGACATCTCCCATGCCACCCCCGCCTAACCGTCTATCTAAACGATATCGCTCGTTATCACCTAGCAAGCGACCAATCCAAGAATTTGAAGGAGGTGGGGATTTCATCTGGGGGAACCCATCCTAGTTACTTTAAGGTTTTAACTTTAGTCAGATATACTACTAGTATTACAAATATTTTGCTTACTTAGTAACTTAGATAGATACTTAGTAGGATATATTACTTAACATTTATCTGATTATACTCAGTTTAACATATTAATAACTTAAAGTAATGCTAGCAATTTGATAAAATGTTTAAAGTTAAGACCTATGGTAGTTTAAATTTGTTCCTTGTGTGAAGTTAACGTAAATTATACGAGGTCTTTAGCTTCATTAGTGCTGATAAGTCGTACGCCATGCGGATAGTCTCTGTTACAGAATATTTAAATTTTTGCAAAATACATTCAGTCAATGTACTCTGGCGTACATGATTAATATGTGCTATTGCCATGAGGAACGAGGATGAGTAATGTACTCTCTATAGCCGCCGTGACAGCAGTACTAAAAGTCTTGCTGGAAAATGGCTTAGTCAGCGATCCGATCGCTGCTAGTGTTGGTGATGTGATTGTAACTGCCCTACCGCCCGATCGAATTTCAGTTGAAGCTGACGAGCGCGCTCAAATCAACCTCTTTCTTTATCAAGTAACACAGAATCGCAATGTCGATTGGGTATCTCAAGAATTTCGGAGCAAGCATTCACATATCAATGGAAACACGCCATCTCAGAGTCAACCACTAGCCCTTGACCTCCATTACTTGCTAACAGCCTACGGAGCCAAGGATTTTCAGGCGGAGCTTTTATTGGGCTATGCAATGCATTTATTACACAAAACCCCAGCTATCACATCGGATATTATTGAGAATACTTTAATAAATGCCTCTACAACTAATACCTCAAGTGCTTTTTCGCAAGCTGTAGCAAGTGTATCTGTACCTGATTTAGCTGAACAAATTGGTCAGATTAAACTGACTCCAGAGTTTTTTAACATGGAAGAAACTTCTAAATTATGGTCTGCTTTACAAACACACTATCGGCCTTCGGCTACTTATCTGGCATCAATGATATTGATTGAAAGTAGCAAACCTGAAAGTTCTGAAGGTTTCTCCATTATGCCCTTGTCTAAACCGACTATAGAGCAAGTTATAGCTCCGGCAAAGACCGATCAAACGATTGTTACGGGGACAACATTAGTAATTCGTGGTAAACGTTTACGCGGTGAGATTACCCGAATTCGTTTGAGTAATACGGAGAATTTAATAGTACCTCATGATGTTAAAGAAACACAAATTAGCCTGTTAGTCCCATCAGATTTATCCGCAAGTGTGCAGGGTATCCAAGTTGTGCATCTAACAATGGGCAATGCAGGACAAACAGATTATGTATTTGAATCAAACGTTGCAGCTTTTGTCCTCCATCCAACAATTACAGCATTTGTCGCTCAAGTGGAAGATAGCGGCGACAATTTACGCACAGCAGAAATTACCGTTAAATTCCAGCCCAAAGTTGGTAAGGCACAGCGAGTAGTTTTGCTACTCAATGAAGTATCAGTTAATAGTCCGGTAGCTTACTCTTTCTTGGTTGCACCACGCACTGAAGACACCGATGCAATTAATATTCCTGTCAAAAACATCAAGCCAGGAACTTATATTGTTCGGGTGCAGGTAGATGGGGCTGAAAGTCCACTGCACAGGAAGAATCAGTCTGGAGCTTATGATTCGCCACAGGTGACAATCTTATGAATGCTACAACAAATCTCAATTGGGATGAGGCAAACTATCGCTATCTATCAGCAGCCCTTACCGTGGTGCGTGGGATTTTAGAAAATCACACAGCAAAAGAACAAAATCAATCTGTAGAGAAAAACCAAGAGCATTTACAGCAATTACAGGAAGCTACTGCTGCAATGCCTGCACCATCGGCATTAGAGAGAGTATGCAAAATATTTAGCCTCTCATCCTTTGAACGTGATTTGTTGCTGTTGTGTGCAGGTATGGAATTGAATGGAGATTTTGCTAAATTGTGTGCTATGGCGCACGGAGATTTACAACGAGCTTATCCAACTCTAAGTTTAGCTCTATCCACTTTACCTAACGTCCACTGGGATGCGATCGCTCCAAATGCTCCCTTACGTTATTGGCGGTTAATTCAAATTGGTGATGGCCATGCCCTGACTCTCAGCCCCGTAAGAATTGACGAACGAATTTTACATTATCTCACGGGCATTCAATATCTTGACGAACGATTAGCAGGCACCATTGAACCATTACAAGAGGTTAGTGATTTAGTCCCCTCGCACCAAGATTTAGCAAAGCGAGTCGCAGCAGTTTGGTCGCAAGCTGATAAAGTTAATACCTTACCAATCGTCCAGCTATGTAGTAGCGAAACTACTAGCAAACGTGCTATTGCCGCTACCATTTGTCAACTCCAGGGTTTAAGTTTGTGGGTAATGCCTGCACAACTTATTCCCTTAGCACCTAGCGAGTTAGATAATCTCATCCGCCTGTGGACTCGTGAGACGATTTTAAGTAAGTGTGCGTTACTTATAGATTGTAACGAACTAGATAATAATGATATGGCGCGGCTGAGTGCGATCGCTCGTTTCATCGAACGCACCAGGGGCTTTTTAATAATTACAAGTCGAGAACGGATTGGACTAGGACAACGCCTGGTAGTTAATTTTGACGTACATCAACCAACTACCAAAGAACAAGGTACAGTTTGGCAAGATGCACTAGGTGATATGGCATCACAGATGAACGGGCAAGTTAAAACCCTAGTGGATCAGTTTAACCTAAGTGCCGCAACTATCCGGGCTGCTTGTGCAGAAGCCGTAGGACAGTTAGCGCAAAAACCAGACAACGATATCACTAGCATTTTATGGGATGCCTGCCGTGTGCAAGCACGTCCGCGTTTGGATGAACTCGCTCAACGGATAGAGCCATCTGGTGATTGGGAAGATTTGGTATTGCCAGAGGCGCAGAAACAAATTCTCCGAGAAATTGCGGCTCATGTTCGTCAACGCAGTACTGTATATAACAATTGGGGTTTTGGTGCTAAGAGTGCTAGAGGATTGGGAATTAGTGCCTTATTCGCAGGTGCTAGCGGCACTGGTAAAACATTAGGGGCGGAAGTACTCGCCCATAAATTGCGCCTCGACCTTTATCGGATCGATCTATCATCGGTAGTTAGCAAATATATTGGCGAAACAGAGAAGAATTTGCGCCGGGTATTTGATGCTGCTGAACAAGGCGGGGTGATTTTGTTATTTGATGAAGCTGATGCTTTATTTGGCAAACGCAGTGAAGTTAAAGATGCGCGCGATCGCTATGCCAATATTGAAGTTAGCTACCTATTGCAACGGATGGAAAGCTATCCAGGTTTAGCAGTCCTGACTACGAACCTGAAGAGTGCAATTGATACAGCCTTTCTCCGCCGGATTCGCTTCGTGGTGCAATTCCCTTTTCCTGATACAACACAACGAGCCGAGATTTGGCGGCGCGTCTTTCCCGCCGACACCCCAACCGCAGACTTAGATGCCCTGCAACTAGCACGGCTAAATGTCGCTGGGGGTAATATCCGTAACATAGCCTTAAATGCAGCTTTCCTCGCCGCCGATGCTGGGGAAGCAGTACAGATGAAACACTTATTGCGGGCTACTCAGACGGAATATAGCAAGTTAGAGAAACCTTTAACTGATGCGGAAGTTGGGGGCTGGATGTAGGCTGTTGACTTTGTGCCTTTTAGAGGTTGTTTGAAAAGTGGTTAACTGTGATTTTAGGCACTTATTGATTCCCCCTAACCCCCCTTAAAAAGCTACGATGTACACACAAGTCTTCTAACATTGCCCCACAATCTTTTGATCCCCCCAACCCCCCGATAAATTGGGGGGCAAAAAACTTTCAAAGTCCCCCAATTTATCGGGGAGCCACTGCGGGAACAGGGGTCGCCCCCGCCGCAGGATGCGCGAAGCGCTGTAGTGAAGCAAGTGGCGTGGATTTAGGGGGATCTAAAAGGATTTGATACATCACTAAGAACTTTTCAAACATCCTCTAAGGCGGTTTTCGTTCATGCAGTTTTTGTGTCGTCAACTAACTGCGAAAATAGGATTTTTCTTTTTGAGATCATAGATTGACCAAAAACTCCAGCTAACCATGCTTCAACATCAGCAAAACTGATTGCTTTCAGCGCATTTTTACAACGGTATTTGTTAGATTCATCGTAGATAAACTGCCTCCCCGCTTTTCGATAGGGTGCTATGAAGTACCTCATTTGATTAGGTAAAACTATATAAGTTAATATCCATTAATAATAGATATTTGAAAAATCAAAACTTCGTAATATTTCTAATTAGATAAAATTTTCAACTCCTGACACCAAGATTTGGCTAAACTCTCATCTAAATTAATAAATTAGCAAAATATGTAATAATAATTACAATAGTTGGGAAAATCTGCCGTGTTAACTCAGGAGACAAAACTGCTTTTAATTGGTCAGGTAACAGATATAAGCGGAATCCCTATCAGGACAATTCGCTATTACGAGAGTTTAGGTTTAATCAAATCATCAAGACGAACAGAGGGAGGCTTCCGTCAGTTTTCATTGGATGTGCTGACTCGTCTAGCGTTCATTAAAAGGGCACAAAATCTTGGTCTTAGCTTAGAGGAGATTGGAAATATTCTTCAGGTCTATGACCAAGGACAAGCTCCCTGTGGTGAAATCAAAGAAAAGCTCCAGGACAAGGTTTTGCAAATCGATCGCCAAATCGATCAGTTGTTAACTTTGCGATCTGAAATAAAGGGATTACTTTCAGGCTGGAAGAATATCGGCGACCAGTATGAAGATACAATTTGCCCCATTATTCAAAATATCCCTCAGTGCTGAGAAACAGAAAAGAAGACAGAGGAGGCAGCAGGATCTAACTTATGACAGCACATATCCTTTTGGTGGAAGATGAAGTCAAACTAGCAAGATTTGTCGAATTAGAACTAAGTAGTGAAGGATACCAAGTAAGTGTCGCCCATGATGGGATTGGCGGTCTAACCTTAGCGCGAGACTCATCACCAGATTTAGCGATTCTGGATTGGATGTTACCAGGTTTAACAGGTTTAGAAATTTGTCGCCGTTTGCGAGCAACAGGTAGTACAGTACCAGTAATTTTGCTGACAGCAAAAGATGAAGTGTGCGATCGCGTCGCCGGTTTAGATGCAGGAGCCGATGATTATGTAGTTAAGCCCTTCAGCATTGAGGAACTACTAGCTAGAATTCGCGCTCATCTGCGCCGCACGCAAGAAACAGACGAGGATTTGTTGCAATTTGAAGATTTAAGCTTAAATCGCCGCACTCGTGAAGTTTTTCGGGAAAAACGAAGCATTGAGTTAACAGCAAAAGAGTTTGACTTATTAGAATATCTCCTCTCACATCCCCGTCAGGTGTTTACTAGAGATCAAATTTTAGAGAAAGTTTGGGGTTACGATTTCATGGGTGATTCTAATATCATTGAGGTATATATTCGTTATCTGCGACTCAAATTGGAAGAGAATAATGAAAAGCGTTTGATTCATACAGTCCGTGGTGTAGGTTATGCACTGCGAGAACAATCGTAATGACTAGTACCGCAAGGCGGAAGTCAAAAGTCAAAAGTCAAAAGAATTGTATTCCAGGCTTTTGCGCCATTTGAAATGGTGAACCAGCGCTGCGGGAGGGTTTCCAACGCCAGTCGCTCATGGGGGAAACCACGCCACTTGCTCATGGGGGAAACCCCCAAGACCGCAGTGGCTCCCCAAGACCGCAGTGGCTCCTCCGCAGGCGACTGGTGTTAGCGTAGCGTTAGCGAGCCTGCGAGCGTCACTCGAAGGGTATGTTTATTTCCGCCGTGTTGTACTAGGTGATTTCGACACAACAAAGTAACATTTTAAAGACAAAAGAGGATCATGAATAAAAAATGGGCTGTTAAACGACTAACAGTAAATCTCACAACTGAGGAAATGAAGAAACTTGAACACTACTGTGCTTTGACAGGAAGGCCAGCAACAGATGTAATTCGAGAATTGCTCCGAACTCTTGAGGTTGACAGTGCTGAAAACTCTGAAACGGGAACAGCAGACTCAAGAATAACAGTTGGCAGTTCGTTAAAATCACAGTAACTATTCACCAGAATATCCTGCCAAATCTCATAAATCTGCTATCTTAACTTACCGTAGTGGCGTGTCAAGGCTAAAATAGCGCATTAGACGTAGGTTGGTGAAGCGGAGCGTAACCCAACATAAATCTCATCTAAGTTGAGAACCATAGTTTTCGCCCTCACCCTAAATCCCTCTCCCATATCTGGGAGAGGGACTTTTTTCTTTGCCATGTCTTAACAAGCATATATTTTGGGCATCATAATGCCAAGCCGAATACATGAGCTAGCAGCCAGAAAACTTTTGGCGGCAAGTTTTTTATTTACAACTATAGTATCGACCTATGGTAGATAGCTTTATACTTTATCTCTTTCTTTCTCGACATACTTGGTACACTGGGTTGATTTGGAGATGCCTACAGATTCAATTGGGAGTAATCTGTAGCATCGGGATTTGGACATTCTCAGAAGCTAACGTACAAGCTTCCCAAGCACATCACATCTGGAAATCACCTTCAGAATTGACTGAGGGAGTCATCAGAATAAATCCTGAGCCAACACCTATTTTGATGGCGGCCCCCGAAAACTTCAATCCTGATTTGCAATTACCGCCACTGTTACCTGAACCACCGCAGAATTCTAGTCCACCAACAACTTCTACCGAACTAAGAACGCCGGATGCAGTTTTGGAAAGTATTGATACGGACTATCGCTATGACACAGATAATTTTGGTCAAACCAATTTATTTTTTGAACCAACGGCTCAGTTTCGATTGAGTAATGGTAATAAAATATTTGTCAAGACAGGTTTTAACTTATTTGAACAACGCGGTGTTGAATCAGTTACGAATTTTCCCTTGCAAGTTGGATGGCAAGGAAAGATTGGGCAAGTGACTCTGCAAACGGCGGCCGGAGTCGATGTCTTCAATCGTTTACCTACAGCTATCAATCTCAATGCTAAGGTGGAGGCTCCCATTTCGCAGCCGCAAGTTTCGTCATCAGGTCAATTGCTATCGGTAGTAGTACTATCAGGCAATTTAGAACAAGGGCCTTATAAATCCAATGCTCGAACTTTAGAAAATCAAATTACTGCTTGGCGGTTTGGTCCTGATTTATACTGGCAGATTGACGGTAAAACCAGCTTGTTTTCATCATTGCGTTTGGGTAGTTACAACGATGGTAATTCCGAGGTGCAGTCATTTAGTAGGGTAGAGCGCAAGTTCGGACAGTTTTCTTTGGCAGCTAACTTATTCACTTGGAGTTTCGATCGCGATTTAGAACGCACAAGTGGCTATTTTTCCCCACCAGATTTTCTAGTTTACAACGCTGAGGTGGCTTGGGAAGGAAATGTTGCTAATTTCTTACGCTGTCGCCTCGCTGCCAACTTAGGACAGCAGCGACTTAAAGGAGAATTTGATAACGCCAATACTTATCAAACGCGCTGTACGGTAAAGGTTTCACGAAATGTAGAGGCAGACCTTGGCTATAGCTTTAGTAATGTCCGCAATCAAGAAACAGGGGGGAGTGCCTATAGTGGTAATTCCTTGACAGGACAGTTGCGGGTCAAGTTTTAGGGGGCAGGGGGCAGGGGGCAGAAGATAGGAGTTAAACCTTATAAATAATCTAAAATCCAAAATCTAAAATCCAAAATCGAATAGGGCTTAAGAATGAAAGCACCATTACCTGATAACGAAATACAGCGAATTGAATCTCTTTTGCAGTATAAGATTCTTGATACTCGTTCGGAAGCTGCCTTTGACGATCTTACCCGTCTAGCCTCATATATTTGTGGAACTCCTATTGCCTTAATCAGTTTAATTGATAGCGATCGCCAGTGGTTCAAATCTAAAGTTGGTTTGGATGCCCTAGAAACACCGCGAGATTTGGCATTCTGCGCCCATGCGATTATGCAACCGGAAGTTTTTGTTGTGCCTGATGCCACAGAAGACGAAAGGTTTGCGACAAACCCGTTTGTCACTTCTGACCCAAATGTTCGGTTTTATGCGGGTGTACCGTTGACTAATCCTGAAGGATATGCATTAGGAACACTTTGTGTAATTGACAATGTACCAAGAAATCTCTCTCCAGAACAAGTTGAAGCATTACGAATTTTAGGTCGCCAGGTAATCAAGCAACTAGAAATGCGGCGTAGCTTGGCAAGTTTGGTGTTGGCGAGTGATACACGCAAACACACACAGAAGGCAAGCAAACAATTTTTTAAAAAGGTTGCTGTAGGGTTTGGGTTGGCGTTAGCAATTTTGGTTCTGATTGCCACGCTCTCGTATCAGAGTACAGAAGTGTTGGATAATACGAGTAAAAGATTGAATAACATCCAACTGACAATCAACAGCTTGCATGAACTGCTGTCTAACATCAAGGATGCTGAAACGGAACAAAGCGGTTATATACTCACCGGAAATGATGCGTATCTAAAACCATATCAGATAGCACTTATTAATCTTCCTCCAGAAATTAAGCAGCTAAGGAAATTAACCCTAGATACTCCTGGGCAACGGAGTCAACTTTACACCCTTGAATCGCTAATAGTAGTAAAGCTGAAGGAACTGAAAAGGACTATCGACTTGCGCCAGAATATCGGTTTGGATGCTGCATTAGAGGTAATAAATGCAAATCAGGGAAATAACTTAATGAGTGATATCCGCAATATCATTCGTGAGATGGAAAACGGTGAGAGGGATGAGCTTCAGCAGCAGTTAACAATCACAAAAACCAGGGCCCACAATACTATTTTGATGCAGGCGATCGCTATTTGCCTAAGTTTTCTGATTCTGACCATAGTCTACTACTTTATTTATCGTGAGGGAAAAGAGCGTAAATTAACAGAAGAAACACTGAACCAAGAACGCAACTTTATCTCAGCAGTCCTTGATACAACCAGCGCTTTGGTCATAGTTGTTGACCCTAAAGGGCAAATTGTTCGCTTCAATCAAGCTTGTGAACAAACCACTGGTTACTCATTTGATGAGGTGAGAGGAAGGCATTTCTGGAACTTGTTTTTACTTCCTGAGCAGGTAGGGCCGGTTAAAGCAGTTTTTGAGCAGTTGCGATCTGGTGAAGGGCCCAAGGAATACGAAAACTATTGGGTAACAAAAAATGGCAGTCGGCGGCTCATTGCCTGGGCTAATACTATTTTGCAAGACCATGAGGGTGAGGTTGAATATATTGTTGCCACAGGTATTGACATCAGTAATGTCTACGACGAGCTTCGCTTACGCAAACGAACTGAACAGCATTTAAAAGCACAGTATGCTACAAGCCGCGTCTTAGCAGAGTCTACTACGATCAACGAAGCTATACCCCAGATTTTGCAAGGAATCTGTGAAAGTTTGGGATGGGATTTGAGTGAAACTTGGATGGTCGATCAAGAACTAAATATACTTAATTTGCTAAATATATGGTATAAAATCTCCATGAAAATGCAAGAATTTGACATCCTAAGTCGGCAGACCACGTTTGCACCGGGAATTGGTCTGCCTGGTCGTGTCTGGGCTAGTGCTAAACCTATTTGGATCGCTGATGTCGTTAAAGATAATGATTTTATCCGCTTTCAAATCGCTGCCAAAGTAGGATTACACGGAGCTTTCGGTTTTCCAATCCGTACTGGTAAAAAAATCCTCGGTGTTATTACCTGCTTTAGCCATGAGATTCAACAACCTGACCCAGATTTGGCAACAGTAATGAATTCTATTGGTGAGCAAGTAGGGCAGTTTATTGAGCGCAAGCAGGCAGAAGAAGAACTCCAACGCCAAAATTTGCGATCGCAACTATTTACTGAAATCACCCTTAAGATTCGTCAATCTTTGCAAATCAAAGAAATTCTCCAAATCAGTGTTACAGAAGTACAAAAAATTCTCCATAGCGATCGAGTTTTGATTTATCAACCAAAAGCTGATGGATCTGGAACCACAATCGTTGAGGCAGTAGTTTCTGGCTGGCTGGCAATTAAAGAAAAAGAGCTAGCCGATGCTTACTTTCAAGCCGAATATATACAGCAGTACTATTTACAGCAGTACCGTCAAAAACGGAATCTGGGGCTTGCTGAATTAGATATAGTTGAAGTCCAACAAAGCCATATCGAATTACTACAACAATTTGGAGTCAAATCCAATTTGGTCATACCGATTCTTGTCAAAGAAGAACTTTGCGGTTTACTGATTGTCCATCAGTGTGGCAGTTCCCGTCAATGGTCTAGCTTTGAAACTCATCTTTTACGGCAAATAGCTGACCAAGTAGGTATTGCCTTAGCCCAAGCCCAAATGTTAAATGCAGAAACTCAACAGCGAAGAGAACTCGAAATTGCCCGTCACCAAGCTGAATTAGCTTCTCAAACCAAAAGCGCCTTTTTGGCCAACATGAGCCATGAAATTCGGACTCCGATGAATGCTGTGTTAGGGATGACAGGCTTAATGTTAGAAACTCCCCTAAACTCGGAGCAACAGGATTTTATCGAAACAATTCGCATTAGTGGAGACGCTCTTTTGAGCCTCATCAACGAAATTTTGGATCTGTCCAAACTTGAGACTGGGGAAATGGCACTAGAAACTCTAGATTTTGACTTATCTACCTGTGTAGAAGAGGTGTTGGAATTATTAGCTCCCTCAGCCCATAATAAAGGATTAGAAATTGCAGCGTTAATCTATCCCAACGTTCCTACCCAACTTCAAGGCGATGCTGGCCGCCTCCGGCAAATTCTTATGAACCTGATCAGCAATGCAATCAAGTTCACCAGCAATGGAGAGGTAGTATTAAGGGCAGAATTGCGATCGCAAAGCTCTACTACAGCCACCATCTATTTTGCCATCACAGATACCGGTCTTGGCATTACCCCCGAAGATCAATCTAAACTCTTTAGGCCATTTACTCAAGTAGATGCTTCCACCACCCGTAAATATGGCGGCACAGGTTTGGGATTAGCCATCTGCAAGCAATTGGTGAGCTTGATGGGAGGAGAAATTGGCGTAGAAAGTCTTTTGGGCAAAGGATCTAAATTTTGGTTTGAAGTAACTCTCGCCAAGCAACTTCACCCTATTTCCTCAGAAGACGATGACTTTGCCAACGCCAAGGGCGAACGCCCAATTCTGACTAATCGGCGTTTGTTAGTAGTGGATGATAATGCTACTAATCGCAAAATCATCCACCATCAAGCTACTCGTTGGGGAATGTTGGTAGATCAGGCTGCTTCGGCTACTACTGCCCTCAAAGCTATTCACAAAGCCGCCGAAAACAATCTCTATGACATAGCTGTGATTGATATGCAGATGCCAGAAATAGATGGCATGACTTTAGGAGAACAAATTAAGACAAATTTAGCGATCGCTGGGCTACCTTTAATTATGCTTACCTCTACTAATCAACGCGATGAAATCCAGCGATCGCTAAAAATAGGATTTGCCGCTTATTTAGTCAAACCTGTTAAGCCTTCCCGACTCCTCGATACCATCATGACTATCTTAGGAACGCAGATAAAGGAGGAGGCAGAAGTCAGAAGTCCAAATTCCGAATTCCGAAGTCAAGAATTAAAACTAAAAAATTACGAAAACAACAGCAACGATCATTCTTCTAGCTCCCGCCTCCTAGCTCGTGACTTCCATAAATTAAGAATTCTCTTAGCTGAAGATAATGTGGTGAATCAGAAAGTTGCCTTGAAGCAACTCCAAAGCCTGGGTTATAGCGCTGATGTTGCTGGTAATGGAAAAGAAGTTTTGCAGCTATTAGAAAAAATCCCCTACGATTTAATTTTGATGGATTGCCAAATGCCAGTTCTCGACGGTTTAGAAACTACAAAAGAAATTCATCGTTGGCAAGAAAGCAGTTTTGTCAGTAGTCGTCGCCCTGTAGTAATTGCGATGACAGCTAATGCGATGAAAGAAGATCAACAAATGTGTCTAGATGTAGGAATGGATGACTATCTGAGCAAACCAGTAATTAAAGAAAAATTGGCGGCGGCGCTACAACATTGGGGAAGTGTGATATTTAAGGCAAAAGAAATATATGCCTTAGAACAGAAAGTTTCTAAAATAGATGTATGTTCAGTTGACCTCCCAATTGATTGGGAACGCTTGCAGCAACTTTCGGAAAACAACCCAGAATTTGAATTAGAACTACTACAAATATTTGTTGAAGATATGCAGCCTCGTTTAGAGGTCATTAAAATAGCGATCGCAGCTTATGACTTTGAGCAACTAGCGCTCCAAACCCATCAAATTAAAGGTGCTAGTGCCAATATGGGAGTTACAACCATGTATTTAGCAGCAGAAAAATTAGAAAAACTAGCTTACAATCAAGAGCGCAGAGGTACCACTAACTTAGTCTTAGAATTAGAAGAATTTGTTAAACTCATCCAAGAATTTTTGATCTGTAAACATACTAAGTAGTCAGATAGCGAGCGTTCGCAATGACCGTAAATATTTTGGTGCGACCAAGTAACGCCAAAACATGAAAGACTAATAATATTGATTAATAAATGAACGGCGACAATTTTTTATGATTAAGCATGAAAAATATTATTTAATAGATATAATAACTTGTGGAAAATTGGGAATAATAACTTTGATGTGATATAAAGTAGGCTCGGTGAGTTAGCTGCATCTTCTGCTAAGAACTTTTAGCCTAAATGTCAGTTCAAGGCATCATCTCCTATCCCCAATTAATTCCCGAAAAGTGAGGTTTTACTGATGAGTCAGATGAGTAAAGACGATGTACGAGAAAGACTTGGCAATATCGATCAAATCCGCGATATTATTCTTGGAACACAGCTAAGAGAGTACGAAAATCGATTTAGCAAGCTGGAGTCAGATATATCTCTCCTGCAACAACAGATGCGATCGCATGTCGATCAACTCAAGTCCAACTTTTCGGCTGAACTAAAAGCTGGGTTTGAGGCATTAGATAAAAAGCTGAAATCACTCAACCTGGCCACTCAAGAAGAAACTGTTGACTTACGGCAACAAGTTGATAGACTCAATAAAAAGTTCTCTAGCAGCGTTCAGTCACTTGATGAAACCTTAGATAGTCAAACTACCTCAATTCGAGATGAAATCTTTAAAACCAAAGTCCAATTACAAGATGATGTTACGGCATTACGCGATCTGATCTTAGAAGAAATAGATCGACGCTTCTCACAGTTGACAGACACTAAGGTTTCTAAAGACGATATGGCTGAAACTTTATTTGCCTTGGGAATGCGTCTGAAAGAAAATGAATTAATTCCTAAATTACGAGAAGCAGTCGATGAACACAACAACGACTATAGTGCTGTACCGCTTCTAGAAACTACAAAGTTGTCAAAAGTGTTAACTCACTCCAAAAGTTCAGCAGAATTACATTCGTAATTAAGGTAGAAGGTAAGGAGAGATGAGGGAGATGAGGGAGCAGGGAAAAAATAATAACTCCCCATTCCCCATTCCCCACTCCCCATACTTCGACTGCGCTCAGTACAAGTTCCCCATTCCCCATTCTTAAAAGTATGACTCAGGTGGAAAATTCGATTTCTCAATCTGTTGAGTTAAAACCAGAAAAAACTGTACAGCTTGACAATTTATTGAATCTACTAGTCGAACTCAAAATTATCGAATCACCACCTGAGCAATCTTTTTCTTTATCACCATCAGAAACTGATAATATTAATGAGGATATTACAGAAGAGATTGAATTATTGCAACTCACTCCAGTTCCTTGGGAAGCATGTGAGGCTTATTTAGAATCTGCTTTGACTTCTCCTCAAAATCTACCTATTACATCGCAAGTTATTAGAGAAGAATTAGAAAAACCTGTTGAAATGATTGCCACCTTTGAGAATAATTTAGACAACTCAGACTCAGAGGATGCATTGCAAAAACTACGAGAGATATTGGTCGGATATGAACTAGCAGAAATAAACAATATTACAGCTAAACTTGAACAAAAGTTAACAAAAATAGAGAATCAAATTTACGACCCTAAAGAGCTAATAAATCTACTCCTACCGTGGATTTCTGAGCTTTTAAGGCTGACGATCGCAGAGTCAAGAGAGGAAATTGTACAAATAATTGCTCCTATAATCGATCAGACTATCCGTAGTCGCACTGAACAGGATAAAAGTAGTATGAGTGCTGCGATCGCACCTGCTATTCCCCTAGCTATCTCCCAGCAGATTATTATTGACCCAAAGGAAGTTTCAGACGCGATCGCTCCTGCAATGGGACGAGCGATAAAAAAGCAAATTGAAATTGAACAGAATATTGTTGTGGATGCACTCTACCCAATTATTGGCAGTACCATAGCCAAATATATGGCAGAGACAATCCGTGCTATTAACCGACAAGTTGAAGAAACCCTCAGCATTGAAGGCATCAAACGTAAAATTCGTGCCAAGCTACAGGGAGTTTCAGAAGCAGAATTAATTCTTAAAGAAGCTTTACCATTTACAATTAAAGGCATTTTTTTAATTCATAAAGCATCTGGTTTAGTTATCTCAGATATTCAGCGCTCTGATGTAGAACAGCTAGAGGCTGAAATGCTAGCAGGAATGCTGACAGCAATTCGCAGCTTTGCCAATGATTGCATCAATCAATCTGGAAGCGTGACAGAATTAGATGCAATTGAATATGGCACATCTAAAATTATTTTAGAAGTTGCAGGATACTGTTATTTAGCCATCGTTGTCCAAGGAGAGCCAAGCAAAAAATTTATTTTAAAAATGCGGCAATTATTCAGCACAATCATTAAAGAACATGGTGATTTAATTGAAAAATTTGACGGCGATCCAGATTTAATTCCTATTGAAGTTAATATACTTCTGGAAGAACTGAAAAATATAGATACTCAGGAGAAAAAGAAAAATAAATTATCACCCCTATTGCTATTAGGCTTAATAGTTGTCAGCACTATTTTCATTCCTTGGGGCATTTGGCAATACCATAGTGGAGTTATCCGTTCCATTGAAAATCAAACTTCGTTGGCTCTTACTTCTGCTCCAGAACTAGCCGTGTATCGACTTGCCGTACAAGTAGAACACAATAAATTAAAATTAACAGGACGATTACCTAATCAGCCTCTTCGCCAGAAAGCCGAGCAAATTGTCAAGATAACTTCTCCAAATTGGTTGATTGACAATCAAATTTTATTAGTAGAAGTACCAGCAGATCCTGTGTTAGCTGCTGCTGAAGTCAAACGAGTTACAACAGTTTTAAATCAGACTGAAGGTATAGCGATTTCCGCTCAATACATCACTGGTAAAGTAGCTGTTGAAGGTAGTGTCAACCGGATTGCAGATGCTCAGATTATTACTAACGCATTTGACAAAATTCCAGGCGTAAAATCCGTATCTAGCGCGGTGCGAGTACAACCTCCTCAGATTGAAGTTCGATTTTACTTTCAACCAGACTCAGCGAGTTTAATGAAAGCGGACTTAAAACACAAAGTTCAACGGGTAAAGTTTTTTCTCAATCAGCACCCAAATAAACATTTAAAAATCATGGGTTATAGTTATGACCGGACTGATGCGAATACAAATACATCCCAAAAATTGGCACTGGCGCGAGCAAAAGCTGTACAACAAGCACTGATTAAATTAGGTGTCGAGCCATCTCGTTTACAGGTCATTGGTAAAACAAATTTACCACCAGGAATTGATGCAACTCAACCCTCATGGTTAAGTCGCTGTGTCACTCTAGAACCGATAAATAATAGGACTTACGCAAAACTACGTGCTGTAGGGGCAATTCATGAATTGCCCCTACCTAAAAATTAGGATTTTGGCTAAAGTTTTGCGTAAGTCCTGAATAATTAATTTTAATTTGATCGTAATAATGATTCGGATAAAAGATTTTCTACTTTTTACCAACTATGTCTACACTTTCTAAAAAAATATGTTTATTTGGTGATTTTGGTGTTGGTAAGACTAGTTTAATTCGCCAATTTGTAGAGTGTAAATTTAGTGACGAATACCTTTCAACGGTAGGAGTTAAAATTTCTCGTAAATTAGTTAGTCTTCCTGAAAAAGACCTATCTGGCAGACAAGATTTACAACTAATGATTTGGGATATTGAAGGCAGTAATAAGTTTAAGGCAGTTGCTAAGAATTATTTTCAAGGTTCTAGAGGTGCTGTGATAGTTGGTGATGTAACACAACCAGAAACACTCAATCATATCCGGGAGCATATTCAAACTTTTTTAGCTGTTAATCCTCAAAGCTATATTATTGTTGCACTGAATAAATCAGATATGATCGCAGCCGAATATTTAGAAAATATCCGAGAAACATATCAATTTTCCGAGCAAAGTAATATATTAAACACATATATAACTTCAGCTAAAACTGGTAATAATGTTGATAAAATATTTCAAACTTTAGCCACTCGTTTAATTTAGCAAGATGAACTCATTATTTACAAAATTATTGTCTGTATGTGGTATTCAATATTTGATAATTGATGAAAACTTCCAGATTATAGAGATGTCTCTGGAACTAAATCATTTTGTCGATATTGGTTATGAAGTGAAACTCGGTCAAGATGTTCGGATTTGTTTTCCCGAATTAGAGGGACTTGAAGATATTTTTGATGCAATTCGACAGGGGGAACAAGATAATTTTGAATTAAAGGGAATTAGGCGATCGCAAGATACTGATTCTCCTTTGTATATTGATATTCGGATTACGAATAATATCCAAGAAGACGATTCTAGCAATCCGATAGTTATCGTTGTTGAAGACGCGACAGAACGAATGGTTCTTGAGCAATCTTTGTTCCAAGGTGCAAATGAAGCAAATCTTTTGTTACGTAATTTAAAAGCTTCTAAACAATATATTGACCAAATTGTGACATCGATGGCAGATGCCTTATTAGTGACAACACTGTCAGGTAAGATAAAAAAAATTAATTATGCAGCACAAATTTTATTGCAATATGATGAAACAGAACTCATCGGTCAACCTATCACCAAAGTTATCAGAGAAGTCCATAACTATCCACTACTGATTGACGATATTAAAAGTATTGATATATCCCAAAACTCAGATATAAATCTTTTAGTAAAAGAGGTAGAAACCGTTTGTTATACCCAAAGGGGTAAAACAATTCCTGTAGCTTTTTCATCCTCAATAGTTAAGACAGAAATTGAACATTTTCAAGGTTATGTTTACATTTTGCGAGACATGACTGAACGAAAGCAGGCAGAACTAGCTAAACAGGAATTCTTAGCAATGATTAGCCATGAAGTTCGGACTCCGATTGCATCGGTAACTGGTATGGCCAGTTTGTTGCTAGATACTGTATTGAGTGCTGAACAGCAAGACTTTATTGAAATCATTTACACTAGCGGAAATTCCTTACTCAAAATTATTAACGATTTTCTTGACTTCTCTAAAATACAATCGGGCAACTTGGAACTAGAAGAGGAACCTTTTGCTTTAGAAAATTGTATTAATGAGGCTATTTATATGCTTGCGCCTCAAGCTAAAGAAAAAGGTTTAAAACTCACATTTTTAGATACTCCTAAACTTAATACTACGATTGTGGGAGATATCACCCGACTGCGCCAAGTCTTGATTAATTTACTCAGTAATGCTATTAAATTTACTGAAATTGGAAGTATAGAAGTTTCAGTTATAATTCGCCAGAATAGTGATATTAATTATTCTTCTGCTGTAAATAGTTACGAAATTCAGTTTAGTGTTAAAGATACAGGCATCGGAATTCCACGCGATCGCCTTGAACGTTTATTTAAAGCTTTCAGTCAAGTTAACTCCTCAATTACTCGACAGTATGGCGGTACTGGTCTAGGTCTTGCCATCTGCAAGCAACTGTGCGAGTTAATGGGCGGTAGAATTTGGGTTGAAAGTGAACTTAATGCAGGTAGCACATTTTACTTTACGATTGTCGCTTCTGTTATTCCAGAGGGAGTGGGGAGTCAGGACGAGCTAAACGCCCCGCTAACAGAATTTAGGAGTCAGAATTCAGGACGGGCTAAACGCCCAGCTACCGCTAACATAATTCAGGAGTCAGAAGTGAAAAATTATGATAACAATGGTAATTATGATTTTCCTAGCTCCTGTTTCCTGGCTCCTGACTTCCATAAATTAAGAATTCTTTTAACTGAGGATAATCTGGTGAATCAGAAAATAGCCTTGAAGCAACTCCAAAACCTGGGTTACAGTGCTGATGTCGCTGGTAATGGCAAAGAAGCGTTGCAGCTATTAGAAAAAATTCCCTACGATTTAATTTTGATGGATTGCCAAATGCCAGTTCTCGATGGTTTAGAAACCACAAAAGAAATTCATCGTTGGCAAGAAAGCAGCTTTGCAAGTGGTTGTCGTCCTGTAGTAATTGCGATGACAGCCAATGCGATGAAAGAAGATAGACAAATGTGTTTGGATGCCGGAATGGACGACTATCTGAGCAAGCCGGTAATCAAAGAAAATTTGGCGGCGATGTTAGAGCATTGGGGAAGTGTGATACTCAGAGCAAAAGAAACAGATGTCTGGGAACAGACACTTTCGACAACAGATGTAGATTCAGTTTACCTGCCAATTGATTGGGAACGCTTGCATCAACTCTCAGAAAACAACCCAGAATTTGAATTGGAACTACTGCAAATATTTATTGAAGATATTCAACCTCGTATAGAGGTAATTAAAATAGCGATCGCAGCCTATGACTTTGAGCAACTGGCGCTCCAAACCCATCAAATTAAGGGTGCTAGTGCCAATATAGGAGTTACAACCATGTATTTAGCAGCAGAAAAATTAGAAAAACTAGCTTACAATCAAGAGCGCAGAGGTACTACTAACTTAATCTTAGAGTTAGAAGAATTTGTCAAACGCATCCAAGAATTTTTAATTAGAAATTAGGAGTTTGGAGTTAAAAGTGTCACTTAATTAAGATGGATTTAGATCCCCGACTTCTTGAAGAAGTCGGGGATCTGGGCTGCAACCAACCCTATCATAGGTATATTTAATAAGATTTACTAATAAATAAACAGTAACGATTATCTACCGTCCGTTCATAACTCAACTTGTCGGCAATAGTAGACATAATTTTTAAACCACGCCCACGCTCTTGATCGTTCTCCTCAAATTCAGATATTTGCTGCAATTGCTGTTCTAAGTCAAAGGGTTCACCTTTAGACCAGATGCGAATTTCTATGTATTTATTTGACCGTACAGCTTCCATCTCAATAGGAGTTTCAATAGGTAACTTTTTGTGGGCATGTTCAACAATATTAGTGAAGCCTTCTATCATCAATGTTTGACATTGCCACCATATTTGTTTATCGGGAATAGGTGGTTGATTCATCTGCTCGAACCAAGATAAAACTTGAGGTGAAGCTTTAAGGTCTGTGTTGACTTTGAGATAAATTTTATTATTCACTTCTTAACTAATAAAATATTTTTAAATCATCATATTCGCTAATTAGTTGATTAATTTGAGTATTTTTACTATACATTAAAAACTAAATTGCATATAACTTAAATAAAGCAGCTATTTACTTATCATCTTACTTATAACACTGTAATTTATGTTTAAAATTCTGGTTATTGACGATGACCCGACAGTGCGAGCAATACTGAAAAGCACACTCCAAAAGCAGGGTTATGAGACTACTGTAGCCAGTAATGGCGAAGAAGGAATGAAACAAGCACAACTACTACATCCTGCTCTAATTATCTGTGACTGGATGATGTCACAGGTAGATGGGCTAGAAGTGTGTCGGCGAATTAGAACAGATCCAGACTTGGCAACTACGTTTTTTATTCTATTGACGGCTAGGGGAGCAGCAAGAGGAGAGGAGGAAGATAGAGTTAGGGGACTTGACGCTGGAGCAGATGAGTTTATCTCTAAACCAATAGAGATGAATGAATTGAAAGCACGGGTAAGAGCAGGACTAAGATTACATCAGCTAAATCAGGATTTACAAAGTCAAAAGCAAGCTTTAGAGACACTCAATCAGGATTTGCAAACCCAAAAGCAAATTTTGGAAGCAGAATTATCTGAAGCAGCTGCTTATGTGCGATCGCTTTTACCCTCACCACTTGTAGGATCAGTAACTACAGAAAATCTGTTTATTCCCTCAGCGCAGCTAGGAGGCGATTGCTTCGACCATCATTGGATTGACGAGGATAATTTGGCAATTTATTTGTTGGATGTATCAGGTCATGGGGTGGGTTCAGCCCTCCTATCTGTATCCGTGCTGAATGTTTTGCGATCGCAATCTCTACCAAACACTAACTTTTGTCAACCCAGTGAAGTCTTAAAAGCCCTCAATCACGCCTTCCAAATGAGCAAGCACGGTGATAAATACTTCACAATCTGGTATGGAGTTTATCACCGCCTTAAACGTCAACTCATTTATGCCAACGCCGGACATCCACCGGGTTTATTATTATCTAATGCCTCTACGAACAGCATTGAAGTTAAACAGCTAAGTTCTTTAAATTTACCAATTGGCTTTTTACCTGATGTCCAATTTGAAGATGCTGCTTTTGAGGTTGAACAAAACAGCACTTTATACATTTTTAGTGATGGTGCTTATGAAATTAATCAATCAGACGGTAAAATTTGGGGTATTGATGCTTTCATTGACTTACTAACCAAATATAGTCAGAAAGATACCTGCAACCTAGATAAACTATTAGCGAACATTCTCACTTTAAATGCTCAAGATAATCTTGATGATGACTTATCTTTAGTAAAAGTTAACTTTGGTTAGTATAGTCAAATATGCACCTTAAAATTTGGTATTGTCTAGCAGCTTACTGTATTGCCAATACTTGGCGATTGAATTCATCTTGGTCGGCAAAAGTTTTAAAAACTCTATCCATTTTAGTCAGTTCAAACAACATCCTGACTTGATCGCTGATCGAACAAACAAAAAGTTTACCATTAGCATTTCGCGTCGTTTGCATCGCTGATACTAAAGCACCTAAACCAGAGCTATCGATAAACTTTACTTCTTTCAGGTCAAGCAACAAGATATCGGCTCCGTTTGCCATAAGGTCGTTAACTTCACGACGTAGTTCATTACCTCTAACACCATCTAAAATTCCAGATAATTCTAGTACTTGCACACTCAAACTCATGATTTTGTCCTATTTTTTGATTTAAAAAGATGTATTTATATTTTGGCATTGACCTCAGCTAAACTGCAATAGATATATAGTAATCCGCTTTGATTATTGAACCGATTTGCGTAGGGTGGGAGTAGGGAATAGAGACTTGTACTGAGCGACTTGTGCCGAGCCTGTCCTGAGCGTAGCCGAAGGGCGAAGCCGAGGTAAGCCGAAGTAGTGGGGAGTAGGAAATAAGCCTTTTCTATTGGTACTTAATTTGTTCAAAAATCAAATAAGAGTCCTATAGCAATAGTTTTGTGTCTTAAAGGAATTCGCTTTGATTCGTGTTCGCGCATGGCGTAGCCATACTTACTTGCGTGGTGCGGCTTAGTAATTGGGAGCATCTCAAATGTGCAAGTTTATTTTTATATGGTATTTGGACTTAAACGGAGAATGAAATAACGAACCGCAAAGGAAAGAGGTTTGTAGAGGGTTTTTGTATCAGTACTATGTCTTTTGGTAAAATTGGGATGCAAATTATACAGCTACGATTACATTCTTCCTTGACGTTGGCACAGCTATCGCATTGTTTCTTTCTAGATGGTCTGAAAATTCAGTGTCTGATTAAATCACGATCAAGTTAGCGGCTCTGCGCTAAAGTAAAAATATTGGGATCAAAATCTCTGCCAGTAAGTTCAAACACCACTAATCTTTACCACTGCGGCGATAATGTCTCAAGAGCATAACGAATCACTCCAAATTCAAGAGATCACCAAACTTAAACCGAAACACTTTGCTGATTTAGTCAGATCAGCACAATTGATTTTCGACCCCACAGCCGGAGTTTCGGGAAGACATATAACAGTTGACTGGGAACAATTCGGAATTCCCCATGATGTGGCAGACAATCTCAAATCACTTGGTCAGCAGTACCAATATGCATCTCCTCACATCCCTGTTGAAGTCATTTGGAGTAAATTAACTCCCGAAACTCGTATTTGGTTTGTCGAAAACAAAGATAAGTTGTGGCAGCTTGAAGAAGCTTTCCCAGCCCTTGATGAAGATTAAACGGCTGAATGATTAGAAGAAATATGAATCATTTGTAGGGGCACAACGATCGTTCATAGGTGTCAACTTAACGTGAAATCGTTGCAATGGCGTTATACCAAGTCCACTCAATTACTAATTATCCCCTCGCAACCCCACCCCGCTTTTGTCTAGCGACAAAATCTCCCCTCCCCGTTCACGGGGAGGGGATTAAGGGGTGGGGTAAAACGCCTGTGGGATAAGCGTTTGCTCTTAAGTTGACACCAATTAACGATCGTTGTGCCCCTAACTACCAGCAGCTAGGAAAGGATTTTACCCATTCAAAAAACTGCTGTTTTGCTTCGCAAGACTTTCAGGCTTTCAGCTTGCTGTTGCACGCGCTCACTAATGCGATCGCATGCTAACTCACAAAGCTCAAAAATCATTGGCTCGGCAATCTCGTAATAGGCACTCGTGCCTTTGGGCTGACGAGATAAAATTCCTGCTTGAGTTAACACTTTCAGATGCTTAGATAGATTTGCTTGACCTAAGCTAGTAACCTCGGCAATTTCCATAACATTCATTGGGCCTGATTTTAGACAGGCCAAAATCTGTAGCCGACTTGCCTCTGATAAAACCTTGAAGTATTCAGCAACTGCCACGAGAACAGCTGGATCGGACTTGGGTGGCTTAGTTTTTGGCATAGGGAGATTTAATAATCGGTATAATATTTTTTAATAACTAATTAGTTATTAAATTTAATAATAGCTTAGGGCTGTCCTTTGTCATTGGTCACTTGTACTGCCCTTCTCTACGAGACGCTGCGCGAACGACTACGCTCAGGAACCGCGTAGTCGAAGTATTGGTCATTAGTAAGGACTTTAAGCCTGTTTACGTTTCGCAACATAATTTGGTTTATTTCTACCGACTTACTTAGAAGATTGAGTATCCATTAAAAATTTCTGCTACCCTGCTAAAACTTGTTGAATGGTGAGTGCAAGCAAGCCACTTTGCTACTCATTTTGCTACTTAACGCCGTGTGCAACTTTCTCTCAAACCTAACCCCCAACCCCAACCCTTGTAGCGTTGGGGAGCAAGAATCAAAGCCTCTCAGGAGTGGAGGAGAGGAATGGAAGCGGGGTTCTAAGAATAAGTTGCACATCGCGTTACTTAAAACGGTAGCCTTAAAGAAATACACTATATTTTGGCGTATGTTGCCTAAACCCAAGAAATATTGGACACCCCAGCACTGGGCAAGTTGGAAACCTTTCGGCATTGGCGAACAGTACCCCAACAACTACTGGGAGGTTTTTCGGGCAATCTGGCTGTCTCGTGACAAACTACCTTATGCGTGGAATATTCTTGATAAAGGTGTTTGCGATGGTTGCGCTCTCGGAACAACCGGGATGAAGGATTGGACTTTAGATGGTATCCATCTCTGCAATGTCCGGTTGCGGCTGTTGCGGATGAATACTATGCCAGCTTTTGACCCTGTGCTATTGGAGGATGTCTCGCAGTTACAAAAGCACAAAAGTGCCCAATTACGCGACTTGGGAAGACTTCCTTTTCCGATGATGCGTCAACGAGGAGAAAAAGGCTTTCGCCGGATTAGCTGGGATGAAGCTTTAGGGGTAATTAGCGATCGCATCCGCGCTACTACACCAGACCGCCTCAGTTTTTATATTACCAGTCGTGGAACTGTCAACGAAACTTATTATGCCACCCAAAAAGCTGTGCGGGCAATGGGAAGCAATAATATTGATAACGCTGCCCGCATCTGCCATTCTCCCAGTACGGCAGGACTGAAAGCTGCTCTGGGTGCAGGGGCCACCACCTGTTCTTATAAAGACTGGATTGGTACTGATTTATTAGTCTTCATTGGTTCCAACGTTGCCAATAATCAGCCAGTAACCGTTAAGTATCTCCATTACGCCAAAAAAGCTGGCACAAAAATTGTAGTTGTTAACACTTACCGCGAACCAGGAATGGAGCGCTACTGGGTTCCCTCAATTGTGGAAAGTGCCGTTTTCGGTACAAAGTTTGCCGAAGACTTCTTCTTAATCAATATGGGCGGGGATATAGCATTTTTGAATGGCACAATTAAACATATAATTGCTAACAACTGGGTAGACCAATCATTTATAGATTTACACACAGTTGGCTTTGCCGAACTCAAAACATCTTTAGAAAGTCAATCTTGGGAAGAATTAGAGCGGCTTTCTGGTACATCCCGTGAGCAAATGTACGCTTTTGCCAAAATGGTCAAAGAAGCCAACAAAGCCGTATTTGTTTGGAGTATGGGCATTACCCAACATGAATGCGGTGAAGATAATGTGCGAAGTATCATCAACTTAGCTCTCACCAAAGGTTTTGTCGGTCGGGAAGGCTGCGGTTTAATGCCAATTCGCGGCCATTCTGGGGTGCAAGGTGGTGCAGAGATGGGATGTTATGCGACAGTATTTCCTGGTGGTAAACCCATCACCCCAGAAAATGCTGCCCAATTGAGTCAGCATTGGGGCTTTGAAGTGCCAGCAAGTAAAGGTTTAATTGCTCCAGAAATGATTAACGCCGCATATCAGGGGGAATTAGATGTGTTGGTTTCTGTGGGAGGAAATTTTTTAGAAGTGCTGCCAGAACCAGATTATGTGGAAGCGGCGCTGAAGAAAATACCGTTGCGGGTACATATAGATATTGTTCTCTCCAGCCAAATGTTGGTGGAATCGGCTGATACTGTGGTGCTTTTACCTGCGACGACTCGCTACGAAATACCGGGGGGAGTCACAGAAACTAACACCGAACGCCGGGTAATTTTCAGTCCAGAAATTCCGGGGCCGCGCATCAAAGAAGCGCGTCCAGAATGGGAAGTTTTTCTAGAATTGGCAAGGCGCGTGCAACCAGATTTGGCAGATAAGCTGGCTTTTGCTGACACAGCTGCTATCCGTCAAGAAATTGCTCAAGTTGTCCCCCAATATGCTGGTATTCAACACTTACAGCAAGCTGGCGATCAATTTCAGTATGGCGGGTCACATTTGTGCTTTGGTTGGAACTTCCCTACAGCCGATGGAAAAGCACACTTTGGCGTATTATTGCCACGCCAAAGGGAATTACCAGAAGGTTATTTCTTAGTAGCAACGCGCCGAGGCAAGCAATTTAATAGTATGGTACAGGAGCGTAAGGATGCAATTACTGGGGCGGTGCGAGAGGCAGTGCTAATAAATGCTGGTGACGCGGCACTGTTGGATTTAAAAGATGGGGATAAGGTAATTCTCAAGAATGAGTTAGGTGAGTTGCCTTGTCAAGTCTATATCGCGCCAATTCAGTCAGGAAACTTGCAAGTCCATTGGCCAGAAGGGAATGTGCTAATAGATAAAAGTAAGCGATCGCTAGAAGGGGTTCCCGATTATAATGCGATCGCCCGGCTGGAAAAAATCTGAATCAAGTCTCATTTTTTCAGTCAATCAAGGCAGAAGCAGAATAAAAGCCTACAGAGGTAAACTACACATTTTGTGGAATCATGGAATGCGTAGTTTACAGCAGTAAGTGCCAAATCTAACGCACGGTTTGCCGCAAAGCCTCAGCATCAACGGGTTTAATCAGGTAAACCAACAGTAGATTCCAAACAATTGCTGCAATCAAAGGTAGTTTGCGAATCACCTTCACAACTTTGGGTATAGAACTGCTTTCAATCTCTGCAATTTTCATGTTGTAACCCGCACAGCGTTGCAGGCGTGGGAAAAACTGGGGATGTTCGGTATTCAACATCACAGGAAAAGCCCGGCCCGCAGTTTCATTGGTGTTACGAACAACTTCGCAATCAAATTCCGTCGCATCAAGTCCCAATGATGTGTAAAAACCAGCCCGTTCATGAACTGTCAAAGTGTGGGTAGCAAATACCGATAACAAGAAAAAGCGACTCCACAACCTAGCTTTCCAGTTGTTCCACAGTTGCGGTTGAGAACGTAAAAGCGCCTTGAATATATCCCCGTGACGGTTTTCGTCCTGACACCAACTCTCAAAATATTGGAAGATGGGATAAAACTGGTTTTCTGGGTACTTTTCTAGATGTCTGTAGATAATAATGTAACGCCAATACCCGATTTTTTCTGATAAGTAAACGGTGTAAAGTACCCACTCAATTGGGAAAAACGTATAGGTGCGGGTTTTAGTAACATTGCCTAAATCCAGGGAGAGTTTAAAATCGCCCATTGCTTTGTTGAGAAATCCGGCATGACGAGCTTCATCACGCGCCATCAGTTGAAATATTTCCGCTAGCA
Organism: Nostoc sp. NMS2; assembly: GCF_017115105.1. Taxonomy (GTDB): domain Bacteria; phylum Cyanobacteriota; class Cyanobacteriia; order Cyanobacteriales; family Nostocaceae; genus Nostoc. The sequence continues at coordinate 49,736 of NZ_JABXKH010000127.1, forward strand.
CTGGACTGCGATTTTTCAGCTTGCGGGATAGTTCTTTGAATAGCAAAAAGCCGGAAAACTCAGAAATGCAAGAGCGTTCCAAATACTCAATAAATGCTTGTCTTGCTTCACCCTCAATGTGTTCCCAAGACTGGTTAAACACCTCATCCCGAACAAAATGATGACGGTTGTAGTCTGTCCGCATTTCTGCCAGCATTGCCTTTAACTCCGTCTCCTGGGCAGACAAATCCAGGTTGGCGGCAGTTTCAAAATCTGTAGTGTAAAACCGGGGGGTGAGTACAGTTTCTTTGCTGGGGGTTTTAATTTCTGGCTTGGGTAGGGTATTAACCATGTGTAATGCGGTAAGCAAGTAAATAGTCCTATAGTTATCAAGTTATAATAAATATGTTTCTTTTGCTAGACGTCTTTACAATCCTTCAGTAAAGGAGGAAATGCCCTACAGACTAACCCGTGTGTAAATCCTAAAATTTATCGAACAGAATTCAGGAGGGGCTAAACCCTAGCTATCCGCTAACAAAGTCAGAATACAGGAAAGGTATTCTGACCGAAAAGCGGAGTTAATGATGTTATCAATCATGCCCTGGATGGGAACTATAACTTCAAATCAGGTAAAGGAAGTTTTTGGTGATGAAAGTTGTAACCTTTCTATTGATATTAACAACTGGGTTATTAACTCCAGGGATTATGTCATCGGCGATACTCCTTTGGAGTCGCTCCGCGAACGCTCAGGTAACATCCGATGGTACAACTAACACCACTGTCAACCCAAACGGTAATAATTTCACGATTCTTAATGGGAGTGAAAAAGGTAGCAATTTATTTCATAGCTTCAGTAATTTCTCTGTGCCTACGGGTACTTCAGCGACTTTTGATTTAATAAACACGCCAAATATTTCTACTATATTTAGTCGGGTGACAGGTGGGAAGGTTTCTAATATTGATGGATTAATTCAAACTATAAATAGTAATAACCCAGTAAGTTTATTTTTAATGAATCCGGCGGGGATTGTTTTTGGTCAAAATGCGGCGTTGAATATTGGTGGGTCGTTTGTGGGGACGACGGCGAATAGTATCAAGTTTGCTGATGGCACTGAGTTTAGTGCAGTAAATCCGACGGGGACACCGTTGTTAACCATGAGTGTGCCAATCGGCTTACAGATGGGGACAAATCCAGAGGCTATTAAAGTTGACGGTACAGGACACAACTTGACAAAGCTAAATCCTTTGAATAGTGGCTCACCTATTAATCCACAAACTCATCTCACAGGACTACAGCTAGAAGTAAAGCCAGGAAAGACCCTAGCCCTGATTGGTGGGGATATAAATTTAATCGGAGGTACTTTACAGGCTATTAGCGGACGAATTGAGCTAGGGGCTGTTGCTTGGGGGATAGTCAGCTTGAACCCCGGAAATCAGGGCTGGACATTTGGCTATGATCGTGTGCAGAGTTTTCGGGATATTAGCTTCTCACAACAAGCCTTAGCTGATGCCAGTGGTTTTGGTGGAGGAGCAATCCAAATCCAGGGAGCGCACGTAAGTTTTATTGATGGGTCACTTGCTCTGATCCAAAATCTGGGAGTGCAACCCTCTGGAGGTATCAACATCCGAGCTTCCGAATCGCTTGAGGTGATTGGAGTCGATCCCAATAGAACTAATATAAATAGCGGTGTGCGAAATGAAACTTTGGGTGCTGGTAATCTTGGAGATATTACAATTACAACTAGACAGTTGGTACTTGAAGCGGGAGGAACCATCAGTTCCGCAACGTATGGTTCTGGAGCCTCTGGCACGATCGCTATAGAAACGACTGATTCATTGAAATTGCTGGGCTTTTCACCAATTTCTAATTCTAGTGGTATTGATACCACAACCTATAGTTCTGGTTATGGAGGGGATGTCAATATATCAACCAGAGAGTTAACACTTCTGAATGGAGGAAGCATTTCATCTGCAAGCCTCGGTACTGGTAATGCTGGAAACGTCGCAATCAAGGCAACTGACCTTGTAGAGTTAAGTGGATTTAGACCAGGAGCATTTATCCCTAGTTCGATCAGTTCACCGTCTCTGTTTACTGGTAACGCTGGTAGTGTCACAATTAATACTAAAAAACTGCTCATGAGCAATGGGGGCACAATTGATTCCTCGATCACTGGAAGTGGCAAAGGCGGTAATTTGGTTATTAATGCTACTGACTCTATTGAGGTCAGGGGTACTATACCAGGTTCTCGCAATCCTAGTCGGATTGGCTCCTCTGGCATTATCCTAGATGAACCGCTACGCTTACGGTTGCGACTTCCACCCGCACCGACTGGAGACTCTGGCAGCCTGACAATTAATACAGGTAAATTAAGCGTCACAGATGGTGCATTAGTCAATGTCCAGAATGAGGGAAGCGGTAATGCTGGAGCGTTACGCATCAACGCTAACTCTATTTTCCTCAACAATGGTGGCAGCATTACCGCCTCTACAAAGTCTGGGGAAGGTGGTAATATCAACCTGCAAGTTCGAGATACTCTGCTGATCCGACGGGGTAGTCAGATATCAGCAGACGCCAGTGGTATAGGCAACGGCGGTAACATTACGATTAATGCTCCCTTTCTGATTGGACTGGAAAACAGCGATATCATCGCCAACGCAGTCCAAGGGGATGGCGGCAATATTCAAATCACGACTGAAGGCATCTTTGGACTAGCTTACCGTCCTCAACTTACCCCGAATAGTGACATCACCGCCAGTTCCCAATTTGGCGTAAACGGAACAGTCGATATCAATAATTTTGGAGTTGACCCCAGTTCTGGTTTAGTAGAACTACCAGCGAATCTAAGCGATCCATCGCAGCAAATAGCTAGTGGCTGTTCAGCAAATCAAGGCAGTCGATTTGTCGCCACGGGAAGAGGCGGAGTACCGCAAAATCCTCATCAACAAGTGGCGAACGATCGCCCTTGGTCTGACACCCGTGATATCTCTGCATACCGCCAAACAGAGAAAGCGACAGCACAAATACCCGCACCAAAAGCAACTCTTGTCCAAGCTACTTCCTGGCATCGCAACGCCCAAGGAAAAATTGAGTTAGTTGCAGATAAATTTCCTGCTCAGATGCAACAAACATTAACCTGTGCTGCTGTTTCTAAAAATTAATGATGTTATCAACAATACCATTCAGGGAACACTAACTTTACATTCGTTCAAGGAAGTTGTTGGTGATGAAAGTATTACCCTTTCTATTTATATTCACAATTGGGTTATTAACTCCGGGAATGATGTTAAGAGCGATACTCCCTTGGAGTGGCTCCGCCAACGCTCAGGTAACATCTGATGGTACAACTAACACCATTGTCAACCAAAGTGGTAATAATTTTAATATTCTTAACGGGATAAATAAAGGTAATAATTTATTTCATAGCTTCAGTAATTTCTCTGTATCTACAAGTAGTTCAGCGACTTTTGATTTAACTAATACACCAAATATTACAACCATATTTAGCCGAGTTACAGGTGAAAATGTTTCCAATATTGATGGGTTGATTCGCACACTTAATAGTAGTAATCCGGTAAGTTTGTTTTTGATGAATCCGGCGGGGATTGTGTTTGGTAAAAATGCCTCGTTAAATATTGGCGGCTCGTTTGTGAGAACGACGGCGAACAGCATTAAGTTTGCTGATGGCGGAGAGTTTAGCGCCGTCAACTCAGCGACACCACCATTATTAACCATGAATGTACCCATTGGTTTGCAACTGGGCAGCAATCCCGCACCCATCAACGTTGAAGGTACGGGACACTCCTTGCGTAACCCCGGTGGAGGACTGAGTTTGATTCCTGTGACTCGGATTCCCAGTGCTACAAAACTGGGCGTACAGCCGGGAAATACCTTAGCTTTGCTAGGTGGCGACCTCAATCTCAATGGGGCAATCTTGATCGCCGAAGGAGGGCAAGTTGAATTGGGTAGTGTCAACAGTGGAGGATTAGTCAACTTGATACCAAACCCACAGGGTTATACATTGGGATATGGCGATGTCCAAAGCTTTGGCGATATTCAGCTAGGAGAGCGATCGCTATTAGATGTCAGTGGAGTGAATACAGGTTCGGTGCTGGCATCGTCGGGCTGACGGCAAAATTGAATTAATTGCAGATAAATCTCCTACTCAGGTGCAGCAACCATGAACCTGTGCTGCTGTTACCAAAAGTTAATGATGTTATAAATAATGCCCTGAACGGGAACTATAACTTGAAATCAGGTAAGGGAAATTTTTGGTATGAGAGCGATGTCTAACGACAAGCCGCGAAGCGTCTACGCTTTTCTACTTATATTCACAACTGGGTTATTCACTCTAGGGACGATGCCAGCGATACTCCCTTGGAGTGGCTCCGCCAACGCTCAGGTGACATCTGATGGTACTACCAACACTACTGTCAACCAAAATGGTAATAATTTTAATATTCTTAACGGTATAAATAAAGGTAATAATTTATTTTATAGTTTCAGTAATTTTTCTGTACCTACTGGTGGTTCAGCAACATTCGATTTAACCAATACACCAAATATTACAACCATATTTAGCAGAGTTACAGGTCGAAATGTTTCCAATATTGATGGATTGATTCGCACAATCAATAGTAATAACTCAGTAAGTTTGTTTTTAATGAATCCTAGCGGCATTATATTTGGGCAAAATGCCAAGTTGGATATTGGTGGCTCGTTTATTAGCACCACAGCAAACAGCATCAAATTTTCCGATGGATCTGAGTTTAGTGCGGTGAATCCGACCAGTCCCTCGATATTGACGATTAGCGTGCCGATCGGCTTGCAGATGGGCAGCAATCCTGCCCCCATTACCGTACAAGGTAACGGACACCAACTCACTGCGGCTAATCCCAATGTTCCTGTAACCTTCAGTGCCACACCGACGGGGTTACAAGTGAAACCGGGTCAGACCCTGGGTTTAATTGGTGGCAACCTGAACTTTACAGGGGGGACGCTGACCGCAAAACAAGGACAGGTAGCGACAGCTGCGATCGCCAGTGGGCAGGTCGGTCTGACAGCCAGCGCCCAAGGCTGGGATTTCGACTATAGCGGTGTCTCCAGCTTTCGAGACGTTCAACTCGCGCAACAATCGATGCTGGATGCCAGCGGCATTGGCGGCGGGCGCATCCAAGTGCAGGGGGCAAATGTTAGCTTGACGGATGGATCGACGCTGTTGATTCAAAGCTTTGGTCTCCTGCCAGGCGGTGGGATTCAAGTTCGAGCCACTGATACTGTGAACATTCAGGGCAGCACGCCCAATGAAACCATTGTGAGTGGGTTACGCATCAATCAGTTGGGGGAGCTTGGCGGTGGCAGCATTAAGATTGACACACGCCGACTCAGCTTGCAGCAAGGCGGGGAAATTCGTACCCAGAACTACGCAAAGGGTGCCAGCAGTGACGTGCAGATCAACGCTACGGAGTCGCTGGCAATCATTGGGTTCACACCCCTCACCCGACGGAACAGCAACATTACAACCCGCTCCTTTGGCGCAGGCGCAAGCGGTGCGATTACCATCACATCGGGAGACATGACACTGCTTAATGGGGGCGGTTTCGCAGCACTTGCCTTCAGCACTGGAAAAGCTGGGAATGTGACGGCAAACGTTGATCGCACATTGTTGATCAAAGGCACTGAACCTACATTAGTGCAGCGCAGCGGTATCGCTTCCGCTAGCGTTGTCACTGGTAATGCGGGACAAGTTTTGGTTAATGCTCAACGTATCAATATCCAAGCGGGTGGGCGCATCTCGTCATCGGCTTCCGCGCAAGGCAATGGGGGCAGTTTGACTGTGAATGCCTCTGAATCAATTACGGTACAGGGGAAAGGTAACGGTCTCTTAGACTATAGTTCGATCGATGCATCGGTGATAATTTTCGATAAAGCTTTCCAACGTCTGTATAATCTCCCCCCTGTCCCCAGTGGAGCATCGGGCAATGTTACCTTGACGACACCGCAACTCAACATTATCGATGGCGGGGTGGTTGGTGTGAGAAACGATGGAACGGGAAATGCGGGTAATTTGTTGGTGAATGCCGATACCATTGACTTGAATCGCCAAGGACGCATCACCGCCACCACCAGATCAGGAGAAGGTGGGAATCTTTATTTGCAAGCCAACAGCTTGATTTTGCAACACAACAGTTCAATTACAGCCACCGCAAGCGGTAATGGGAATGGCGGCAATGTCACTATCAATGCACCCGTGATTGTCGGCTTTGAAAACAGTGATATAATTGCTAATGCTTTACAGGGGCGGGGTGGCAATATTCAAATCAACACCCAGGGAATCTTTGGATTGAAGTATCGCGATCGCTTAACCCCTGAAAATGACATCACGGCTAGTTCTGAATTTGGCGTTAATGGCATCGTTCAAATCAACAACATTGGGGTTGATCCCAGTTCCGGTTTAGTTGAATTACCTGTAAACTTAGTCGATTCCTCACAGCAAATTGCTACAGGTTGTTCTAGTACAAATGGCAGCAGTTTTGTCGCAACGGGACGAGGTGGAATACCGCAAAATCCAACACAGGAAGTCAGGAGCGATCGCACTTGGTATGATATCCGCGATATCTCTGCATACCGCAAAACTAGCTCCGTTACAGCCCAAATGCCCCCATCCTCAGAGGTTCTTGTCCAAGCTACAGGTTGGCATCGCAATGCTGACGGCAAAATTGAGTTAATCACAGATAAATCTAATGTTCAGGTGCAACAGGCATTAAACTGTGCTGCTGTTCCCAAGAGTTAAGATGAGATAACCGATATATTGGCAGATTTGGTGTGATTTATGACTGTAAAACTCCAGACAGAAAACGACAATTTACAGGCAAGCAGTAGGATAAAGATAAATCAAGAAACAGAAAACGAAAAAGTTCTCTGTTTTCATTGTCAGCGCACCGCTACGAACGGTATTAAATGTAAAGGAATTTGTGTGGCTGACAATGACTATTAAGGGATTACTCACAGAATTAAACAATCCGGTTGACAATTGTCCACACTTCCCCTTCAGAGCGGACATAAGGAACGGAGATTGTCTTGAACCCAGTAATGAAGGGCTTGTAATAAATCCGCCAATACATTGGACTTAGTTCATTGGCACAAGCCTTAAGAAAACGGACTTCTGTTGCCAATTCCCCAGCCAGTTGATTAATGCGTTGAGCATGAACCTGTGCCACTTCTTTTGCTTCTTCTAGCTGCTGCTGTTGGGTAAGTTCTTTTGATTCAACTTGCCAACGCACTAATTTATTTTGTTTTTGTTTGATCTGGACTTCCAAAGCTGCGATCGCAGCATCAATACCCTGGAGTTCAACTGATAATTGGGCATTTTCCCTGGCTTGACGGCGATATGCTTCAACCATTGCCTGGGGTGAATCATTCTCGCTAGAGATGACATTATTAATAGTGAGTGCAGCGCGTTCTTCTAAAAGAATTTCAATTTGAGAGTTAAGCGCCGACATTTCAGCCTGAATTTGCTCCATAAATCGAGTTTTAAGTGCTGAGTTTTAAGTGTTGAGTAAAATCTTAAAAGCTTTTTGCGCCTTGGGTATCGAGAGAAAGCGATCGCACCTCGGCTGTAATTCCTTCTTCTTGCCAAGCAGCTAACATCGCCGCCTCCACCGCCTCCGAGTGTAATTTATCCGCCAAAGCTAACAGTGTCGGCCCCGCACCACTAATTACCATACCATAAGCACCAGCACTAACGGCTGCGATGTTGACAGCATCATAACCAGGAATCAAAGCTTTCCGATAGGGCTGATGCAACTTATCTTGCAAAGCTGTCTTTAACCATTGTCCGTTACCAGTTTCTAAACCGCGCAATAGTAATCCCAAATGTGCTGTATTGAAAATCGCATCAGCGCGACTCACTTCAGTTGGCAGAACACCCCGCGCCTCTGAAGTGGAAAGTTCAAAATTAGGAATAGCCACAACTGGGACAATATCTTTATGCCAGGGAACATCACAAATTTCCCAAGCTGTGCCACTGGTGGCAGCCAGACGACATCCTCCCAACAAAGCTGGTACTACATTATCAGGATGTCCTTCCATTGCGATCGCTAACTCCATCACCTGCGACTGAGAAAGAGTAGCACCCTCAAGTTGATTGGCAGCAACTAATCCGCCCACAATTGCTGTTGCCGAACTACCCAAACCCCTCGCCAGTGGGACACCTAACTTAATCTCTATTTTCACAGTCGGTGGCGTTTGCTCTATATGTTGATAAAATTTGACAAACGCTTGGTAAAGCAGATTGCTCTCATCAGTTTGGACTCGTTCAGCTTCTGTACCAGTGACATGAATAATTAGCCCACCCTCTTCCAGGCGAGTAAACTTGAACTCGTTGTACAGCTTTAAAGCTGCACCGATGCAATCAAAACCAGGCCCCAAATTAGCAGTTGTGGCGGGAACGGTAACAGTGATGGCAGAAACAACAGACATTGGTAAAACTCACTAATCATCAATCAGCATCTCATAGAAGTGGGTAAATTCCACCCCTTCTAGGGGCGGGTGCGTCAAACAGCTAAAATGATTTCAAGAAAACTCTTCAGCAGAAACGCTGGTACGATCGCAGGAGGCAAAAAATGGGCTTGGCTGGATTAAGAATTGTGTTGGTAGAACCAGCTGGGCCGATAAATATCGGGGCGATCGCCAGGGTAATGAAAAATTTCGGGCTATATCATTTAGTATTAGTGAACCCCCAATGCGATCCGCTCTCAACGGAAGCTTTGATGATGGCTGTTCATGGTCAGGAAATTTTAGAATCTGCTGTATTTGTGGCGACCTTACCAGAAGCATTGCATGGATGTGTACGGGCGATCGCTACCACCGGTCGCGTTCGCAGTTTAGAAACACCTTTAGAAAACCCCCGCACTGCACTACCCTGGTTACTGGAGGAACCAGAAAAGCCCACAGCACTGATTTTTGGCAGAGAAGATCGGGGATTAAGCAATGAAGAATTAAATTATGCCCAAAGGTTTGTTGGTATTCCCACAAGTCAAGATTATGTAGCCTTGAATTTAGCTACTGCCGTGGCAATCTGTTGTTATGAATTGTCACAATCTGCCCAGCAATCTGACACTCAGACCATAACCCAAACTGAACTCGCATCCTTAGATGTTGTAGAAGGATACTACCAGCAATTAGAATCACTATTACTGAAAATTGGTTATGTATATCCCCATACAGCAGCTAGTCGCATGGGAAAATTTCGTCAACTATATAATCGCGCTCACCTGAAAACTGGAGAAGTAGCCATGCTGCGAGGAATTTTGCAGCAGGTAGAATGGGCTTTGAAAAACCAGAGGGATGGTGAAAACTTGTAATTATTCGTCTAATATATACGCAATCACCCCCCAAAATATTTAATATGGCTTAAACTAAACACAAAAATGCTACTTAGCGCTCTTTTATTACTCCGAAAAAATAAAATATTCGTAGGTTGGGTTGAACGAAGTGAAACCCAACAAAATCAGAGATTGTTGGTGTTGGGTTTCGTTCCTCAACCCAACCTACGCCTAAACACAAAAATGCTACTTAGTGGCAAAGTGGAATTTGAGTATTAATATTGCTTAAAAATTAAGTTTTGGGTCAGAGAAGAGGAAAGGGGGCAGGGAGCAGGGGAGCAGGGAGACAAGGGGGACAAGGGAGACAAGGGAGACAAGGGAGAATTATTGAATAAATCTCTCCACTTGTCTCCTCTACCCCTCTGCCCCCCGCCCCCCGCCCCCCAGCCCCTCTGCCCCCTGCCCCCCGCCCCCCAGCCTCTTCAGTCGGGAGTCTGCAAGAAAACAGTCAAGTGGGTCACAAGGAGTAACTGTGCCAGAGTCAAGTGACGAACTAACAGCTTTCTCGCGGCGACAACCCCTAAATCGCCGCCAACCACAAAAAGTTCAAAAAGTGGTGCAAAAGAAAGTTAAAGCTAATAGCCAACAGCAAGCTGCTAATGGACGAGAAGCGGCACTAGCACGCTCCAAAAATCGCGTTGCTCCCCCCCCAACCCCTGGTGCTACACGGAGGGTAAAATCAGGATTAGTCATGCCAACAGCAGTAAAACCAATACCTACTGCAAAGGGGAAAATTCCTCCCTTTCGACCAGGTGCTGTGATGGTGAAAGCAGTGCGGATGGAAAAGCCAAAAAGAGGCATGCGTTCATCGCGGAAAACGCGATTAAAGCCAATGGCCAAAACCATATTGTATGTTGTGCGGTTGTTGATTGTGGGTGTTGGAATGGGTGCAATTGTGGGCACGGTGTTGTCAGTATTAGACCCAGCTAATCGCATCAGTACAACTTCTGTATCTCAATCTAATAGTAATGTGGCGCGATCGCAGCCACAACCTACCCAAGCTCCCCCAACTGCATCTTCGGGCCTATACCTATCCCAGGAAATTAGCTCCTTAAAAAATGCCGTGCAAAATTTGGCGGCGAACAACCCAAATCTTACACCCGGTGTTTTTTTGGTAGATTTGGATACTGGTAATTATGTAGATGTCAACGGCTCTACCAGTTTTCCAGCAGCTAGCACAATTAAAGTGCCGATTCTACTTGCCTTTTTCCAGGATGTGGACGCAGGGAAAATTCGCCTTGATGAAATGCTGACCATGCAGCAGGATATGGTAGCTGGCGGTTCTGGAGATATGGGGTCCAAGCCAGCCGGAACCAAGTACAATGCCCTGGAAGTCGTCACTAAAATGATTACAATCAGCGACAACACGGCGACAAATATGCTGATTGCTCGACTGGGAGGGATGGAGGCGTTAAACCAGCGTTTCCGCACTTGGGGATTGACAACCACAACAATTCGTAATAGCCTGCCAGATTTGCAAGGAACAAATACTACTAGTCCCAAAGAATTGGCGAATTTGATGGCTATTGTGAGTCAGGGAAATTTAATCAGTATGCCATCACGCGATCTCATGCTCGATATCTTGCGTCGTACCCAAAGAGACACTCTGCTACCATCGGGTTTGGGAACAGGCGCAAGAGCATTCCACAAAACGGGCGATATTGGGACTATGCTGGCAGACACAGGTTTAATTGTTGTTCCCACTGGCAAGCGCTATATAGCTACCGTCATGGTACAACGCCCCGAAAACGACCCTCGCGCCGAAAAACTGATTAGCTCAATTTCTCGTGCTGCCTACCAAGAGTTTAGCCAAAATGCTGTTACACCCAACAGTACCACAAGCACTATACCCGCAAATGGTTATCAGCCCCAGATTGGGAGTCCTACTTTACCTAATGGTACGACAGGTACTATACCCGCAAATGGTTATCAGCCCCCTGTTGTCAGTCCTGTACCTAATGGGATGGGAAGTACTGTACCGGCAAATGGTTATCAGTCTCCAGGTATGAATCAACAGTATTACCCTCCAAGATAAGTAGGTCGGCGTATCGTTGGAATAAGACAGGGAGCAGGGAGAACTAGCGGTATGCAAGCGCTGCACTGAATTAAAGCCACAAAGTATACTCCGTAGATGGCGATCGCAATTGAAGTTACAATTTTTGTTTGCAAATCAAATAGGATTGCTATACCCGAAACTATCAACCAAATAGTCATTGCTCAAATTCAAACACTAGTTTTCAAAATTCAAACGTTTGCAACAAATACTCTTCCATATATAAGAAACGCTTAAGTATTTCTTGCAAATGTATAATCAGTTGCAGCAAACGCTTAATACTTTGCAACAAATACTCTTCCATATATAAGAAACGCTTAAGTATTTCTTGCAAATGTATAATCAGTTGCAGCAAATGCTTAATACTTTGCAACAAATACTCTTCCATGTATAAGAAACGTTTAAATCATTGCAACAATTGTTGTAATGAACTTATGAATTGATTAGTTATTGGTCATTAGACTTCTTGCAAAAGTCCCTAACACCTCTCCTCTAAGGACACACAAGTTTAACGAACTTTGGGGGTTTAAGTCCCCTGTCTCTACAGACAGCGCGTTTTGGGTCGGGGTCTGTCTTGCAAAGTTGCTCCTCTACAGCGCTTCGCGCATCCTGCGGCGGGGGAGACCCCAAGACCGCACTTTGCGCTAAATCCCCGTCACAAAACTTAATTACGAATTACGAATTACGAATTACGAATTATTTAATTACCCCTCTTAATCCCCCCTTTACAAGGCCTACCGTGTATACACAAGTCGCCAGACCTCTCCCCAAACCCCTCTCCGACGCGGAGAGGGGCTTTAAAGATTGGCTCCCCTTCCCTCGTAGGGAAGGGGCTGGGGGTTAGGTCTGAGAGCGCTTTGAGCAAAATAAGTCACTTGTGTATACACCGTAGCTTTACAAGGCAGGGTTAGAGTGGGGTAAAACCCTAGTTGTAGCGTAGAGTTTAACTAATGACTCCGTACAGTTAGTGTATTTAATACCAAATATGCCATCATTAAACTTCTCATTTCTTGAAGTCCACGATACACAACTTGTAAGATTAGGCGCTCTAGCTGAACGATATTTTGCAGATGACCCCAATACTTGTTTAATTAAGTTGCGACAGTTTGGGGAATTGCTGGCTCAGTTAGCAGCAGCCAATATTGGACTTTATGAGGTAGCGGATGAACGGCAGATTAATTTGCTAAATCGGTTGCGCGATCGCGGTTTAATTAAAGGAGAAGTTGATCGCTTGTTCCATGAGTTACGGAAAATTGGCAATCAAGCAACTCATGAGCTTTCTGGGAATCACCGCACGGCTTTAAGTGGGCTGAAGTATGCCCGCGAATTGGGGATTTGGTTTCATCGCTCATTTAGTGGTAATCGCAATTTTGACCCAGGCGCGTTTATTCCACCGCCTGATCCCAAAACAGAGACACAGGCACTTAAAGCCGAGTTAGAACGGTTGCGAGATGAGGTACAAAAGAATTTTTCGGAGGCTGAGGCAGCACAAGCATTAGCCAAAGCAGAGATGCTGCGTAGAAGTGTCGCCGAAGATTTAGCACGGGAAGCAGAGTCGAAAGTGCAAGAGGTATTAAATCACCTGGCAGAAATTCAGGCTCAAGCAAAAAGTGAGACTCAGCAAACCATTCAGCAAACTATTACTCAAGCTCAAGTCGCTGAAAGTGGTGTGTTGCTGGATGAAAGGGAGACACGCAGACTAATTGATGCTCAACTGCGAGCAGCCGGTTGGGAAGCAGATTCAGAAGAACTGACTTATCAAAATGGTGTGCGTCCTCAAAAGGGAAGAAATTTAGCAATAGCCGAGTATCCCACTGCTAATGGACGGGCTGATTATGCGTTGTTCTGCGGCTTGCAAATTGTGGGAGTAGTGGAAGCTAAACGGCAAAGCAAAGATGTTTCCGAAGGTGCGCTTAACCAAGCTAAACGATACAGTGAGGGGTTCCAAATTGCGGGAGAAATATTTGCAGGTGGGCTGTGGCAAAATTATCAGGTTCCATTTGTCTTTGCAACCAACGGACGACCATATTTACAGCAACTTCAAACTAAGAGTGGCATCTGGTTTTGTGATTTGCGGCGATCGACTAATCTCCGCGTCTGTCTACCTACCTGGCACTCTCCTCAAGGATTACTTGATATTTTAACTCAAGACGTTGACCAGGCAGTAACTCGTTTAGCGCAAGAAGGTTTTAGCTATGGGTTGAAATTGCGGGATTATCAAATTCGCTCCATTCAAACAGTAGAGTCTGCCTTGGCACGAGGACAACGGGAATTACTCGTGGCGATGGCAACAGGAACAGGAAAAACTAAAACTTGCATTGGTTTAGTTTATCGGCTGCTGAAAACCAAGCGGTTTCGCCGGGTGTTGTTTTTAGTCGATCGCACCGCATTAAAAGAGCAAACCGCTAACGCCTTTAAAGATTCTCGCATGGAAAACCTGCAAAGTTTCGCTGATATATTTGAGATTAGCGATCGCAACAACACCGAATTTGATCGCGATCTTAAAGTTAACATTACCACAGTGCAGGGTATGCTCAAGCGAGTTCTCTACCCTGCTGATGGTACAATAGTTACACCCGATCAATATGATTGCATTGTAATCGATGAGTGTCACCGGGGCTATTTATTGGATCGAGATTTAAGTGATACAGAATTAGAGTTTCGGGATTTTAACGATTACGTGTCGAAATATCGGCGGGTTTTGGAGCAGTTCGACGCAGTTAAGATTGGTTTAACCGCAACTCCAGCGCTACATACTACAGAAATTTTTGGCAACCCTGTCTACACTTACAGTTATCGGGAAGCTGTGATTGATGGTTGGTTAATTGACCATGAGCCGCCCTTTCAAATTAAAACAAAGCTTTCTGAAGAAGGGATGGTGTGGAATCCTGGTGAGCAGATGGAGTTTTTCAATCCCCAAACAGGGCAACTTGATTTAGTTCATGCCCCTGATGAAGTGCGAATTGATGTCGAACAATTTAACCGCCGAGTTGTGACTGAGGAATTTAATCGCGTCGTCTGTGAAGCCTTAGCGGAGCATATTGATCCCTCCCTAGCAGAAAAAACCTTGATTTTTTGCGCCACTGATGCACATGCAGATATTGTTGTCAACCAACTTAAACAGACGTTTCAGGATAGATATGAAAGTGTTGAGGATGATGCAGTTGTCAAAATTACTGGGAATGCAGATAAGCCATTAGAGTTGATTCGCAAATTCCGTAATGAAGTCAATCCGAAAGTTGCTGTAACCGTAGACTTATTAACTACCGGGATTGATGTGCCGGCGATTTGTAATCTTGTGTTTATTCGCCGAGTCAATTCTCGGATTCTCTATGAGCAGATGTTGGGAAGGGCTACCCGCCTTTGTGATGAAATTGGGAAAGAAGTATTTCACATCTTTGATGCCGTGCGGCTATATGAAGCGATCGCACCTGTTTCGACAATGAAACCCATTGTAGTTAATCCTAACATTACCTTTACCCAACTACTGCAAGAGTTGGAGACAGTTAACAAACCTGATGCTGTCGAGATAGTGATTGAGCAACTGCTAGCCAAACTGCAACGCCAACGCAGGCATTTAAGCGACAGTAACCGCGAACAGTTAGAAGCGATCGCCCAAATGCCAATAGAAAATATCGGATCTCACCTCAAGCAAAGTACAATACAGCAAGTGCGGGAATGGTTTCGAGAGAAAAAAGCGATCGCTCAAATTCTTGACCATCGAGATGGTGGAACTCAGCCAATTTTAATTTCCCATCATCTTGATGAATTAGTCTCAATTGAACGCGGTTATGGCAGTGCTGCACGTCCAGAAGATTATCTAGAAAGTTTTAGAGCCTTCTTGCTAGAGAACATGAACAAAATTCCGGCGCTGGTTGTTGTTACACAGCGGCCCCGTGAGTTAACAAGAGCGCAACTTAAAGAACTGCGAATGCAGCTTGATGCAGCCGGATACTCTCAAACCAGCTTACAAACTGCATGGCGAGAAACGACTAATGAAGATATTGCCGCTTCAATTATCGGCTTTATTCGTCAAGCGGCCTTGGGTGATGCTTTAATTCCTTACAGTGAACGGGTTGAACGCGCTATGAAAAAAATCCTGGCGAGTCAGCCTTGGAATATACCACAACGCAAATGGTTAGAACGGATTGGTAAGCAACTTAAAGCGGAAATAATTGTTGATTGCGAAGCCTTTGAGAGAGGAGAGTTTAAAAGTCAAGGCGGCGGATTCGAGCGATTAAATAAGGTTTTTGGTGGAGAATTAGAGAATATTGTGATCAAGATTCATGAGAGTCTTTGGGATGTTGCTATTTGATATATAACGGTTTGAATTGCATGGAATACAGACCTAACCCCCAACCCCTTCCCTGCGAGGGAAGGGGAGTAAGATTCAAAGCCTCTCCCCTTTTAGGCTACCGTGTACACACAAGTGACTTATTTTGCTCAAAGCGCTCCCAAACCTAACCCCCAACCCCTTAATAGCTAGCCTTGGAGAGCTAATCTTCAAAGCCCCTCTCCGCGTCGGAGAGGGGTTTGGGGAGAGGTCTGCTGACTTGTGTATACACGGTAG
>NZ_JABXKH010000120.1 GCF_017115105.1 Nostoc sp. NMS2
CGTTGTCCGGGTTTCCCGGCTTGAAGCAAGTGGCGTTTGAACTTTAGTGAAACCCCAACAAAACCAGGGATTGTTGGTGTTGGGTTTCGTTCCTCAACCCAACCTACACCTAAATTCATCAAAGTCCTTAAAAATAAGAGTGGATGATTTTTATCCGACGAGAGTCATAAAAGAGCGCTATTATCCCAGTCTCTAATTCCCAGTCCCTAGTCCCCAGTACCTAGTACCCAATAACTATGAACTCCACAACCAAATCTAAAGAATTTGAACAACACTATTCGGGGATACTTTCAGATTATGTAACTGCGATCGCTTGGTCGCCACAAGGTAAAACTTTAGCAGCAACTTCCGCCGCCGGTGAAGTCGTTCTGTGGAATGATGGCGAACTCACAACTTTACAAACTGGTAACGGTAAATCAGTAGACTGTCTGGCATTTTCCCCAGATGGAAAATTTTTAGCCGTTGGTGGACAAGATGGACAAGTAAAAATTTGGCGCAATACTGAATTAATCGCCACCCTAGAAAATGCCCCCGCATGGGTTGACAAGCTAGCTTGGAATTACACTAGTAACCAACTGGCTTTTAGTTTGGGGCGTTACGTCCAAGTGTGGGATGCAGATAGTCGTGAAATTGTCGTGACGCTGAATTTCGACAACTCTTCAGTATTGGGTATAGATTGGCGCATTGATGGACAATACTTAGCTATTGGTGGTTACAAGGGAGTCAAGATTTGGCATAGTCAAAACTGGGATGAAGAACCATACAGCCTAGATATGACTACTGTCAGTTTAGCTATGGCTTGGTCGCCCGATGGCAAATACCTGGCTTCTGGCAACATGGATCGTAGTATCACCGTTTTGGAATGGAACAATCCTGACCCTTGGGTGATGCGTGGCTTCCCTGGTAAAATTCGCCAATTGGCATGGTCAGAAGCTACTACGAAAGTGGGTGCGCCAATACTCGCATCTTCCAGCGTTGAAGGTATTGTGGTGTGGGAGAAGTTAGAGGATGATTCGTTAGGTTGGGAAGCACGAGTATTAACAAATCATGTGGGTGTGATTAATGCGATCGCCTTTGCACCAAAAAGCTTTCTTCTCGCTTCTGCTGCTGCTGACGGCTGGTTGTGTTTGTGGAACCAAGCTAAGGAAGTATCCCAAATTATTACAGGTGTCTCAGGAGGCTTTTCTACCTTAGCTTGGCATCCCCAAGGCAAATTACTGGCCGCAGGCGGCGAACAAGGCGAATTAGTTATTTGGTCAAAGGCTTTGCGGGGTCAAGGATTTGGGCGCAGTTAAAATAATTCGTAATTCGTAATTCGTAATTCGTAATTAAAGACTGTTACATCGAGGTATTTATACATAGACCTGAAGGGGCGACATGTATAGATATTGGCGTTAGCTCTCCCTTTGGGAGAAGGGTAATTAAATTCAAAAATTACGAATTACAAATTATTAAAGTTGAACCTCGGCAATTTATTGGCTATGCTGTATCAGCAAAGGTATCTTTGTGTAAATTATGAACATAATCAAACTGATTTTACTTGCCTGTCCCGCATTTCTGGTATCCATGCTGCTGGTAGTCAATCCAGCAAACGCATCCAGCCTCAAATCTGCTTATGCTACCCAAATTATGACGGTAGTATCTACACAACAAATTCCTGATCTGGCAACACCACATTTGATTGAAACATCTAATCCGATTATCGATCAACTTGGTTGCAATTGTGCCAACTGTGTTCAGTCTAAATTTCAGTCGTTACAAGGCAAATTGCCATCCGCCGATTTTTAATAAATTTAGGAGTTATAAATATTGTAGGGGCACAGCAATGCTGTGCCCTTATTAATTTTATGAGCTTTTTGTCCGTGGCGATCGCCTACGGCACGCTGTTAGCGATCGCTAACAGCGCCATAATTATTTATGTAATCAAGGTATTCACTAAAGGTTAAAATAATTCGTAATTGATAATAAGTAATTCTTAATTACTATCAGTAACAACTTGTACCATTTTTAATTACGAATTACGAATTACGAATTACGAATTATTTGGTCACGCCTGAAAAACGAAGTAGGAAAGTTGTTAAGTGAATCCCTGGATACTGAGAAAGCTGCTGGTAAAGTAGTAAGGTTGGTGCGATCGCCATCTGCACCCAAGCTGTTAAGCTCTTGTTAAAAGAGCTAGTCCGGGGATTAGAAAACTTGCTAGAGTGAACAGAGTTAGCCTTAATGTCTAATCGCCAAAACCTATACATATCATGGATTTTGCTAATATTGCATCCCAGTTGAACGCTGGAACGATTTTGCCAGAGGGGATTATTATTCTCACCCTCTTGGGGGTTTTGATTGTTGATTTGATTTTGGGGCGTACATCCGCACGCTGGATTGGATATCTAGCGATCGCAGGTTTATTTGCTTCCATTGTCGCCCTATATTTTCAATGGGACAATCCTAACCCCATCTCTTTTACCGGTGGCTTTAATGGTGATGATCTAAGTATCGTCTTTCGCGGCATTATTGCCTTGTCTGCGGCTGTGACTATACTGATGTCAATTCGCTACGTAGAGCAAAGCGGTACTCCTTTAGCTGAATTCATCGCTATTTTGTTGAGTGCTACTTTAGGAGGGATGTTTTTATCCGGGGCTAGTGAGTTGGTGATGATTTTCATCTCCCTAGAAACCCTGAGTATTTCCTCTTACTTGTTAACAGGTTATACCAAGCGTGACCCCCGCTCCAATGAAGCGGCGCTGAAATACTTGTTAATTGGAGCTTCCAGTACAGCAATATTCTTATACGGTGTATCACTGCTGTATGGACTATCTGGAGGACAAACTGAACTAAGTGCGATCGCAGATGGCATTGCCACAGCGAAAGTGGGACAATCTTTAGGTTTAGTGATTGCCTTAGTTTTTGCGATCGCAGGTATTGGCTTTAAAATCTCCGCCGCCCCCTTCCACCAGTGGACACCAGACGTTTACGAAGGCGCTCCCACCCCAGTCATCGCCTTTTTATCTGTTGGTTCCAAAGCAGCCGGGTTTGCCTTAGCCATCCGCTTGCTGACAACAGCTTTCCCCCTTGTTGCTGAAGAGTGGAGATTTGTCTTCACCGCTCTAGCCGTTCTCAGCATGATTTTGGGTAACGTAGTCGCCCTAGCCCAAACCAGCATGAAACGAATGCTAGCTTATTCATCCATTGCTCAAGCTGGGTTTGTGATGATTGGCTTAATTGCTGGGACACAAGCCGGGTATGCCAGTATGATATTTTACCTACTGGTTTACTTGTTCATGAACCTATGCGGCTTTACCTGCATCATCCTGTTCTCACTGCGGACAGGAACTGACCAGATTGCCGAATACTCCGGCTTATATCAAAAAGACCCACTCCTTACACTGGGGTTGAGTATCGCCCTACTTTCCCTGGGTGGTATTCCACCATTGGCTGGGTTTTTCGGCAAGATTTACTTATTCTGGGCTGGTTGGCAAGCAGGACTTTATTGGTTAGTCTTGCTGGGCTTAGTTACCAGCGTCGTCTCCATCTACTACTACATTCGTGTAGTTAAAATGATGGTAGTCAAAGAACCTCATGAAATGTCCGACGCAGTGAAGAATTATCCCCAAGTGCGTTGGGATTTACCTGGGCTAAGACCCTTGCAAGTCGGGTTGGTGGCAACATTAATTGCCACTACTGTAGCAGGGATTTTGTCAAATCCACTGTTTACATTGGCTAACAATTCCATCTCCAATACCCCATTTTTGCAAGCAACAATCAACAGTCATGTAGAAGCACAAAATCTACTGCTTTTGCCAAAGTTAGATTCGGTTAGTCAGTCTCAACCCTCAGTTGATTCTACCGCTAAGATTTAACCGATTCTCAATATAACTTTGTAATCAAAGACGCGCCTGTTTGCTAATTAGCAGACAGGCGTTTTTCATATCTCTTAATACCAATTCTAGGCTACGGTGTACACACAAGTCTTTTAAAGTTGTCCCACAGCTTTTAGATCCCCCCGTGGAAAGTGGGGAAACAAGAAATCTAGTTCCCTCCCCTTTATAAGGCAGGGCTGATTCATCCCCTAAAACCTGTAAAATAGCAAGTGTTTAGGGGATAAA
>NZ_JABXKH010000133.1 GCF_017115105.1 Nostoc sp. NMS2
CCTTGTCTCCCCCCTCTCCCTTGTCTCCCCCCTCTCCCTTGTCTCCCCCCTCTCCCTTGTCTCCCTTGTCTCTTCTTCATGCCCTGTTTGGCCAATAGATGTTAATTTGACACATTCTGACACAAATCGCTAAGATAAGCATAGTCATAACGATTCCGTTTTTTAAGAAATCTGGTGATAGTAGCTAGTTAATAGTTTGTAGGTTAATTATGGTGAGAATTGTTGGTATTGGTGGTAGTTTAAGACCAAACTCCTATACGCAGATTGCTTTACAAGTAGCAGTGCAAAGGGTAGAAGCCCTTGGTGCAGAGGTAGAAATTCTTGATTTACGCCAGTTGCAGTTACCGTTTTGCACTGGCGCTAAGGAGTATCCAGAATACCCGGATGTTCAGCGTTTGCAGGATACTGTCAGTCAGTCAGATGGATTGATTTTAGCCACACCTGAGTATCACGGTGGGGTTAGTGGTGTGCTAAAAAATGCTCTGGATTTGATGAGCTTCGAGCAACTGTCTGATAAAGTGACAGGATTTATTAGTGTCTTGGGTGGTCAGTCTAATAGCAACGCTCTAAACGAACTACGGTTAATTACCAGATGGGTGCATTGTTGGTCTATCCCTGAACAAATTGCGATCGGACAAGCTTGGGGTGCCTTCAGTCCTGAAGGTAAACTTATAGATGAGAAACTGTCTCAAAGATTTGATCAATTTGCTCAGAGTTTAGTTGATAACACTCGCAAGCTGCGAGGCGTAAATTAGTTGTAGGTGGACAAAATTTTGCCCAACCTACACTTGTAGCGGTTCCCATTCAGATGCGGTACAACGTTATATCGCAAGGTGTAGGGCACGGCATACCGTGCCCTACGGGTGTACCTCACATAAGGGATTTCCAACAAATAAGTTATCCAATCTTGTGGGGTGGGCAACATGAGCGCCTTTGACAACGGGCGGGCGAGATGCCATTGGTGTCAACTTAAGAGCAAACGCTTATCCCACAGGCGTTTTACCCCACACGCTAGATGCTCCACTACAGCGCAACTCTTGGAGACGCTTTGCGTTAGTTTTACCGTCTGGACTGAAAACTATACTGTGTTCATTTCCCTTATATTTAATATTTTTAATATTTTTTGGTTTCGGGCCATTTAAATCCCAGAGTTTGACAGTATTATCTTTGCTAGCAGTAGCCAGAGTTTTACCATCTGAACTTAAGACAACACTTGTAAGCTCTAGCTGATTGTTAAAGCGTTTTAGTTTTCGGCCATTTAAATCCCAGAACTGGACAGTATTATCTTCACTAGTAGTAACTAGGGTTTTACCATCTGGACTGAAAATAACAGTTTTTACCTCTTTTTCATCCCCTTTTAAAGTTTGCAATTCCTTACCATTTAAATCCCAGAGTTTAGCAGTTTTGTCATCACTGGCAGAGGCGAGAGTTTTACCGTCTGGGCTGAAGACTACCCTATTTACAATATTTTGATGTCCAGTGAAACTATTGCGTTCTCTGACCTGATCGACTACTTTTTGCAGCTTTTCCCAATCCAAAGCTGCCTGACGGATAGTTTCGCGCAGTTGTAAGTTAATTCGGTTATCATCTAACCACTTGAGCAACCGTGGCCAGTAGCGGATTAAGGCTTCATGTGCCACCTCTACCTCTTCTCGATTTGTAGACTCTTGTATACTCGTAACTACCAATCGCGCCCCTTCACCAGCCAACTGCTTAGTACTTGCCAAATCACCACCGAATGGTACTATTTCATCTAACCAAACTCGCCGTCTGGTATCCCGACGTTTCTCTCCGGCGCTTTCATCCAAGCGAGTTAAGCGGATGAAGATATTCTTAACTTGGTCTTGTTCTGGGGATGACAAAGTAATAATGCTGGAACTGTAACATCACCGCGTTCTGCTAAGGCGGCTGTAGCTTCATGCAAGGCGGAGTCCACCTCCCCCGATGCTCTGAGTTGTTTATAAAATTTCTCTCCTAATGTTTGGGCTGTTTTGATTGTGACTTTATCAGTCATTGCTACCACCGCAGGCATCCCCAAATCCCGCACTAATCTTTGCGCTAATCCCCCTAAAGATCCTTCAGCATCAGGACTGGCACTCTCGCAAGTACACAGAAAGGTAAAGTGCGGTAGCCCTTTGGCTCCACATAATGGGCGCAACCGATCTAGTAAGTGTGTTGCCGCGATCGCTTCTACAGTATTATCAGCTTTTGACCAGTAGAGGACGGTTTCACCATTATCTAGGACTCTGCCGTGACTGACAAAGTGTAGTAAGGTGTACTGTTTATTGCGATCGCTCAATTGGGTACACAATTCGTCTAGTGTGGGTAAACCAATGGCTTCAGGAACAGTTGCTAGAACATCACAACGTTTACCGTAAAGTCCAACAATTTCGAGAGGAGAATAAGTTGCTTTATCTAAAAGAGTAGTAATTAAGCTGACTTGTTGAGTACGAAAACCAGGAATAACAATGTAATAGTAAATTTCTCGCACAGTAATGGAAGGAGGTAAAGCATCAAACTCATCCTTACTTAATCCTTTTGGACAACTTTTAGGTTTGTACCAGGTAACTAATTTGTCGCAATCGCCAATAATTTTACCTTTTTGCATAGTGGTTGTGCGAGATTGATGTTTACGGAATACGGCATCACAACCAATGCCACCTACATTGGGGAATGTCTCACTATTAACGTCAAAGTCTATATCTTGTCCCCCAAATATTCCCAGTGTTCCCGCCATAGGATAAGCATTCTTCACAGCCTTATCATGTTTCGATTGAGTAGTAACAATCGTCCCTGCAACCTTACCTTCGGTAATAATGGAGCGGAAGTAACCAGGAATATTGTTTCTATGAGGAACATTTGAGCAGAAAGACCAAAGTGATAGAGCGCCTTGTATTAACACAAGAGAATTAACTGGACGGATTAATTTGTTATTTTGGGTACCTGCTACGGTAGCGGAAACAAAAATACATCCAAAACTGTGCCCCATCAAATGGAATCGCACATTATTATCTGTTACCTGTTGAAGTCTGTTTAACAAATTGAAACCGCTCGTTTGACCAATTTTCCGAGCGCGGTCTTTCATCTTCCAGAAAGATAACAATCTCGGAAGGTTCAAAAATGCATCCCCCGCCGATTTCACACTATCCCCAATTCCGAAGCTAATGATACTGGGTTTAAGCGGAATTTTACCTAAGATATATTAAAAAAATTGTATGTCAGTACTGTGGAACACACGTAAATTTCAGATTGAGGAGGCGTGTGCAACGATGCGATACAAAAGATGTAAACCTCATCTAAGTTGAGAACCGTAGTTTTCGCCCTCACCCTAAATCCCTCTCCCAGATATGGGAGAGGGACTTTGAAATTCTAGCTTCCCTTCTCCCATATCCTACGGTGTACACACAAGTCTTCTAACATTGCCCTACAAGCTTCTGATCCCCCCAACCCCCCTTTTTTTAAGGGGAGCCACTGCGGTCTTGGGGGTTTCCCCCATGAGCAAGTGGCATGGATTTAGGGGGATCTTCAACGATTTTGGTTTTCTAGAAAGATGTGTGTACACCGTAGCCTAAAAGCAGAGAGATTTTCTAGATGACCTGAATTGTCAGATCATTTTTTAAGTTGGTATAAGTCAATACAGTTCATATCAGACCAAAACACTTGTAGAGACGGCGATTTATCGCGTCTCGAAAACCCAAAATTTTTGCCACTAGCCCTTAACTGAACCGTATTCCCGGATTTATCACGAGCGAGAAAAAAACACTTGGGTTAGCCAGATTTAGGATAACTTAATTAATACATTATCAAACTTCCACAGATTATGAGAAGTTCAAAGTAAAAACCGAGTCTATTTAAAGATAGACTAATTTTTGTTCTTTGAGACGATTTTCCATATTGCCTCGCGGGCAATATTTTTGAGTATAAAGTTGCCATTTTTACATTATTCCATCGCAAGCGTATTATTTTTATGACTCGTTGTAATTCTTCTAACCCCCATGCTGCGCAGGGCTGATTCATCCCCTAAAACCTGTAAAATAGCAAGTGTTTAGGGGATAAA
>NZ_JABXKH010000060.1 GCF_017115105.1 Nostoc sp. NMS2
TGGGAGAGGGGCTGGGGGTGAGGGAAAAGATTTAAGCTTGCATTGGGATGCTCCCGTGGAAAATCCAATCCAATGGCAGGATGCCCACAAGAATCATCCTTTAATTCAGCAACGCCAAATATTTACCCTCAAATGCCCCATTAGCTACGGTCAAACTGCGCTAAAATCTTTTCTGCTTGCTTGCATAGTGCTTCGTGATATTCACCATTACTAGCCAGCAAACCTCCCCATTGATTGATATCACCAGTGTTATACTGCAACGGAGCGCCGTCAAAGTGGGTAAACTTCCCACCAGCTTCTGTTAAAATCAGTTCTGGTGCTGCCATATCCCAATCTTTGGGCGCAGACTTACCAGAAAGGGAAATATAGATATCTGCTTGTTGCTCGACAATAGTTGCGATTTTGCAGCCTACACTACCCACAGCTTTCTGATTTTGACAAGGTAAATTTTGTAGCAAGTAATCTAAGCGCTGGTTGCGGTGAGAGCGGCTAACCACTAAGGTTAAATCCTCAACTGGTTTACCTGACGACACTTGTAAAGAAATAGAGCTATCACGAGTTTCTACAAATGTCCCCCCACCTTTGGTAGCGTAATATAACTTTTCTGCCTCTGGCACTGCCACCACTGCTAAAACCGGACGTGTTTCCTTGACTAAAGCAATGTGAACTGCATAGTCCCCAGTTTTTTCAATAAAGTCTCGTGTGCCATCCAAAGGGTCAATTATCCATACCCAAGGGGCGGAAGGGTGTGCGCCTGTAGTTGCCGATTGATAAGTTTCTTCGCTGATGTAAGCAAAATCTTCATTACCCAAAGCTGCTTGTAGCTTCTGCAAAATGTATTGACTCACAGCTACATCAGCAACGGTAACAGGCTCATTTTGTTTATATTGTACCTCTAAGTTAGGGTCTTGTGCGGTGCCGTGGTAATACGATCGCAGTATATCTGCTGCACCCCAACCTATCTCACGAGCGATCGCTAATATTTCTTGTAAACCTTTCATTAATTTAGCCTGAACTAAAAATATGTATAACGTCATTAGTGACGCACAGAGATACTTAGTTTAACTAATTACTAATTCGTAATTCCAAATCTTAAATTACGAATTACGAATTACGAATTACGAATTACGAATTACTTTAATTCCATCCAGCGCCGAGTGCCAAAAAATTTACAGGAATCAGCAGCAATATTAGCTGCCAGCGCCAGCGCATCAGTAAAACTTTCCCTTAAAATATAATCACAAAAAGCACCGTGGAAAATATCTCCAGCCCCTAACGTATCAACCGCGTGTATTTGCGGCACATCTACGATACCAGTTTTAGTGCAACTCAAGTATTCAATTGGTTTTTGTCCGTGGGTAATGGCGATGTAAGGAATATCAAATCCGGCCAGATAGGCAAAAACGTCTTCTCTAGTCTGACAGTTGGGGGGATAAAAATTAGCTGAACAGATGGCATAATCTACAAAGGGCAAAATTTGCTCAAATCCAGGCTTCCAACTGCCACCATCCATTACTACTGGGATATTTTTGGCTTTAGCTGTTTGGGCTATGGAATAACTAACCACCATCTGATGTCCATCAATCAGTATTATATTGACATTTTGGAAAATATCTGATGGGATAGATGCGCTGCTAGCTTGAGTTTTGACAGCATTGATGGAAACCACGGCTCGTTCACCTGTGGCTTGGGTGACAATGATTGACGAGACAGGCGGTGCTAAATCAGTGGTAGGCTCAAGGTCTGCGATCGCAACTTTGTAATTTGCCAAATCACCTCGAATTAGCTGTGTCATTGGGTGAGAACCCACTACACCTAAGACTGTAGCCTGATTGTCTAGATGGCTGAAAGTCACAGCCGCATTTGTTGCTGGGCCACCTGCCGCTACAGTATGGTCAGTAGCAACAATCTTCTGATTATTTTTGGGGGCAGATTCAGCAAGGTAAATCAAATCTAAAGTTACTAAACCTACAAATAACCCACGATGTGATTTTGGATTTTGGATACTTCGACTTACCTCGGCTTCGCTCGGCACAAGTCGCTCAGTACAAGTTTTGGATTTTGGATTATCCATTTCTCATATATATATGCTCGTATAAATGTATAAATTATTGGTCATAGCTCCTAACTCTGCTAATTTTGGATTTTAAATAAAAATCTAAAATCTAAAATCTAAAATCCAAAATTGAATAACTCCTAACTATGCAAACCGATCCAAAACCAAGAACACTTTACGTTGTCGGTACACCCATTGGCAACCTGGAAGATATAACCTTTCGGGCGGTGCGAATTTTGCAGACTGTGGATATCATCGCTGCGGAAGACACCCGTCACACAGGGAAATTATTACAGCATTTTCAAGTTAAAACTCCCCAGGTGAGTTACCACGAACACAATCGTACCAGCCGCATCCCAGAATTATTAGAGCATTTAGTTAACAATAAAGCGATCGCTCTTGTGAGTGATGCTGGAATGCCAGGAATTTCCGATCCTGGATATGAACTGGTGAAAGCCTGCATTGAGGCGGGGATTTCAGTAGTTCCCATTCCTGGCCCTAGTGCAGCAATTACCGCTTTGAGTGCTGCTGGATTACCAACAGATCGGTTTGTCTTTGAAGGCTTTCTCCCGGCGAAAACTCAACAGAGACAAGAACATTTAGAGTCTCTGCAAACAGAATCTCGCACATTGATTTTCTATGAATCGCCCCACCGCTTGCGAGATACTTTACAAGACTTAGCAGACGTTTGGGGAAGCGATCGCCAAATTGTGCTAGGGCGGGAGTTAACAAAATTGTATGAGGAATTTTGGCGGGGGACAATTGCCGAAGCGATCGCTCATTACAGCCAACGAGAACCCCAAGGTGAATATACATTAGTGGTGGCGGGAATTCCAGCCAGTCAGCCCCAACTGACAGAAGAGGAATTGAAAGCCGAATTGAAACTGTTAATTAATCAGGGAATATCACGATCGCAAGCTAGCCGTCAGTTAGCAAAATTTACCTCCCTTCCCCGTCGCCAACTCTATCAACTAGCTCTTTCTTTAGTCCTTACTCCTGAGTCTTGAACCACTAATGAAAAATTACTAGGGCTTACGTAAAACTAGACCCTGTAGGGGCGATTTATGTAGATACAGAGCGGCTTTCCGCAGGATATTGTCCCTAACTGATAATCGGTGAATATTCAAATGATATCTAAAGATTTTTGATTTTAGTTCTCTAGATAGATCGGTAATTTTGTAGACAAACTTTAATATGAAATAGTCGAAGGGAAACGACAAAGAACATTCTCACAAAGGAAAAATTCAATGACTAACATTATTGCTTGGCTGGTTTTGGGTTTAATTGCAGGCGCGTTAGCTAAGTTATTTTATCCAGGAACCCAAGGTGGCGGTATTCTCTCCACCATTATATTAGGAATACTTGGAGCCGTAGTTGGTGGTTATTTGGGTCAAATTTTGCTAGGAAGTGGTTCAGCAGCCGCTGCATCTGTAGGAGCATTATCTCTTGGAAGCATTTTATTTGCTGTTCTGGGTGCTATGCTACTGATTTTCCTGTGGGGTTTACTGACTCGCCGGGCTGTATAATTATCTTCAATTAGCTAATAGTTTTGGGAATCACTTCTAGCTGCAATAAACCGATAAAATGACATTAGAAAAAGAGCGAAGAACTATAGTAGTTTTCGCCAAAAGTTCAGATGCACAATTGGCACTTCAGGAACTAAAAGCTTCTAATTTTCCAATGCACAAAGTTTCTGTAATTGCCAGAAATGCAGGAGAACAAAGTGATATTGCTGGTGTTGAATTTAAAGAGCGCACTAGCAATATATCCTCACTAGATGCTAGACCATTTACTGATAGTGCTTTAGGCGATTTGAATGACTTATTAGCCGATCTAGTCTTCTGGGTAGTTCCTGGTGTAGGCCAAGTCATGGTAGCCGGGGCACAAGCAATAGCGATCGCTACTACTTTAGCAGGTAGTTTACCGGATGTATTGGTAAGGTTAGGAATTTCTCAAGAGCAAGCAGAGGGTTACAGCGATCTGGTCTGTAAAGGTTATTATTTGTTGATGATAACCGGCTTAGACATAGAAATTCGTCTAGCTAAGAGGATTTTTAATCGCCGCGATCTTCAACATTGGGGTGTTTATGAGCCATACTCCACCCCAAATAGTCGCTATAAGCACGCTATTGGTGTTTTTTATACGCATCATGATGTAGCAAGAGCGATGACTGAACTAAGAACTGCTGGTTTTCCCATGAGTCAAGTATCAATCATTGCTAAAATTAACAGTAATATAAGTGATAATATAAGTGATATTATTGGCGTGAATATCAGCAGTTCCCAAGATATCTACCCCACTTTAGGAATTCATAACGATCTAGCCAGATATTATGAGCATCAAGTGGCAATTGGCTATTATCTAGTAGTCATAAAAGGCACTGATATCTACATAGCAGGTGCAAGAGCGATTTTAGAGAGTAATAAGATCCAAGATTTTACTATCCATAGCCAATCTGAAATTGATCCGGCTAGAAGCGATCGCCAGAGTATTACCAACTTCTAGTTAAATTCAATGACGGAAAATTTGAAATTTATAGTAAAAGTATATTTTTTTATATAGACTAATGCTTCGCCTAAGTATAAATAGATCCCAGATCAACAAAACATCCTACATTGAGTTTAGATAAGTTGGCGCGAAAACTAAGTATATTACGAAACGTAAATAGGCTTAAAACCCTTACTAATGACCCTTACGGGTGATGCCTCCCGCACGCTTAGGGCAACGCCAGTCACTCATAGGGGAAACTCCTACAGCCCTTCGGGCATCCTACGGCAGGCAGTAGCTCCAATGTGAGAAAACCGTGCTGGCTCACCAATGACAAATACTTCGGCTTACCTCGACTTCGCCCTTCGGCTACGCTCAGGACAGGCTCGGCACAAGTCGCTCAGTACAAGTGACAAATGACAGCCTGAGCCAGTTAGCTTTAATTGCGCCGACTTACCTAAATAGTTAGAAAATAATCGAAATAAACCACGTCTATCTTGAAACCTGTAGTTCTTCTCCGATGAAAAGGATTTGCCCTCATCCCCCAACCTATCCCCCATATCTGGGATTCAGGGAGCTAGAATTTCAAAGTCCCTCTCCCAGATATGGGAGAGGGATTTAGGGTGAGGGCGAAAACTACGGTTCTCAACTTAGATGAGATTTAGTCTTAAAAACAGAAATAGTTTAAATACCTGCCTGCAATAATGTTTAACCGTTTGAAGATTGGAACCAAGATTGGAGTAAGTTTTGTCCTGAGTTTGGCAACTCTGACCACCATTGGTCTAATCTCCTACCAAAGCACCAACGATCTAATTGAAACTTCGCGCAAAGAAACCCATACTTACCAAGTGCTAAGTCAGCTTGAAGACCTCAATCTGCAACTGACAAATGCTGAAACTGGGCAACGCGGTTACATTATTACGGGTGAACAGCGTTATTTAGAACCTTATAACGCTGCTATTGAATTACTGAATCAAAGAGTCAAAGAACTTCAAAGGTTAACAGCAGATAACCTCAATCAACAAAATCGGCTTGATATTTTGCAGCCATTGCTAACTGAAAGAATGGTTGTAATGAAAGATGTCATTGAGCTACGGCAAAGCCAGGGTTTAGAAGCTTCCCAAAAAGCTGTCCTGACAGACCAGGGTAAGCAGCTAATGGATAAGATTCAGAAAGTTATCCAGGCGATGAAAGCTGAGGAGAATGCACTGCTGAAACAGCGCTCTGAGAGAGCCAGAGCAGCCGCGCGGCAAACGATCGCCAGTATTGTTTATAGTATTCCCTTATTTTCTTTAATCTTAGGTTTGATCGGATTTGTCTTGACCAGACATATCTCAGCGCCTCTAAAGCAAGTTTCTGATTTGGCAGAAAGAATGGCGGATGGGGATTTATCGGTGAGTTTACCAGATAGCGATCGCTACGATGAAATTGGCGTGTTGGCGCGCACCTTCAACCAGATGATCGTTAATCTGCGAAATACAACTCAAAAAAATGAAGAGCAAAACTGGCTAAAGTCTAACTTAGCTGAATTTACCCAGATGCTTCAAGGGCAGCGAAATCTAGAAACCGTATCTCGGATGATCTTGTCGAATTTAGCACCACTGGTTGGAGCATCGCAGGGCGTTTTTTATGCGATGGACTCTACAGACAACCAGCCAGTGCTGAAATTGTTGAGTAGTTATGCTTATAAAGAACGGAAAAATTTAGCAAATCAGTTTCACTTGGGCGAGGGATTGGTGGGACAATGCGCCCTAGAAAAACAAAAAATCCTCCTCACGGAAGTTCCCAGTGACTATATTCGCATCAGTTCCGGCTTGGGAGAAGCACCACCTCTAAATATTATTGTGTTACCTATACTATTTGAGGCGCAGGTAAATGCCGTAATTGAACTTGCCTCTTTTGAGCGTTTTAACCAGTTACATCAGACATTTTTAGAGCAATTGAGTGAAAATCTGGGTGTATTTTTAAATAACATCGCCTCACAAGTGCAAACCCAGCAATTACTTGAAGAGTCTATTACTTTAACAGAAGAACTGCAAACCCAGCAAGAAGAACTACAGCAGAGCAATCAACGTCTAGAAGAACAGGCGCACGAGTTGGAGGAATCACAATTCCTTGTCAAGCAATCTAACGAAGAATTACAACAATTAAATGAGGAGCTAGAAGAAAAGGCAGAATTGTTAGAAGTGCAAAATCAAGAAGTTGCCCGCAAGAATCAGGAAGTTGAACTGGCGAGGCAGTCTTTGGAAGAAAAAGCTGAACAACTAGCGTTGTCTTCCAAATATAAGTCGGAATTTCTGGCGAATATGTCCCACGAATTACGGACACCCCTAAATAGCTTGTTAATTTTAGCAAGACTGTTAGCAGATAATTCTCTAAACAACTTGACCGATAAACAGGTAGAGTACAGCCGGACTATTTACTCGGCTGGCAATGATTTGCTGGAATTGATCAATGACATTCTAGATTTAGCAAAAATTGAGTCGGGTACTATGTCGCTCGATATCGATCAAATTGCTTTTGTAGATTTGGAGACATCTCTAGAACAGACTTTCCGGCAAGTAGCCCACAATAAAGAACTCAGTTTTACTATTGAACTGGACGATCAGTTACCCGCGACAATTTATAACGATTCCAAACGTCTGCAACAAGTGCTGAAAAATCTCCTAGCTAACGCCTTTAAGTTTACTGAACAGGGAGGCGTGAAGTTAGAAATTAGTATGTCTTCTGAGGCAGCCCAAATTGATAATCCGATGATTGCTTTTGCTGTTAGCGATACGGGTATAGGCATTCCAGCCGATAAGCAGAAGATTGTTTTCGAGGCATTTCAGCAGGCAGATGGTACAACTAGCCGCAAGTACGGCGGCACTGGCTTAGGTTTGTCCATCAGCCGCGAATTGGCTCAACTGTTGGGAGGGAGAATTGAACTAATCAGCGAACCAGGACAGGGAAGCATCTTCACTCTTTACATACCCAGACGACAGGAAAAGAATAGTCAAAGTACTTTTACACCCCCTCAGCCAATCACTATCCGCAAAGCATCGACTATAAAAGAAGTGCCTCTGGTAGAAAACAGACCCACTGTGGATACTTCTGCAACCGTGAAAGTACTTACCACCTTTCCCCACGAAATTCCAGATGATCGGGAAATAATTCAACCGGGCGATCGCACTTTGCTAATTATCGAGGATGATGATAAATTCGCCCGCATCTTACTAGATATGGCTCGTGAGCAGGGCTTTAAAGTCATAGTTGCCTTACAGAGCAAACAAGGTCTAGCACTCGCGCAACAGTTTAAGCCCGATGCGATTATGCTAGATATTTATATGCCAGAAATGGATGGTTGGACGGTGCTGGATCGTCTAAAGCATAAACCAGATACTAGGCATATACCAGTACATATACTTTCCGTAGATGAAAGACAGCAACGGGGATTACAGCTAGGAGCCATTACCTATCTCCAAAAACCTGTTTCTCCAGAAGCGCTAACTCAGGTATTGACTGATATTAAAGGCTTTATTGAGCGTCAGGTAAGAAATCTCCTGATCGTAGAAGACGATCCCGTACAAGCCCAAAGTATTATCGAATTGATTGGTAATAGTGATGTCCATAGTACAGCAGTGGGTACGGGAGCAGAAGCGCTGTTGATTTTGCGATCGCAGCACTTTGACTGTATGGTACTGGATCTAGGTCTGCCCGATATGAGCGGGTTTGCACTAATTGAGCAAATTAAGCTTGAACCCAGGCTGTTGAAACTGCCAATTATTGTTTATACCGGCAAAGAACTCAGCCGCCAAGAAGAAACCCGACTGCGGGGATTAGCAGAGACAATTATCATTAAAAATGTGCGATCGCCAGAGCGGTTATTAGACGAAACTGCCTTGTTTTTGCATCGAGTGCAAGCAAATTTGCCCCCACCAAAGCGGCAAATGCTAGAGCAACTACATCAAAATGACCCGGTGCTAGCTAATCGGAAAATCTTGATTGTAGATGATGACTTGCGGAATATTTTTGCCCTCACCAGCTTCTTAGAAAGCTATCAAATGCAAGTGCTGTTTGCCGAAAATGGCAGAGATGGCATAGAGAGACTGCAAACTAATCCTGACATTAATATAGTCTTGATGGATATTATGATGCCGGAAATGGATGGTTACGAAACCACCCGTGCCATCCGCCAGCAACAACAGTTTCGCTCACTACCAATAATTGCTTTAACTGCCAAAGCCATGCCAGGCGATCGGGAAAAGTGCATTGAAGCTGGAGCTTCTGACTATATCACCAAACCTGTAGATACTGAGCAACTACTTTCACTACTCCGGGTTTGGCTGTATAGGTGAGATTATAGCGGTTCTCAGTTGAGTGCAATACAGACCTAACCCCCAGCCCCTTCCCTACAAGGGAAGGGGAGTAAGATTCAAAGCCTCTCTCCTCTTAGGAGAGAGGTTTGGAGAGAGGTCAAACTGTATTGCATCCATTCGAGAACCGCTATATTGTCACTTTGTCAAAGTGAATTTTTTATAACGAACCGCAAAGGACGCGTAGAGCCTTCGGCATAGCTTCGCTTAACGCGCAGCGTCTCGAAGAGAAGGAAGAGAAGAAAGAGAAGGAATAAATTCTACTCAACCCAGAAGCGCTATGTCTATTCCCTATTTTCCATATTCTCATTCAACTTTTGCATAAATTCTTGATGTTCAGTGGCAGCTAAACCTACTTGTAACACAGATAACACTGTTGCCATTTCTCCTGACAGCAAGGCAGATATCGCCAACCACAACCCCGGAAACACCTGACTGCGAATAATTCCCTGCTCATCGGTTGGTAGCGAAACATACTCGTCCGCTTGCAGTTTAAACCAATCCAACTGATTATCTAATGTTCGCCAGACAATATACTCCTGGACTCCATTCCGTCGATAGGTGCGTTTTTTATCATGTAAATCGATAGCTGCACTGCTTGCTGCCACTTCTATCACCAGTTCGGGTGCGCCTTGGATATAATCATCTTCACTAATCAATGCCTGTCTGCCTGGAATGAATAGTACCGCGTCAGGCTGTGGTTCATTATCAGGATCTAAACGCACTGTGGGTTCAATTCCCAAAACAAGGCCAGGGGTTGCCGTTTTATAGTTCCATAACCACCCGATCAAGTCTCCATGTGGTTCGCCATGACTTTTAATTCTCAGTGGCGATGCCATGATATACACAACTCCCTCAACCAGTTCAGCTTTTCTTAAATGCGGCATTGCCTGATAGCGACGCTCAAATTCGCAGCGAGATAAGCGATCGCCATTTTCCAGAGGTAAAACTGAAACCACTTTTTTAGGAGTTGCAACCATCCCTTTATCCTCTCTACCCAAATTGTCCAAACTGAATCAAAGTGTTCTAATTTGGCAGTGCTGCATCCATTTTACCGAATCAAATAAAAACCCACATCGTACCCGATTAAAGGGTCAATGTGGGTAATTTATCCCTGTAACGGGAATGACAGTTAGCGGAACATACTACTGACTGAAGTATCTTCATGAATCCGCCAAATGGTTTCTCCTAAGAGATTAGCCACTGACAGCACCACTAATTGGGGAAAACGATTGTTTTCTGGTATGGGGATCGTATTGGTGACAATGACTTCTTCAAACAAGCCACTGGATAACCGCTCCATTGCAGGTGGAGAGAATACCGCATGAGTTGCACAGGCGTATACCTGACGCGCTCCTTCTTCACGCAGTAATCGCGCCCCTTCTGCGATCGTGCCGCCAGTGTCGATCATGTCATCCACCAACACTGCCGTTTTGCCTTTAACATCGCCGATGACATTTAACACTTCTGCAACATTATGTGCTTGGCGACGTTTGTCAATAATCGCTAGGGGAGCATCATTCAGTTTTTTGGCAAATGCTCTGGCTCGTGCTACACCGCCAACATCGGGGGAAACAACCACAAGGTCGGGTAATTGTTTGCTTGCTAGATAATCCAGCAATACTGGCGAACCGTAAACATGGTCAAAAGGGATATCGAAATAGCCTTGAATTTGCGCCGAGTGTAAATCCATTGCTAGAACGCGGTTGGCACCTGCTTCGGTGATTAAGTTAGCAACCAGCTTGGCAGTGATTGACTCTCGTCCTGCTGTTTTGCGATCGGCACGAGCATAGCCATAGTAGGGAATTACTGCCGTCACCTGTCGTGCAGAAGCTCGACGACAGGCATCAACCATAATCAATAATTCCATCAAATGATCGTTTACGGGTTGACAACATGGCTGAATTAAATAGACATCACAACCCCGGATTGATTCTTGGATTTGAACGTAAAGTTCTCCATCCGCAAATCTTTTGCGAATCATTGGCCCCAAGTCCATCCCTAGATAACGAGCGACTTCTTGAGACAGTTGTAAATTGGCAGAGCCAGAAAACAGCCGCAGGCGATGATTATCAGTCAGTCCTGTTGAAGATGCTTGCACTTTGAAAGTTGCAGAACTAAGAACAGCAGATCCTCTATTTGAATTCATAGCAATATTAGCATTAGAGATTTAATAGATTTAACTGAGAAATAGCCTAAAAAAAACATCTGTGAGTTTTATTAAAGCTTCCATACAAAATTTAAGCATTTCTCCATAAAATTATCATTCGCTAACTGTCTAATTTTCTTTGTAAGCAAACCATTGATAGCTTAACTTATATCAAGTATGTCTAGTAGATGTATAATTAAAATTTTTGATTTGAGACAAATAACCCAAGATATCAAACATTGGTGTACTAGATTGCTTCTTCTAAATACATCATTTATTACTGACAGTAAAGCATTTATAACTTTAAGTGGTATTGAAGTTTGTTCTTAGACAAGGAGCATTTGCAATTAAGTGTTTAAGTTGTATCCTATTATATTCTATGATACTAGCAATAAATAAGTAAACTGGCTCATTTAATTTTAAGTTTTCATTCACACAATAAAATTCCAGAATAGGAGTATTTAAACAAACTCTCATAGTTATAAGTTCGGTGAAAGTCCGACAGGACAGTGCCAAGCTGCGCTAATGTTTTGTTCTCCTACCCCCCACCTCCCCTGCCCCCTGCCCCCCACCTCCTGCCCCCTTCCTCGTGGACAGTTCCCAAAGTTGCATAAGAGACTTGAAACGTGACTTTGCGTATACTCCTAACTGGGGGTATACCCATTAGGTAAGGTAGAATATCGCTGCATATAACTGTGTCGCCTCTCGGACTTAATCTTGGTGGGTGACTTCCTCCTCAGTTGCTATTACACTCAATCAATCGCTCATGCAACCACCCATTACAGTTGGCACTGTCTTGCAAAACCGTTACCGAATAATTCAAATTCTCGGACAAGGAGGATTTGGTAGAACCTATCTGGCAGAAGATCAGAGGCGCTTTAACGAACTGTGCGCGATCAAGGAATTGATTTCAACAGCAACGGGGGCTTTGGCCTGGGAAAAGGCAAAAGAGCTTTTTCACCGAGAAGCTGCCATTTTATATCAAATCGAACATCCACAAGTGCCTAAATTTCGGGAAAGATTTGAGCAAGACCAACGCTTATTTTTAGTGGAGGACTATGTTGCAGGTCAAACCTACCGAGCGATGCTGGCTGAACGTCAAGCTGTTGGTCAAACCTTTACAGAGGCTGAAGTATTGCAGCTGATACAGTTGTTGTTGCCTGTTTTAGAGCATATTCACAGTCGAGGGATCATTCACCGAGATATCTCGCCAGAAAACATTATTTTGCGAGATAGTGACGCTAAACCTGTGTTAATTGACTTTGGGGTGGTAAAGGAACTAGCAACACGTTTACGATCGCCAGAGAGTGCTATGCCAGAAACCACTGTGGGAAAATTAGGCTACTCTCCGAGTGAACAAATGCAGACAGGGGGAGCTTACCCTAGCAGTGACTTGTATACATTAGCGGTAAGCGCGATTGTTTTGCTGACTGGTAAAGAACCAAGGGATCTATTTGATGAAAACCAACTAACTTGGAATTGGCAGCGATGGGTAAAAGTGAGTCCGCGATTTGCTATAGTGTTGAATCGAATGTTGAATCATATACCGAGCGATCGCTATCAAAATGCTGCTAGTGTATCTCAAGCACTACAACCTTTACAGCAAGTCAGTCTTCCTCCCCTGAATACATCGAATTTGCAGACAATGGCTGTTGGTCGCCGTCCTGACTCAGTACCACCAGCTTCGCCGAAGAAACAACCCGATCCGGTGACTCCACCAAGTCTCACTAGTTCAGTCTTGGATAATCCGTTAGCGATCGCGGCAATTGCCACTGCTGTAGTCTTCATCGCCGGATTTGGTTCTTGGGCACTGGTAAGTTCCATCCGAGGTCAGTCAAAACCATCACCAAGTGAGACGCTTCCACAAAATTTCCCTTCACCAGTTATTTCTGGCGGTACTACATTCACATCCACACCTACACCCACCCCTGAGCAACCTATTTCTAAGCGGCTCAATCTGGGAGCGAATAACACAGCCACAGTTACAGATACCATCAAAACAAATCAAATCATCCGGTATACTTTTTTTGGGCAAAAAGGTGACAAGTTAACTGCGTTGATTGACCCAGGAAGCAGCGTATTGCTCACAGTTTTAAGTCCTAATGAACAACCACTTGATAAGAATATCCAGCCAATAACAGCTTATGAAGGCATATTGCTAGTTACTGGTAGATATACTATTGAGTTAACACTGGTTTCAGGAGTTGCCGAAAGCAATTACAACCTCAATGTTTCATTAGAAAAACCAGTCAAACCAATTCCCACAGAGACACCGATTCCAATTCCCACAGAGACACCGATTCCAATTCCTACAGAGACACCGATTCCAATTCCTACAGAGACACCGCTCCCAATTCCTACAGAAACACCCTTCCCAATTCCCCCAGAAACACCCTTCCCAATTCCCACTGAGACACCAATTCCAACTCCGACAACTGGTGAAACGCCAACCTTGCCGCCGATTGATGGAACACAACCATTTTCTGGCCAAAGAAATTAACGCTCTTTTATGACTCTCGTCGGATAAAAATCATCCACTCT
Source organism: Nostoc sp. NMS2 (assembly GCF_017115105.1). Lineage (GTDB taxonomy): Bacteria > Cyanobacteriota > Cyanobacteriia > Cyanobacteriales > Nostocaceae > Nostoc. The sequence goes on from NZ_JABXKH010000060.1 coordinate 13,589, forward strand.
TATTTTTAAGGACTTTGATGAATTTAGGTGTAGGTTGGGTTGAGGAACGAAACCCAACACCAACAATCCCTGGTTTTGTTGGGTTTCACTAAAGTTCAAACGCCACTTGCTTCAAGCCGGGAAACCCGGACAACGCAGTGGCTCCCCAACCTACGAATATTTTATTTTTTCGGAGTAATAAAAGAGGGTTAATGTTAAACACACTACTGATTACTGGAACTGATACAGAAGCTGGTAAAACTGTTTTAACTACAGCGTTAGCAGCCTATTGGCAAAAATATTACCCGCAGCGTAGTTGGGGAATCATGAAACCGATTCAATCGGGGATTGGCGATCGCGAATGGTATCAAAAGCTATTTACGCTAGAACAATCCTCAGAGGAAATTACACCCTTGTACTTTGAAGCACCTTTAGCTCCTCCCATCGCCGCCGCACGAGAAAATCGCCAAGTCGATTTAGCTCTTGTGTGGCAAGCTTTGTCTAAGTTGCGATCGCAACGTGATTTTGTACTTATAGAAGCCTTGGGAGGTTTAGGTTCGCCAGTAACTGACGAGTTAACGGTAGCTGATTTAGCAGGGGAATGGCGTTTACCAACGGTATTGGTAGTGCCAGTGAGATTAGGTGCGATCGCTCAAGCAGTGGCAAACGTCGCATTAGCTAGACAATCGCGCATTAATCTTAAAGGCATTGTTCTGAACTGCGTACAACCTCGAACAGATGGAGAAATAGCCGACTGGACACCATATCAATTGATTCAATCACTCACCAACACGCCAGTTTTAGGCTGCTTACCCTATCTAGATAACCTGACTGATTTAGATAAACTTGCTCAAATAGCATCAGATTTAGATTGGGAAACCCTAATATTTAAGAACGATTAAACCTTAATTATTTTCTCCCCAGAGCAATAAAAAAGCATTATGCGGGCTTTAAGTTAATTACTGATTTTTTACGCAGCTACATCCGAAATCAGCAGATAGAGAGTTGTAGTTAGTTGTGAAAATTTACAGGGTTAGAACAATGACAACACTTATTCCCCAATGGAAACTTACTCTTGAATATGATGAAGCGGGTAAACAACAAACTTGGCAATTTTCCGAACAACAGCCAACAAAAAATCCTGACACTATCCGCATCGGTCGTGATAATTTGAGGTGCGATATAGTTTTGCAAGATAATACTGTATCATCTCTTCACGTCGAAATCTTTTTCAATCAACTACAAAATCGCTTTTTTATTAGGAATTTACGAGGATTACAAAATCTTCCTCTCGTAGACGGAGTACTACTGTATCCCGACAAAGAATTTTCTTTATACAATAACAGTGTTATCTGTTTAGGAAAACAGAAACTCAAAGTTACTGATATTTCCATATCTGGAGTTAGCAACCTTGACGCAACTAATTTAGATTATTCACCAAAGCCAGATAAAGAGGAAAATTCTGGGAAAGATACAAAGAAGAATTTCTGGAAAGAGCCAACAGGAATAGCAACAATTATAACTTCAGTCTTTACTCTTGGTGGAGTTATTATAACTTCAGTATTTGCTCTTAGTGGAGTTGTTCTTAGTCAGCAGACAGAGGGAGAAAAAATAAAATTTGAACTAAAAAAAACACAGTATCAAGTGCAGGCTGAACAAAATAAATTAGCACAAGAGCTACTATCTAAAAAACAAGAAAAGGCTGAAGAAAGATTTTATAAACATAAAGCTGAAATTTTAGAAAAGGAAAAACAAAATATAAGCAAGCAAATTACACTGACAAATAAGTGCAATAAAGATATTAATATTGCCGTAAACTTCACCGCTTTAAATGATATAGAGGAAACTAGGGGCTGGAGAGGAATTTCTGCTGGAGAAACTATAAAACCTAGTTATTTTATCCGAAGTGGAACGATATATATACATGCTGAGACTACAGACAGCAAGTATAAATTAAAAGGAAAACATCTCCGCCAAAAGTACGCTATAGAGAGTCATTTTGATTATATTGCTGATGATCTTACTATCCTATTGTCAGGAACTCAGGAACGGATATCGAAAAAATTTCAACTGGAAGATTTTTATAGAGTAGACTTTGCTCAAAATGGGGTTACAACTAAAACATTTACTTGTACAGGAGATAGTTTAGAGTTAAGTTAATTGCATATTAGCTTCTTTAGCTAAAACCTTGACGAAAAAAATCTATTTAATAGAATGAAGCATTAAGTAGTTACTGAAGATTCGTCCAACTCACGTTAAACTGGAAAAATAATCTAAGTTAATTATACTTAAACTAGTTGTATTCATAATGGTTTCTACTTTTCCCAATTCCTCTTCTGTTGATCTATCTCGCATCCGACTAGCAATTCGCTCATTGCAACCGCAATTAGTAGAGTGGCGGCGGCGATTGCATCAACAACCAGAGTTGGGTTTTCAAGAAAAACTGACTGCTGAGTTTGTATCACAAAAGCTGCAAGAGTGGGGAATTGAGCATCAGACTGGCATTGCCCACACTGGCATTGTTGCCACCATCAAAGGTAACAAATTAGGTGCAGAGAAAGTTTTAGCGATTCGGGCGGATATGGATGCTTTGCCAATCCAAGAACTTAACGAAGTGCCCTACAAATCGCAGCATGATGGGGTGATGCACGCTTGTGGACATGATGGACATACAGCGATCGCTTTAGGTACAGCTTACTATCTCCAGCAGCATCGCCAAGACTTCTCCGGTACAGTGAAAATTATCTTTCAGCCAGCAGAAGAATCACCAGGAGGCGCAAAGCCGATGATTGAAGCTGGAGTTCTGAAAAATCCTGATGTTGACGCAATTATTGGTTTGCACTTGTGGAATAATTTACCCTTGGGAACAGTAGGTGTCCGTCCTGGGGCGTTGATGGCTGCTGTGGAGTGCTTTAACTGCACAATTTTGGGCAAAGGTGGACACGGCGCACTACCCCATCAAACTGTTGACTCCGTAGTAGTTGCTGCCCAAATTGTCAATGCTCTGCAAACCATTGTCGCTCGGAATGTTAATCCTATTGATTCAGCTGTGGTAACGGTGGGCGAACTTCATGCTGGAACCAAGCGGAATGTGATTGCTGATACAGCGAGAATGAGTGCTACTGTCAGGTATTTTAATCCTAGTTTGAAAGGCTTTTTCAACCAGCGCGTCGAGCAGATTATTGCTGGAATTTGTCAAAGTCATGGTGCGAATTATGACTTAGAATACTGGTCACTTTATCCACCAGTAATTAATGATATTAAAATGGCAGAATTGGTGCGGACTGTAGCAGAACAAGTGGTAGAAACACCGTTGGGTATTGTGCCAGAATGCCAAACTATGGCTGCTGAAGATATGTCATTTTTCTTGCAAGAGGTTCCTGGTTGCTATTTATTCTTAGGTTCTGCGAATCCAGAAAAAGATTTGGCGTATCCTCATCATCATCCCCGGTTTGATTTTGACGAAACCGCCTTGGGAATGGGTGTGGAAATATTTGTTAGATGCGTGGAGAAGTTTTTTAGTTGAGTGGGTGTAAATTAGCTGTTTTTTACTCTGTTTAATTTACACCCAACTTTCCCAAGAAATTTCTCTGACTTGTCGCATTCGCTCAAAGTCGCTATCAGAGGAAACAAGAGTCAATGAATGACGTAAAACTGTAGCAGCTATCCAGAGGTCATTTTCACTAATGCCTATGGTATTTAGTTTGGTTGTTTTACGTTTATTTTTTTCTTTTGGGCCGAATTGTTTGATAATTTCTGATTTAAAATCACCGTAGATTTCTGTTGTTTCTTTGTCGATCCCGTATAGGTTAATTCGTTTGAGAAATGCATTAATTTTTATTAAATTAGCAGCTTTTTGATGTGAGTTTTGTGACATAAAGTGCAACTCACCAGCAACAATAACACTGGTTGCTAATTGTACCTGACCAAGCGATCGCAAGTGATTTACAACGTTAGGCACACCTTCCATCAAGAAGGAACAGTGATTAGTATCCAAGAGATACATAATTAAAATTCTAGAGGTATCCGACTGTCATGAACTAGTTGCAGGCATTCTCTAATATCTGAACCTTCCCAACTGCCCACAAATTCTAATAAATCTTCAGCAGTAGAACCTGTTAAGGTATGCTCTGTTGTGAGCATCTGAGCAGATTGGCTATCTGAAGATATGCTGTTTGTTTGATGTTTGGCTTGCAAAAATTGCACAAAATCTAAAATTTCCTGTAATAAGGGTTCAGGTAATTTTTCTAGTTCTTGATTAATTTGTTCCTTAGTAGTCATTATTGGCCTTGTGTTTACAAGGTTGAAAAACTGGGTATTGATTTATATGTTGATTGTGACACGCTTTTTGTGAGTTATCGTGGTTGGCGTTGCTGAATAAGCTCACGCAGAGGTGCAGAGAGGAAGATTGAGGTCTTCTGGCTACTGCTGAACTAACTATTGGAGTCGCAAAAGCTACTAATGTGACTTGAAAACTAACTATTGGAGTCGCAAAAGCTACTAATGCGACTGCTTATCTAACTATTGGAGTCGCAAAAGCTACTAATGTGACTTGAAAACTAACTATTGGAGTCGCAAAAGCTACTAATGCGACTGCTTATCTAACTATTGGAGTCGCAAAAGCTACTAATGCGACTGCTTATCTAACTATTGCGTAAGCGTAGCAGGACTTTTGTCCAGGTATCCAAGTCATTAGTTGATTATCTCAGAGACTTGTATTAATTTTTGCATATAGCAATTCTCCTGTGGATGTAATACAGCTTCTCTCAACAAATGTTCTGTAGCTTGCACCCTGACATCTAATAGTGAAGCTGTTATGCTTCAAAAAATATAATATGACGCGATCGCAGAAGTTGTGTTATAAAAACGGGCAAAGTCTTACCAAATACGAAAGTCTTTGCTATGAAGCTTTTTCGTTAAATGCGTAATTTCTACAGCAATGGAATCAAATGCTACTGTAACCAATCAAGCTTTAGCGTTTAATCATCAGTAATCTTTAAAAAATTGAAAAAATAATGTTAAGTATCCCTATTAACTTAAATTTACCTCGTACACCTCATTTAATAACTTCCTTACCTGGGCCTCGCGCTCAAGCAATTGTACAACGCGATCGCGCCGTAACTTCCCCTTCTTATACCCGCGATTACCCGTTAGTTGTATCTCGCGGTCAGGGCTGTATGGTAGAAGATGTGGATGGCAATGTATTTCTGGATATGACCGCAGGTATTGCCGTTACCGCCACCGGACACGCTCACCCGGAAGTCGTCAAAGCAATTCAAGAACAGTCGGCGCGTCTGCTGCACATGTCAGGGACGGATTTTTATTATGAACCGATGGTGGAACTGGCGGAACAACTAGCGATTCGCGCCCCTTTTCCTCAACCACAGAGTAACACTGGGTTTCCCGCAAAAGTATTTTTCACCAATTCCGGGGCAGAGTCAAATGAAGGAGCAATCAAACTAGCTCGATATTACACCAAGCGATCGCTAATTGTGGCTTTCTTAGGAGCATTTCACGGACGCACTTATGGGGCAATGTCTCTTACGGGTTCTAAAGCAGTGCAACGAGCGAATTTTGGGCCTTTAGTTCCTGGGGTAACTCATATCCCCTACGGCACTCACGCCAGCTTAGATTACCTGGAACAACAGCTATTTGGGACAATTTTACCACCGCAAGAAGTAGCCGCGATCGTAGTTGAGCCGATTCAAGGAGAGGGTGGTTATATCGTACCAGAGGATGGTTTTTTAAAACGGATTCGGGATATTTGCGATCGCCACGGTATTCTGATGGTAGTGGATGAAGTGCAAGCGGGAATGGGGCGGACTGGTCGCTTATTTGCGATCGAGCATTGGGGTGTGATGCCTGATATTATTACTACTGCTAAAGGTATCGCCAGTGGTCTACCATTAGGAGCGATACTTGCCAGACCAAAGTTAATGACTTGGCCTCCAGGTTCTCACGCTACCACATTTGGCGGTAATCCCGTAGCTTGTGCTGCTGGTATTGCCACACTGCGACTGCTGGAAAGTGGTTTGATGACCAACGCTACCCAGATGGGAGAATTATTACAAGCTAGTCTTACCGAGTTACATCAAAAATTTCCGAGAGTATCGCCGCCACGAGGTAAAGGTTTGATGGTAGCCGTGGATTTATGGGATGAACAGGGTAATCTCGATCATAAATTGCGCGATCGCATTATTCAAGAAGCTTTTTTACGCGGTTTATTATTGCTAGGTTGCGGTAAAGCAGCAATTCGTTTCTGTCCCCCTCTAGTTATCGACAGCGACCAAATTCAGATAGCCCTTCAGATTATCAGTGAGATTTTAATACCAATTTAATGTGAGGTTGCACATATCTCGATCCCCCTAAATCCACGCCACTTGCTTCATTACAGCGCAACTCTTGGAGACGCTTTGCGCTAAGCGAAGCTATGCCGAAGGCTTTACGCGCATCCTGCGGCGGGGGAGACCCCTGTTCCCGCAGTGGCTCCCCGATAAATTGGGGGGTTGGGGGGATCAAAATGTGGGGCAACTCTCCAAGACTTGTGTGTACACCTCCGAAGCAAAGAGGGGAGCAAAAAGCTGAATTTTCGTTCAAGTCTCTCCCTCTCCGACTCGGAGAGGGACGGTTTTGCGTAGTAAAACCAGGGAGAGGTTTCTAGACAATTAGGGGACTAATCAGGAATTTCGCGGAGATTGAGTGTTAACCAACAGAAAGTAGTATACTTTTCTGGGTTCGCCTAAAGTTATCAAAAAGTTTCGTCTAAAAACCAAGAATTTTGGGGTTGCTCTAATGCTAAGTCCTGTAGTCACAGTCAGTATCTTTCAAAAACAACCCGACCCTAAAGGATTTTCGGCAGGTGAAGTCATCTTTGAAGAAGGACAGCCTGGCGATCAAATGTACGGCATTCTGGAAGGAACAGTGGATATATTAGTCAATGGCAAGGTTGTAGAAACCATTGATACAGGCGAAGTTTTTGGTATCGGGGTACTTGTAGGAGTCCAAAATAGAACTTATACAGCTGTTGCCAAGGTGGATACCAAACTGGGTTTCCTTGATGAGAAAAAGTTTCTCTTTGCCGTTCAGGAAACACCTATGTTTGCCCTAAAGGTGATGAAAAGTTACTCAGAGCGTCTGAGTCGCTTGCAACATCTGCTCTAAACCTCAGTCAGCAGAAGTGCCAAAATTAATCAGAATCTGCCACTAATTTTAAACCTCATCTAAGTTGAGAAGCGTAGTTTTCGCCCTCACCCTAAATCCCTCTCCCAAATCCTACCGTGTATACACAAGTCTTTGAGAGTTGCCCCATAAGCTTTTGATCCCCCCAACCCCCCTTAAAAAGGCTACCGTGTACACACAAGTGACTTATTTTGCTCAAAGCGCTCCCAGACCTAACCCCCAGCCCCTTCCCTGCGAGGGAAGGGGAGTAAGATTCAAAGCCCCTCTCCGCGTCGGAGAGGGGTTTGGGGAGAGGTCTGCTGACTTGTGTATACACGGTAGCTCCCAGATTTGGGAGAGGGACTTTGAAATTCTAGCTTCCCGAATCCCAGATATGGGGGATAGGTTGGGGGATGAGGGCAAATCCTTAATCTAAAATTGTTTGACTCTTAATTTATATAAAGTGAAAGGTGCAAAATTTACCGGAGGTAGTAATGGCGCGTAAACGGTTGATTATTGAGATGGGGATGGGAATAGATCAACATGGACAAGATCCAACAGTAGCAGCATCTAGGGCAGTAAGAAATGCGATCGCTCACAATGCTTTACCTGGTGTTTGGGAAGTTGCAGGTTTAAGTCATCCCAATGAAATGATTATAGAGGTTCAGGTAGCAGTGCCATATCCAGAACAAGTTAGAGAAGAAGAGGTACTAGCTGTACTACCATTTGGTCGAAAAACTCTGACCGTAGAATCTGGGGGGATGATAGTTCAAGGGCGGGCCATTCCCGAACTCCATGATAAAAATGATGAAATGTTGATTGCGATCGCAGCTGTTACAGTTCTAATCGAAAATGAGTAGTTGAGCTAAAAACCGCAACGTTTATTTCATGAAATGACGATTAGCTGTGTTTAATTACTTGGTGATTGTTAGCCATTGCTGTAAAAAAGCTAGCATCTACACATTGTCGGGAAATTTCAAAAGCTTCAAAATAGCCATCTTTTTGACCTAACTCTCGTGCCCAAAAACGAGATAAAACTAGTATAGCATCAAGTTGCATAAATGCTTTGTTTAGTTCTGATTCATAACAGCCGATAGCTGCCACTTTTTCCTCAATTACAGAAGTAATATCCACAAAAAAGTTGGGTTCAAAACCACGCAAAAAAACAGGCGGGGCTGAATACCACAAAGTTATATTTTTACGGGTGGCAACATTAGAAACTGCGATCGCACACACTTCATGATCTCTATGTCCATATTTTTCAGGTTGTGGTGCATGAGTAATAATCAGATCCGGTTGCCAGCGCCCAATAGCTTCTTCAGTAACTTTAATCACTGCTTGAGTCGAAAAATTATATTCCTCAAGTGCATAAAACTCATAAGTTGCACCGATGATTTTACCTGCTGCATCTGCCTCTTGATGACGTGTACCCTTAATAGGCGAACTGGAAAGATTTCCATCAGTCAAAATTAAGCAACGAATATTCCATCCTGCCTTAGACATCAGACTGAGAGTGCCAGCAGCAGGTAGAACTTCATCATCAGCGTGAGCATAAATTGTTAAGACAGTTCTTTGACCAAAGTTGTTTGAATATGAATCAATGTTCATGGCTATGTTTTCTAGATTAGATTTATCAAGCAATTTTAGATTTTAGACTTCGGCGTGAGCGCTCAGTCGAATGCTTTTTCCTTCAATCCAAAATCTAAAATTGGCATAGTTAGGAGTCAGTAGCCAGTAGTTTTTCTGTTATTACCCTCTTAAACCTTTTTTGGAGGCTGCCAAACAGATGCACGGATAATAGCCCACAAAAGTAACAAGTTATAGATAGCCCATGCACCATTAATTAGGTGAAGCCAAGGATTATTTAGATGACCAATTGCAAATTGGTAAAGGCTCCATATCATTCCTAGAATAGTGAGGGTAAAGATAAGTATTTGGGGCCAAACTAGTTGGAGATACATTCCAGATTGCCTCAGTTTAGGTGTTACTTGGAATTTGAGTTTACTCCCAAAGAATACGGTTAATATGGCTTGAATGAATAAGGGGAATAAAGCGATCGTGTATTGTTCGGATCGCCAAATTTCTCTGGCAGGAATGCCCCAAGTAGCAGTCATGGCAGTTAAACGGTTGATAATAAAAACGGGGAAAAAGTGGATGGCAAAATCAGACCCGTAGCTTTTAACTGGAACGATGTCTGTGAAGAAATAGATGATTGGGCAACAAAGAAAAACAAGAGTAGAAAAGCCACAGAAATAGCTATACATTGTCTTAAAGTAATGCAATCGTTGCCAAAATGTTAGCCCTGATTTTGTGAATGGATTCTCTCTCAGTAGTACTTGGATAGTACCTTGTGCCCAGCGTAGTCGCTGTTTTAAGGTAGATTTTAAGTCATCTGGTGCTAAACCTTCTGCTAAAAGTTCACGGTGATAAATAGATTTCCAGCCAGCACTATGCAGACGCATCGCTGTATTCATATCTTCTGTAATACTGTTGCTAGATAGACCAGCAATTAATTGAAATTCATTTAAACGTTTTTCATCTTTGGCAAACTCATCAGCAAAATGTTGTAGTCCAACACTAATAAGTGCTTCCCGCCTCAGAATCGCATTTGTGCCTGTATAAAAAGCGGCATTCATGCCATCTTTGCCTTGTTGGAGTGGCCCATAAAATAAATTTGCTCGATGTCCAAAGGGATCACCCGGAGGAATATTGTAAAAATCTTGGGGTGTCTGGACAAAAGCAATTTGATTCTGGTCGTATTTCCCGATGAAAAGATTATAGGTATAGAAATAAGGCAGAACTCGCTTAATAAATTGTGGCTTGGGAATATGGTCAGCATCTAGGGTAAGAATAAACTCTCCTGAAGTTTCTCCAGAAAAAATCGCGTAATTGAGGTTCCCAGCTTTAGCGTGGTGGGGTACACCAGCTGGTTTGGGACGAGCAATGTAACGAAAACGAGCGAGTTCAACTAGTTCTAGTTCTTTGTTGCGAATAGCTTCTTCTAAAGCTTTCCGTTCGGTAGTTAAGCGATCGCGTAGCGTCTTTGCAGGAGAATCGCTAATAGTATGATGTTCTGGTGGTAGCCAAAGAATAAGCGATCGCAAACTTTGCACAAATCCAGCCGCATCATTAACTACTGATTCTGATGATGCTTGCAACCATTGTTCAGCAGCTTGAGTATTAGGTGTCAGATTTTCCAGTTGCTTTAAGCGCTCCAACAAACAAGAATGTTCTGCATCAATCCGTTCTGCTTCTAGTCGTAATTGTGGTGACTGCAAATCCTCAATACACAATCTTTCTGTCATCGTTCGCATATCAGCCGAGTTACCATCATCCAGCACAAAAACACGTAACTTTATTGGCGGATAATCCATTGCAAGAGCAGCTTTGGCAGTTTCTTCGACAATTTCCGGCGGCTCGTTGTAACAGGTTACAAAGACATCCACTGTTGGCCAGTCTGATCTAGGTAGAGGTGGGGTCATCTGGTCGAGAGACTTAACCTGTCGCACTAAAGGTCGCCATAACCCAATTACAAACATTACGCCGCCGAAATAGCTATAAATTTCTGCTATCAGCAAAGGAATAGAGATCCACAGCGCATCAAAATTGATGGAATGGGTGATGCGCCATTGCAAATACCAGATCCCAAAAATTAAATTGATTTCTGCCAGATAACGAAATAACAGCGTTCTTTTTTTGAGTGATGAGCGGCTGTTACCGGAAAAGTGTACGGAATTATCAATAGTAGAACCTGAAGTCATCTTAGTACCAGTAGTTAATGTATCTACATCCCCTCAAAACAAGTATTCCCTAGTTCAATTTGTGACTAACAAACTCCTTCTTAACTAACCCAAAATTCTTGGGTAGAATCTGGGGAAAGGCGTAAGGATAAAACACATTGGGAGCATCCACTTTTGGAAGAAACACCGGGCGATCTGCCAAAACCGGATGCTCCCAACACATTTCCCCTTAGCTCAGAAATTATCGTCGTTATTTTAACCAGTCTGTCGAATTACCCCACCCTAACCCTCCCCGTATGTATTGGGGAGGGAACTGGATTTCTTTTTTTCCCTTCCCGCCATGGGTTGGGGGTTAGGTTTTTTGTGGACTTCTCCAGATGACCTGAATTGTTAGTCTGAAACCCAGTAACTTCTAGAACTCTCAGAAATTAACTTGGTTTGTTGTGTGGCAGTGCTGGGTAGACCTCGCCCAGAATTTCCCTTACCAACTTCTTGCCACCAAGGAGATTTCATGTTGACTGTCGGACGAATTAGAGGTTGTTGATTCATCGCCTTGTACAGCAAGGATTGCAAAATCATACTGTTGGTGCTGCTGGTGAAACCAACTGCCGTTTTACCTGTGGCTTCATAGAAACCCTCATAAAATCCAGCTAATGGGTTATATAAGTCAGTCGTTCCTTGCAGTAACTCTTGACTGTACTTGTTTTCTGGAAGCAGGGCATGATAGGCAAAAGCGACTGCTGTACTTACCAATCGCCCCTTTGGTACGGGTTGACCGTTATCTCCTAAAGCCACCCAAGACTCACCTTTTCCAGTAATTGTGCTGTGGACAGTGTAAGGCTTACGATCAATTAAGGTGGTAGCTGAGGCTGTCAGAGTGTCGGTGCGACGATAACGTTCAGCTTGCGCCTGAAAAATTGGTTCAAAGAGCGATCGCATTTTTGGATCTATTCCAAACTCTAGTGCATAGAGTAAGAAAGGATTGCTAACTGTATATTGGTTAACTTTGGAGTTGGTATCTTTGCGGCGGCGTTGAATTGGCACTTTCACTCCCTCCACTAAGGCAGTTTGATATTCTCCGCCAACAGCAGAACTATCAACATTAAATCCCCATAATTGAAAAGCCCTAGCTGCATATTCTTCATATCCCAAGCGGGTTTCTGGGGTGACGCGGATTAGCGATCGCCCTTCTTGCTCTTTGGTGACAGTAGCACCAGAAAGAATACCTTCGCGCACCACACGCAAGTATGACCAATCCAGCACAATTTTATCTACCGCAGCCGTGTATTCTGGATGACAGGTTTTTAAGTTGTAAAGCGCTGCCAGCATTCTACCTAAATCTAAAGCTGACCAGCCGTTCCCTTCTGGAATTGGATTTCCACCGTAATCTACTGGTTGGAGCGATCGCGTATCATAACCCCGACCGGGCAATTCTCCACCAAACAATGGTAGCTTTGTCAAGGCTGCTAAAAGATGTCGGGTGCGCTGGTCAAATTCCTTGGGGGTAATTATATCGAGCGATCGCGCTGCATGGAGGGCTGCGAGATAATCTCCTAGTCCCCAGAGGGTTGCACCTTTGAAATCACTGCGATCGTCAATTAGCCCATTCTTGGAATGATAATTCGCTTGAAAGTATCGCCAAGCCGCTTCTGCATAACGCCGTTCAATAACCGTTAGTGGTCGATCTAGTTTGAGATTAGATGATGATTGGGGACTATCTACTGGTGGAATAGGTGCAACGGCCACTTCTGTTGGTTTAGAAGTATCCGCAGGAGTTGCGATCGGAGTTGTAACAGTAGAATTCGATTGACTTGAAGGTGTTGCAGGAGAAGCATTTTCACTCGGCTTACCAGTAGACACACTCGCAGAACCAGAAGCAATTAAAGGGTGATTTCCCTTAGCTTTGTAGTATAAAATCTCCAAAATCAGTCCATTAGTATTACCTGTCAAAGCTTTATTAGGCTGTTTTGATTCTTCATAGATACCAGCATAGTAACCACCATCATCAGGACTGCGGAGATCCTTGACAGCATCAAAAACTTTTTGAGCATAAGCATTCTCTGGAAAAAGATAGCGCCAGCCAAAAGCCGCTTTGGTGCTGATGCTGCGAAACTGGGGATAAGGTTGATTAGCATCAGTGATTGTTGCCCAGTTTGCACCGTTAGCGTAGACAGTGTTGTAGAGAAAATAAGGTGCTTGATCGATATTATCTTCTGTGACAGCAGTCAACTGCCCTGTGGTATCGTAACGCCGTTTTTGGACATCTAAAACCTTGGCAGCAAAATCAGCTAGCTCACCTTGCAAGCCAAACTCAATTCCATCAAGGATATAAGACTCACTCACAACGTAATTATTAGCATTGGTGCTTTTAAAGTCACGAGTATCAACGGGAATTTGCACACCATTAATTTCAACTAACTTAAATGGTTCTAAAGAAATAGCCTTGGGTGCAGAGAAACCCCAAAGTTGATAACCCCTCGCGCCGTATTCTTCGTAGCCGAGTCGTCCTTCTTGCACCAATAGCGTTTTGTTGTCTGGGAGAACAGTAGCGCCAAAGAGTTGCCCATCTTTGAGCGATCGCGCCACTTGCCACTTTGCTACAATTCCTTTGAGCCAATCATTATATTGGGGATGACATGTACGGATGACATCAAACGCCGCCAGTATCCGCCCAACATCCAAAGCAGACCAGCCAATACCCCGCTCAAGGGGATTGTTGCCATAATCAACCATTTGTGCATTGGCTGCGTTATAGACTTTATTGGGTAAAGTATCCTCAAATAACTTCAAGCTGCTGAGAGTCGTCAAAAACTTATTGAGGCGGGAATCAAAGTCTGCTTGGTCAGTAAGATTCAACCAGCGTGCAGCATTCAACGCCATCAAGTAATTACCCATATCCCAGAGTGTACCAGAAGGATAACCCCCAGTAGAATTGGTAAATCCCGTTGCTGGCTGATAATTTTTGACAAAATACTGCCAAGCACCACGAGCGTAAGTTTGTTCTTCAGATGTCAGAGGGGCTGTAATATTACTACAGCTATTGGAATTTTGAGATAAGACTGGTGTCGGGATGTAAAACAACAATTGCAGAAATGTTCCAACTAAGAACAATGCAATCCATCTCAACAGCTTTTGTTGAGGGGGTTTGTATATCATAATTTCAAGAAGGAGTTAGGAGCGTCATAGCCCGTCTGTTCAGTTATATTTCATAAATTGAGCTTTAGATTAGAACAGCCGCCGCGTAACAAGGTTGGTACAATGAGTTGGGATTTTTGTTAAACTGTGTAGCAAAACTTGTCAACTTTTTGAGCAGCCATGAAATCAATTGAGCAACTGACAGAAGAACTATTGTCTCTTCCTGGCGCGTCTAGGGCACTGTTGGCAGAGAAATTAGTTGAAAGCCTAGAATTTGGAACCGATCCAACCATTCAAACAGCTTGGACTACTGAAGCAAAGAAACGACGAGATGAAATTCGGGACGGTTCTGTACAATCAATTCCTGGAGAAGAAGCTCTGGCTCAGGTGAGGCAGTTACTTCAGCAATGAGGTATGTATTTCATCCTGAAGCTCTCACAGAATATGCTAATGCCGTTCAATATTATGCAGAACAGCGTACTGAGGTAGCGCAGGCATTTATCAATACAATTGAGGATGCAATTTATCGGATTAGAGAATCCCCTACTCGCTACGTTGAGATTGATGAAGATGTTCGACGATGCATGACACGCAAGTTTCCGTATGGAATTCTTTACACGATTGAGCAAGACTATATTCTTGTCCTAGCAGTGATGCATTGTAGCCGAGAACCTGGATACTGGCAGAGTCGTAGGTAATCGCAGTTGCCAGCAGGCTAACACCACGCTATACCAAAATAGTTGGTTAAGTTCCAAAGGTTATATACATCCGGTGAGGTAGTCACACAAAACACAAGTGATTTTTTGTACAACATATTTTGCTATTCTTGCGGTTATGAGTTGATGCACATCTTGGACATTCCATTAGGCTCAAAGATTGGGGTGTTTCTAAGTCAAGCAACTTTTAAAATTGAACAAGTTCCTCGGGTTTAAGTCCCCCGGTTCTGTAACCAGTAAGTTTTGTGTTGGGGTTAAATCCCCATTACAAAACTTAATTACGAATTACGAATTACGAATTACGAATTATTTTAACTAGGTCTATCACAAGAATGTGAGCAATTCTGCTATGAAAACCCTGGCTAAATGGTCTGTAGACGACTATCATCGCATGGTTGAAGCGGGCATTCTACATGGTCGTCATCTGGAATTGCTAGCAGGCGAAATTGTTGAGATGAGTCCAGAAACGCCAATTCACTACACCACAGCAAAACGAGGTGCAAAATATTTAGAAGAGTTGCTCTCAGGTAAAGCTGATGTTCGTTTCAATGGCCCTATTACACTATCCGACTCGGAACCCGAACCTGATATTGCGATTGTTCGACTTCCAGAATCATCCTACAGCGATCGCCATCCTGCTCCCCAAGATATCTTCTGGATTGTGGAAGTTGCCAAGACAAGCTTAAAAAAAGACTTGGATATCAAGGCTGCAATTTATGCAATGGCTGCAATTCAAGAATATTGGATTTTAGATTTATCTACCAAGCAGATAATTGTGTTAAGGAACCCTCAAGATGGTAAATACCTTGAAGAACATACTATTGAGGAGGGAATAATTACACCAATAGCCTTCGCAGAAGTTTCAGTTTCTGTTAAGAGGCTTTTCTCATGAGGTGATTACCAGATATGTGATTTTGTTTAGCATATTTTCTGCCATTCTTGCGGTTATGAGTTGATGTACACTCTGGACATTGCATAGCAATTCGGCATCACTTCTATGCAACGCCAGTTTTTTCATTTTTTTAGTTCTGACTTTTAACTCCTGCCCAAACGGTAAGTGGTTGTCCGACTTGTTTATACAGCAAGCTTTCTAAAATCACGCCATTATTGTTGGCGGTGAGAGTTTTATTCGGCTGACGCAGAGACTCATAAAAGCCGTTGTACCAACCATCTTTAGAGTTAAGGTTAGCTTGGACAAAATCAAATAATTGGCGGGTATAAGCAGTGTTATAAAGCACATGCCAGCCGATCGCAGCTTTGGCACTGAGAAACCGCAAATCGTTGTGTTTTTGTTGGGTATCTGTGATGGTTGCCCAAGGTTCTCCGTTGACAAACAAGCTGCTGTAAACAAAGTATGGAGGACGATCTAAGTTGTCTTCGGTAACGGCGGTTAATTGTTTTGTCGCTTCATAACGCGCTGCTTGAGCAGCTAAAATCCGATCGGCATAAGCTTTTGGCAAAGCTTGAAACCCAGTTTCGATGCCATCTAAAATATAGGGTTCGCTAAGAACGTAATTATTGGCTCCAGAGTTTTTATAGTCCCTTTGGTCGTAAGGAATTCCCTGTCCGTAAAGATCAACAAAAGCAGCATGGGACTGATAATCCAATGCTTGTGTAACATCCAAGCCCCAAAGCTTCAAACCATAAGCAGCATAATTCTCATAGCCCAAGCGGCCTTCTTGATTGTATTGTTCTTTACCTTTAATAACGGCAGTCCCATACATTTGGCCATTTTTGGTCAGACGCTTGACTTGCCAATGTTTCCAAACGTCTGTAGAAAGCGATCGCATTTTTGGATACTTGGACTCGACAATCTTTAACCAGATTGCCATTCTTCCTAAATCGATAGCTGACCAGCCAATTTCTTCGCGTTTTTCTAGTTGACCATAATTGACGGGTACGAGGGTTTTGGCATTGTAAACCTTGTTGGGTAGTTCCCCTTTATATAAAGGCATTGATGCCAGTGTTTTCAACATTTTGCTCATTTTGGCTTCAAATTCAGCCACAGGCACGATATTGAGTTCTCTAGCACTAACTAAGGCTGCGATCGCTGCTGTCTGATCCCAGATGCTTATAGAGGCAAAGCCATCAACCGAATTTACCAAACCAGTTTCATCATTCCAGTTGCGCTGGAAGTATGACCAAGCAATACGTGCGGTTTTTGTTTCCTCTGGAGTCAGTTTTCCAACACCAGGAGCAATGTATGGAATTATGGCTACTGTGAGTTGGTTTTTAGGAACAGGTTGACCTGGCAAAACTACAGATTTAGCATCAAGACTGGCAACTATTTCAGCACCAGAGACAGGGTTTTGTGGTTTATTTGGTTCTACTAACTGGCGTGAAGCAGTTTCGGGTGTTGAGATTTCCGGTTTTTTAATAGAAGTCTGGGAAAGTTGCTTAGACCAACCATTTAAAATTGCGATCGCAATTACAGCCGTAACTACCCCTCCTACAGAAGCTAGTATGGACAAGCTCTTAGATGGCGGTTGAAAATCAGAACTCATACTGAGTAAAGCCTTATTTTGTAAGTCAGCATTGTTTGCGTAGTTTCACCAAATACATTCTTCCCAACTTTGAAATCTAACTAACACCCAGAAGTCCACCTGACTATTACAATAAAATAGTCACGCACCCGATCTCTGGAGTTCTAGCAGTGGGCTTATTTGATGATTTGAGTCGGTTTTTAGAAAACCGTTTAGAAGAATTCTTGCGTAACAATCCACATTTGGAGTTAGAGGCGCTGCTAGAACAGCTGCGTGAGCAAGAAGAAGATACATTAAAGCTGATCGCAGATTTACAATTACAAGAGAAGCGATCGCAAGAAGAAATTCTCTCCACCGCTCAAGAAATTCAGCGTTGGCATATCCGTGTTCAAAAAGCCAAAAACGCTGGTAGAGAAGATTTAGCGACTGCGGCGGGTGAGCGAGAAGCAGCCCTGTTGCGCGAAGGAAATCAGCGCTGGGGACACATGCAAGGGCTGAAAGAACGCATTAACCAATCTCAAGAACTATTACGAAAAATCCAGCAACGGCGACAGGAGGTGCAAGCCAAAGCCGCCGAAGCACAAACAGCCCGTGATAAAGCGCAAACTCAACAGCGTTTTGAAACCAGTGGCTGGTCAAATAAAACTAGCAGTTATTCTAGTGGGTTTGATGACTTAGAAGAGAAGTTCCGTAGCTGGGAAACCCAAGACGAATTAGAACAAATGAAGCGGAATCTAGGGAAATAATCGCATCTGGATAAAAAGGACACACTGAAATTTATAACGTAAATGTATAATTACTTATTTTACAGTAATTATACATTTTATATTAATTATACTGAGCCAACAAGCAAGTTATTAGCGTTATTTGGGTGTCACTGAAAAGCAGAAGTAGAACGCGATCTCGGCTTTAGATTTTTGAATATTTCTATACAAAATTCTCCACGCTCATAATCAAACAAAAACTTAAGAAAGCTTAGTAACTACTAGAACAATAGTCGAAAGGTTTGACAATATTTTAAGACAATTTACTACAAGATAAAATTTAAAAATTAATTTTATGCTTAATCCACAAAAACTACCATTTCTAGAATCTATTGGTTGGCAGCTAAAAAATGTATATCAAATGAGTGAGAAAGAAATTGTTCAATTGTATCAACGCAATTGGCATCATAAAACTACTTTCAACAATTTAAAACGAGAAGAAAAGGACTTTGTTCATTATTTAGCAAAAAAATATAACTCTTGGATATTACCAGATTTTGAAATGTTTAATCTAGCTCATCACAAAAATATACTTAAAATCATTAATACTTTTAATCCAGAAGTTTTCAAAAAAGCTTCTGCATACTTTGGCGGTGGTACACTCTTGACGTTAGAGTATGATGAATACAGGCTTAGTAAAGATATTGATTTTCTCTTCCCTTATGGAACTGAAAATTACAGGTATTTAAGAAATTTGATTTATGACGAAGGAATTGTAGCATTATTTCAAAGTACAACAGATATCGAATTAGGTGATACTACAATAAATCAATATGGTATTCGTTTCCCTATTGTAGTCAATGAAACAACTATTAAAGTAGAAATTGTAGCCAATGGAATTTTTACTTTAGACCCTCCTATTTATCCTGAATGGACAAAAATTCCTTGTCTGAGTATAAGCGATAGATTTACATCCAAACTAATGGCTAATGCTGACCGATGGAACGATTCAAGTACACAATCTAGAGATTTGATTGACTTAGCAATATTGCGTGTAAATAACGAAATGCCCGCACGTGCAATCGCTAAAGCTGAAGAAATCTACGAAGTAAAAAAGCCATTAGTTAAAGCCATCACTAATTTTACTGAAAAAGAAAGATATAGAGATAAATGTTTTCAGGAGTTAAATATACCTGAAGAAAAATTCCCAGTAATAATGGATGGAATAAATTGGCTTCTTGTTGACTTTGAATCTATGAATTAAAGGAATTTAAAATGCAATTATCACTACCAAACGAGCATTCACTGAATTATTTATCGTGTAAAGTTAGCAGTAAACATCTGAAATTATGCCCAAATTTAAGTGTTAAGTAGCATCTGTAAGTTTGTCGGAAACTTCAGTAATTTTATTTTTACTTGATAAAGCATCTGTGACACTTCCTATTTTATAAATATTCTGTATTATTTATAACAAATTTTGCTATTTATTTAATATTGAAAATTTTAGATATTCATACTTCAATACGGTTCAGTTAAGGGTAAAAACTAAAAGTTGTGTAGGTTGGGTTGAGGAACGAAACCCAACATTATTAACCATTTGTTGGGTTTCGCTATTGCTCAACCCAACCTACTATTTTTCTTAACTGAACCGTATTGATTCATACTTAGTCCGACCATCAAGCAAGTAAAATCTGGAAATTGTATTTAATTTACTAATCAGGATTTATTTTTCTGATAAAGTTTAATAAAGTCAAGTTTTACCTCTGCTTTGTATTACTACTAACATCTCGTAATAATACTTAAGTTGTTTTGATTAATTGTCAAGAGGAGAAGATATCAAAATCTTGTAGTCTTCAAATAAAACGTGTAGTCAAACACATTTTTTCACTATTTGGTGTTATTGCCGCAGTATTTCCTAAATGTTTTTCATGAGAACTGAGGCAGAGATAATATATGTTTTTAGACATTTTAGCTAGCCTGCAACGGTTATTTGTGGGTTACATTCCAGCCGCCGTATTGGGTAGTTTTATCGGATACCTAGTAGGCATGAATAGCATGGTTTATCAGTTATTTAGGCTGATATTTCAAATACCACATAGTATCCCTCCTATAGCTTTGCTACCTATTGCATTAATAGTGTTTCAAGAGAGCGAATCGGCTGCAACTACAGTAGTTTTTCTAGGAACTCTCTGGACGATGATTATTAATACGGCAATCGGTATGCAACATTTTCAGAGACAGAATAATAACTTTCGAGTAGCTATATTCCATATATTTCATGCCTTGAAAGTTAGTATTTGGGTAGCCTGGTTTATAGTTATTTCTATAGAAATGTTAACAGGCCCAAAAGGACTTGGCTTTACTCTCTGGGAAGCTTATAAAGCTGGCAATGCCGATTATATAATTCAGGTGATTCTCTACATTGGTATCATTGGCTTTTTGCTGGATCAGTTACTAGATTTTGCAGCTTATGTTCTCTCGCAAATGGTTTCAGACGGGAAAAAATCTTCCTAAATTTTATCTAGGCTTGCGGATTGAACCCTGCCAGCTAATAGTTTGTTTGGCAGAACGTATTCCCAAAGAACGAGTCGCTACGACTTCAATATCAACGTTGACACCAGGACGTAAAGCTGAATCAGGAATTTTGAGCTTGCCCAAAGCTAGAGTAAAACGGTTGTAGTCACGAGTCACAAGTTCGTTGGGAATATCCCCTTCATATTCAGTTTTGTAGCCAGAAAAGCCGTACAAGTTATCCTGTGCGCGAAATTTGATGCGAAACTGAGTATTAATAGCATCAGATTTTGCTGCCAAATCAACTATTTTTAAGTTGAGGTTTTGTCCTGCTTCGGCAAACTCTGCTACAGCTAACCGGGTGACATCTTTTTTGGGAATGGCATGGTTGACGGTAAATGTTGTTAAGTTAGCCTCATTTTTGATACTACCATCAACCCATAAGTCCTCAGCAAAAGTAACTTCTATTTGTTTGTTGTCAGTTAAATTCAGTGTGACAGCTTGATTGCCAAAGCTGGTGATGGGTTGTCTTTCTTGCCAAACTATTTGAAAAGTCCCTTCTAAACGCTGTTCAAACTCAAGGTAATTATCTGCGATCGCAGAACCAGGCGCAAGTAGAGAAATTGCCCCTTTGCGTGGATTCCATTTGTTCTTCGAGAGGTTTACTGGTTTGTTTGTCAGTTCCGAAATTGCTAGCTGCACCGTTGGATTATCAGCCGCCAAAGCTTCCTTGCTATTGACAATACTTAAAGTTCCTAAGCGCCCTTGGCTACCATCGCTACCATCGCTACCATCTCGCCCATCGCTACCGTCGCTACATCGATAAACCTTATCAGTACACTTATAATCAGGGCTACCGGGGGTTCCTGTACAAGTTTTTACTTCCCAACTTTGCCTGTGACAGTGACAACCCTCCGTACCGTTGCCACCTCTACCGCCGCGTCCACCTTCCCCGCCAGTTGCTCGAACGGAAATGTTTCGTAAATCTGCCAAATTGCTGTAATACACTGTGAGGGAACCACCATTTCCCCCATCTCCTCCCTTACCACCGTTACCGCCATTGCCGCCATTTGGTGCATTTATATCATGGCTCCCGCCATAGGCATCGCGTTCATAACCACAGTCAGGGCGATCGCCATATTCCCCATGTTCCCCATCTTCACCATCTTTACCAGATAAATCAAGATTAACAGGTGAACCATTGACAAAAACGTTTTGGTTTTCACCGCTTCTACCCGATCGCCCATCGGTTCCTGTACGTCCATCTCTGCCATTATTTCTGGCTACTCTATAATATTCGTCAGAGGCAACAGCTGGACATAAAACTGAACCAGAGGCAGGCAAAAAGCTTGTAAATAAGCAGAATGTCAGTAGTAGTGGTAGTTTACTCCTAAAATCATTGTGCATTTAGTTACACCTAAAACTTTAGTTGAATTCTCTACTACTGACGCTGACTTTCAACAATTTGCTCCTTTCTGTTCAGTGGTATGCCTTTCACTTGGCTGTTGGATCGTCATTGACCTTAACAATCAGCTTGCCAAAATTATCACCTCGAAGTAAATCGATGAATGCACGAGGAGCGTTTTCTAAACCATTAACTACATCTTCTTTATACTTAAGTTGACCAGACTGTAACCATCCAGAAACATCACGCAAAAAATCGTTCAACCGATGTTGATAATCACCAACTAGAAAACCTTTAATTAAGGCCCGCTTGACTAGCAGTGGCATTAAATTAGGCCCTGGTGGAGTAGATGTAGCGTTATACTCCGAAATCAAACCTACTAGTGGAATTCTTGCCCCAAGGTTGATCTGCTGCAACACAGTTTCTAAAATCACACCTGCTGTATTGTCATAGTAAATATCAATGCCATTAGGTGCAGCTTCTTTGAGCGCTGAATCAAGTTCTTGGGTTTTGCGGTTAATGCCAACATCAAAACCTAATTCTTTAACTATATAGTCTCGCTTATCATCACTCCCGACAATTCCCACTACTCTAGCACCTTTAATTTTGGCAATTTGACCAACTACTGCACCGACAGCACCAGAAGCGGCTGAAACCACAACAGTTTCACCTTCTTTCGGTTGGCCGATATCAAGCAAAGCAGCATAAGCAGTTAGACCAGGCATACCTAGTACACCTAAACTATAAGATAAAGGTGCTTGAGTGGGATCAAGTTTACGCAGTGTCTCACCCTTAGATACAGCATAAATTTGCCAACCGTTATTACTCAAAACAAAATCCCCTACTTGAAATTGAGGATGATTTGATTTAATTACTTGGCTGACTGTACCACCCACGATCGCAGAATTCAATTCTACTGATGCAGCATAAGACTCGCCTGCACTAATGCGACCACGCATATAAGGGTCGAGAGATAGATAAATGGTGCGGCTAAGAATTTCGCCTTCACCCGGTTCGGGAGTTGGCGTTTCTACTAAAGCAAAATCACTCTCTTTTGGTTCGCCAACTGGACGACTTTTGAGGATGATTTGTTTGTTCATTAAATCAGACATCAGTTATTTTCCTTTAAATCAATCTGACTATTGGTGAACGCACAGATGTGTGTGTCCATTCAAAAAACATTTCAGAAATTATCGAACAGAATTCAGGAGTCAGAATTCAAAATTCAGTTGGGTATTCTGACCGAAAAAGCGGTGCTTCACAGCGTAAAGCCTTCTCTTCTCCTATCGGAGACGCTGCGCGTAGCTTGCTTCCACGAAGTGGTACGGCATAGCAACGCTGTGAGCGAATCCGCGTACTCCTACAGGGATCTTGTTAGCAAGAGCGTCTTGTAGAAAGCATCTTGATTCTGACTCCTGAATTCTGAATTCTGAATTCTTCTTCAAACTAATTCTGTATTAAGATGCGCCAAACTAGCGGTTGGCAATTGCGTAGCAAACTATGCTTGCAGCACAAAATTAGATGCAGTGAGAGTTGGCGCACCAGTTAGAGTCGCAAATAGTCCACCGCTACCAAAACCAGCCGCGCTGCCATTTTGATTGTAGAACAACTCACCACTCACAGAATCGTAGACAATTTTTGCCGTGCTACTCGCTGCTGAACTCGTGATTTTCAAATCACTGGCGTTACTAAAACCAGTTCCGGCAGCAGAAGTAATTGCACTAAAGGTAGTCTTACTCAGTACAATCTTGTCACCTTCGCTGCTTTTGAAGTCAGCAATTGCATCAACACCAACAAAGTCAGCATTGCTGTTGTAAACGAAAAAGTCAGCACCGACACCACCGCTCAGAACATCATTGCCTTTGCCACCCACAACAGTATCATTACCTTCTCCACCAATGAGAATATCATCGCCTTCACCGCCCCGTAATAGGTCATTTCCACTATTACCATTGATGATGTCATTACCTCCTTGACCATTAATCACATCATTGGAGTTGTCAAAACCCGCGACGTTATTGTTCAGGTCATTCAGAAAGGTGACGGTATTCTTGTTAAAGAGATTAGTTTGAGTCGAATTGGCATTGAAGACATCAAAACTGTCAGTTATACTGGTTTGTCCATCAAACAGGATATTACCAATAGCAGGTTGTGAACCATTTGCTGGCAGATTATCCAGATTTTCTAATTGGAAGTTTTGCAGGATAACTTTGGTAGAAGCTGCATCTAAAAAGGTGAGTTCTAAGTTATTAGCATTTTGAGTAAGTTGCAGATTTCGGGCAGTTAAACCACTACCGATAAATTGCAATGTATCTAGTTGCGTAATCACCGTTGCTGATGGATTTGAGCCTTTACCAGTACCAGCAAAATCAGTGATAGTGTCGTTCCCATCACCAAGGCGGAAGACAAAAGTATCATTCCCCGCAACGCCTGTGAGAATATCATTGCCCTTGCCACCAGCGATCGCATCATTTCCTGGAGTGCCAGAAATGGTATCGTTTTGGTTAGTGCCAGTAATCTTAGTGCCAACTGCGATCGTAACCGTAGCAGTACTAGTCAGGCTACCATCGCTAATGGTGTAGTTGAAGTTGGCATTGCCACTCAACCCATTAAATGGCGTAAACACAACGAAATCATCCGCCGAGTTGCCCGGTGTGCCGTTATCATTTAGCACAGCAGTACCGTTAGTTACATCGCTTACAGCAGTAATGCTGAGGTTACTGTTATCGCTGTCGGTATCATTAGCCAGTAAAGTCCTAGCGAGGATGGTAGTAGCAGTATTAAAACCAGCAGTCAAAGTATCATTGACGGCAATGGGTGCATCGTTGACGGGTTTAACGTTGAGCTTAAAAGTACTAGTAATGCTACCGCCATTGCCATCAGCAACAGTGAAAGTGAAGCTGTCAGTGCCATTGAAATTGGCATTGGGGGTGTAGATGAAGAAGTCGTCACTGGGGTTGTCTGGAGTGCTGTTGTCGTTGAGTGTTAGTGTGCCGTTAGTGGGGTTAGTGAAGTTGCTAATGGTTAAGGTATCGCCATCGATATCTGTATATCTACGTAGGATATTTCTAGCAAGGATGTTAAGGGCGGTATCTTCGTTAGTGCTAGCGGCAGTCGGAAAGCCAAACACTACGTAGCTCTTCCCGGCAAAAAGCTGACCGTTGGGGGAGGCCTCTGGTGCCCCGATAATCAGGTCATCAAAGCCGTCGCCATTGATGTCCCCCGCACTGCTGACAGAACTGCCTGAGCTGTCACGGCTATCAATGCCATTAATCACAAAGCCGTTGCTGCCATCCAGGGACGAAAGGTTAAGACTGGCTCCAAACCCATTACTGCTGCCAAACACTACGTAGCTCTCCCCGGTACGATTCTGACCGTTGGGGAAGGCACCAGATGCCCCGATAATCAGGTCATCAAAGCCGTCGCCGTTGATGTCCCCCGCACTGCTGACAGAACGGCCTGAGTTGTCATTATCAATGCCATTAATCACAAAGCCGTTGCTGCCATCCAGGGACGAAAGGTTAAGACTGGCTCCAAACCCATTACTGCTGCCAAACACTACGTAGCTCTCCCCGGCATTATCCTGACCGTTGGGGGAGGCGCCTTGTGCCCCGATAATCAGGTCATCGAAGCCGTCGCTATTGATGTCCCCCGCACTGCTGACAGAATTGCCTGAGTAGTCACGACTATCAATGCCGTTAATCACAAAGCCGTTGCTGCCATCCAGGGACGAAAGGTTAAGACTGGCTCCAAACCCATTACTGCTGCCAAACACTACGTAGCTCTCCCCGGCATTATCCTGACCGTTGGGGGAGGCGCCTTGTGCCCCGATAATCAGGTCATCGAAGCCGTCGCTATTGATGTCCCCCGCACTGCTGACAGAATTGCCTGAGTAGTCACGACTATCAATGCCGTTAATCACAAAGCCGTTGCTGCCATCCAGGGACGAGAGGTTAAGACTGGCTCCAAACCCATTACTGCTGCCAAACACTACGTAGCTCTCCCCGGTACGATTCTGACCGTTGGGGAAGGCACCAGATGCCCCGATAATCAGGTCATCAAAGCCGTCGCCGTTGATGTCCCCCGCACTGCTGACAGAACTGCCTGAGCGGTCATCTGCATCAATGCCGTTAATCACAAAGCCGTTGCTGCCATTAAGGGACGATAGGTTGACACTGGCATCAAACCCATTACTGCTGCCAAACACCACGTAGCTCTCCCCGGCTCCGTCCTGACTGTTGGCCTGTGATGCCCCGATAATCAGGTCATCGAAACCGTCGCCGTTGACGTCGCCCGCACTGCTGACACTGCCTGAGAAGTCACCCGAATCAATGCCGTTAATCACAAAGCCGTTGCTGCCATTAAGAAACGAGAGGTTAAAACTGGCTTCAAACTCAGTACTGCCGCCAAACACCACGTAGCTCTCCCCTGCATTTAACTGACCGTTGGGGGAGGCACCAGATGCCCCGATAATCAGGTCATCAAAGCCATCGCCGTTGATGTCTCCCGCACTGCTGACAGAACGGCCTGAGAAGTCAAGGCTATTAATGCCGTTAATTACAAAGCCGTCGCTGCCATTAAGAGAGGAGAGGTTAAAAACTGAAGCAACTTTGGGTGCATCATTGACTCCATTAATGGTCAAGTTGACGCTAGCTGTATTAATCAAGCTGCCATTGTTGGTGGTGTATGTAAAGCTGTCAGTACCGCTTTTACCAACAGCCAAAAAATCAAATGAAGCATTCGGGTCGTAGGTCAAGCTGCCATCAGCATTAAGGGTAACTAAAGCACCAGAACTCAGGGTAATGGCAGTGCCAACAACAACTGTCCTACCATTGACAGCCGTCACAGTCTGGGAGTTGCTGTCGTTAGCTAGTATATCTATATTAAAGGCAGTATCTTCGTCGGTGGTCGCCGTGTCATTAGCCGCGACAGGAGGTTTATTAGTAGGTGTAGAAGATGCAAAACCAAAGACCACGTAGCTCTCCCCGGCACCAAACTGACTGTTGGGGTCGGCACGATATGCCCCGATAATCAGGTCATCAAAGCCGTCGCCGTTGATGTCCCCCGCACTGCTGACAGAACTGCCTGAGCGGTCATCTGCATCAATGCCGTTAATCACAAAGCCCTCGCTGCCATCCAGAGAGGAAAGATTGAAACCAGCACCGAAACCACTGCTGCGACCAAAAACCACGTAGCTTGACCCGGCATCATTCTGACCGTTGGGGGAGGCACGATATGCCGCGATAATCAGGTCGTCGAAGCTATCGCCGTTAATATCCCCCGCACTGCTGACAGAACTGCCTGAGAAGTCACCCGAATCAATGCCGTTAATCACAAAGCCGTTGCTGCCATCCAGGGACGAGAGGTTAAGACTGGCTCCAAACCCATTACTGCTGCCAAACACTACGTAGCTTGACCCTGCAGCAGACTGACCGTTGGGGGAGGCACTTGATGCCCCGATAATCAGGTCATTTATGCCGTCGCCGTTGATGTCCCCCGCACTGCTGACAGAAATACCTGAACCGTCACCGCCATCAATGCCGTTAATAACAAAGCCGTTGCTGCCATTGAGAGATGAAAGGTTGAAACTAGGTTCAAAGCCACTATTGCTCCCAAACACCACGTAGCTCTCCCCTGCATTTAACTGACCGTTGGGGTCGGCACTTGATGCCCCGATAATCAGGTCATCGATGCCGTCGCCATTGATGTCCCCCGCACTGCTGACAGACCTGCCTGAGTAGTCATACGCATCAATGCCGTTAATCACAAAGCCGTTGCTGCCATTGAGAGAGGAAAGGTTGAAGCTAGCTTCAAAACCACTATTGCTGCCAAAAACCACGTAGCTCTCCCCTGCATCACCCCTGCCGTTGGGGGAGGCAAATAGTGCCCCGATAATCAGGTCATCTATGCCATCGCCGTTGATGTCCCCCGCACTGCTGACAGAATTGCCTGAAAAGTCACGCCTATTAATGCCGTTAATCACAAAGCCTTTGCTGCCATTGAGAGATGAAAGGTTGAGACTGGCTTCAAACTCAGTACTGCTGCCAAACACCACGTAGCTCTTCCCTGCTCTCTCCTGACCGTTAGCGTAGGCAGTACTTGCCCCGATAATCAGGTCATCGAAGCCGTCACCGTTGATGTCTCCGGCACTGCTGACGGAAAAGCCTGAGCGGTCACGATCAATGCCGTTAATTACAAAGCCGTTGCTGCCATTGAGAGATGAAAGGTTGAAACTAGGTTCAAAGCCATTACTGCTGCCAAACACCACGTAGCTCTCCCCTGCCCCAACGGTCAGTTTGGAGTCGGCACTTGATGCCCCGATAATCAGGTCATCGATGCCGTCGCCGTTGATATCCCCCGCATTGCTGACAGAAATGCCTGATTCGTCATCTGCATCAATGCCATTAATCACAAAGCCGTTGCTGCCGTTGAGATCAGATAAATTTAAAACTGCATTTGCCATTATTGTTGATTCTCCAAGTTATGTTGTTTATCGAGTTTAGAAACGTGAAATTTCATCTCTAGACTCATCCCATCGTCACCATCCGCCGAATTTCATCACTCTTAAAGCCGATCGCCATTGGACGACGCACCCCTGGTAGTGCCACCACGTCGTATAATTCCAGTACGGCTCCCTCTATTCGCAGGGAATGCACAATATCCCCAGTCCGCAGGTCAATCACCAGCAACCCACACCGAGGTTCAACGTTTTTTTGTTGCAATTTCTCATCTAGGGGTAAACCACTAAAAGTCTTGTTGTGCCTGGGCTGAGAAATTCCCACGATCGCAAAATTGCCATGAAATGCACAACCACGCATATATCCTGGACAAAAAGCTACGGGTTCAAAGCTCCCTCTTTCCAAATCTACGTAGCCAAAATCTCCTGTCCCAGAGTTGAGTAACCACAATTTGTCTCGATACCAGCGAGGAGAATGGGGCATAGAAAGCCCCTTAATTACTATCTCGTTACAAGTCACATCAATGACGCAACCACCATCAGCCCGTCTGTCCCGCCATCCCTCCGCCGCATCTGACTGACTAACAACAGTGACATATCTGGGTTGACCATCTCGCATTGCTAACCCGTTGAAATGACACCTGTCTTCTGCTGCCAATTTACTAATAAAGGGCGGTTGCCACAAGGGAATGAAACTATGGGTGGAACTAACTTTGGCTAAACAGCTAAATAAGGTATTGACAAATATCAGATTCTCTGATTCATTTAAGCCACCACTGGGAATTTTGCCGTTTGGGAATGGGGCATTACTCAGGGCGATATCGTGAATGTCTAAGTCTCCGGTAACATAACTTATCTGGGGCAAATAAACAGCATCGTAGTTGTCGTGAACTTGTCCCGGTTGGAGGATGTTTTCAAAGCGCCACAGTTGATAAAGCGAACTCATATACAAACTGCTGCCACAGGCATACAAACCCATGCAGCGTTCAAAGGTGCGCTCGAATACTGATAGTTTGCCGCTAGGTTGCAAACCAATGAAAAATAATTTACCTGCTTGATATGTGGTGAAAGCTAGACTGAGATTCTGTTCCAACAACCAAGGGGTGAACTGCCGTGAGGCATTTATTTCTAAGCTATTAGTTGGAGTTACAGGATTTTGATTCATTTTTTCTACGAGGGAGGAGGATAAAAAATTATCCTATCCCGATGTAGGTTTTTTGCCTCTTCAATTATCTCTTAAGTAGAATCACATAATCTGCTTTACCAACTCTTGAAGATCCAATTTTTTGTCAAATCTTATACATTGTCAAATCAACATCATATTAACTTTATTCTTCGTCGGAATATATTTTGTTTGCTGATTAAATTTGATAAAAATGCATTTTCTTCTTGTGCTATAAATCATTTTATGGTAAATACTTTTGCGGAAATTACATAAGTAAATTTTATCAATAGAAGCTGACGACACCCTCGCGTGAGCAAAAATCAAGTTCATGCAAGCTTTATATAAGGGATTTCCAAGAAATAAATTTAGGACTTATGCGTTAAGTCTGAAATGTAGAGGCAATTCATGAACATTGGTCTCAACTTAACGTGAAACCCTCGCAATGGCTTTATACCAAGTCCACTCAACTACTAATCATGCCCTCGCAACCCCACCCCGCTTTTGTCTAGCGACAAAATCTCCCCTCCCCGTGAACGGGGAGGGGATTAAGGGGAGCCAGTGCGGTCTTGGGGTCTCCCCAAGTGGAGCATCTGGCGTGTGGGGTAAAATGACTGGGAATGAGCTTCCTGACTTAAGTTGACACCAATGGTGCGGACACCCATCCCACAAGAAAATTTGGGATATTTTTTATTTGTCAGTCCTTTAACTGCCATATTTGAGATAAAAATAATTCTGGAAAATCCCGTCCGGGTCATACTTACGCTTGAGGGCGAAAAATTTAGCAGATTGTGGATAAGCTCTACGAAATTGTTCAGGTGTGGCATGAAGACGATAGGGCAGATAATACCTGCCACCAACTGCTAGGGCTGCCTCAATCAGTTTTTGGGTCATTACCTGCATCTTTGCTTCCGCCTCTTGGGTGCGTTGCTGATGAAACAGCATCACCAATCCAAAAACTTCCCGGTTGGCATATCTGAGAAAACTGTCGTTATCTTGGTGAACATTTCGCACCGTAACATTGAGCAAATCTGCCTTGGACTGGGGAATAATGAGGCGACACTTCTCTAAAAAAGCTTCCAGAGATTTAGGGGGAATAAAGTACTCATGCAGGATGTCAGTCTCTGCCTGGTGACGATTCTCAAATAAGGTGGAGGAACGGTTGAGAATCTGGTTTCTCAAAACCTGGTTTCCGGCTTCTCCCCCAACGATTTTTTCTAGTTGCCAGCGCAAGTTTTTGCCATAGTCACTGCCAATGCTGCCACGGAAAACTGTCCGAGGTAATCCAGACTCTGGCTGTTTTTCTAAAGAAACAATAGCGTGAGTTGCTTGAGGAACTCGGTGATAGGTGGTGAGAATAGCTTCTTTTAAAAAGCTTTCTGGTGCAACAGAAAGTCTACCGTATGCCATACCAATATTGCCTACACTATCTACCCGTTGCTGATAGGTATTAATATAGTTCTCGCTCTTAATCACGAACCGTTCAGCTATATACGTCTCATTGGGTACTACTCTCAAATCAACGTCAAGAATGATCCCGAATAGTCCGTAACCGCCTAAAACTAGAGAAAATAACTCTGGATTTTGCTGTCTGGAACACTCTACAACCTTGCCACTTGCCAGCATTAACCGGAAACCTTCAACAGTGCTAGCAAAGGGGGGACTATTATGTTGCCAGCCATGAGCATTGGCACTCATCGTACCACCAACAGAAAAATCGTTGTTGGACTGCATCACGGCGACAGAATAGCCACGTTCATTTAGGTAAGGAATAACATTAGACCATTTAGCTCCTGATTGTACTGTCAGAATTTTAGTCGCCGGGTTGAATTGCATCCGGTTTAAGTGGAGCATATCGAGGGAGATGCCCTTAGCATACAGAGTGTGACCACCCATAGTATGGCGTGAACCCGCGATCGCTACTTTCTGATCTTGACGTAAGGCATCTCTAAGTACAGACTGTAATATCACCTCAGCAATTCCAGGCTGACTTTTAACCTGCTTAATTGTTACCTGTGTCTGGTTCAGGTGACTGGCATCATCAACTGTGCCGATAGCCAGAGGTTGACGGTCATCGCGATCGCTCCAGGCTGTTAAAGTCAGGTGAGTAACTGGTCTAGCAATGACTGTCAGGGCAATAGTGGTAGTTGCCAGAAGGACAAGCAGAATAATCTTCAGTCTGCTATTTAAGAATTTACTGCGGTAGGAATGCATAACTTGGATTGAGGGGGCAAAATAGAAAACATGACGATTGA
Source organism: Nostoc sp. NMS2 (assembly GCF_017115105.1). Lineage (GTDB taxonomy): Bacteria > Cyanobacteriota > Cyanobacteriia > Cyanobacteriales > Nostocaceae > Nostoc. The sequence continues at coordinate 45,294 of NZ_JABXKH010000060.1, forward strand.
ATCCGATTCCTCTAATCTACCAACCCCAGAACCAGTCCCCGAAAACGACTTGCAACCGGATGACTTTGACGGTAGTTCAACTGAGAAAAACCTAAGCTCAGAAACGCTCGCGACACAACAAGCACTAGCGGCGATCGCATCTTTGCAATCTCCGCAACATACAAATGCTCTAAAACTTGCCCTTTCTGACTTTAAGCAACCCATTACCAGCCAATTCACAGTTAAGCCAAGAGCATTGCTAATTACTTTAATCGCGATCGCTATCACCTTCATTGGAATTATCCTCAATAACTGGATTGTTGGCATTATTGGAACGCTGATAACTTTGCTGTTATCCCTGGCGATATTGTTGCCTTGGTTCCAAGAAGTTTTAGATGAGTGGTTTTCAGCCCAAGAACGCACCCTGTTTGTGGCCTTTTTGGGATTACTAGTAGCCATCATCGGCTTGATCCGGTTCACAGGTGTGGGCGATCGCTTACTTGTTTTAGGACGCAAAATTAACTGGGATATTGCTGGAACCCTAGCAGATTGGTTTGGCGCTTTGGGGCAAATTCTCATCGCCATCATTGCCGTTTATGTGGCGTGGCGACAATATGTTATTTCCAAAGACTTGACAATTCAGCAAAACCTGCTCACAGTTCAGCAAAATATTATCACCCAGCAACAGACAATTGATTCCTATTTCCAAGGCATTTCAGACTTGGTGTTAGATGAAGAAGGATTATTAGAAGATTGGCCCCAAGAAAGAGCGATCGCTGAAGGACGCACTGCGGCAATTTTAAGTAGCGTTGATGGTAGTGGGAAAGCGAAAATTCTCCGCTTTCTCTCACGTTCCAAGTTGCTCTCACCCCTAAAACGCGATCGGTTATTAGGTCGAGCCATTCTCGATGGCACTGGCGGATATGCAGAAGACCGCCTGGAAGGTTTGCGTGTCATCGATTTAGGTGTAATGCTAGCCGCAGCAGACCTTTCCGGTACTGATTTACGTTGGACTGACCTCAGCGAAGCTAATCTTGTCCGCGCTAACCTGACTGGTTGTGACTTAGTAAAAGCCAACCTTTCCCGCACAATTTTATATAATGCTAATCTCGGTGATGCAGATATCAACGGCATTCGCCTATTCTACGGTGTAGTAGATAAAGCATCACCCCGCAGTCGAACCCAACCACCAGATTATGAAACCGGTGAACAAACTGGCGCTGTAGTGGAAAATGCCGATTTCAGCAATGTGCAACGGATGTCTGAATCTGCACGTTGCTACTGTTGCACTTGGGGTGGCGAAAAAACTAGAGGTACTATTCCTGATGGTTGTGAAGGTATTCCTAATAAATTGGGAAGATAGGTTGAAGAAGAATTCTGTTCAATAAAAAATTAGTTAGCCGCATTAAAAATCTGCTGTGCAGTTAAATTTAATTGGGGAAAAGTAGGTGATGAAATCGCTGTGTTGCCTTGAAAAGGTGTCATTTGATATTCGCCATCAACTAATTCGCATACAAAAATAGTGGGTTGTTTGGGATTGCCGATGAACTTTCTTGCACCCAACGCAGCATAATCAGCAATCCAATATTCGGTAATTCCCATTTCTTCATAATCTCTAAATTTATTGTAGTAATCATCTCGCCAGTTGCTTGAAACAATTTCAATAACTATTGGAACTGATGCTGCTTGGCTTACTGTTGACTGTTTTTGAAAAAGCGGTTCATTGTTGAGATTATCAAGATTTAGCAACAACACATCAGGCGAATAAGCGGATTCGGCAGAAGGAGTTTTGACCAATGCGGTTTTGGGAATTCCGTAGGGGAAATTAAGACGATCAAACTCCACGGTTAATTTCCGCGACAAAAATGCAATAACTTTCTCATGCGCTCCGGTTGGGGGTGGTATTTCAACAATTACTCCTTTGTGCAATTCATAGTGTTTACCATCATTGGGATACCATTCAATAAATTCATTGAAGGTGAGTAATTTGGGCAACGCTTGGGTCATAATCTTACCTCCATATATGTTTTACATTATCATGCAATAAATATTGATTTTTAATTGAGAAAATTCGCGTTTTTGTTGTATATATTCAATTGCAGATTGCAAGGCATTTAAACCGTAGAAGCACAGAGAAGCCAGTGCGCCCTTGCGGTTCCCTGACTTGTTCGCGTAGCGTCTCCCCCTGGGAGAAGCAACTGGCGTAGCGCTGAGAAAAAATAAGAGATTTTACAAGTCATATTGAAAGGGTTAGTTATACCAATTTTTGATTACCTTTAAGCACTGTAAATATTTATCCCCAAATAGCGCCACATGTTTCTCAATTTTTAACTATAGCGTCCCGCAACAAATATCTGTTCTGCGGTTAAATTCAGGTCGGGAAATGTTTGGGAAATGAGGCGTTCTGTTCCCCTAAACTGCTGTCCTTCATAAGTTCCATCGACTAACTGATAAATCGTGATTACAGGTTCTTTGGATAAGCCAATGTAGCGTTTGCCTCCTAGCCCTAGATAATCTGCGATCCAATACTCCGCAATGCCTAAAGCTTCGTAGTCTTCCACTTTCCGGGCATAGTCATTCTGCCAATTAGTACTAACAACCTCTACTACTAACTTTACAGACTTGCCTAGTGTAATCACTGGCTCAGTTCTCCATAATGGCTCATTCGCCAAAGCTGTCTGATCGAGAATCGCAACATCGGGTCTAAAGGCTGAATTTTGACCTAATGGTTTAATCAGGCATTTCATGGGAATAAACCAAGGCAAGTTGAGCAGATCAATTGCTACGTTAAGCTTACGATTAATTAACCCAGCAACCTGTTCATGAAGTCCAGTGGGTTCCAAGTCGATTAGTTCTCCATCAATTAACTCGTAGCGTATATCATCCAGATAGCCAGCAACGAATATCTCAAAGCTAATAGTACCTGTATTAACAGTGGCTGAGACCATAGAGATTGATCCTTCCAGGTTCAGAACTAGAGCAAGTATTGCTGCTCTTGATTATTCTAACTATCTTTGATTAGGCAATTGACTAATATGCTTCAAAATCTGGAGTACACTATACAACTCATTGCCCCGGTTACGGACATCAAAAATATCTGAAGTGGCATAGCGAGGAGCAGAACTTTTAAGCAGTTTAATGAACATAAAACTGCCACCAGAAGTAATCATGCCAAATACTACATCTTGTGACTGGGGAGCAGCCAACATATATGCCAAAATTTGGTCAAGTCCTGCTTCTACAGAATAAGCAACCTGTTTTGACTCAATGACTGTTACCCAGAAATTTTGATTTAGAAGTAAGAAATCAATTCGTCCTTTAATAATAATTTGGTTATCTTGTGTTTCAATCTCAATAGATTTCTCTAATTTGAGGTGAAAAGGAGGTAAATAAAACTTGCCAATGAATAGCAGTGGCGATAAAACAGTTGTGTTAACTGTATTTTCTAATAAAGGCGGATAATTCCGTAAATTTAAGTAACCTACCTTTATTTGATCCAATAGCTGCTTTTCCAAGTTTGTGAGTTCTGATAGGTTCTCTTGCCACTCTCGAAAGAATTCTTCCGAATCAACTAACTCTAATCCATAGAGCAATATTAGTTGCTCTAGTGTGACGTTTTCCGCAGCCAGAGTTTGAGTCATTGTGTTAATCAAGTAGTAGAAAACCTACCAGTTTAGTAATTATTGCTTTCAGGTAGGGTGAGAATTTCAACGCCATCTTCAGTTACAGCTAAGGTATGCTCACATTGAGCAGATAGTTTGCGATCGCGCGTTACCGCAGTCCACTTATCGCTGAGAACTTCGACTTCGTAAGTACCTTCATTAATCATTGGCTCAATAGTAAAAACCATCCCCGGTCTGAGGCGCTTGCCTTTACCGCGAGTGCCATAATGGGGAACATCCGGCGCAGTGTGGAAAATGTTACTGATGCCGTGTCCAACGAAATCCCGCACTACAGAAAAGCCTTGCCCTTCAGCATACTCTTGAATGGCTGCACCAATATCGCCAATCCGTCCCCCAGGTTTAACTTCAGCAATCCCCAGGCGCAAACACTCCTGTGTCACCTCTACCAGCTTTCTCGTTTTTGGGGAAGGAGTGCCAACAAAGAATGTTTTGGATGTATCGCCATGATACCCCTCAACAATCGGCGTTACATCAATATTAATAATGTCACCGTCTTTGAGAATCTGCTTGGCATTGGGAATGCCATGACAGATTACCTCATTGACGCTGGTGCAAATCGATTTGGGATAACCCTTATAGCCAAGAGGTGCGCTTTTTGCTCCATGCGCTTGCGTCCAACGTTCGGCTTCATCATTTAGTTCTAGTGTGCTAACCCCTGGCTTCACAAACGGTTCGAGATGCTGGAGAAGTTTAGCTGCTAAACGCCCAGCTTGACGCATTTTCTCTATTTCTCGTTGGGATAAAATAACAATTAGTTCAGTTTTCATTAACTTTTATCTAAAGTATCTTTCATAAACATAGTTAACCCTGTCTGTGCCGCTCTTTGGGCAGCATCAGCAACCTTTAAGGTATACAAACTCTCCTCTGGGGTAACGTACAAAGGAGTGCCATCAAAAAGATGGTCTAACACCATACTTGTGTCTTTGGCAAACAAACCCCGGCGAGGGCCAACCTCTATAGATGTTGTTTCCCCTGGCTGGATGAAAATTCCTGTGTCGCCATCAAAAACTAAACCACCTTTTTCTCCGTGAACTTCAAACTTGCGTTCTGATTGCCAAATACTTTCGCCTTTGCCATACACTACTTGGGCTAAAAGTCCATTGTTAAAGCAGATTTGACTAGTGCAAAAACAGGTTTGGTAATATTCCGGTTCTATTTCCCAATATCGCTGATGACAGTTAACAGTAAATACTGTACCAAATAAATCGATGAGGCGATGTAGGCGAGACAGCGCTCCAATTAAGGGAAAACCGAACAACTCGTGGTTATAAGTCCATTTACGAGGTGCAGGATTTTGGGGATTGATGGTGCTGTAGCGAACATAAAACACTTCCCCAACTTTGGCTAAGTTTTGCTTCAAGGCTTGATGCAAACCACCCAAAAGTTCTAGGTGTTCTACGTGCAAGAGTTTTTTTTGTGCTTTGGCTAAAGCTATCAGTTCCTCTGCTTCGACTACATCCAACGAAAGGGGATACTCTATAATTACGTGTTTGCCATTGGTAAGTGCTGCACGAGCGATCGCACCATGATCTCGATTAATAGTGCAAATCACCACCAGGTCTACATCTTCACGCTCTACTAGCTCTTGCCAAGAACTCAATGCTTCAATCTGGTAGTCTTTGACAAAGGCTTCTGTTTTTTCCGTGGTATGACCAACAGCTGCTATTAACTGCGATCGCTCATCATGGAGCAATGCTTCAGCCCGGAACTTTGCCGCATACCCAGTACCCACCAAACCTACACGCACTCTTGCTTTTTCCAAAGCTGCTCCTGAATTATACATGATCCTGTTATAGAAAAAATTCGCACAAACTCATTATGTAACCTACTTACAAATAGGTTTTTCTTCGTCTTGAAATTTTCCGAGTTGTTGCAGGAAGTTTCTTGACTGTCTTGACAAAAGTCCGATTTTATGGGTAAAAAAGCTTGATTGCAAATTTAAATAACATCAAATTTAATCATATTTCCTTAGACATAAGATAGTTTTTTATTATCACAGCCTAACTAGGGCAGTAAATACATAAATAAAACTTATCGGGATTAAGCAACTAAATTTCATTACTAATCGGGTTCAATTTCGAGTTACATCGTTTAATTTTTCTCGTAGTATCAGAATTGAAGCAAATATAAACTAGCGGCTAATTCCAAAGAACAGCCGCGACCTTTGGCTTAAGATAACTTATACTGCCGTTCACAAAAGAGAGGATTACTCAATGCCAAGTTATAAAGTGACACTAATCAACGAGGCTGAAGGGCTGAACACAACCCTTGATGTTGAGGACGATACCTATATTCTAGACGCTGCTGAAGAAGCTGGTATTGACCTGCCCTACTCTTGCCGGGCTGGTGCTTGCTCTACCTGTGCAGGTAAACTCGTAAAGGGTACTGTCGATCAGGGCGATCAATCATTCTTAGATGACGATCAAATAGAAGCTGGATATGTACTGACCTGTGTTGCTTACCCAACTTCTGACGTGACAATTGAAACTCACAAAGAAGAAGAACTCTATTAAGAGCAAAACTAAATAGCTAAAAACCTATTTCTATTGGTGATTATAGTTGTTCAACATCTGGACTGAGCGATCGCCAAACGTATCAATGTTGCAAGGCTAAACATCAAGTTGTGTGTGCCTCTTAAAGCCACTTTGACGAAAAGCCTGATTTCATGTTGAGCAGGAACACTAATTTTACCGTGTTCCTGCTTAATTAATTTTTTGAGTTATGGAATTCCCTTTTTGCCTTTTGTTGACTCCTGATTCCTACCTCAAGATAGAGGCAGGAGGTAGGAGATAGAAACTTTTTCTATCCAGTTTTGAGTCAAAAAGCAAACTGCTGTAAAGAGCGATTAGCTTAGAGTTTAATCTCTTTGTTGAGAATTTGAATCTGAGTACCAGGATAATAAAATTGGAGAATTTTGGGACTTGACCAACCTAGTTTTGCTAGATTTTGAGCGCCAGTTTGACTCAACCCAACTCCATGTCCTAATCCACCACCAATAAAAGCGTATCCCCACAGTTCTGGTTTGCCTTTATTCAGAGGCTCTAAATAAAAAAGCGTACTCGTAGGAGCAGCAAAGGCACTGCGAACTTCGTCTTTGTGCAGAATAAAGGTGCTTTTATCGGTTTTAACCGCCAGTTCCAGGATGCGTCCACTCTCGCTTCGCTTCACCACTGCCATAGCCTGAATTGTCTTAAATTTGGCATGAGGACTGTTTTTTACCTGCAAAAATTTCTGCAAGTCCTTGATGATATCCTCTAAACGGGTTTCCTTGTGCCAACGAAAAGCATCCCATTTGCTCTCATTAAATCCCTGTTGGATATTAATAAATTTATGGAAGTTCTTTTCATTTGCCAAACTCTGCTTAGACAAGTTCCAAAAATTAGTCGCAGCATCTAGTACAGGACGCAAATAGGGACGGTCATCGCCATTCCAGACATCGCTGAAGGAAGCAGTAACACCACCTGTGGTGGAAGAATACAGGGCATCTACTAGTTCGTTTTTATAAGTTACTACTTTACCCCTGGTGGAAGCGATCGCTCGATCTGTTTTGGCAGCCGCTCCATTTAGCCCATAATAAACTTGGCAGTGAGTATCGGCACACAACTGATAGTTATCTGCGGCAAACCTGCGTAAATTTCTTAAAGCATAAGTCCGGGCCAGAATTGCTTGGGCTTCTAGCGCCGCTTTTGGTGCATCCGTTCCTATTTCGTAAGGCACAACCCCACGTAAATAAGTTTCTAAGGGGACTTGGTTAACTAGAGTGTATGTGCCGTAAGCATTTGGCTGCAAATTCAGTTGCCCAGCATAAAGACGAGCATTTTCTGGTTTTTCGCTTTTATTCACCCGAATCAAGTTTTTATCAGTGCTGATTTCCAAATCATTTGGGCTATAGCGTTTACCATCCACCACCCAACTAACTTGCGGCACTTGTTTTAAAACTTTAGTATCAAGATATACTTTTTCTTTAGTAGAAGCTTGGATGTTCTGTAATAGTAAGCGTCGCAGTAAAGGAGTGCTATAAACATCTCGTTTAGCCCAAACCTGCCAGCGTTCTGGCTGGGATATTTCCACTTCTATTCCCTGAGAACGCCATTTGTTAGCACTATCTTCCGCAGTTTCAAAAGTGCGGTATGTGCCTAAGACTACCATTTCTTCAACTGTGGGCTGGGGTAAAGCTTGCATGGCTGTTTCCAGCAATACGTGGTTCTTTGTCACCAGGATTTGCTGCTTATTGCCCACTTGAAATTTTAGCTTTAAGCGATCGCCTTTTGTGGGTTCCAGTTGCAGTTTAGCTGTAGGTTGTGAACCAAATCGCTGCACAATCCCAATTTTCAGTTCTATATCCTGGATATTACTCTCAGGACCTGATGCAGCAGTCAGTCCCAATAGACAAAATGTTGTCAGTACAGTGTGAGAAAAACGCCAAAACGAAAATTTCATGGCTACCTGATAGCAAAGCGATAGCGAGTAATCTCTCGTAGAGAGCGTTTTTTGCCCCCTAATGCGGCGTTGGAGCTTATTTTCCAATTGCTTTGCAGTGCGGTCTTTTTGTCGCATGAGCGCTCCAATGATACCATTACCAGTTTTGCCCCAAATATACATTGCAAAACGAAGTCATAACGACTATGATTTATTTAGAGACACAAAACAGAACTAGTTGGATAAACTCCTTATGGTTAGAGTCCAAGAAATTCCATTAAATCAGATAAAACGGCCATTGCCCCGTGCAAACGATCCAAATAAAGTGCAAGCCTTAATGGAATCGATTGCGGAGATTGGGCAGCAAGAACCTATTGATGTCCTAGAAGTAGATGGACAATATTATGGCTTTTCTGGTTGCCATCGGTATGAAGCTTGCCAGCGTTTAGGCAAAGAAACCGTTTTAGCCAGAGTTCGTAAAGCACCCCGCAGCGTTTTAAAGATGCACTTGGCATAGGGAATGGAGTGGGGAAGAGGCAGAGGGGCAGGGGCAAGGGTGCAGAGGAGAAAGATGTAATTATTGTATTCTCTCCCTTGCCCCCTGCTCCCCACTCCCCTGCTTCTTCTCGATGCCCAATGACCCATTCCCAATTACATATAACCTAATTAGGAGAAAATTATGTCATCAAAAGTAACAGTCAAAAATGTAAATATCGGCATTGACGAGGCGAGTAGGGCTAAAATTGCCGAGGGTTTATCTCGTCTGTTGGCTGACACTTATACACTTTATCTGAAAACTCATAACTTCCATTGGAATGTAACCGGGCCAATGTTCCAAACGTTGCATTTGATGTTTGAAACCCAGTATACAGAATTAGCCTTAGCGGTTGATTTAATAGCCGAGAGAATTAGAGCGGTTGGCTATCCTGCACCAGGAACCTACAGCGAATATGCCAAACTGAGTTCGATTCCAGAAACTCCTGGAGTTCCTAAAGCTGTTGAGATGATCCGCTTATTAGTGGAAGGACAAGAAGCCGTAGTCAGAACTGCACGGTCTATTTTCCCCGTGATAGAGGAAGTCAACGACGAGCCTACTGCCGATTTGCTAACTCAACGGATGCAAGTACACGAAAAGACAGCTTGGATGTTGAGAAGTTTACTGGAAGAATAAGAATAGGGAATAGGGAATAGGGAACAAACTTAATCGCCAATGCCCCATTCCCAATACTTCGGCTTCGCTCAGTACAAGTGCCCCATGCCCAATATCCAATGCCCAATGCCCAATACCCATCTGTTGCAAGATTTAATGCAACAGGTGGGTATTTCTAGTTTTAAAGCGCTCAGTCGCGCTGCTGGTGTTTCAGAGCGGCAAATTTTGCGGTTACGCCAAGGAAAGCTAGCGCAGATGCGGGTAGATGTGCTGCTGAAGCTGTCGCTAGTGCTACAGATGTCATTGAATGAATTAATCGCAACTTTTTCAACCGTAGAGTTATTACAAGAAAAAGCAGCGCCCAATCAGGAATTGTTACAAGAAATTACAGATTTAAGAAAAGAATATCAGCGATCGCAGTTTCAACTAGAACAGCAGCGAGAGATATTACTACAAGAACTCCAGCAGTCAACTTTACAACTGCTGGAGTCTTTATTATTGCAATGGCCTACAGCAGCACAGAAAGCCCAAGAGAATCCACAGCTAGCAGCAGTGAAAATAATACCGTTAGTGCAGAAACCTCTGGAAAAGCTTTTACAGGCGTGGGGAGTGGAAGCGATCGCACCAGTGGGAGCAGAATTACCTTATAATCCTCAACTACACCAACTGATGGAGGGAACTTCACTACCTGGAGAGATAGTCAAGGTGCGCTACACTGGCTATCTTCAAGGTGAAAAGCTGCTTTATAGAGCTAAAGTCAGTCCTGTTTGAGGGAGTTAGGGGTTAGGAGTTATAAATTCATAAGTAAGTTGGCGCGAAAAAATCCAAGTATGTTACGAAACGTAAATAGACTTAAAACCCTTGCTAATGACCCTTACGGGTGAGCCAGTCACTCATGGGGGAAACCCCCAAGACCGCGCCGCGCTGGCTCACCAATGACAACTTGCACTGAGCGGAGCCGAAGGGAGGACAAATGACAGCCTTAGCTAGTTAGCTTTAATTGCGCCGACCTACTTAACTCTTTACTTTTTGTGTTGTCTGTTGAAAAATGACAGATATTGGGAATACTAAAATTGCCGAGGCGATCGCCTCTGAGAAGTTCTGTTAAAGCGTTAGTGTAGGTTTAGGCTTACTTAGCGCTGTTGAAACCGAATTTTTCGCTCTAGAGCGGCATTCCAGAGATAAATTATTTCCATAATGTAAGTAATCGGACATAAATAAAAAAATATTTGGGAAATAATCTGAAAAGTCATAACTTCAGCTTGTAGAACAGTAGATAGCTACATCAATGAGATGGAACTAAGTTGGCGTTAAAAAATCAACATCTGTGATAAAACATAAAATCAGCGAACAGCTTGAAAATTGGTTATTCCAATGTTTTTACACAACTAAACATACATGGGTTTTATCATGCCAACTTACTTATCTTGTTATTTATAGTTAGTCTGTTTCTAGTAGAAAAAATATATTTAATTAAGTTAATATTTTTTTTATAATTACAAAAACCCCATATTTAAATACTTACAATGAATCTTTATCGATACAGATTAATTATCAATTATTGCTAAATGTTTAATGTTAGATTTTATTTTGCAAGCATTTTTAAATGCTCTATGATGGGTATATAATAGCGAAAATAGCGGCATCAGAGCATCATTTACACAAATAAGCGTGACATAATTATGAGAGAACAAGTAAAAGTTATTAAGCTCAGTGGCAATTTGAACGCCACAACTTCACAAGAATTTCGACAAAACGTCACTGATACTTTAGAAGGTGGTGCGAAAATTGTGTTAGTAGATTTTAAAGATGTAATATTTATGGATAGTTCAGGCTTAGGAGCTTTAGTGTTAGCCTTTAAAACCTTGCGGGCAGCAGACACTAAGCTTGTTCTCTGCTCAATTAATGAACAAGTCAGAATTTTATTTGAACTTACTAATATGGATAAAGTATTTGAAATATTCCCTAGCCAAGACGCATTTAATCAGGTTTTAGTCTCCAATACTTAATTAATCAAACTTAATTTGCAAAATAGATAAATCATCATCAAAAGCATCTTTGGAGTTCATAGCGATTAAATAACTCAGTACTCGTTCGAGTTGGCAATCAACAGGGTTTTGTAAGCTAACTAGTAGCTGAATAAAAGCATCCAAACTCCAAAGAGTGCCATCTGATTTAGTGATTTCATAAGCGCCATCACTAAAAATATAAAGGCTACTGAATTTTTCAATATTGCAAACTCTATCAACATATTTTGCTTCTGGAAACATCCCAACTGGCATACCGGGGGTTTTCAAGAGTTTAACATCAGACTTCCTCGGAGATAAACCAGTTATTAAAACTGCTGGCGGATGACCTGCGCTAGCATAAACTAATTGGCGGTTGATTCGGTTGTAAACTCCGTACCAAATCGTAAAGTATTTGTCATTTTGATAATTCATCTGGAAGGTATCATTCAAAGCCTTCAACACATCACTAGGCTGATAGTAATTCAGACTTTTGAGCGCACGAGAACGCAGCAAATTCAGCACTGAAACTGAGGGAAGAGTAGCTTTGAGTCCATGTCCCGCAGTATCGAGTAAATAAATTGCCAAATAATCGTCATCAAGCCAATAATAATCGAAACAATCACCCCCAAGTTGTCGTGAGGGAATGAATCGGAAATTTATATTGAAAGGTTCAGTCATAGGAAAAGGCAGCAGAGAGCGCACATATTCTGCTGCTTCTGACATTTCTGATTCTAAAAGCAACTTTTGAGCCTGCAAATCTCTACTCAATTGATGCAGGCGTAACCCTGCTCTTACCCGTGCTTGTAATTCATTATGCTCGATAGGTTTGGAAATAAAATCATCAGCACCAGCATCTAGACCTTTGACGCAATCGGCAACTGAATCTAAGGATGTTAATAAAATAAAGAATGTGGTGAAAAATTGGGGATCTGTTTTAATGTGGTGGCAGACTTCCAGACCAGTCAACCCCGGCATAATCCAATCACAAATAATTAGTGCTGGATGGCAAGCCAGCGCTTTTTCTATTCCTTCCTCGCCACTACTGGCAGTAACTACCTCATAACCCTGTTTTTCCAACATCCTTTTCAAAAGTGTTTTTATGGAATAATCGTCATCAATTATTAGTATTTGAAACATAGAAAGTTGCAGTAAACACTCATTAACAATTTGCTGTAAAAATAGAAAATCAAAACATAAGCAGATTGGCGCAATTAAAGCTAACTGGCTAACGCTGTCATTTGTCACTTGGACTGAGCGACTTGTGCCGAGCCTGTCCTGAGCGTAGCCGAAGGGCGAAGTCGAGGTAAGCCGAAGTATTGGTCATTAGTAAGGGTTTTAAATTTATTTGCTTACGTTTCGTAACATACTTGGGTTTTTTCGCGCCAACTTACTTATATCTGATTTTTAGTCCTAAATTTTGTACCTCACTTACTTGCAACCTGCTGTATTTCTGTATTAATAAGTATGACAGCGTAAATAATTCAAGGTTTGCAGTAAGGGTTATTAGCCCTACTTTGTTCGCGTATTTCAAAGAGAAGGCTAAAAGCCCTTACTATTAACTAATATAAATATTTTTACATTAGTTAATCTAGCTATAATTATTCTATATTTCCCCGTGGGATTTATGACTTTTTGACAGTCATAAAACATTATGGAGGTGCAAGAGGATTCACCCACAAGAGGATAGAACTTTTTAGCTGGTTCAAGTCGCGGTATGCTTCTTGCTTGAACCATTGTCCTAATGCATCAAAGGGGGTAAAAGACGTTCCAGTTTGCCATTTAATATCTTGACCTAAAGGCGTTGTGTGATTTCCTGGTAACGTTTGTGCTGTCACCATCTCATCAAAGCGTTCTTGTAATATTTTGGTTAAAGCTGCTGATTGGTCAATGGTGTCATTACTAAATTTTATTAATAAATTACGCCGGATATTGTAACGCTCTTGGACAAGCTTGTTAGTTTCCAACGGTGAGGGGGTAAACTCGATTTTCAAAGTAGAATTGAACTGCTCTACTAAGGGAATAGCTTCTTTGGCGGCGTAGTTGTTGAAGGATATTAAAATATTGCCTGCACGTTCTACTTTAAAGAGGCTACCAATCAGCAAGTGAAGTTTACAACCCATACTGTGTCCAAGACCGTAGATGGGGAAGTAAAGCTTGCGTAATGCCCCAGAATCATGCAATCGTTCGAGGGTGCGGTCAAAGTTTAACAGCACGGATTTTGCGATCGCTGTATGATCCAATGTATTAACGAAAGGCGTAGCAATTACAACATAGCCTTTACTTGCCAATTGTTCGAGTAACCAGCGATAAGTGATGTGTGGTGCAGTGGCGACAAATGCACCTCCTAAAAAATGGATGATACCTATGGGATTTCGGGGAATGATTACCCAGTTACCTCTGACTTCTTTCCAGTCCATGCCGATAAGCGATCGCTTTCTTGATATTCTTTAATGTTAGACCGGGGATCGCTACCGTGGGAAAGATTATGGAAAAAGCTATTGTAGGATATCTGGCGAGTAGGTTGGAACTCAACCTACCCAGCAGTGTCTATCGGCTATCGGGAACATCTACGCATTCTCCAACTGTTACTAAGTACTCAGTGAATTCAAGAGTGCTTTCTAAATCCTCGCCACGAATTACGTTAGCGAGTCTTCTCCCTACAGCCCTTCTCCTAAAGGAGACGCTACGCGAACGGGCATCCTACGGCAGGCGCTAGCCTATCTCTTTAGGAGAAGGGGAGACACCAAAGACGATAACACCGCGTCATTACGAATTACGAATTACGAACTTGTACTGAGCGAAGTCGAAGTATTACGAATTACTTTAACCCTGAGTCTGTAATCTTTTCATTTCGTGTTGCACATCTAATGCAATCTGTAATGCTTCATTGAGCAACCTTCCATGCTCAGTAGCCTGTTCATTTACTTGCATGGCTGTTAAAGTTGCTAAATTATTGACGAATAGTTCTGTATTACTAAGGATAAAGCTCTTATTCTCTCTCAAAATCCTTTCTGTCTTCAAAGCGCGAACTAAATCAGCTTTAGTAAGATTAAGCGCTGCGAGAACACTCTCTCTTTCTTTTATCAGCACTTCTGGATTTCCAGCTTCTTCTATTTGGTCATTGATATGTATTGCTCTAATTACAGTATTATATCTTTCAACATCATTTAACAAGATTTGTAGAGATTTTGTCATGTTGAGTTTGACAATTTTACTTCTCTTTTTCCATATTAAATATAAGATGGTTTGCGTAAGACCACCAACCCAAAGACCTAAGATAATTAATACTATCCAAGATGGAATTGCTATCCAGGATACAAATATTTTTAGAATTATATCAAAGAAAAGATAGCCAAAAACAAATGTAGCAAACCCAATAAAAATTACAGTTGCGCCTTCCGAGCTTTTAATTTTTTGGATGTATAGTTTTGCAAAATTTTTGAGAGGATTTGTAATGATTAAAAGTTGATCGTTAACAGGTAAATTAGTCAGTTTTTGCAGTTCATCCTGACTAATTTCCAAGCCCTGTAAATCATCCCGCACAGCTTTTTAATCCTTGCCAGAATAGTTATTTAATCTAATATAACAATCAAATTTCTAGAATGCTGGCATTTTGTCTAAACTTTTTTAAGCAAGTTAATAATTCTAGGCAATGCCAAGATTTTTTGTACAATATGATACTCTTTTGCCCAGATAACTATTTGTACTATAGCAATCTTATCTGAGTTGTGAAAATGGACGAACCGCCAACGCAGAGCGTCTCGTAGAGAAAAAAGCCAAGAAAAAACAAGAACGAAAATAAATCAATTGCTTGTAAATGTAATGATAATGCAACGGGTTATTTTCCTGTTAAACAGCTATTTCTAGCTATAAAAAAGAATAATAGAAAAGTCCGTTTTCGCGGACTTTTTTGTTTAGTTATAAATAATTGTGTCTCACTCGTTACATTAACTTCCCTTCGGAGAAGATTGTTTCTGTTTTGAAATGCCACGTTGAGGGTTTAAAAATGGAGGGATGGGACAGTCTAGCGTCATAGCGATCGCTCTTAGTAAATCTGCTTCTGACTGTGTAACCTTGTTATCTAATAGTACCGTGTGAGCGCAGGCATCAACAATAACTTGCTTGAGTTTAGGACTGGCAAGGCGGAGGCGTTCAATACCCTTCTTAAGTTCAGTGAAATTACAGCTTGGTGGCGTGTCTGGTTTTTCTTGTTCTGCGGCTTTGGGAAGTCGAAAAACTCCAGAACGAAAAGCATAGGCGATGTCTTCGGTGGACGCATCGGGTTGAGAGTGTCCAACGCGGGCAATTACGGAGAGTACTAATAGACAATCTGGCCAAATCTGTTCTATGGAGGTGAATTCTACCGTCGTAGCCGATGTGGGATTTATACTAGGTTGGAGGCGATGCCACAGTATTAACTGCAACACAAAATGCCACAGTGATAAACTTCCGGTGGCTACAACTAAACCGTGGACACATTTGCACAGCCTTTGGCATTCTTTGGCAGAATTTTGGCGTAATACGGGTACTGCCAAATCCACTAGTGGTAAGCGAATTTTGGGGTCTAACTGGCTAATTTCGCCACTCAATTCCAGAGTTTTATCTACCAACTCAGCAGGCTGCACCTCGCGTAACCAAGCAATTTGACGTTCTTGGATTTCGATATTTTCTGTATCTAACGCTAGCGCAAAAGCGATCGCCATTGCACTTTCCTGCTCCCGCACACCCAAGCGCAGGGATTCTGGTAACTGCGATAACAGCGCTTGAGCATGGGCAAAATGCTCTGGTGTAACGCTTCCCACCTGGCTTACAACATGTCCTGGCGTAGCGCTGGAACCACCAGAAAAGCCCATTGTGAGCGATTCTTGGGAAGGGTAACGTATTTGATTGCGAGATGGCATTGCTGCCAAATTGCTGACGTTCAAACCTCCAACGCGACGGATACGTTCTGCTAGGGGTGGGTGGGTAGAAAACATATTGTCCCAGAAAGAGGGGTTGAGGGCATTGCCAAAAAACATGTGGCTAGCGGCTTCTGCTCCGGGCGATATCAAGCGTGAATCCATCTGTTGAAGTTTTTGGAAGACTCCGTTAAGTCCGTTAGGGTTGCGAGTGAACTGTACAGCCGAAGCATCAGCAAGAAATTCGCGTTGGCGAGAGACGGCGGCTTTAATCAGTCGTCCGCAGAGTAAGCCGATACCGCCAATCGCCATCAGTGCTAAACCAAAAGCCCACAAGGGCAAACCCTTGTCTTCGCGGGAAGTACCGCGAATGCGCCACAGCAATTCCCCGGTTATATAAATGAACAAAATTCCGTGGAGTAATCCCACTAAACGCAAATTCAGCCGCATATCTCCATTGAGAATGTGACTGAATTCGTGGCCAATGACTCCTTGTAACTCATCCCGGCTCAGGTGTTGCAAAGTTCCACGGGTAACTCCAATTACGGCATCATTGGGGGTAAATCCGGCAGCAAAGGCATTAATGCTGGTTTCTCTTTCCAGGAGATAAACTTCTGGGACGGAAATACCAGAAGCGATCGCCATTTCCTCGACAATATTTAATAGTTGTTGCCCTTGTTCATCGGCGAATTCTGGTAGCAGGAGTCTTCCGCCCAACTCCTGAGCAATTACGCTTCCGCCTTCACGGAGACAGGCAATTTTATATAAGCTTCCTACTGCGATCGCAATTATTGTCATCCCAGCCACGCAGATAAATAAGCCTGGATGCCACCAAACACGGGGAGCCATGCGGAACAGAAATAAGCTGGCAATATAAATCGCCATAATCATGACTGCGATCGACAGGGAAAATAATCCAATTAATTGTTGCGTATTTTGGCGTGCCCGATCCTGATGTTCAAAGAAATTCATAGACACCTAAAAAGACACACGTGGGGCATTTCTCATTTCTGGAGTCGCTTCGGCGAGCAATTCTGCAACAGTAAAGTTAAAAGTATTTGCCACAAGATTGCTGGGGAAAGATTCGCTCTTGGTGTTGTAAAGTGTCACCGCGTCATTAAAAGCCTGACGTGCAAAGGCAATCCGGTTTTCAGTGGAAGATAATTCTTCCATTACCTGAGTCATGGCGCGATCGGCTTTCAATTCTGGATAAGATTCTGAAAGTACCATCAACCGACTTAACGCACCCGTCAGCGCTCCTTCAGCATTGCCCAACTGCTGCATCGCTTGCGGATCGCCGGGGTTTTGTGCGGCACGACTGCTAGCATTAATTGCAGAATTCCGGGCTGCAATAACTGCTTCTAAGGTTTCCCGCTCATGTTTCATGTACCCTTTAGCAGTTTCCACCAAATTGGGAATTAAATCATAGCGGCGCTGTAATTGCACATCGATTTGAGAGTAAGCATTTTTGTAACGATTGCGATACTTGACTAAATCGTTGTAGGCATTAATGATAATTACAGCAACAATGGCAACCAAAGCAACAGAAAATATTAAAAGCCCCATAGTTTTAGATTATTTCAATCAGGTAGTTACTTTATATCCAGCAAAATTTGTGTGGATATAAAGATGAGTCTACTTTTAACAAGTTGGCTTCGTCGTCTGTAAAATTAGTTACGCAAATTTACTGGTACTATACTAGATCACCGACTTCTTTAAGAAGTTGGGGATCTAAGCTTTGCGATCTTCACCAGTCAAATATAACTGCTATATATCATCAGATAAATTACCCATGAATATGAAGAAATAGGGAATAACCACTGGCAGCAAAAATAAAAAGGATAGCCGCAGGAAAAATTACTACATCTCTGACAATAAATAAAATCCAATCTTTTCTTAATTCTTGTTTAAATTTTAGTTCTCGCAGCTTTCGTTCAAGTTCTACGTCTTCTTCTGACTGCAAATTTTCAGGTGACAGAATTAGTGGATTGTCGCCTTTACTGGCAATTATTTTTGATAAATCTGTTCTATCTGTCATGCTGTTTATATACCAATAATTAAAATATTACTGCCGAATTTCTTTGATAAACTCTGTTCTAGCTTCAATTATTGAAGGCATTAAAACGCAACGTGCTAACAAATTTATATCTAATTCTGGTAGTAATTTACTTTGAGGGATTTGCTCGTAGTTATCATTAGTGAGGTGATATACAGATAACTGATTATTTTCCCAAAACCAGACTTCAGTAATGTTAAAACGCTTATATTTTTCTAGTTTATCTATACTGCCACTAGTAATATTTACTTCAATTGCTAAATCAGGATTTTCTTTCTTTTCCCCTATGTAATAAGATTCATCAGGTTCAAAGGAAGCTCCTTTTTCTTTAGCGCGACGAGTAGCGCTACCTACAGGGATAAAATTTATACCTTTTTCAAAAAAGTAAGCTTCCAGCAATATAGCAATTACTTTTTTTAGCATCTCATGTTGTTCACCAAGAGTCATAAATTCTACACACCCATCAAGATAAGTTATCCGCAAACCTGGCGCATCTGCTGTTAAGGCTTCAAGTTTCTCAAATTCTTCCCAAGTGTAATGGCCAGGTAAAAGAAAACGCTGTTCTTCGAGGGTAGTGATTTTGTCTAGGGTTTGTGGAATCATATAGATACAGGTATCAGTGTCGAGTAAAATAGTTCACAAGCTATAATTGCGTAGTCGTAGTCAGCCGTAGGCATCGCTTACAGTCCGACTCGAATATATTTCATCAACAATTTCTTCTGCGGTGCGTGTGTCTTCCCAACTTCCAAAAGTTTATAAAAAAGCTTTTGTTGAAGCACTTATGAACGATTTTGATGATTAAATCTTCAAAGTCTGCTACTGTGAGAAGATTTAAAGGCTGCTCAAATGTAGATTGTGACTTTTCCATAGAAAATCCTTGGCTATTGAACTCAGTATTTTAATATTTGACCCAAAATAAAGTACACAATTCAGTTGTAAATTTCTCTCCTATGTCCAACTCGATCAATAAAAATAGTTTTTTTCTCAAGGTCAAACTCGTAAATAACTCGATAATCTCCAACTCTCAGTTTAAAAAAACCTGATAAGTCAGCCGTCAGGGGTTGCGGTGTAATCTGGTCAAAATTATCAGCCAGCCAGTTAATCTTGTTAACAATTCTTCCAGAGACAGCTTTTGTCAACTTTTCTAGGTCAGCTAGGGCTTCTGGTTCATACTCAACTAAGTAATTCATCCGTTCCCTAAATCCAGTCTTTGCATAACTTCTGCTATGGGAATACCTTTAAAACCTGCCTCTCTACGCTTCTGAATTGCTAATAGTTCTTGTTTAAAATTCTCCTTGATTGTTTGATTTGCATCTGGATCTGCTAGAAATTCTTCTATTGTCTCTCTAACAGTTTCTCGAATCAGGGCTTTAAGTTCATCAATGGTAAGATTATTAACTTGCATAGTGGTGATTTCATAAAAGGCTTATTTACCAATTTTAGTCGATCGGTAATCATTGCTGAGAAGCTAAAAGTACGGTTTATTTGTTGAAGGGACTTAGATAAAAAGCACTGAGTAGCTGATGATAGTAGGGTGGGTTGAGTACGTAGCATGATTGTGATCGCTTACAGTCCGACTTAAATATATTTCATCAATGATTTCTTGTGCGGTGCGTGTGTCTTCCCAAGGGCCAGGGTTAGCGCGTCTCAAACCCTATTGACAGAGGGATTATGGCAGAGGGTCTGAGTTTGGGAGAGCCGCAGCCAAAACAGAAAC
>NZ_JABXKH010000064.1 GCF_017115105.1 Nostoc sp. NMS2
CACGCCCAGATTTAACTGAGAGGTGCGGGGAATAATATCCCCCATCGACTCAACCGAAGCCCCTGGCACAATAATGTCTGTAAATTCTAGTTTTCATTCCTGTAGAAAAGAGGACTGAACAAGAATCTCTGCGCCTTGTGTCAGTTGGGTTGGGATGGTCAAATTAACCCGGACTGCTAGCAACTCAGTCATAGTTCGTCCTCCTTATGTACTACAGTAAATAATTTACATTACTACATTAGCCTATTCCAGAAAATTCGTTTAGGGACTTCCAAATAAAAAAGACTCAACTACTTCTTGTGGGATGGGCGACACGAGCGCCCCTATACAAAGGCGCTCATGTTGCCCACCCCACAAGATTGGGTAATTTATTTGTTGGAAGTCCCTTATCCAATCTTGTGGAGTGGGCACTTCTAACTTGTTCAATTGGCTCTTTGACGCACATGTCGTCCATCAAGCCCTTGCTTAATCCAACTCAGACATTCGTATTCGGATTTGAATAATTTTGGAGCCGCAATATTATTCAATAACTCTGGTGGATAATGATCGTAAAAGCATTTGTCTCCTTCTTGGAAGATAATAATCAAATGGTTACGGTAAATGTAGCGAGACTTAAAAGAATCTCTCTGGTTAACAAACTCTGAATTTTGATCGATATGTTCTTTAGCAATGTCAATGATATTACTAACGCCGCTTTCATAGATTCCTGCTGGGTTTTCTGCTTTGTGAAATTGGCTTTTGTGACCAATTTCAGATAGCAATTTATAAGAATAAATCTCGTAGTTATCAACTTTCCCAAAAATTAATGGAATGATGAGATATCCTTTGTATGAGACTGAGCTTTCATAAAGAAGACGACTCATCTTAACCTCCTTTGGTATAACTGCTTTTAAAAAAATTGCTTAGTGGGACTATTCCCTCTGCTCCTTGGGCCCTGCCTTTCAAGACCATAAACTGAGTTGATTGGGGGGATGCTCAAGGTTATTCCAAGGTAAGGGTGGAACTGGTGTATCACTCTGTTCTAATAGCTGTTGGAAGTGACGCGCTATGTTAGGCGATCGCGCTTCTATTGGACAATGGACAAAGAAATAAACTCGCACTCCCGCCTGTAACCATTGCTGAATCTGCCTTACCCACTCTTCCATAAACGGCTGATTCACTGATAAATTTGGATGGGAAATAAACCGAATCAGAGTAAAAGGTGCTGTCACACTCAATTGCAATGGTAATTTGGGTTTACGTCGTTCTGATTGCAACTGGGGGTCATCATCTCCAGTGTAGATGGGCCGCGAGTCTAAAAGTACCCGTCCTACACCTAGCTTTTGTAAAAGCGCTGTCAAATTACTAGCATAGGGTTCTCTGAACCAGTCTGGATGACGAACTTCCAGCGCTAGGGGTGCGTCGGTGTGCGGCCAAGCTTCCAGAAAACTAGTCAAATCGTCAAGTAATGCAGGTGCATAACTGGGTGGTAACTGGGCAAATATTGGGCCAAGACGCTTACCTAAAGGGTGCATCCCTTCCAGAAATTTTAAAGCCGCCGGAATATAAGATTGTAGCAACCCTTGATGGGTAATATCTCGCGGTAATTTTAGACAAAATTCAAAACCTGCTGGGGTTTCGGCAGCCCAACGGATAACTGTTTGTTGGTTAGGCACGGCATAAAAGGTGGTGTTACCTTCTACGGTGGTGAAGCGACGACTGTAAAGATGGAGAAAATCGGCGGTGCGAGTACCTTGGGGATAGAGTTCGCCCACCCAACCTTTATATGCCCAAACAGCACAACCAATAAAAAAGTTCACAGTGCCTAAAAGCCTTGATGTATCATATTCAATTTTACAGGCAGGTTGTAGGGATAGATAAAGCTAGTGGTCTGTCCCATAAGTTTTGCAAGGTTTGTAGTGAGCGATTTATCGCTCACTTTTAAGCACTGAAGTGCTTACTACAAACTTTTAATAACCCTGCAAATTTAATGAGACAGACCACTAGGAGACTTTACCAAAGCCGCCTCCTCCAGGAGTTTCTATCACAAAAACATCTCCAGGCTTCATCTCTACTGTTGCTGTGCTATCTAAATTTTCTTCAATTCCATTCTGACGTTGTATCCAGTTGCGTCCAACAATTCCGGCTTTCCCACCATTTAATCCAAAGGGAGGGATAACCCGATGTCCTGAGAGTATATTAGCTGTCATAGGTTCTAAAAAACGGATGCGGCGGACAACTCCATTACCACCGGAATATTTTCCTTTACCACCGCTATCAGGACGAAGACTAAAGCTTTCTAAAAGTACAGGATAGCGGGTTTCTAAAACTTCTGGATCGGTCAAACGGGAGTTAGTCATGTGAGAATGAACACCATCAGTTCCATCAAAATCAATTCCTGCCCCAGAGCCGCCGCAGATAGTTTCATAATATTGATATTGCTCATTACCAAAAGTAAAATTATTCATCGTCCCTTGAGAAGCAGCCATGATACCTAGAGCGCCATATAAAGCATCAACAATGGTTTGAGAAGTTTCGACATTACCCGCTACCACTGCGGCTGGATAAATTGGATTCAGCATACAGCCGACCGGAATAATAATTTCCAGAGGGTTAAGACACCCAGCATTCAGAGGAATATTATCATCAACTAAAGTCCGAAAGACATACAATACTGCTGCTTGAGTTACAGCTTTCGGAGCATTGAAATTACTATTTAATTGCTCAGAAGTTCCAGTAAAATCAATGGTGGCACTACGGCTTTCTTGATGAATTGTAACTTTTACTTTAATTTTTGCCCCATTATCCATTGCATAACTAAATGAGCCATCTTTGAGAAGGTTGATAGCCTTTCTAACTGACTCCTCAGCATTAGCTTGCACAAACTTCATATAAGCTTGAACAGTCTCAATTCCGTATTGTAAAACCATTTTATAAAGTTCTTGTCCTCCCCATTTATTTGCGGCAATTTGTGCCTTAAAATCAGCAATATTTTGGTCGGGGTTACGAGCGGGATAAGTATGATTTGAAAGATGCTGTCTTACTGCGGTTTCTCGGAAACTGCCATCTTCAACCAAGAGAAAATTATCAAAAAGAATTCCTTCTTCTTCTACTGTGATACTGTGGGGAGGCATTGAACCGGGGGTAATTCCACCGATATCTGCTTGGTGTCCACGAGAAGCAACAAAAAATAGGGGCATTGGGTATGGATTATTTTCACTACTTTCCAAAAAAACAGGGGTAATTGCGGTGACATCAGGAAGGTGGGTTCCACCGTTATAGGGATTATTAGATAAATAGACATTTCCCGGTTTTATGGTGTCGCCTTTATCGTTAATTAAACTGCGGACACTTTCACTCATAGAACCTAAATGTACGGGAATGTGTGGGGCATTTGCTACTAATAATCCCGATGAGTCAAAAATAGCACAGGAAAAATCTAGCCTTTCTTTGATATTCACTGATGTGGCCGTGTTTTGCAACACAATTCCCATTTGTTCGGCGATAAATTGATAAAGATTTTTGAATATTTCTAAACGAATAGGATCTGGTTGAGTTGTTGTGTACATGATTGACTCCTATTATTTGCTAAGATTATCTACTAAAGTGATTAAAAGTAGTTCAATGAAAATTCGGTCTGGTACACCTGATGATGTATTCCTAATTTTTTCCTTCATCCAAAAAAAGTCTGAATTTGATAGAAAGATTGGTGCTTATTCTGGTGTACTTCAAGTTACTGAGGATAAAATACGTCAAACAGTTTTTGGAACAGTACCTTTCTCTTACGTTTTATTTGCCGAAACCTCAGAGCGTGTAGTTGGGTTTGCTTTGTATGGATTTAGATACTCATCTTTTGTAGGGCAACCGAGTATTTGGCTTGATGATTTGTATGTAGATGAAGATATGAGAAGTCAGGGAGCGGGAGCCGCATTAATGAGTTATTTAGCTCAAGTTGCGAAGGACAATAACTGTACCCATCTTGCTTGGAATGCTGGTGTTCGCAACCGTCGCGGACTTAGTTTTTACGATAGGCTAGGTGCAAAAGTTACGGAACAGAAAGATAATCGCTGTTTTTTAACTTGGACACCACAAATACTTGTTTTATAAGCAGTTTATTGACTCTGTAAAATTAAATGATTATATTCAGTTAATCTTGCTTGCCAGTTAGGTTCCACTACAATTGTGCTAATTTTTTCAACCACGATCGCAGGCCCATTAATACTATCTTCTGGTTGTAAATCTTCCCGTCGGTAAACAGGCGTATCATGCCATTTATCAATACTAAACATCCTTACTATCTCAACGGCTTCGGGGGCTTCAAATAGAGAACGTGTACGAGTAATTAAGGGTTCTTCGGGAGTCTCCATTTTCTGAATTACTTCTACTGAGGCTGATTCAACAATTAAAGTTTTTTCTAATTGAATGAAACCATAGCGGGATTTATGTTCATCCTCAAATTCTTGCCGCATTAATACCACATCATCGGCAAAATTAACGGTTAAAGTAGAGTTAGTTCCTTCATATTTTAAGTTGACTTTTTGGACTATTTCTGTTTGAGCATCAGTTTCATCTATTTCACTTCTAGCTTGAGTTTCTAAATATTCCATTAACTGGTGTATTTTAGAGATTAATGATTGGGTTAAAGGCTGTTCTAATCCTCCTTCTCTAATTGCACTGACATCTGCTAATCCCATTCCATAAGCAGAGAGAACACCAGCATAGGGATGAAGAAATATTTTTTTCATTCCCAAGGTATCGGCAATTAAACAAGCAACTTGTCCGCCTGCGCCGCCGAAACAACAAAGCACATATTGGCTAACATCATAACCCCGTTGCAGACTGATTTTTTTAATGGCATTCGCCATATTTTCCACTGCGATCGCAATAAATCCGGCCGCTACCTGTTCGGGAGTACAATGATTGAATGTCGCGGCTTGAATATCTTGGGCTAATTGGGTAAATTTCTGAATGACAATATCTTTATCTAAAGATAAATTGGCATCAATTCCAAAAACTGAGGGAAAATATTGTGGGTGAATTTTGCCTAACATCACATTGGCATCAGTAACCGCTAATGGGCCGCTACGTCGATAACAAGCAGGCCCAGGATTTGAACCAGCAGATTGAGGGCCGACACGATAACTAGAACCATCGAAAAACAGAATTGAACCGCCTCCAGCAGCAATGGTATTAATTGCTAATACGGGAACTCGCATCCGCGCCCCAGCAATTTCCGAATCTAGTTGTCGTTCGTACTCTCCTTGAAAGTGGGCGATATCTGTACTTGTCCCTCCCATATCAAAGGTGATAACTGAATCAAAACCTGCTCTTTTACTAGTTTGAATTGCGCCGACAATACCACCAGCTGGGCCACTTAAAATACTATCTTTGCCTTGAAATTGTCGGGCTGCGACTAAACCCCCGTCAGATTTCATAAACATTAATTTTACTCCAGGTAGCTGATTCGCTATCTGGTTGACATAACGGCGGAGAATAGGAGTTAAATAAGCATCGACTACTGTTGTATCTCCTCGGCTGACTAATTTCATTAACGGACTAACTTGATGAGATACGGATATTTGGGTAAAGCCGATTTCTTGGGCGATTTTGGCTATTTTTTGTTCGTGATTAGGATAGCGAGCGCTATGCATAAAAACAATAGCACAACTCCGAATTCCTGTGTTATGAACCGCTTGTAAGTCATTTTTGACTTGTTGAATATTTACAGGTATTAATTCATTCCCATGAGCATCATAACGTTCGTCAATCTCAACTACCTGCTCATAAAGCATAGTTGGTAAAACGATATGACGGGCAAAGATGTTAGGACGGTTTTGGTAGCCAATTCGCAGTGCGTCTTTAAACCCTTTGGTGATGATAAGAACAACTCTGTCTCCTTTGCGTTCTAACAACGCATTTGTTGCTACTGTTGTCCCCATTTTTATCACTTCTATTGCTTCAGTAGGGATGGGTTCGTTACCGGAAATACCCATAATATCTCGTATACCTTGAATGGCTGCATCTTGATATTGTTCGGGATTTTCTGAAAGCAGTTTATAAACTATAATCCATTGCTCTTTAGGTAGAGAAACAATTAAAAAACGTTCAGGATGTCTTGAGAGTCTGTCTATAATTGCCTGATTATTAGTAACAGCAATAATATCTATGAATGTACCACCGCGATCGGCAAAAACTTTCAACATTGCTTTATTTCCTTAATGCTATAAGATATTGTTAAAATCGTTATTTATATCAAACGATTACAATTATTCAACATTAAATATAGACTTTGTTGGGTCACATTTTTACTGAACTTATAAAAATTATTTTTTGGGGTTTTTGCCTCGTTCTAAAGCTCTTGATGCTTGTGGCGGAGGTTCGGGCGGCTTTTGAAGTATTTCAATAATTGCAGTAATGACTTCATTGATTTTTGCATCCTTCAGGTTTCCGATAAATCGAATAACATTACTTTTATCAACCGTGGCAATAATATTAGGGCGAATGTAGCAAGGACTTAAGTTTAGTTTGCCAACTCGGAAGTCTTGATCTTCTAACTTAATTTCATAGTTTCTGCCTGGTTTGCTGGTGATAGGACAGACAATGATATTGTTATTATCTGATTCAGCAATTACTAAAGCAGGTCGTTTTTTAGTAGCTGAGGTATCAGAAAAGGGGAAAGGTATTGAGATGACATCACCTTTGGCAAGGTTTTCTAGAGATTTTTCCAAGCTTCATCTTCCTCTGGATCTAGCCAAATTTTGTTCAGCGATGACTCACTTAATTCCTGAAAGTCTTTCACTAATACTTGAGAAGTATATTCATTGCTATCTGGCAAACTTTTAATTATTTCAAGTGGTAGTCCGGTTAGTTTTGCTATTAAAGCCAAATCAATACCTTCGTGCAGCATATTGAGTGCAACTTGGGTTAATCCCTGCTGCAAACCTTGCTCCCATGCTTCGCGTAAGGTTTGAGATTGAATTGCAAAGTCATGCATGATTTTCAGTTCATATTACTCTGCTTTAATAATACCTCGAATCTTACACTTCTATTTGTGTAAGTTGTTTCTGGATAAATATAATACTTTATATTTTTGCTGTTGTATATTCCGTTTTTCAACCACTATTTAGATAGCTTGCTTGTTTAGTGGAATTACAACTATAAATTCTGTACCCTGTCCAGGATTAGAAATACATTGTAATTTTCCCCGATGTTTTTCGGTGATAATCTGGTAACTAATAGATAAGCCTAATCCCGTACCTTTGCCAACTGGTTTAGTAGTAAAGAATGGTTCAAATAATTGTTTTTGGACGTTTTCTGGAATGCCTATACCATTATCAGCAACGCGAATAACTACCTGATTGTCACTAGTGAGTTGAGTATAAATTCTAATTTGGGGAGTTGATAGGGCTGCTTTCTTTACTCCCCATTCACCATTCTCCACTGCTTCTTCTAAAGCATCGATCGCATTTGCTAGAAGATTCATAAATACCTGATTCAGTTGTCCGGCATAACATTCTACTAATGGCAGATCGCCGTACTCTTTGATGATGTCAATTGTTAGAGAGTTAGATTTAGCCTTGAGTCGATGTTCTAGAATGATCAATGTATTATCTATACCCTCATGGATATTCACAGCTTTCATCTCTGTTTCATCTAACCGAGAAAAGGTTCGTAGAGATAGGACAATTTCTGTGATTCTTTCGGCACCAACTGTCATAGAATTTAACAAGTTGGGCAAGTCTGCTATCAAGAAATCTAGGTCGATGGCTTCTGTTTCTTTTTTAATTTCTGTTACTGGATTAGGATAGTTTTGCTGATATAGTTGCAGTAGTCTCAATAAATCTTGGATATATTGATTGGCATAGCCGACATTGCCATAAATAAAATTGATTGGGTTGTTAATTTCGTGCGCTACACCTGCTACCAACTGCCCCAAACTGGACATTTTTTCACTATGCACGAGTTGAGATGCTAGCTGCTTTGCCTCTTGGCGTAATTGTGCTTCTGAGTATCGTAATATCTGCTCTGCTTGTTTGCGCTGGGTAATGTCGTGGAGAATGACGACATACTCCTGAAAATCTTGATGAGGGCGGTCTGAGATGGAAACTTCCAGGATTTTGTTTTTGCCATTGCGGAGTAAGGTTTGTTCGCTGCGCTTTGTCCACTTGTCTGGATAGTGGACTAATGCAGTTAGCCATTTGTTGAGGTAATTTCCCCGCAACTCAGATGGGTTGACACCAAAGAAAGATTCAGTGGCTGGATTCGCCTGCTGGATAATGCCTTGCTCATCCACAACTAAAATACCATCTTGAGCAACAGTAAACAGGTGTTCGGCAGATTCTCTGGCTTCTGCAATCGCTACCACTTGCGGTAAACTTGTCCAACAAGCGATCGCTACTCCCACAAATGCCACTGTCATCAGCAGCACCACAAATATATTCTCACCCCCCTCACTGGTCACTTTATTAAGTTTGACACCAAATAACCAGCCAACTGCCACTGCGCTGCATAGTAAAAAAATCAGGATGCTCACCTGAAGCACTACCGAGTCCTTGATAATTACCTGAGAGCGCGTGCGATATCGCCGCATCCACCAACTGGGATGAAATGGAGGGAAGTTCACCCGCCTAATAACTGCATCTATTGCCATAACGCCAATGGGAAATAATAGCCCAATTAGCAAGTTGAGCCAACCCCAGGCAAATCCGCCCACCACTAGCACCACAACTTCTAACAGCAGAATGGCCAGAGATATGTGAGGGAACAAAACTTCCGAGCGATCGCGCCGCAGCCAAAGCCCCAAATGCAATAACATAAAGGAGACAAACCAGCCAACATTACCAACGGCTACGATTCGCGCCACATCTCCCCAAATCAGATAAATCAGGCACAACACCAGTGTTAATGTCAGCGCTGGGACAAACACACCCCGACGTGACACAACGGAAAATACAGGTGAGATGTGTTTATCTAAAGCCAACTGATACAAAATCCGAGGGCAATTAGAAACAACCGTTGCCGAACCTAAAAGACAAGCAGCCACCAGCAAAAAGGAAACACTTATAGCTGCTGATTTTCCCCAGAAAGGTTGGGAAGCCGCCACCAGATTCAGAAAAGCATTGTCTTTGAGGCTTGGATCGGTTGCTAACCGCATCATTACCCAAGATCCCCCCAAAAAGATCGGTGGCATCATCCAAGCCGCAACATCCAGAAAGCGCAGCGTCTGGGTGGGTTGGCGGCTATCAGCGACAAAAGAAGAAGCCGTTTCACAACTGTAGGTGGCATAAGTGACGAAAAAGAACCACTTGGCCCAATCAACAAAACCTAGAGATGACCAATTGCTAGGAAAAAACCCAGGACTATCAACAGAGAAAGCTAACCAGCCAAGACCCTGTACACAGAAGGTCATTAGCAATCCAAAGGCTGGAATTACAAAAAAGAAGTGTAAAATACTCAGGGCGCGAGTCCCACTAAACGCCACTATAAACGGCAACACTGTAAAGCCAATATTCAGAAATATTTCTGGACAGGCAATACCCAGCGCCTCCAAATTCACCTTAATTAAATCTTTGAGGACGATTGTATTAACTGCCAGGTAGGAAACCCAGTTGAGGAGGTATCCAATTGCGGCATAGCAAGCTAGTCCTGGGTAGTTTTGCAGCAATTTAGTGGCATAATTAGGCGTTCCTCCAGCTACATTTATAAAATGCATACCCAAGCGTTTTACTTGGTAGTTGAGCAGCATTCCGAAAATCACCGCAGGTATCCAGACAAAAATAGCTTGGGAACCGAGAGCAGCATGAATTGCTGGAACCAATGCTGTCCAGGAAATATGAGCCGTTAAACCAAAGCCCCAACTTTCAAAAGCACTCAGGCTTCTAGTCAAGCGAGGGTAAGAAGATTGGCCCAAAGTCGGATTAGCAGGATGGGACATGATTGGCAGTGCTGGGTGGGATACTGTAATTAACGCTCTTTTATGACTCTCGTGGGATAAAAATCATCCACCCTTATTTTTAAGGACTTTGATGAACTTAGGCGTAGGTTGGGTTGAGGAACGAAACCCAACACCAACAATCTCTGATTTTGTTGGGGTTTCACTAAAGTTCAACCCAACCTACGAATATTTTATTTTTTCGGAGTAATAAAAGAGCGTTAAGCTTATTAGCTAGAGTTCCCATCTTCTAAATGTTCTGAACAGAGACTTTTTGCTCGAAATCATACAGAGAAAATTACCTTTACAATACCAATATTTCATAATTTGGGCTTCAAGGTGCGTAGATGCGGAGCGGCTTGTCGTCAGAAATCGCTTTAGTAGCCGATCTTTTCATCCTGCCTGCCCCTGCTCCCCCTGCTCCCCTGCCTCCCCTGCTCCCCCTGCCTGCCCCTGCTCCCCCTGCTCCCCTGCCTTCTTACTCCCACTCCATGCTTTCAGGAAGCTTCTTATTGAGAAAGCGATCCATGCACCGCTCCGCTAAAGCCGCGATGGTTAGCGATGGGTTAGTGCAGGCAGTCGAACCAGGAATCAGAGAACCATCAACAACAAATAAATTAGAATAGCCGTGGACTTTGCCGTAAGTGTTGCATACAGCACCCATAGTTGCACCACCAAGGGGATGCGCTGTCGCACTAAAGTCAAGTGGTGCGCCAAAAGTAGTACCATTAGCTTGATTTAGCCGTTGGTAAGTATACTGATTAGCCTGGGTAATTTTCTGATTATTGGTTGAGTCTTTCGGCCAGAATAAATTAGCTGATTGCGTAGAAGTATTGTAAGTCAGATAGCCCTCTGGCTTGGCGATCGCAAGACTAACAGGAGCTAACACCCCTTGTGGAACTATGGGAAAAGGAAGTTGCTCGATGACTAATGGAGCGATGGGATTGTCGAAGTCTTCAATTACTACCGATGCTGGCCCGCCCAGTGTGGCATTAGTTTGACTAGAAGTAACGATCGCACTCACCCCATCACCGTTAGTTCCCCACAATTTTCCGACTTGATTGTTCAGGCGACGCAATGTCCCATTGTGCTTGGCACGTAAAAGCAATTCGGTGGTACCAATGGAACCGGCTGCTAAAAACAGATAGCGACAGATAAAGGATTTTTTAGCCAGTACAACTCCCCGCTCATCGATTTGATTGCAGGTAACTCGGTAACGCCCAGCATGGCATTCTTCGATCGTGTTTACTACGTGTAGGGGTCGGATTTCCACCTTTTTAGTAGCTTCTGCCATGCTGAGATAATTTCGATCTAAGCTATTTTTTGCACCACTATTAAGACCATAGTAAACTTGACCTGCGATCGCTGAAGGAACCTTCTTACCCGCAATTTCTTGGCGAACGATATCCCAATCAACAGCGACATCAAGCTTGCGGGCTTTTAAACCAGCTTTGGCTGCTTGCTCTAATAAAATCCGGCTTGCCAAATAGTAGTCAGTCTGTAAAATCTCATCTGGTATAGGAGATGGTTTGAGGATGGAACGCACTCTTGGATAGTAAACTTTATCCAGTTCCTCATATTTGATGCTGCGTGGAAAGACTTGATAAAAAAGTTCTTTAGTTGGCTGATAACTGACAGCATTGTAGACTAGAGAACCGCCTCCCACCCCCGCCCCACGATAAGCAATAATGCCATCGCCTACCTTAACATCAAGGACACCAGTATAAATATCAATCGGAACTTGGTTGAATATAATTGTAGTCGGACTTAACCAAGTAGAACGACCATCGGGGTTTTGATATGTGGAGAAAGTATTACCTGCATTGGTTATTGGCCATCGTCGTCCCCGCTCCAATACTATAGTTTTAATTCCAGCTTCACCAAGGCGCAATGCTGCAACTGCTCCACCAAAACCGCTACCAATCACCAGCGCTTCTACACATTCTTCACCACGATAGGTTGCAGAAGCAATGTTAGACACACCTATACTTGCGGTTGCTGCCAGTGTTGCCCGAATAAATTGACGACGTTTAATTACGCCTGACATAATTGATTTCCTGTATTAGTTGATTATGCACCGACACCTTGACATAGCAGTTGAAATAACTAGCTGCAATTGATGTCTTTAAGGAATTACAGAAGTAACTCGAAAATCTCGACCATCTGGTTATGGCAACTTCTGTTACATTCGTTGCACAATCCTAAAAATACCAGTATCAAAAATAGTTGATCTGCCAAATTGCCAAAAACTTGTTTTTGTGTATTTAGAGACTGCTAAATAAAAAAATATCCAACTACTGATTGCGGGGTAGTTGTCTCACCCGCCTGTAACACTTCGCGCTATTCTTGATCAAACAAACGTCAGCGAACAAGTTTATTGCAGCGAACTTTAAAAAGCATGGGTGGCAAATTAATTGTATTTGAAGGGGTGGAAGGCTGTGGCAAAACCAGCCAAATGCAGCTTTGTTCCCAGTGGTTGGAAAGCCTGGATGTTTCTGTGGTGGTAACTCGTGAACCAGGGGGAACAGAGTTAGGCTTACATCTTCGCCGCTTGCTACTAGAGAAGGCAGAGGATAAACCAGTTGCTGAAGTGACAGAACTTTTATTGTATGCTGCTGACCGATCGCAACACGTTGAACAAGAACTTAAACCAAATCTGGCAGCAGGGAAATATATTTTATGCGATCGCTACACTGACTCTACCATTGCCTACCAAGGATATGGTCGCGGTTTGAACATAAGTTTAATTAATCAGCTTAACTATATTGCCACTGCTGGCTTAGAGAGTGACTTAACTATTTGGCTAGATGTCGATGTCGAAATCGGACTAGCCCGCAAACGGGGAGATGGAGTAGGATTCGACCGCATTGAACAAGAAACAATCGCTTTTCATCGGCGCGTTCAGCAAGGATACGCAGAGTTAGCAGCATCTTATCCTTCAAGAATTGTGCGGGTAGATGGCAGCTTAAGTAAAGAAGCTGTGCAACAAGTAATTCAAGAAATTCTGCGCGTCCACCTGAAGAGGTTGCCATAGGTATCGTCTCAAATTTTGAAGGCAAAATTTTTTGAATTGTTTACTTAACTGTCTTAACTGTCCTTGCATCCTTGCTTTAAGCCTGAGAATATAAAAGACAGGTAATTTTCCGATTCCACATCCGAATCTAAGACTATTGCATTGCTCACAAAAGCGTTGGTGCAGACTGCCGCAGGCATCGTTATCTTCAGGGGTCTAACAAACACTGAAACGAAGCTTGCTTTGCCATTTATATATTAAATAAAAGGTTGGGAGGAAGAGTTTGGGGACTTGACAAGAAATAAATTATCCATCTTGTGGGGTGGGCATCCTGCTCGCCCTGAATATGGGACGGGTGCGGACACCCATCCCACAAGAAAATTTGGGATGTTTTTTATTTGGAGGTACTTTGTATGAAATTTAAGTCTATTTCCGTAGGTATTGGTTTAAGCATTCTCAGTTTTTCAGTCAGTTCATTCCCACGGACTGTATTCAATTCACCACGAGTCCTTGCCCAAGAAGTTAGTTCTTCATGTCCTTTGCCATCTGACATTGCCGTTACCTTCCTAAATTCTAAATGTGAGGAAGTTAAACTAGAGGAGCCTAAGACTTTTTATCGTTACTATAGTAGCAGTGAGAATAGATATGGTAGGTATTTAACAACTGATAAATACGAAACAAATGTAGAAGTAATTAGGAATTTAGCTCTAAATCAATCATGGGGCAATAAAGCCACTATGATCCAACCAGTTACTTTGCCGGCAGGAATGACAGTTTATCAAGGCATTGTTGCCCCTCAAACCCCCACTCAATGCTATCCTGGCGGTGGTCAACAGACTTTTATTAAAGATACAAGAGATCCAAATATTAAGTGGTCTGAGGGACAAAATATCGTCCAAAAAGATTTTAGTTGTCCGTAATAATCATGGAAAATAAGACAGAAGAATTCATCAAATTGCTTGATAAAGCTCTTGAGATTGCCGAACAGATTCGTAGAGAGAAACAACCAGAATTTAAACACTCAGAGCGTTTAAACAATCTGATCATTGCCCTCGAATCTATTAAAAGTAAGACGCTGATTGGTAAACTTGAACCATCAGGAGGAATCTCAACCCTTGGGCTGGCTCGTGAAGTGGCTGATTGGATTGAGCCGTTAGATTCGCCATTATTAAAAACTGTAGGCTCAATAGAGGAATATTACCAAAAACACCTCTAAATACTACAGATTTCTTAGGTAATGTTAGAAAAATTTGAGTTGCATCTGCTGCTAGTCTAGTTGTGGCAGATGTAAAACGTAAATCCTGTATCTAGTAGCGCCTGCACTGGGATAATATCACCATCAGCAGCTATCAAACCAATTTCAAAAATTAACTCGTCTTTACTGTTAAACTCTCCGAAAATCATATTTTGCCAGAAGCTCCCCTCTCATTGAGACGCATGATGAGGCGCATTTTATCAGAATATTTTTCACGAGCCTTTTGTCTAGCAATATCCTCATTGGGATCTATAAAATAGCATCCACTCTCAGGCTCAATGACTATAAACCAGTCGTAGTGTTCTTTGATCAACTCTGGTTTAACTCTGTCAAATACTACTCGACAACGCTGATAAAATACCTCATCTTCAGCTTTGCGTCGGGCTTTTTCTTCGGGTGATAATTGACGTTCTGGAAATACTCTTCCTCGACGCGGTGTATGATTAGAAGATAGTTGTGTCATTTTATTTACTATTGGTTAAATAATAGACTCTACTTTTTATATATTGATTATATCTGAAGCGATCGCTAGAAATAAGTTATCAATATTCCAAATATCAAGCTGTTTTATAAAACAAAAGCGATCGCTCCCTTAAACTTAAAGAGCGATCGCTAATTTTCTAACTCAATACGGTTCGGTTAACGTTCTAATATGTCTGAAGATACCCCCAACCCCCCTTAAAAAGGGGGGCTTTTAACCGTCTTTTACCCCCCTTTTTAAGGGGGTCGCCGCAGGCGGGGGGATCTTAACCGAACCGTATTGTTTTTAACTACCAAATACAGCTTAACCAGCAACAGGTTCTAACAATTTAATATCAGAGAAGATAAATTCTTGAATAGATTCTTGTCCTGCTGTCTCGGTGCGAATCTCCCGACGATTGAGGATAAAATAATCGCCAACTTTTTCATATTCATCGATAAATTCGCTTCTACCGCCCTTTTGTTCCCCAGTTTTGGGGTCATGGTAAACAGAGTCATAGCGGTGGGACAGGTAGCCTTCCCCGGTGTCGTGACTGCTGAAGGTGTCAATTGTCACGAAAGTACCGTGGATTAAACGGTGAACATGGCACACTTCATTATTGCGGACTTTGTATTTATCGCCCTCAGCCTTACCACCCATTAAAAGCTCAACCGCACCAGTTTCGTCAGTTTTACCATAGCTAAAGGTATTGGCGCTGTGAGTGTCTTCAAAGCTGCGGCGGACGCGGTGAATTGCTATTTCCCAGGCTTGGCCATGAATTGCTTGCTTGGCAGCCTCGTCATTTACATCCAAAACTTCGGCTTTGAGATTGCCGTTGACGATCGCTTTACCTGTAAATACTTTATCATCTTGCTTATAGGTAATATTTGCGGTATAGCCGGGGAAATTCTTGTCCCAAGTATAGCGGTTCTCATAAGCAGCCCGGAAAAGTTCCTGAGCAGAGAGTTGTGTAACTGTCATGTGCTTCTCCTAGTCGCTACTGTAAATTAGCGTTTTAGTTTCCTTGGTATTAGCATAGAAGTAATTGTTGAGGCTTGGATAGTCCCCAACTGGGTACACTTATGCTTATGGTTAATTCTCTCCACGCCGTATTTCATGCGATCGCTAATGTCCAAAATGAGCAAGAATTAAGGCTAGCTCTCACGGATAAAATTAGTGAGCATTTTGGTGTGCAAAATTGGGGTATTTATCTCATAGATGAGCAGCCAACGACCCAAATCGATGTTCAGGATATTCCGGCAGTATGCTTAGAAAGCAATCCAGTCGGGCGCTACGTGGTTGAACGTCACGCTCCCGCCCATGAGCAGTTATTATTATCACCAGGAGACTGGAAGCATTTTTGCTCGCGTTCCGATCACGAACACGTAATGACTGGGCCAATTGTTTGCGATGGCCGTCTTGTAGGAACGCTTAACTTGGCTCGTGATAAGGGAAATCCTGCTTTTAATGGCAACGATTTAGCCGATCTGAGTGCATTATGCATCCATTTATCATCAAAAATGGCCACTCTACGGACGACAAAACCACAAATATCCAATTCCCTTTTAGTAAGTCCTCTAACAGCGCGTGAGTTAGAAATTGCTGAGTTAGTGGCACAGGGGTTAACAAACGCGGAAATTGGGGAAAAACTTTGGATTACGCAAAATTCTGTCAAACAAGCTTTGAAGAGGATGTTTCGTAAGTTGAAGGTTTCGGCGCGTGCAGAAATGGTGGCAAAGCTGCAAGATATAAAAGTTTCTTAAAGGAGGTAGGAGGCAGTTTCCTCTCCTCCTTGCCCTTTACCTTATATATTGAAAAATATAATTTTGCAATATTATGTCTAGTGTCTCAACTATCTAGTTAACAAAATGTAGGGGTTTAAATCCCCGTTACAACACGTAATTGCGAATTGCGAATTGCGAATTGCGAATTATTTTAATAGACTATTCTCTACTCTCTGCCCTAGCTATAGTTTATAGTTTAAAATTGGCTGTAAGTATCAATTTTTTAACTATTTTCTTAACTGTCTTATCTGTCATTGCATTTTGTTAGCGATGACGGCAAAATACAACCTGACGGTAAAAAACATTTGTCAAAAATGCAATTATCTCAATAGACTCGGTTCTTTTTTAGGAGGAAAATTAATGAGTTCGCCAGAGCAAAAGCATACCTATATCTTAACACAAGATAAACACATTCAACTGTCTGGTAATCCCATTCAAACTGAAAATTTTTCTATTCAAAACACCCTACGAGATGGAGGGAAAATCCGCTTCAAAATTCGTTATTCTGCCGAACTACAGGGTTTTTGCCTGCTGGAAGTTTTTCTGATCAGAGCGCAGAACAGAACACAAACTGCTAGTATGACTATTCCCAACGGCGGCTCGACAGCTACTCCTCAAGAATAAGAGCAAGAATTTAGTATTTGGGAGCCAGGAGATTATTACTTTTTTTTCAAAATGTCTTCCAATAATGGAACATTTTTTATTGAGGATTATCAACTTTATTGGTCAGCTAGTTAATTAGTTTTCTTTTCCAGCCGCCATAATTTAAAAATGTAGATAGTTGTTGGTGTTGCTAATTCAAAATCCAAAAAGCTCACGCTCCAGATAAATCTGAGCCAAGAAAGCCTCTGCCCAGAATTGCGGTAAGCATCGAAGCGTGAGAGAAAATGTACCTGATAGTTTTTTCAAGCACGTTTTTGCAATGATTTATATTCAAATTCAGCAACACCTAGTTGTTTTTTAAAGTAAGCGCGGTAGAGTTGGCAACGCGGTAGGATGCGATCGCCTTCATAAGTGATTAACCCCAAGCTTTCGAGCTTATGAGCGTCAATGGGATTCAAAGAAATGCTTTGCTTTGAGCTAACAACTTCAATATATGCTTTTACCAAACTGGAATTTTCTTGCAGGATTGCCCAGTGTCGCCATAAATGATAACGGTAGATACCGCCGTTAGCGATCGCCTCATGTATTACTTCCTCTAAGGTGATTCCTTGACAGCATATATAATAGAGAGCAATCCGAATTAGTGCTGGATGTCCCCCCACCAAAGACATCAGTTGCGTAACCTCGCGATCGGCAGTCCAGTTTAGCCCATGCCGTTGGGCTAAATACTCTACTTGATGCTTAGTAAATTCTGGCAGACGGATCGGTAGTCCAATATTAAATGGGGAACGGTTGATATCTAGAGAGACGTAAACTTCTGTGGAATAAACCACCAGTAGCCTAAGCTTCTGCAAGTTAGGATCTTGTCGTGCTTCTTCATACCAAGAGCGTAACAAACCAAAGAATTCCTGAGCAATTTGAGGATATTCAAAAAAGTGGTCAACCTCATTTAAGACTAAAACCACTGGACTTTTACTCTGCTTGAGTAAATAGGATTGTAAGTATAAACTGCAACTCAACTTACAGCCTATTTCCTCATCCCAGTTGTCATCTAGCTTGGGGTCTATGCCTAATTCTGTTGCAATTTGCCAGCAAAAAGAACGCAAAAACTTGTTTAAGTCTGTCAGACAGTTTGCATCCATTTGCTTGCAATTCAGGTTCACGGGGCGATAACCTTGCATCTGGGCAAAAGCCAATAGCCGCAGCACAAGAGAAGTTTTTCCCATCTCTCTTGGCGCTCGAATTCGGATCACACAGCCTGGTTGAATTATTTCTCGATAAACTAGTTCTTCAATGGGAGGACGTTCGACATAGAAGGGGGAATCTAGAGCTACGGGGCCATCTGGGTATGACCAAAGATTTTCGAGTTGGTTATAGTGTTGAGTAACAAATGATTCTAAGGATAAAGACGGAGATAATTTCTTTTCTTCTGTATCTAAACTCAACGAGCGAGTTGGATAGACTTCAGTATTATTCGGTTCACTCAAAATTGTGTAGTCTTCCCTGTGTAATTCTAGGTTAAAGGCGGTAAAGCACAATTTCAAGGTTTTTTGATCCACGCCTGTATTCAACGACCATAATCGGTTCAGAGTTTTGGTTGAAACATTCATGCGATCGCCTAAATCTTCTAGAGTGAAGTGATTGCCATTGTTTTGAACCTTTTCCATAGCCAGAATCGCCGCTTGTAAACGCTTTAACCCAGCGATCGTTAAAACAATTCCCCGCTTTCGCGTACTCTTAGATTGCTTCATATTGCTAATTATCTTTCTATTTTTTTCTTTACTGCCTCAGCTATCTCCTCATTGTTTCATGTTTTAAAACAGTTATTCAACAGTTACTTAACTGTTATTAAGTTATTCAATGGTTAGTAAAAAAATATACTTGATTGTCTTATGAAAGTTAGATAAGTGGGTATAAACAAACATAACTTTTTTCTTTTCCCTACGGTAAGCTGCTGATGCTTCTGCATCAAGTGTTTTTTACTACTTGCAAATAATAAATGACTTGCCTTAATAGTTCACTTTATTTGTGCAAACTGCCTAGATATTACTTAAAGTTATTTCTTATCTGGTATTGATCTGAATTTTGGAGCGCAGATCCATCTAATAAGGCGTAATGTGCCGGCGATATCTACGAGCGGCTACGCTACCTATCATTTCTCAAAATTAGCAATTCTTTGTTAGATGTAACACGCAGTAGGGGCGTACAGCTAACTGTACGCCCCTACTAAAGACCTATATTTTATGCACCTGAGAAACGCTACAATCTTTTATCAGCAAAGATAAAGGCGTTATCCAAGTATTAGAAGAGTCCGTTGATTATAGCGTTTCCTAATCATACGAGGTACATCATAGTCCCCTCCCCGCTTGCGGGGAGGGGGTTGGGGGTGGGGTTATTGTACCTCACTCAAGCAAGAACCCTATAAGGGCATTAAGAGGATTTAAAAGTGCCAACAGTGAACCACTTTTCAAACAACCTCTTAACGTCCAACTTGGTTAGAGATATTTTTGCCTGTCTGTGCTGCACTGTTCCCTACATCATCAGCAGTTTCCTTAGCCCCCTTTACATACCCAGAACCAAATTGTTTAAAGGCTTCTGCTGACTCTTCCCCAATCTTTTGAAGGCGTTTACCAGGAGAACCTTCTGTTTCACGAGCTTCTTTATTCCACTCCCCTATTGTTTTTGGTCTTTGAGAATCATCTTGCTGTACCTGTTCACGAACTCTCTCCTTTAAGGCTTTGTCATTCTGCCCATAAGTAACATTCGTCGTCAGCACTAGAAAACCAACTAAGACAACAGCTAAAAAACGTGTTACCTGAAGTCCTTTAAGCACAGAAGTGATGTCACCAATCTTTCTAGAAATCAAATTTATCATGCCAATTAGCTTGTTTTTTGAGTACAAATAAACATTAACTATAAAAGGGTAATTATCCTTCTAACAAAAGGCATATCTCAGTTATAAAAAAGAAAGACTTTTTAAACCTTGGGGAGGAGGTGATTTGTTAGATAAATAGATATTTATATTCATTTATGTGCAAGAGCAACCAGCAATACTGCCTTTACCTAAAGAGTTTACATAATAAGCCAGAGAGAGCCACTGCTGAATCAATTAAACTGTTATTAGAAATAGGTTGAAGAAGAATTCAGCTATTCCAAATTCGGAAGTAGAGCCGGAGACGCTTGAATAAAACCATTAAATATCAGCCCTGAACTAGAAGACATTGCCAAACTAATGTATTTGCTCTGCGATATTTAGTCACCCATGATATTTTTCATGTATTGCTTGATTTTGACCTTTTTTGAATTAAAAATTCAGAGAAAGAAGAACTTTTAATTAATTTTGAGTCCAGAGCAAACACTGATTGCAATTTTTAATTAATAATTTTTAATTTTTAATTGGAGCGAAGGAATAAGGATTTGCCCTCATCCCCCAATCCCTTTTCCCAAATATGGGATTCGGGGAGCTAGAATTTCAAAGTCCCTCTCCCAGATATGGGAGAGGGATTTAGGGTGAGGGCGAAAACTACGGTTCTCAACTTAAATGAGGTTTAACTGTTTAATAACAGCTTTTTTAGAAGTTTTACTCTTTGTTTATAAATCCTGCTTAAGATGCCTTTGGTTGCCAAATGTAGCACTAAATACATTTTTAATACTACATTTGGTTTTTAATACAGATAGGATTTAAAAAAACATATATCTTTAGTTATAGAAATTATCTATCTAAAGAGATAGATACTTGATGGATGATTCCTAAATAGCTACTAAGAACAATCAATAGTCACAGGACTTTTAGGCTAGAGATATTGTTTGTCTGATTGAGTGGATTTATACCGTCATCCCTAGATATTTGAAGGGCTTGCAGAGGATAAATTAATCCACATTTTTTGCTAAACACGATAACTGCTTCAGCTGGAAAGCCAAAGGATGAAATACTGGATCGGGAAATTAGCAATCTTTATAGTATTACTGTATAACTTGTTCCTGTGTAGTGATTATGCAGGAGCAAATCAACTTTCAAATATTGATGTACAGCAAGTAAATGCACTCCCAGCAGTTGAAAACTTAGCAATTACTGACAACGAGCTTGCTAAGAGGAGAAAGGAAAATTTTTGCCGATTGAATGAGGTTGTCAAAGAGATAAATAAACTAGAGGGACTATTTACACTTTATTGCACTGATAATTCGGGAAATATTTACTTAGAAATTAAACCAGAACAGCTAAATAAAAACTACCTAGCTATAGTGACATTAGAATCGGGCATTGGGGAAAGTGGGATTTATAGTGGATTACCTCTTTCTGATTTTATCTTTTACTTCCAACGAGTAAACAATAGATTGCACTTTGTTGTGCGGAATGTGAAATTTCGTGCAGAAAGTAGACTAGAACAGCGAGCGCTTGCTCGTTCATTTAGCGACTCAGTTCTTTATTCACTCGAAATAGCCAATATTGATCCACAGAATGAAAATATTTTGATCAACCTGAATGAACTGTTAATGCAGGATTTACCTGGATTAACTACCATTTTGAAATATTCTTTGCAGGCTGATTACCGCTTGGATGCACGCAAATCATATTTTGGTGATGTTAAGAGCTTTCCAGAAAATATAGAAATTGATTCTATTTACGGTTTTTCATCATTAGAAGGATCAAATTTAATTACCATACCTGATAGTAGGGCACTCACTCTCAAGGTACACTACAGTTTTTCTCAACTTAGAGAAAACAATGATTATATTCCCCGACTTGCTGATGACAGGGTGGGATATTTTATTACTGCTTTTCAAGATTTCTCTAATAATAATCCTCACGAATCATTTGTACGTTACATCAATCGTTGGCATCTAGAGCCATCCGATCCTAATGCCCCCTTATCTCCACCCAAAAAGCCAATTGTGTATTGGATTGAAAATGCTGTGCCACTAGAATACCGCGATGCAATTCGTGAAGGCGTTTTGATGTGGAACAAAGCATTTGAAAAAGCCGGATTTCAAAATGCTATTGAAGTGCAGCAAATGCCAGATGATGCTGATTGGCAACCCGCAGATGTACATTACAATACTATTCGCTGGTTCAACTCTTTGGATGCAGGTTTTGCTAGAGGCCCAATGC
The DNA here is from genome assembly GCF_017115105.1 of Nostoc sp. NMS2. Taxonomy (GTDB): domain Bacteria; phylum Cyanobacteriota; class Cyanobacteriia; order Cyanobacteriales; family Nostocaceae; genus Nostoc. The sequence continues at coordinate 22,136 of NZ_JABXKH010000064.1, forward strand.
GCGTCAACCCATTCACTGGGGAAATATTGGATGCAGACATTATGGTAGATGCCAATATGGTGCTATCAATTCAGCAAGAATATCACGCATTGATGGAAGTAAATCCATTTTTAGTGGGCAAAAACCCATGTCAAGTCCTTTGGGGAAGCCAAAAGCCAGAAGCGAATAATTCTCTTTTACCAGACTCTGAGTTTTGCTATGGTATGGAGTCTTCAAACGAAGCCGCGATGGGGACACTGGCGTTGTCAATTTTGCCAAATACTACACCCAGTAGTGAAACGATGAAGGAGTATGTGCATCAATATTTGCGCTCTCTCATCGCTCACGAAGTCGGGCATACTCTCGGTTTGCGCCACAACTTTCATGGCAGCACGATGTTAGCGCCGGAAGAATTAAATAATACTGAAATCACTCATACCAAAGGCTTGGTAGGTTCGGTGATGGACTATCTACCTGTGAATATAGCACCACAGGGAGTACAGCAAGGTGACTATTTTCCAGGAGTTGTTGGGCCTTATGACGAATGGGCAATTGAATATGGTTATAAAACAAGCCCATCAGCAACGCTTGAGGGGATAATTCCAGAATCAGAAAAAAGTTTTTTAGAGCAGATTGCACTAGCGTCGCCTCAACCAGAATTATCTTATGCAACTGATGAGGATATCTGGGATATTAATCCTTTGGCGAATGTCTGGGATATGAGTAGTGATGTGTTACTTTATTCGCAGTGGCAAATGGATAATGCCCGCGTTATGTGGCAGCGCCTTGATAAGGGTTATCTATCGCAAGAAGAAAGCTATAGTAATCTGCGCGTCTCATTCAATACAGTGCTTAAATATTATTTTCGGAACGCCACCTTGCTTTCTAAATACATTGGTGGACAATCGTTTCTGCGTCTCCACGATAATGATAATGCTTCTTGGACATTTGTACCTGTTTCACTTTTAAAACAACGTCAGGCATTGACAAAGTTGCAGGAGTATGTATTTGCTGAGAATGCTTTTAGTTTTTCACCACAATTGCTCAATAAACTAGCGCCGTCACGCTGGGAACACTGGGGTAGTTCTGTACCTAACAACCGCCTTGATTATCCAATTCACGAAAATATTTTTAAGTTCCAAAGTGCGGTGTTGCGATCGCTATTACACAGCGATCGCCTGAATCGTTTACAAGATATAGAATTAAAAACTCTGCCTGGGCAAGCACTTTCGATCCCGGAACTGTTAGATACCCTGCAAACAGGCATCTGGACAGAAGTTTTAACCCCAGCAGAACCAAAGCCAATTTCTAGCATCCGCCGTTCATTGCAACGGGAATATCTGAATATTTTGCTAGAGATGATGTTGGGTACTACTAATACATCAGAAGATGGTCGGACATTGGCTTGGTATGAATTGCGCCAACTGCAAAAAGCCATTGATGTCAGACTCAAACAACTTGGTGAGCAGCGCGTTGGCGGGGTTCCCTCGCTTGAAGCGACTGGCGTTAGCGCAGAGTTAGCGACGTTCGCCTTGGCATCTTTGCAGGAGAAAGAGCGTCACCCGGAGAGTGAAAGCCTTGATATTTACACCCTAGCCCACTTAGAAGCTTCTGGCGATCGCATCACCAAAGCATTAAATGCACAATTACTTTCTAAGTAGTCATTAGTCATTTGTCACTTGTACTGCCCTTCGACTACGCTCAGGAACCGCGAAGCCGAAGTATTTGTCATTTGTCATTAGTTATTCTCCCTCTGCCTCCCCTGCTCCCCCTGCTCCCTCATCCCCCACTCCCCACTCACCCAAGATATCGTTGCAATAGACCAATGACAACTTCTGGTATTTCTAAATGAGGTAATATTCCTGCATCTGCGATCGCATAAAAATCTTGAATTGCCCTTGGATTTAAATTTGCCAAGCGTTGTCCTAGTTTGATATTGGTAAATTGTGCCTTCTCTCCCCAAAACATCACAGTGGGAATTGTCAGTTGCCGAATATATAAACTCAAGTCAAAGTAAAGATCGCCCCGTAGAAATGCCAAGGCGGAAAATTTGGCATTAGGTTGTTGTGCCGAGGTTAAATAAGCATCCACTATTTCTTGGGATACTCGTTGTGACTTGGCAAACAGAAAACTTTGTAAAAAATTTCGGACTGCAATTTCATTTTCAGCACCAACCATGTAAATAAAATTGTCCAACAGAGGCGTATTGATTACCGAAAGCGGAAGTCTGCGTCCAACACCTTGCCCAAAATCATCAAATCCAGAAGGGGACACCAAAAATAGGGCTTTGAATAAAGTGGGTTGAACAATAGCTAGGCGGATAGCAAAAGCGGCTGTTAGAGACGAGGCTACTACCGTCACCGGCTGGCGACAAGTTTCAATGATAAACTCTGCGATCGTGCTGAGATAATCCCTAATTTTATAATCCCGCACTGGATGAGCCGATTCTCCCCAACCGATGAGATCGGGAGCGAAAATATGGTAATTAGAGGCAAAAGCTGGGTAAACTTTAGACCATTCATACGCAGACGAACCACCACCAAAGTTATGGAGAAACAGTAGTGGAGGTAAATCTTCAGTATCAGCGAACCAAGGTGCATTTGTTTGGGTATAGTAAACCATTGCCCCCAAGGATGTATGGATAAGTTTATGTCCAAAGCCAGGAGGTTGAAATTGAAGCATAAAATTAAAAAGTATAGTTTAATGGCACTTTACCCGAAGGCAAAATTACGAGGATAATTCATCTTTACTTTTTGTCGGCATCTCCTGTGATTTGAACAACTTGATTGAGGTTATCACCACTGATGTGATATGCTCCCCCAAAACCAACTACAAAACGGCCTTCACTAGGAGTTAGCTGAAAAATCCGAAAATCAGACAAGCCGCGCAAAACCTCGATAATTTGACCAAACCGCCCTTGAAATTGCTCAACAATTTGATTCCACTTGTCGGTTTCACGCTCGATCAAAGTTGCCATACAATCAAAACTTAAACGACGACGGGCAAAAATTAGATTACTCTTGGCTTCATCCTCGATAAACAAGACACTAACATGAGGATTAGCATAGAGATTTTTGGTATGAGTTGAAAGACCACTGACATAAATGTAGATATTTTTGGAATCATCCATTACAAAGGGAGCATAACTAGCATTGGGTATTGCTTGGGCGCTGACGGTGCTAATGATTACACTCTCAAATTCTTCGGGAAATTTTTCATACTCAGCTTGAATGTCTTCAAGTTGACTCATAAGTAAATTACCGTTTGATTAGGAACACCTAAGTATCCTAACGTGATTGAGCTATGTCTACGATAGGCTATGACGCTTGATGACTTGTATCGGCATCGTATGGAATATCGCTTAAGTGTAGTCTCCTTCATTGAAGGGAATAGCTTACAGATTTCCTGTCCCCTAATAAAGCAAAGTTCTGAGTATCGGAAGATTTAGAGAAACAGACATTGGGCTAGACTTAAGAAAGTTATGAGGACGCAAATATGACTGACAAAAATCGTTCTCAATGGGATTTAGGCAGGTTTATCGAAACCCTGACTTATTTTGAGGTAATTCCTTTCCTTAATTGGGTACAGCAGTTAATCCAAGGCCGTCCAAAGGATAATCAAGATAGACCCAATGGAGGGAGAAACGTGGGTGTAATATTAGTAGCAGGTGCAACAGGTGGTGTAGGTAAACGAGTGGTGCGGCGATCGCTAGAACGAGGTTATAAAGTTCGCGCCCTAGTTCGAGATATTGACAAAGCACGGTCAATTCTTGGTAATGATATAGACTTAGTAGTTGCGGATATTACTCAACCAGAAACTTTAACTTCTTTAGTTATGGCTGATATCCAAGCTGTGATTTGCTGCACAGCAGTGCGCGTACAACCAGTTGAGGGAGACACAGCAGATAGAGCAAAATATTATCAAGGTGTTAAGTTTTACCAGCCAGAAATTGTTGGCGACACTCCAGAAAATGTAGAATATCAAGGTGTTAAAAACTTAGTCGAAGCGGCTGCAAAATATCTACCCCAAGCAAACGAAAAACCGATATTTGATTTCACCAAGCCATCAGCAGAATTAAAGGATTACTGGGGGGCGCTGGATGATGTCGTCATGGGTGGCGTGAGTGCCAGTAATATCCAATTAGTAGAAAATACAGCTTTGTTTGCTGGTAATGTCTCCACCGCTAACTCTGGCGGATTTGCTTCTATCAGAACTAAGAATTTTGATCCACCCTTCAACTTATCTGATTGCGAAGGTGTAAAATTGCGCGTCAAAGGTGACGGACAACGTTATAAAATATTTCTGCGAACAGATACAAAATGGGATGGTATTGGCTATAGCTATTCTTTCGACACCGTAGCTAATACTTGGATAGATGTTCACATTCCCTTTGCAGATTTGATTCCTGTATTTCGGGCAAAAGTTGTTAAAGATGCGCCGCCAATTGAACAGAATAGAGTTTGTTCATTCCAATTAATGTTGAGCAAATTTGAATATGATGGGGCTTTGAATCCCAAATTTTCCCCCGGTGGTTTTGCTTTGCAGTTGGAATCAATAAAAGCTTACGGCGGGACAACTTTACCACAATTTATCCTCGTCAGTTCAGCAGGCGTAACTCGTCCCGGTCGCCCTGGCATTAATTTAGATGAAGAACCGCCAGCAGTGAAATTAAATGACCAATTGGGAGGAATTTTAACTTGGAAGTTGAAGGGAGAAGATAGTTTAAGAGAAAGCGGAATTCCTTATACAATTGTTAGACCTTGTGCTTTAACTGAAGAACCAGGGGGTAAGGAATTAATATTCGAGCAAGGCGATAATATTAAAGGCAAAATCAGCCGTGAGGATGTGGCAGAACTTTGCGTGCAATCCCTAAAACTAGCGCCGGCTTGTAATGTCACCTTTGAGGTAAAACAGACAGACAATACTGTTAACTCTATCGATTGGGAGAGGCTATTTTCTAACTTAGTAAAGGATAAATAAGTGAATTGACTACAGACTTATACTCTGTAGTTGTATCAACACATTCTATGAAAAAAATCCAAGTGCTAATACTTGCTGGGATTTTAGTCACAATCATTTGGGGCGGGTTATTTCCCAAAACTGCCTCATCGCAGCAAGTGGAGTCTCGCATCAGCAACCTGGAAGCGGATTTTAATCGTGTCGAGTCACGATTAAACCAGATAGAGTCTCAACTATATCCAAGTCACCAATCTCCATCCCCAAGAACGACACTTACCCCACGACAGTCAACTGGTTCCAGAGGTAATTTGTCACAGCAAGATCGGATGTTTGATCGGTTGGCGACTTTGGTGGTTGAATTGAAGCAACAAGTCAACAAATTAGAGGAGCGAGTTTCTAAATTAGAAACTCGCTGAATATTTCAATTAGTATGAATTAAATCAGACCAGGGAGCAGAACTGACCCAACAAGAGACAGAGTTAGAATCTGGCGACTTAGCCAATCAGCGTTTTCGCGCAGGATATGCAGAATACTACCGTGAACCACTGTTTCTATTTGTATCCGCTCCTGTAGAGGGAAAGAGTAACGGCTTTTGGGGGTGCTGGATAATTCCTGTACCCCTTCGACTACATAGCGGTTGGGGACATGACTTAGAATGTGGGCAATTAACTTTTGCCGCAATTCATGAATCGAAAAAGCTAATTGATAAGGATGTTCAGGGTACTCATCCAAGACATTCTCAATTTCTTGAATGACTATTGGCAATGTTAAATTAATCAACGTATGCGACATTATATTGTTTGATGCCTAGATTTATTTGGTTACTGTACAGCCTGTTATCAAAAAGCTTTCCAGATATTTTTAATTGGTCTTCTTGTAAGAAGTGTAACAACCAGACGTTTGAAATCGAGTATATACAAAAGTTTGATTAACGGTTGAATTGTATAAGTTGATTAGCTACAACACAAGTAGTCAAGCTAATTTTTGCAACATCACTCTCTTTGAGGAATTAACAAACAAAGAGATTGCCATTCTCTGCTCTTAAATTTTTTTTTGTTGTCGTGATGATTTTTAGAGAACGTTAAATAGTGTAGGCTGGCTTCAATTTCCGCAGGAAGTTAAGTATGGCTGAAATCACAGCATCCGGCGACTCAATTAAGAAGCCATGACCACCACCTTCGAGAACTACAAGTTCAGCGTTGGGAATGCCTTGAGCAAGTTGCTGGGAAAACTTTAGAGGGGTAAGAATGTCTTGTTTACCAACTAGAACTAGGGTAGGACAATGAATTTTTTGAAGGCGATCTGTTGTATCAAAGTCAAGCATGGCTTGGCTGTGATGATGGAGTGAATGAGTCGCTGGCGGGAAAGGATATCTGATTGCAAATTCGATCAGACCTTCGATCGTGCCAGGAATCGAGTAGAAGGTATCTGTAAATATCCAGGGTAATACGACTTTTTCATAAAGTTTCAGGTCTACATTAGCGCAGAGTTCGCCCCAAGTCTCAATGATGCTGTTGAATAATCCATCACCTTTTGCCAATGACGAAAGTAGCATCAGACTTTGCACCTTTTCAGGATGTGCTAATACTAACTCTTGGGCTATCTGACCACCCATTGAATGACCTACTATATGCACCTTATCGATCGCAATCCGATCGAGCAATGCTGCAACGTCATTAGCCATCTGCTTCAGACTATAGGGAGTTTCGGGAGCAGAACTTCGCCCCATACCTCGGTTGTCTAAGCGAATAACTTGATACTGCGAAATCAACGATGGCATAATCAACGACCAATAAGCATGATCGCAAAGGAAGCCAGCTATTAATAGCAAAGGCTCACCCGTTCCCTTAATGTCGTAGAACAAATCAATCCCGTTAATCTGAATCTTTGGCATAAGTAGGTCGGCGCAATTAAAGCTAACTGGCTAAGGCTGTCATTTGTCATTTGTCATTGGTCATTAGTAAGGGTTTTAAGCTATAGGACTCCTATTTGATTTTTGAACAAATTAGATACCAATCGAAAAGGCTTATTCCCTACTCCCCACTCCCTATTCCCTACTCCCACCCTACGCAAGTCAGTTCAATAATCAAAGCGGATTACTATATTTACGTTTCGTAACTTACTTAGTCAATAATTCTGCTAAACCCGATCTGAAGCAGGGATCGACAATATACTCCTACGTCTTAAATCTCTCGTCCACCGGAATTTGATAGCCGTTGGCGAGGCGATTGGTCATGTTGGCAGTAGCTGCGATCGCCATGAGTTCCCCGAACATGGTATCATTCATGCCCTTAGCCCGCGCTCCTGCTGTGTGCGAAGCGATGCAATACTCACAGCCATTTGTCGCACTCACGGCGATATAAATTAGTTCTCGCATCAGTGGATCAATTTCACCAGGGCTAGTCATCACTTCTTTCACCGCTTGCCAAGTTCGTTGCAAGGTAGGGGGATGATTAGCTATGGCTTTCCAAAAGTTATTGATATAGTCATTTTGGCGGGTGGCGCGGATGTCGTCATATACTGCCCGGATTTCGTCGCTGGCTTCTTCGTATTCAATCAGCTTAGTCATGTTTCTATGTTTTTACTTCCGAACATTAGCGGTGATGAAATTCGACCTCTCTCTCCAGAATTTTGATATCATAGTTGCCGAAGAAATCGTGGCCCAGTAAGCCGATGCTGGCTTTGGGTGCGATCGCTACCTGAAGATTATTGGCTGTAACTCCACCTGCTGCAATAGATTTTACCTTACTGGTTGGAAATTCTACTTCGCTACCATCGGCAATTTGGGCTTGCATTGTACCTGTAGCCTGGAGTTTAAGTGTATTCGCCATACTTTGAGTGATAATGGTTCCAGTAGCACCAGTATCTACAATCATTTCAAAGGTTTTTTTGTCATTGAAGGTAACGTCAATCACAGGAGTTCCACCAAAGCGGCGTTTAATTGAAACTCGAAAAACTCTCTCGTCTGAAGGTGCGGCTATATTGCCACAAAGCCTTTCTAATCCAACGGTTTTCCCGGAGGACGTTACCATGTAACATGCTCCTGGATCGTCAGCTATTGCCTGATGAGAGAATGCTAAAAATATCAGTGTTGGGATTAGTGCGTAGGCGTAGCTCGTTGTAGACATCACAGTTGAAGTCATGGTTTTTATCCCATGCCTAAAAATATTATTCATATTATCTTCTACTCCATTTTTTCGATATTTATTAATATCTAAATTACTTACAATATTTACTTCTAATAGCTTGAATAACGTGTTTTTATAGGATATAAATTACACCTTATGTAGGCTATATTAGCTATAATTACTGATTGAAAAATTAAAGATTGGGTGAAGACATGATGAAACTACTGAAAGTTGATTTCTCAACTAAATATTAATTACCTTATATCGTTTCTTTGTGATGTATATATTTACCCCCCGATGCTTTGGGGGGACTACAGGCAATACGGTTCGGTTAGGGTTTTTTGATGAAAATTATAAATCACAAAGACGCGATAAATCGCCGTCTCTACAATAATCAATCCTTCGTCTTGACGGCGATTTATCGCGTCTCTTGGCTTAACCGAACCGTATCGGGACTACAGGGAGGTCTTATTATGTGCATCTTTATGCAGAATTGGTATTACTCAAAGGTTGCTGCTGTATGTACAGCAATTGCGATCGCATTTTTAACGGCAATATCCTTCTGTTCTAAGATGATATTTTCACTCACAGTACGCCCAGCAACTACACCGCAAACAGCAGCAGCAGCAAAATTATACACACCTGCCATTTTAAACAACGTGCCTGATTCCATCTCATAATTCAAAATATTCAAGCGCCGATATTCTTCTGTAATACCATGCAGCGATCGCATTAAATTTGGATTTGCTGAATCAGTGCGTTCTTGTCCTTCGTAAAAAGTATCAACTGATGCTGTAATTCCTATGTAATGTTCAACTTTTAATTCTCGCGCGGCTTTAACTAAAGCGACTGTCAGAAACGGATCGGCTGCGGCTGGATATTCCACAGGCGCAATGTCATAAGCTGCACCCTGACGACATAATGCTGCACTGCTAATAACAACGCTACCGACTGGTATATAAGGTTGAATTGACCCGCAAGTTCCAATGCGAATAATTTGCCGGATTCCTACTTGTATCAACTCGTTGACAACAATACTTAATGAAGGCGCACCCATACCACTAGTAGCTGATAAGATGCTGCGACCGTTAGGCAAATATCCCACATAGCTATTGAGTCCGCGATTTTCCGACAATAAGCGGACATCTTGGAAATAAGTTTGGGCAATTAGATGCGATCGCTCTGGATCGCCAGATAATAGGGCAATATTAGGAGGTGATGAACCTAAATCATTTTGTCCAAAGCCAATGTGATAAAAGTGTTTGTTTGCCATTCAATTTTGGATTTTAGATTTTAGACTTCGACTTCGCTCAGTCGAACGATTTTGGATTATCTTACTTACAGCAGTTTTCATGTATTTGAACTACATCTGTCGTAGGGGCAATTCATGAATTGTCCCTACTGGTCTGTCACATTAATTCTGATAGGTGAGGGTGAGCATATCCCCGACTTATTAAAGGATACTGCTGGCGAATTAAGGGTAAGACCCCTCAAGCTAACTAGTTTTAGAATCACAAGATATTTCTGGTGGCAATTTCTTTAAAGTGCGGTGTGACACTGCACTTTTTTAGTCACACAAATGTGCGACCAAATTACAACCAAACTGTATCTGGACATTTGTTGTGATTAAGTTGAGCTACTTAATCAAGACTAACAAACACGTAATCGAGCGAATAAGCTAGTACGTAAGAAGTCGGGGATCTAAACCACGTCTATCTTGAAACCTGTAGTTCAACTCTAATGAATAAGGATTTGCCCTCATCCCCCAACCTATCCCCCAGATATGGGATTCGGGGAGCTAGAATTTCAAAGTCCCTCTCCCAAATCTGGGATTCGGGGAGCTAGAATTTCAAAGTCCCCCTCCCAGATATGGGAGAGAGATTTAGAGTGAGGGCGAAAACTATGGTTCTCAACTTAGATGAGGTTTATATCCCAATACAGTTCAGTTAAGCCTCTCTTTCTTCTCTCTGCGTTCTCTGCGTCTTGGCGGTTCGTTAAAAAATTGACTTTGGAACCAGAGTTTTAGCCTTAACCCAAGCGTATTGGTTTATATCCAGTTAATTGAAAACAAATAATAGCTGAAAATTCTTCACATTACAAAAATATGATAATCTCTCAACTATTTAACGTCGCCAATCTTTTTGTGTTGCCCTTTTGGGCGTTGATGATTTTATTGCCAAATTGGAAAGTTACGCGGCAAATAATGTCATCATATTTGCCCTTTGTGCTGTTAGCTGGGGCATATTTGTATTTGTTTATCAACAGCATTACGCCAGAAAATGCCCAAGCTTTATCGAATCCTCAATTAGCTGATATTGCGCGATTTTTTGCAGATGAAACGGCTGCTGCAACGGGTTGGATTCATTTTTTAGTGATGGATTTATTCGTCGGCCGCTGGATTTATTGGCAAGGGCAAAAAACAGGTATTTGGACAATTCATTCCCTTGCACTGTGTTTGTTTGCTGGCCCTATAGGATTACTGTCTCACATCTTGACTTACTGGATTTTTAAGACATTTTTCCCGAAATTTCAGCAGAATGAAACGATGACAGTAGAAGAAAAAGCTGCGTCATAATTTGGCACATATTAGGGTAGCGCAACTGTGCTACCCTACTATTAATCATTAAGCCTTGTCATACCTATAGTCGGCATCTAACCAACAGCGTGGTAGAACTTCACCTGAAGGAAAAACGAGATTTTCTTTTTTAAAAGTATCAGGTGGTTGTTCTTCTTCACCTTCTTGTTCTCGTCCGTGAACAACATTACTATTTGGATCGAGCAATTCTTGAATTTCGAGAATTTTCACTAATTCGCCACTATCTTTGATTTGTAAAAGCATAGAAATTGCCTCAATGAGTTTGCATGAAAGTTCAAGGCGAGTCTAAACATAAACTCGCTCAAATCTAAAGCGATTTTGAACGCTGAATATTCCTTAATTGTTAAAGGAAATTTTTATTAGAAATCCATACAGAGATTACACGAGATTTATCTGTGTGTGTCTATGGAGTTAATTTTTATAAAATTGACACAGCAAAGATACACCTAATTCAGAAGCTAAACTAGAATTAGGAAATGCTGATTAATAAAATCATCCTATATAATCTTGGTTTTAGCGGTTAGAACTCACGCTGATATTTTTCCAAAATATCAACTAAAGTAACCTGGCATTGCAGTGGCAGTAAATCAATTAAAGGAAGTTCACTTCTACCACCGCCAATTTTTACAGTAATCGATCCCAAGACTTTTAAAACTTGGTCTTCATTTACACTGTTGGAAGTAATTAAAGGATAGAGTCGTTCGGCAACAAGGGTATGGAGTTTGGCATTGGATAGATAAAGATGCCATTTGGCAATGTCTATGTAGACATTTTCGCCAATTTCAGCTGCTAGGGCTTCTAGTAATTCCGTGGTGTTAGTCTTAGCCATAAAAATAACCCTAAATTAAGAAAGAGCGCAAAATCTCAGGCTTTTTTACATTATCACTCAATTAAAAGGCTGATTCTACTACCACAGGTTACAATCGCCCCAGCATTAGCAGTCCGTCTTCAGGTGGATTTGGGTGGAGTTTCGGTGTAGTTAGCGATCGCACTAATATAAATCAGATGCGCTAACACTATTCCTGTCCAACTTAAAGTCACCAAAGGCAGCCACTCCCAGGTAGTGCCTTTCAAAATGTGAAAAAACCACAAGCCAGAATTAATCGTAGCAGCGATCGCTACATGGGTGGCAAAATTCATCCGGTCATCAATCTTGCGATAATCAGGGTCTTTGCGATCGGGTTTGCGAGGCCAACGAGGAGGCATAAATATTTGTTACAGATTTAAATACACCCTATTTATTCTAAGGTTTTTGTGGCAGTGGTTGCTATTAGACCCTTGCAACTAGTCAAGGAGGAGGGAGATTAGGGAGCAGGGAGCAAGGGAGAAGAGTTTTCGCCCTGCCCCCCGCCCCTCTGCCTCTTTTCCATTCCCCATTCCCCAATACACAAATTCATCAACCTATTGGATGAGGTTTTAATTTATCTTAGTTAAAAATGATTCATCTGTTTGATAGAGGGAGCAAATATATCCACTTGTGAAGATGGAAAGAACCTTTAGAGGTGGATAAAAATGGCTAAGGCAAACCCAGTTGAAATGCAAAAACACTTGAAAGGTGTTGACTACCCTGCTGTAAAGAAAGACTTGATTAAGCACGCTAAAAAGCAAGGGGCAGATAAGGAGATTATTTCTCTGTTAGAGAAACTGCCGGATGATGAGGAGTTTGACAGCCCAGCCGATCTCAACAAAACTATAGGTGAGATAATCTAGGTTCTTGCTCTGGCGGGGAATAATCTCCTGATTTCCCGCCACTCTTACTTATTAAACGAATCGATTCAATTTGAATCGACTTCTCTAAGGCTTTTGCCATATCGTATAAAGTCAGCGCAGCCACAGAAACAGCAGTTAAGGCTTCCATCTCTACACCAGTTTCAGCTTTAGTTTTGACTGTGGCTTGAATTTGATAACCAGGTAGTTGCGGGTCGGGTATGATTTCGACCGCTATTTTTTGCAAAGGCAACGGATGACATAGAGGAATTAAAGCGGATGTTTGCTTGGCTGCCATAATCCCCGCCAATCTTGCAGTTGCCAACACATCACCTTTTGGGACATTTCCGGCTTGAATCGCAGCGAAGGTTGTTGGCAGCATTCGCACATTGGCAGCAGCGACTGCTTGGCGGATGGTGGGTGCTTTATCAGACACATCAACCATCTGTGCCTGTCCGTGTTCATCTAGATGAGTTAAGCTGGCAAAATTAGATAGAAAATTATCTTGCGTCATTTAGTTAGAAGTGTTAATATAGATTGTCGGTGGGGGCGTGTAGCTCAGTGGACTAGAGCACGTGGCTACGGACCACGGTGTCGGGGGTTCGAATCCCTCCTCGCCCGTTTTATAAGGCTAAGAGTTGAAAATTAGGAGTGAGGAATTAAATTTCTTCACTCCTAACTTTTAAATTTTTCAAGGCATAAACATCTGGAGCTAGACCTAGTGCAAAGCGCAGAGAGTTGGATAGGTTTTTGCTCGACTGGGTGAGAAAGATTACAAGTGCAACAGAAGCGATCGCAGCACCGTAGCCAAACATATCGCGGTAGCCGACAAGTTCTGCGATGATACCCAAAAGAGGAGCAGCGATCGCAATTCCTAAGTCAAGTCCAGCTATGCATAGAGCAAAAATTTGCCCCCTTTCTTGCGGCAGTGAACGGTCTGCCATCATCACGATCATCATCGAGATTAGTGTACCACCACCAGCACCTTCAGCGATCGCAGCCAATAAGAAAACCATCGGGCTGTAAGCTTGCCACAGCAGTATTAACGCTAAAACATAACAAAAAATACCAAAGGTGATAAATAAACCACGACCAAAGCGATCGCTTGCCTTACCAGCAAATACCCTGATACTAAAACTAGAAATTGCCGCAGCTGTAAAAAACAGTCCGCCATTAAAGTCTACCTGACTGGATTTGAGGAACAACGAGACAAAGGTATGGACAGCACCGATGGACATACCAACCAGCAACATAACTATAGTTGGAACTCTCACCTGTGGACTGCTCAAAATTTGCCAATAATTGCGATCCTCTGCCTTAGTTTCTTCTTGTGTCTGCACTGGCGGATTCATGACTTGTACAATCCCCAAGAGAGCGACAAAACCTAATTCCGCAGAGAAGAGAAATAATATCCCGTAACCACTTGTAGCTTCTAAATACCCACCCAAGGCAGGGCCAATTGCTAAACCAAGGGGAGTTGCTAGGGTCATGTAACCAATGATTTCGCCACGAGTTTCTGCGGGAGCTAAATCTGCGATTAAGGCACTGTAGCCAGTTGTAAAAGCAGCAACGCTAATACCGTGAAAAATTCTCACTAGGATCAACAGCCCAATTGATTGGGTTGCCAAATAACCAAAGGGTGCGATCGCAGCTACTATCGTACCAATCAACAAGACAATTTTTCGACCACGTTCATCAGCTAAACGTCCCAGCGTCGGGCGAGATAGCAATAACCCAATGGCAAAACTGCCCATCACAATCCCAATTTCTTGCTTGCTTGCGCCCACATCATCAATGTAAAGCGGTAAGGTTGGTAAGAGCGAAGACAAACTCGACCAGAATAATAAACCTGCTGTAAATAAAATCAGCAGGTTGCGCCGCAGTTCGGTGTCAAAAGTATTAAATGCTTTCAAGGTAGATGCGATTTAGTTGGTTTTTGTCATTTGTCATTTGTCATTTGTCATTTGTTTAGAGTCAACTAATATTTACTCTTCAACCGTATCTACCTTGAAAGCTGTAGTTTTTTGTTAAACCACGAGAGAATAATATACTCTCCTGAAAAACTCCAGGTTTCAAAATGGACGGGGTTTAACTATTTACTAGTGACCAATGACCAATGACTACTATTGTTACGTTACTTAACATTTTTTGCTACTACTTCTCGCACGCGATAGATAGGCCGCCCTTGGGATTCATGGTATGTACGCATGAGCAATTCTGCTAAAAGACCGAAGCAAAATAACTGCACCCCAGTTACTAGCAGGAGAACAGCTAAACTTAGCAAGGGGCGATTGCCAATCATCTCACCTAAAGCTAATTTGACAAAAGTCAGGTAAATTCCGATCGCAGTCCCCGAAACCATTGAAATCAATCCCAACAGCCCAAAAACGTGCATCGGGCGGGTGAGGAACTTTTTCATAAATAGAATGGTTAACAAATCCATCAACACCCGGAATGTCCGCCAAATCCCATATTTACTACGACCAAAACGACGGGCGTGATGACGCACGGGTATTTCAGTAATTCTAGCTCCTTCGATGTACGCCAAAGCGGGTAAAAATCGGTGTAGTTCGCCGTAGAGGTTCATATCTGCCAGCAGTTCTGCACGATAGGCTTTCAGCGAACAGCCATAATCATGAATATTCACGCTAGTGGTGCGGCGAATTAGCCAATTGGCAATTTTGGAAGGAAGTAACCGATTCACAGCACCATCTTGGCGTTTTTGCCGCCAACCACTTACCAAATCGTAACCCTCATCCAGCTTTGCTAATAACATGGGGATAT
Source organism: Nostoc sp. NMS2 (assembly GCF_017115105.1). Taxonomy (GTDB): domain Bacteria; phylum Cyanobacteriota; class Cyanobacteriia; order Cyanobacteriales; family Nostocaceae; genus Nostoc. The sequence continues at coordinate 37,289 of NZ_JABXKH010000064.1, forward strand.
CAGCTGGATCATTCTGGAGATCGGCATCTAAAGTAACGATCGCTTTCCCGACTGCATAATGAAACCCAGCAGCCATCGCCGCAGTTTGTCCGTAGTTGCGACGCAAAATCACCGCCTTTAAATCAGTACGGATTTGCGCCTCTTTTTTAAGAAAATCCCCGGAACCATCTGTAGAACCATCATCCACACAGATGATTTCATAATTTACCTGACTAGAGGATAAAGTAGATGCGATCGCTTCTAGTAAAAGCGGCAAACTTTCCACCTCATCATGTATCGGCACCACCACCGAAACATCGGGGACAATTGCTGAAATCGCCCCATTTTCCCCAAGCACCCCTTGATCAACCAACCCACTCCTCATATTTCTTCGCGCCCTTCGTGTCTTCGTGGTTCGTAACTCTTAAAAACTCTACCAGCACCTCGCAACTGCTGATAATACGACAGACTAACAGCATCTCCCTGTTCCGATAGAATATCAATCCCAATCCCATCTCGTCCTTGATCCTTCCCAGAACTATGGATGTAATAACCATCTGCCAAATAAAGCCCGACATGGGTTGCTTTTTGGCTAGTTCCAAAAAATACCAGATCCCCGGCTACTAATTCTGCAATAGTAATTGGTTGAGTAAATCCTTCCTGTTGATAGGCATCTCTAGGTAGCCAAATCCCCACCGAAGCAAACGCCGCTTGCATCAACCCAGAACAATCATAATTTGGCCCAACTGTACCACCCCAAAGGTAATAATTTGATTGTTGCATTGCTTTTTGGGTAAAGGCGATGACCTTTGCTAAGAGTTTTTTAATTTCAGATTCAGAAAATGTTGCAGCCTGATAAGGTACAGTAGCAGATTGTAATGAATCAAAATCTGAAAGGGATACCCATCCCGGATAGTCATCTTCACACAAATACACTTCGACCGCTAAATTTTGATGATTTGATGTTACCCACAAATGTCTCCCAGATGCAGATTGAGTTGATAAACGTGTACATTCAGGAGAATCATATAAATTTAGGTCAGCTAAACACTGATACTCCCCTAATTTTGGATTTTGGATTTTGGATTTTAGATTAAAGGACATTATTAGAGAATGATTTTTTTCAATAAAGACGAACAACTTGAAAATATTGGTAATGGCATTTTAGATGCAACTTGGGCAGCATTTCCGACTTTAGCCCGGAATCAAATTGCCCTAACTTGGGTTGTTTACGATCCACCAGTGCTGGTAAATACTGGTGGGGCACTGACTCCCAAAGCTTTTTGGGATCATCCAGTCCGTGGTTTTACTTATCGTGGTGTTGAACGAATTTATCCCGCCAGTGTAGTCAAGCTATTTTACCTAGTGGCGGTAAATGAATGGCTAGAAAAAGGCATGAGTCAAACCTCCAAGGAGTTGGAACGCGCCTTGCGGGATATGATTGTCGATTCTAGTAACGATGCTACCAGCTTGGTTGTGGATATTTTAAGTGGTACTACATCCGGGCCAGAATTACCAATCGGGCCCTTTGAAACCTGGAAATATCAGCGTAATATTGTTAACCGCTATTATCAATCTTTGGGTTGGGAAGAAATGGAGACGATTAACGTCTGTCAAAAAACCTGGGGTGATGGCCCTTATGGACGAGAACGGGCGTTTGCGGGAGAGTTACTAGATAATCGCAATATGGTGACAACAAATGCGATCGCTAGGTTACTGCATAGTATTGTAGGTGGCGTGGCGGTTTCAAGTGCGCGATCGCAAGCAATGATGGCTTTACTGAAACGGACTCTCAACGATTTACCCACTGACACCGAGGAAAATCAAGTAACAGGTTTCTTAGGTGGTGGACTTGCTAAAAATGCTCAAATTTGGTCAAAAGCAGGTTGGACAAGTCAAGTTCGCCATGATGCCGCGTATATTGAAATACCAGAACAGCGCCCTTACCTCTTAGTGGTATTTACTGAAGGTAAAGTGCAGGCTAAGAGTCAGGCTATTTTGCCCTTTGTTTCTCAGTTAGTTGCCGATGCGATCGCTAATCTATAGCAATCTTAAATCATTCGCGAATAACAAGATCCCCGACTTCTTCAAGAAGTCGGGGATCTGAGTCAGGCGATTTTTACAAATCAGATAGGATTGCTATGTTTCAACTTAAATTCATCAAACTTCAATACTTCTGAATCAGGCTTGCGGGTATCAAAGCGATAACTACTTATCGTCCCCGCCCCCGTATCAAAAATACTAAAAACCGTAATATTATTACTCGAAATATAAGGCATTGGCTTTCCATTTTCACCCAACAAAGGGGCAATTGTGGGCACTATCGGTTCTAAACCATTGGGATCGCCAACCTTAACATAATCCTCTTGATATCCAGTTGGTACTTCTCGCTTTCTGTCACCCCAAGCAGCACCGTAAGTATTGCCCACATTAGATGTTTCCAAAAAGTGCATCCCACTAGAACTAACAAAGCGGTTCCACAAATGAGAATGCCCATAGAATACCAATTGCACATTAGCAGCTTCTAATAAAGGCACAACATCGCGGATAATATAATCTGCATCTTTAGGGTATTCATAACGCACTGCTTTAATATTATTACCATCTCGTTCAATTATTTGAACAGGTTCTGTATAAGCAGGAACTATATTATCACCCAGAGTATGGGGTGGATGATGGAACATCACAACTTTGTATTTTGCTTGTTTAAATTCAGGGCTATTGAGTTCTGCTTCTAGCCAATTATACTGCTTGCTGCCTTTAGCAATTGGCTCATAAATTAGCTGTCCATAACCCCAATTTTCAGGATTATTTAAATCCTTTTCTGCTTCTAGATATCTACCCTTACGCTTTCCATCTATGCTGGGAGTCCGCCACATATTTGTAGCGTACAGTACTACCAAACGTATATCACCAAAACTGACTGCATAATACCTTTTTCCACCCTCTTTACTTTTGGGTAAAGAGAAAATCTCTTCGTAGGTATTAGTATTAAAAGAATTATCTATTAAAGATTTGTCTCGATAGATTTTTTGAGCAACTGCACGGGGAATTGTATCATCAAATTCACCATCTAAACTTTCCACTCTAGCAAATCGCCCCATTACCTCATGATTACCAATGCAAGTAAACATGGGTGCGTGTTGAATTATTTGTCCACCAGTGTAAGTTGTCTTAATGTCGTTGTGCGTCATTTCATAAGTAGCACGACCTTGTAAACCGGGAAACAACGCACCACCACTATTATCATCAAACCATTCTGAGGCGCGATCGCTAATATTAACCAAATCACCAGCAAACCACACCCCATCAACTCGTCCAACTGTTTCTACCACCTTTTGCAGATTTGCTGCTGTCATCGGCTTTAATTGATGATCTGAGGTAAGTAAAATTTTTAGTGGTGTATCTGGTTTGGGAGTAGCTGCGAGGGTAAAAACATCACTGTTAACTCTCTCGCCGTCTTCTCGCACACTCGTAACCCGATAATTTACCCGCACTCCAGGAGTTAACCCCACTACCTCAGCCTCATGTCGCCAAATGTCGCGCTGGACGGGTTTTTGATAAACTTCGCCGTCTTTAGTTTGGTTTGCAACTCTTGATTGCTGGTCTTCACGAGTGCGACTGAGTTTAGTAGTATTTGCCTTAGTAGTTTGTTTAAGATTTTCACCGTAGATTACTGTGTGATTAACACCAGCAAACTCAGTAAACCAAACTACTTGCACTGAGGTTTCAGTTGGCACTTGTAAAAATGGGTCGGTGAGCAGTTGGGGTGCTGATGTCATAATTGTTTGCCCAAATGAACGCACGCTTACCAGAGTAAGGCATATCACAAGCGCAAGCATAGCCACTAAGGAAATTTTACGGCTGTGTAAGCGTCTGAACATGAGTAACATCCCAAAGTTTTTAGGGTATTCAAAAAGAGGCAGGGGAGCGGGGAGAGGGGGAGCAGGGGGATGTTCAGACAGGAATTGTACCCCGACCGAACGAGAACTACGCTTATTGAAGTGGGGGATTGTAACCCTTGCTCCACTTCCTTTCGCGGCTCTTGAGAAGGAGCATTCCCCCTGCTTCTTGTTCACCGACTGAACCAAGCTTCGCTTGTTTTCATAAAAAGCCGTGGAGAAATCGAAGTCATTAGTACCAATGACCAATGACCAATGACCAATACTTCGGCTTCGCTCAGTACAAGTGACTAATGACTAATGACTAAACGGTTTCCAACCTGCTAGCAAATTCGGGTAAGTTACAGGTGTGGGGAAAATATTCTGGAAGCCAGTTTGACGTTCTTGTGGCTTTTCTTTGCCCATATTCCAGAGAGATTCATAGAAAAAGAAGGAGACTCCAGCAAAATTGCGATCGCGGATTTTTTGCACTTGTGTCTGAATCTGTTGCATCGGCACAGGCCGGTTTTTCAACCCAGCCAAAATGCCCACACTTACTGGAATATGGCTTTTTGCCGCTTTTACTTCTGGATATTCTAATTCGCTAATAAAAACATTCAAATCATCACGATATATCTGCAAAACTAAGTCTTCAACGATTCCCAGCCGTTCCCACTTTTGCCAGTCCGCTAAAAAGAACTCGTAGGAAAAACGTTGAGGATTGGGTGCAATGGAAACTAGGCAATCTTTTTTAGTAGCTTTGATGGTTTTGAATACCCGTTTCATAAAGTCGGTGATTTTGTTAGCTCTCCAACGCACCCATTCTGGATCTTTCGAGTTTTTGGAAGGAGCTTTACCACGGTGTTCTTTTTTGTAAAGTGCCACTGTGTAAGCATCATAACCTAATTCTGATGGTAAGCCAAAATGGTCATCAAATTGAATGCCGTCAACATTGTAGTTTCTGACAATTTCAACGATTAAATCTTGAATAAATTGTTGTACTTCTGGACGAAAGGGATTTAGCCAAACACGATTATCATTCCCATCTTTGACAATCCGAGTCCCGTCGCTGCGACTAGTGAGCCATTGGGGACGATTTTTAGCTAATAGAGAATCGGCTGGTGCCATGAAGCCAAATTCAAACCAGGGAATCACTGTTAGCCCTTTTTGATGTCCCACATCGACAATTTCTTTGAGGATATCTCGCCCTTGCAATCCGGGTGTGGGATCGAGCGATCGCCCAATTACTTTTTGGGCAACTTTGCTGGGATACAATGTATATCCCCAATTCCAAACCGCCGGATATATGGTATTAAAATTGAGTTCATCAAGGCGTTGCAAAGATCCCTTGAGGCGATCGCGCTCAAATAACACATCACTATCAATATTTGTTAACCACACCCCCCTTAACTCAGATACTGGCTTTGGCGGCAGATTAATTTGAGCGTTCAAGGGGAACGATAGCATCACCGTAGCTACCACGCTCAAGGTAACGATAACGGCAAATAACCCCGACTTTCTGCTTTGGCGAATATTCCACCAAGAACGATCGACACACCACATTACAAACCTTTTCATCATTTGGTTACAGCCATCATCAAATTATGAACAATCAGCATGAATAGCGATCGTTTCGATTGTAAGCGCTAAAACAATCGCTATTTAATCCCATTGCTGAGGTTGATCATTTATTGGGCGCTGGCTACGAGTTGATTCCAGGCTTTGACTGCTGCTTGTAAATTCTTTGGCAGGTTATTTTCAGAAATATCGTTGTACTGAACCGTACCCTTTTGGCTGGTAAGAGTGTGGGTGATATAATCAGCAGCACCACTGGGGGCTGGGTAACTCAAATTTTGGAATTTGCTAAATTTAGAGCGTTCTAAAAATCTCTGAAATTGTTGCACCTGTTGTAAAGAAACGCTGCGAACACTACGTCCAGAATCATTGGCATCTCCAATCCGCACACGAATCAATCGCCCATCTTTGAGTAAGACAGTCTGGTAGGTTCTGCCAGCAAAACCACCACTGGAGATTTGCCGAAATACTATATCTCGATCTAACGGTGGTGGTAACTCGCTGGCTGGAATTTGCACAGGGGCCAGTGTACCTTCGTTAGCCTTTTGATTGAGCCTGACTGCTGAACCTGTTTGATTAGTATGATAAACCAAGGTTTGGTCAACCGCACCGACAACTACTCGCCAGCCTGATACCAAAGCTTGGGTACAGAATTCATCAGCATTAGCTAATTCTAAACAGCTATCTTTCCAAGTTTGCCGTTGAGCCTGAATGATGGTTAGCTGAGAAATTAGCTGTTGCAAACGTCTGGAAGCAGCTTGCAAAACAGCATTTTTTACAGACGCAGGCAATTCATCTGGCAGATTGTTAGAGAGAGTATTTGCCGAAGCTAAACGTAGCGATCGCCCGTTGCTATTGGTATGATAAACCCAGTTTTGTTTGCCATTAGACACTACAATCCGCCAACCAGGAACTAAGGCTTGGGTGCAGATTTCATCAGATTGAGGCAGTTCCAAGCAACCGTTGCGCCAAGTCTGTTGATTATAATCAATAATTTGCAGTTGGCTAGTAAAAATTCCCTGTCTGCGGGCTAAATCTCGCAGTACCGCCTTAGCCACTGGACGTGGCAAGCGGTTTGGTTTAGTATTGTCTTTAAGGACTTCATTGTTTGTTTCTAACGATAAGTTAGCAGAAGCACCCGTCGCATCTTTGATAAACGTTAAACTGCTAGTTACAGACAAAATTCCAGTCAAAATCAAAGCAGTGAAAATTCGTGCTTGATTGGTGTTAAGGTATTTTTTCAGCATGGTTTTCATACTAATATAGGGATCATAGTCAAGAGTTATAGAACTCGGAAATAGTATCCGACCATTTATAGGCAATAAAATATATAATTCCAGAACTTGACCAGTTGGAATTAATTTAGTATACGTGTTCTGAAACAGATATAAAGACAGACGCTGATGTACTGATTGTTTGTTCCTTATACAAATTCTGAATGAAAATTGCACTCAATCAAAACGCCCTATATCCTACGGCAATCTAAGAGGTTGTTTGAAAAGTAGTTGGCTGTATCTTTGCACTTATTGATCCCCCCTAACCCCCCTTAAAAAGCAGGGTGGTTTCATACGAAGAAAGAAAAATACATAAATCCTGATTTCTCGTTTTGTAGCATGGCTTTTTACCCCTCTCCAAACCTCTCCCCGAAACGGAGAGAGGCTTTGAAACCCAGTTTTAGTTTTTTCTCTCGTTGTATGAGACCACCCTGCCCTAACCCCCCTTAAAAAGGGGGGAACCGGATCAAAGTCCCCCTTTTTAAGGGGAGCCACTGCGGGAACAGGGGTCTCCCAAAATGAAGCAAGTGGCGTGGATTTAGGGGGATCTAAAAGGATTTGATAAATCACTAAGAACTTTTCAAACATCCTCTAAGAAGAACTCAGAAGCTCAGGTTTCATTAGATAAAAAGTTTGTTGTGGATTCTCTTCCACGCTCCTGTCTGGGAAAATAGCTGATTTCGTTCCGATGCAGAGGATGATAACGAGGAAAAGCTTATGAAGCTAGGTTTTTAGGACTAGCCCTTTCAAGGTGACTAGTAAAATAAGATTGTTTTTCTCAGCGCCCTCTGTGACTCTGCGGTTTAAAAGTAATTTATTTAACCGCAGAGGCACAAAGAACACAGAGAGAAGAGGTTAAAGAAGAATTTATAGATTAAAATTTTCACCCACATTGAAAGGGCTAGTTTTTAGGACTTATGTGTACAACATATCCTTGCATCACAGAAAAATGGAAGCAAGGTTTTCCATATCCCATGAAAAGTCAGGTTAAGCGAAGGTTAAATAAAAGTAATTTTAGAAAAAATTGAACAGAACCGTAACTTAGATTTTGCTCGACTCAACCTAGCGTCTACAATATTTTGAGTAATCTCAGCTAATATTAGGCGCTGATGGCTCGTTGTTCAGATTCAACTAACTGATTGTTAGGTACATCAAATCTAATGGTACTGGCTGCCCAGTCTTTGAAATCTGGTGCTAGCCAGACTAGCTTGCGGAGAATTTCATCATTAACCCACAACACCAAGGGGAAACGAAACTGTTTCCGAAACTCATTTCGCATGATGTTGGTACTGATTATTAGTTGGTTAATTTCCTCTACAGATTCTAAACCCCGTATCATCAAAGCTTCGGGTTGAGTAGCACCAATTGCACTTGTAATAGCTGTGTACAATGTATCAGCCGCAGGTGAGAGCAAGATTTCGTGGATATCTGTTGATGAAAATTCTGTTAACAGATTCAGCACTTGCTGCTGCCTTTCAACACTGTTACAACAAGCTAATATCAGTGAGAACTCCCCACCAGAAACCATCATTGCCCTTGCCAGCCTCTTAGTGCATGCTGTGCTGCTAACTGTGCCGTTTTCTGAATTACTTAAGCTGATCATCAAAAAATCCTGCTTTGAATTTTAAAAATACCTGAGCAATATTCAGTTATTGTACCCTATTAATTTTTATTCAAAAGTGTTATGCGGGTAATTTAGATGAGGTTTTTGTGTAAAACCAAGCATAATACTACGCATTGCCTAACGAAGGAGGATATTCTGTATTATCCCACACTTACAATTAAAGGATAATGTAAAGGTAGTATTAAAATCATGTAAATAAAAGATAATGCAAGTAAAAGGAAGCAGGTAGAAAATTAACAATTTAATTACACTGTATTTTTATAGATTTTGGCTCTACCATTGATTAAGTAATTATTTTTTATATTGTGGTTAAAAAAATACTCAGTATTAGTTTAACAACAAATATTGGGAAGTGGGAGAAAACTAAATTCATCCTTTTGTGCCCGTTAAGTAGGGCTAGATCAAAGCAAATAATTTTGCGATCGCTATTCACCAATTCTCCAAGTAAACAAAGCGATCGCCAAGCGATGTTTATAACTGAGATTACGCGCTCTAAAATCCCGAATACTGTTGCAATGCCAACCTTGCTGCACCCACGATCCCAGCAAAATTGCCTAACTCTGCTGGCAAAATCTGTAAACCATCTCGTGATAAAGGCTGCACTCGCTTCTCAATTTCTGCCTTCACTGCTGGTAAGAAAAACTCAAAGCTGCCACTTATACCGCCACCAATGACGATCGCTTGCGGTGTGAGTACATAAATCAAACTCGTCAAGCCAATTCCCAAATTCACACCATACTCTTGCCAAAAACTCAATGCTGCGGCTTCTCCTTGTTGAGCAAGAACACCCAATTCGATGGGTTCCTTGAGAGTGCGGCGGCGAATGGCAGTAGCAGAAGCATACTGTTCTAAAGAACCTTGATTGCCACTATTACAAATTGGCCCATCAGGATTTAATGAAATTAAACCCAATTCCCCTGCGGCTCCCTGATGTCCAACAAATAGTTTGCCATCAAGGATAATCGCGCCACCAACCCCAGTTCCTAAAGTTAGGAGAATCAGATTTTGAAAGTGGCGACCGGCTCCCAGCCAAGCTTCTCCCAAAAGAGCGCAGTTAGCATCGTTAGCGATCGCAGTCGGTTTGCCAGTTTTAGCCTCTAACCAGTCTGCTAAAGGCACATCGAGCCATCCAGGTAAGTTAATGGCGATTTTGGCGATGCGTCCTGCGGCATCGGATGGCCCAGGAGTCCCAACACCAATAGCAACAGCTTTATTATCTCGATCAATTTGCGCGATCGCATCTACCAGCACCGCTAGTACGGCCTCCGGCGTTGTCGGCTGGGGAGCGGCCATAGTCAAAGATTGCAGACAAGTACCGTCAGCTGTAAACCGCCCCAGCTTAATTGCTGTTCCTCCTACATCAATGCCAATTACTTGAATTTTGTCATTTGTCATTTGTCATTTGTCATTGGGCACTTGTACTGAGCGACTTGTGCCGAGCGAAGTCGAGGTAAGTCGAAGTATTGGGCATTGGTGAACAGCTATTCCCTATTCTCCAGTTCATTTTTTTCATCCTCGATCTGTTTGCGTAGCATCTCCACCTGGAACAAGACGCGAAGCTTTCAACTCCGATTTCTGTAAATTAGCAAAAGTCGTGGTGCGGAAACTTGATTGCTCCTGCCAAGCTGTAACTGGCGTACCTCTTAAGATACCAGCAAGAGCAACGGAAAGGATAAACCCGCCAGTAGCGGCAGCAATTAACGTTAGATTATCTTTCATACAAATCTCTCTATTGTTATTTGTCATTGGTCATTTGTCACTTTTACTGAGCGACTTGTGCCGAGCGAAGCCGAGGTAAGCCGAAGTATTTGTCATTTGTCCAAAACTAATGACTAATGACCAATGACTACTTTTGGATTCTATTTTCTCTTCGTAATCGAGGATTGACAAATTCATTTAACCCCTCACCAAGTAGTGATAACCCTACCACCATGAATGTCATGGTTAAACCAGGAAAAAGCGTAGTCCACCAAATGCCAGTGGGTAGAGCTTCTAGGGCTTGTTTTAAATCATGTCCCCATTCTGCGACTTCTTCGGGAAGTCCTAGTCCCAAAAAGCCCAAACCGCCTAACACCAAAATTGCATCAGCCGCGTTGAGTGTGAATAAGACGGGTACGCTTTGAATGACGTTGAAAAATAGATAACGAGAAAGCACAACCCAAGTGGAAGCACCCATTGCTTGAGCAGCTTCGATGAACACTTCAGTTTTCACGCTTACGGTGTGGTTGCGAACAACGCGGTAATATTGGGGGATGTAGGCAATGCTAATAGCGATCGCTGCATTTAATATCCCACGCCCCACCACAAAGGCCAGCGTCACAGACAGCAGTAGCCCCGGTAAAGTGTAGATGCTATCCATCATAAACAGCAACACTTTATCCAATTTACCGCCGAGATAACCACTCAGCATCCCCAGAGGCACACCGATAATCATACTCAGCGCCGTTGCCAAAATCACCACTTGTAAAGCAGCTTGAGCGCCGAACAATGTCCGGGAAAACACATCATAACCCAGGCGACTAGTGCCAAACCAATGTTTAGCTGAGGGTGGCTCGTGAATTGGATTAGAGAGAAAATCTTTCGGGTTTTGCAGCCATCCCCAAGCCTGGAATAGGGGAGCGAAGAATGCCAGGAAGATGAAAAATAGGGTGATGGCTAACCCAATGAGCATCAGTTTTTGGGAAAGATTGGGACTTTTGCCAAACTGTAAAAATGTCGGTAGCCGCCGTTTTGTAATGGCCATAAAGCGATCGCCTGGATCAAAGCTTGATACGCTGACCATTTTACATATCAGATAGGGGATTGCGTAAACATCCTTAATAAAAGTCCGGCTGCTTAACGATATATACAGAGCTAGACTGTAGGAATAGGTGAGATTATGCCTTATTGCCTGACTAATTAAAACTAACAGTGGCGGGTATTGGGCATTGGTTATTTCTCCCTCATCCCCATGCCCTATTCCCCATGCCCCATGCCCCATTCCCTAAAGATTACTTTCAATCAACTGGCGGTATTCGCTCTTTTGCTTCACACCTTTAACTTCTTTCACCAGTTCCTTGTTTTTGAACAATTGAACCGTTGGTGTTCCTGTAACATTAGCATTTTCAGCAATATCTCGGTCTTTGTCGATGTCAATTTCCACAAAGTGAATTTTGCTGTCAAATTCATCCACCACTTTATTTAAAATTGGCTTCAGGGTATGACAAGGACCACAACCAGGAGAGACATATTTAACAAGGAGTAAGCGATCGCTTTCATGGAACAATTTCCGTAAGGCGTAACCTCCCTGATGGCGCGTCCCATCCAAGTTAAATCCAGCTTCTTCCTCGGCTTCAGTCTTTTTGGCTGGCTGATGTTCTAACTCATTGTCTGCTGTTTCTGGCTGTTGATGGAATTCTTGAATCAAGCCACTGGATGACAACCAACGTTCTGCTAACATCGCCGCCATACAGCCAGTACCCGCAGCCGTAATTGCTTGCCGAAACTCATGATCTTGCACGTCGCCGGCGGCAAAAACGCCTTCTACACTGGTTTCTACAGTACCGTGCTTAGTGACAACGTAGCCTACATCATCGAGTTCTAGTTGCCCTTTAAATAAAGAGGTATTGGGACTGTGACCAACGGCGTAGAATAAACCCTTAGCGTGCAGTTGGCTTTCTTCACCAGTTTTAGTATTGCGGACTTTTACCCCTTCCATGTGACCATTACCGAAGATATCCACGGCTTCTGTGTTCCAATGCACCTGGATTTTTGGGTTGCTCAAAACCCTATCTTGCATGGCTTTAGAAGCCCGCATTTTATCGGTGCGTACCAACATATTCACCTTAGAACCATATTTGGTGAGGTAAATAGACTCTTCCGCCGCCGAGTCGCCAGCACCAATTACAGCCAATTCTGCGCCGTGAAAAATTGGTGTTGCACCATCGCAAATTGCACAAGCTGAGATACCTCGACTCCAAAATTCATGTTCGCTGGGTAAACCCAAACGCTTTGCTGTCGCACCCGTAGCAATGACGATGCTGTTGGTTTTTATTTCCCTTTCTTGCGATCGCACTGTAAATGGACGCTGACTCAAGTCAACTGATATAACATCTTCAGTATATAGTTCAGCCCCCCAGCGCTCCGCCTGCGCCTTCATCTGATCCATCAGTTCCGGCCCAGTAATCCCTTGGGGAAACCCTGGAAAGTTCTCAACTTCCGTTGTTGTCATTAATTGCCCACCAGGTAAACCCCCGGTTTGGAAACCTTCAAATACAACAGGTTTCAGGTTAGCGCGTCCGGCATAAATAGCAGCTGTATACCCTGCTGGCCCAGAACCGATAATTACCAAGTTTTCTACAGTTGGGTTAGTCATGAAAATATGCGAACTCATAACGACTACGTTTAATATAGCATAAGAAATTATGATCGGCTAGGGAAGATGGGAAGCGATCGTAAAATGCCTACACTATTATGCGCTCAACACTTGCCAAACATCTTCTTAACTATTAAGACTGTTCTTGCAGATATTTTCTGATAATTTCAACATCTATTTCTAGCAATTCCGCTATTTCTTGAATGCTCATACCTTTGTCAGTAAGTTTTGGGACTAATTTCAATCTTGATTTTTCCAAGATGCTCTTGTACAATCGAGTATTTATAAATTCATCTAAATCAAGCATAGCTTCAATTTCCTCTAAAGCAAGATTGGGAAACTTATAAAATACAATAGCTTGGATAAATGCTAGCACTTTCTTTTGAAGATTTTCATCAAGTAAGTTTTCTCTTGCCTGAGTGATTAGCTGTTGAGCTAAGGAAGTAGCTTTTGTAGGCGATTCTGTAAATAGTTTGCCAATTCCTACCCCCAAGGAATCTTCAGTACTAGTCGAAAGTTCATTCAGATAAATGCAGCGTAGATGTTGTTCTACTAAAACCTGATAGCGGGGGTGAGGTGGGGTTTCATGAATGCGGCGATCGTAGATAACGATTGCGTACCAGTCTGAGTTTACAGGTTTATATTGACGGAAGTAAACAAAAATTTCCCCAAAAAGTCGTTCGTAAAATTCTTCATCTTTGTAGGTTTGTAATTACACAAAGTATAAAGGTTCGTTTTCAAATCCCTTGATAGTGGCAAATCAGCCGTCTAGACGAAATGATTGTTGTTTTATTTCAGGTGCAATAAATGTGTAGATATTGGGATTAGTATTAGGTCTATCAATAAGTTCAAAAAATATTTGTGGTAGTTCCTTGATAAGTTCATAAAAAACTACATCTGTTTTCATTGATGCTACTAATGGCAAACTAGAGAGCCGTTTTTATTTGAATACAATATATTGTAGCTTTCGTAGATTAGGGTACGTATGATAGATATAAAAGCGTTATTTAGTATATTATGTCCTTTGCAATTACCGATTTAGAGCAGCTACAAACCGAGCATCCAGAATGGCAGATGGAGTTGGTAGAGGGAAAAATCATAGTTATGGGGCCATCAGATTACGAGTCAGAGGAAATTGGCGCTCGGTTGAGTACCTTTTTGAATATTTGGGTAATGTCGCGCAAGCTAGGGCGAGTGACTGGCTCTGGCGCAGGGTTTATCCTACCGAATATAGAAGAGAACGACTTGGAAAAAAGAAACTTGCGTGCCCCTGACGTGTCTTTTGTTCGGGCTGATCGCCTGAAGAAGACCAAGCGCGACTTTGTAGAGTTAGTTCCAGACCTAATGGTTGAGATTAAATCTAAAAGCGATAGAATCAAACCGCTTGAAGAGAAGATTGAGCTATTCTTGCAACTTGGGTCTACAGTCGGTATGTTGATTGACCCCAACAAATTGACAGTAACGGTTTATCGAATAAACCAAGCTCCAGTGGTATTGCAGACTGGCGACACACTCACACTACCTGACTTGTTACCAGGTTGGGAACTGGCAATATCAGAATTGTGGCCACCTGAATTTGAATAAGACACTTCCACAATCGAAGTTGAGAATCTAGCCCTTGGTTAACACCAGGGGCTTAGTGATGTTTGTGCCATTTGGAATGCAAGGATTCTGGATTGTGTAACTGTATCTCTCCAAACTTTTTTTCTGAAGGTGATAGGAAAGCGATCGCAGTTGGGTAAGTTACATCTAGAACACCCAAGCACTTCCTACCCCCAGGAAAACACTTATGAAAACCGAACTAAAAGCCAAATTTCTTCAACACATCCTTGACAAAAAGAAAGGAGAAGAGGGTTTTACACTCATTGAATTACTAGTAGTAATTATCATCATCGGTATTTTGTCTGCGATCGCACTGCCTTCTTTCTTGAACCAAGCTAACAAAGCCAAGCAGTCAGAAGCAAAAACTTATGTAGGTTCCATGAACCGCGCCCAACAAGCATTTTACTTAGAAAATGCTTCATTTACAAGTTCAATTGGTGCTTTAGGTCTTGGTATTGCAACACAAACCGTAAATTACAATTACCAGGTTACTCTGACCGGCACTAGTGTAGCAACCAACCAAGCAATAGTAAGAAATACCTCTGCGCCTCTCAAAAGCTATCTTGGTGGTGTAGAGGTGACAACCCAACAAACTACCAATGAAGCTACTACCGTAGCTGTTTTATGTGAATCTTCAGACGCTATGGTTAACGGTGGTACAAATGCAACCGGTACAGTTCCCTACACCGCTGGAGCACCTACATGTCCAGCCAACTTTATCTCTTTGGCTAAGTAACCAACAAAGGACTAACAGTATATAAATTGTCTCTAAACCAGATATTTTCAAAAGTGGGTAGATGCTTCTATCCACTTTATTTCCATTATGTGAGTCGTTCACAATTAGATTACTCATAAAATTTTCTCAGAGAATTACAATGATTACTGATATATATAATTGGCAAAACCAAGCTGAACAATACTTGATTCAAGAAAAATATTCGCAAGCAGCACATTTATACGAACAAGCAATAGCAATAGAACCAAATGCTATTTCTTATTATTGGCATTTAGGACTACTATTGCTATTACAAGGGCAAGAAGCAGAAGCTCAAATGACTTGGATATTGCCAATGACAGAGGCAGATGAAGAACAGTTAAAAATCTGGACTAATGAACTATTTAAAGTTTTACAAATAGAAGCTGAAAGGCGTGAAACACTTGCGGAATATTCTCTAGCTTGGTTAATTCGCCAACACATGCGGGAAATTAATCCTAGTTATATAAATAATTTGCTTCAAATTATTATACTTTCTATCAAATTGGAAAAATTTGAAGAAATTGATAATTTGAATGAGTGGGGATTAATTGAAAGCTTAAACGCAAAAGAAAATCTAGAAATCGATCTCGAATTATTAATCCAAATTTTAAAAGAATTTTTAAATACTGTTCCTTTACATCCAATAAATCTAAATTTAATAGAAGCTAGTCTTCCTTATTTCTCTGATACTGACCAATGCTTCTCTATAGTGCTCCCTGCTGCTATCCAAATTGGTCATACTTTGCGGCAGCCTGTAGTAGCAGCATCTCTACTAGAATTGCATTTACGATTGCAGCCAGATAATGTAGAAATTTTGCGGCACTTAGCAACTTTTTATCAAGATGCTCGTAATTATTCTCAAGGAATAGAGACAGCTAGGTTGTGTTATTCTTTATCAGAAGGCTTGGCTGATAAAATTTTTGCCCTCCATTTGCTGCTAAGAGGTCTAATGTCAGCAGGGGGATATTGGCAAGAGATATGTGCAACTTGTCAAGAATTAGAAACTGTATTTCAAGAGTTTATTAAAGCTCAACGAATTCCTTTAGAAGAAGGAAGAATATTACGGTTGCTTACGCCATCTTTTGCGATACCTCACATTAAAGATGCTCCTGCTGATTTCAGAGCTATTCATAACAAGGTAGCTGAGATTTTTAATAATTATATTCAAGCTTTTGCCCAATCAAAAGGAAAAAAATATTCTCACAAAATTATTAAGAATCGAGATTTATCTTACCCTAATAAGAAATTAAAAATTGGTTATATCTCTTACGTTTTCAGGAATCATTCTGTTGGTTGGCTAGCTCGCTGGTTATTTCAACATCATGCTCGAGATAAATTTGATATTTATACCTATTTTGTGAACTATCAATTAGTAGATGATTTACTACAAGATTGGTATGTAAACAATGCGGGTAAGGCTCGTAAATTAGGTATGAATGGTCTAGAAATTGCTGAACAGATATATCAAGATGAAATTGATATTTTAGTTGACCTTGATAGCATCACCCTAGATATTACTAGTGAAGTGATGGCACTCAAACCAGCCCCAATTCAAGTTACTTGGTTGGGGTGGGATGCATCAGGCATACCTGCAATTGATTACTTTATCGCAGATCCTTACGTACTGCCAGATGATGCACAAGATTACTATACAGAGAAAATCTGGCGATTACCTCAAACTTACATAGCAGTAGATGGTTTTGAAGTTGGTGTACCAACTCTCCGCCGCGATGAATTAGATATTCCTATGGATGCCGTTGTATATCTCAGCGCCCAAAGAGGATATAAACGCCATCCAGAAACGACAAAGTGGCAAATGCAAATTATCAAACAAGTACCTAACAGCTACTTTTTGATTAAGGGGTTTGCTGAGGAGGAAACAATTAAACGCTTCTTTTACCAAATTGCCGAAGAAGAAGGTGTAGATTGTTCTCGGTTACGATTTTTACCAATAGTTTATTTAGAGTCAGTTCATCGTGCTAATTTAGGCATTGCTGATATTGTATTAGATACATTTCCCTACAACGGAGCGACAACAACCTTAGAAACATTGTGGATGGGTATCCCTTTAGTAACGCGAGTCGGCGAACAGTTTGCGGCTCGTAACAGCTACACCATGATGATGAATGCGGGTATCACAGAAGGCATTGCCTGGAATGATGAAGAGTATGTAGAGTGGGGTGTGCGCTTGGGGAAAGATGAGGCTTTACGCCAGCAAGTCGCTCTGAAGCTGAAAGCATCGCGGCAAACAGCACCGTTGTGGAATGGCAAACAGTTTACCCGTGAAATGGAAAAGGCTTACGAGCAGATGTGGCAAAAGTATATTGAGGCAAAATAAGCTCGTAGTGAGGACTTTAGTCCTCAAAATAGATGTTAATAAGGGCTAAAGCCCTTACTACGAACATTAAAAATTATCCCAGTCTTTGCCATAATCTTGTACTGGATACTGAGTCCAAGAATCACGCAGCCATTGCCGTCCACAAGCTTGTAAATACCAGTGAACACTACTTTCAACCCAGTCATAAGGAGATTTGACTAAACCATGTTTAACTGGGTTGTAATGAATATAGTTAACAGTTGTATAGTAATGTCTTTCCGAGCGAATAGCGCGATCGCTCCAACGATACCAAATTTTTCTCTTAGTTACATTGTCTTCTATATTCCACCGGCGAGAAACTACACCATGTATTCTGCGAAACAAGTCACCTAATACATCAAAATTTTCAACATAAACCAATAGGTGATAGTGATTAGGCAAAATAACCCAAGCACATATTCTTAAGTTTGTAGTGAGCGCTTCAGCGCTCGTCTCTTCATTTCCACTCACACCAAACCTATCAAAAACCATATCTAGCAATTGCTGACGACGGGATTCAGTGTGTATATGACACTGATGCTCGTAACAAGCTGCTGTTAATAAATAAAATTGCTTATCTTGCACAGGATGTGGTGGAGAGTGGGGTGGATAACCCTGCCTTAAGCGATATTTAACTAGTTCAGCTTTTTGCTCTGTTGTGAGCTTGCGATATTCATACATATATTTTTAAGCACTAAAGTGCTTACTACAAACAATTCAAAAGTTCGTAGTGAGGACTTTAGTCTTCCTCCTTTGAAATGATAAATTTAAGCACTGAAGTGCTTACTACAAACTTATTTTGCAATCAAGCTATCTACATCGCAGGATGGAAGATTTTCTGCTTTCGCGTGTGCGATCGCCTGTTGATTGTCTATTGCTAAAGCAATTCGAGTATTAATTCTAGGCAAAATAGTTTTCCATTGTGTATCACTTATCTTCCCTAGCAGAGAAATTTCTGGCCCCTCAGTTATATCTACATCATCTTCCATGAGCAAATTCATGGTCAAAGAGGATAAAAGCATATCCGCTTCTTCTTCAGGGATATTTTGACTATCTATCAGAAGAGTTAAACGACTTTTATCTGGGTGAGTAGTAAGAGTACAAATAACACTTGCTAAATCTTGATATAGTAGGTCTTCTGGCTGTAACCAGTCAGGGAAAATAACTAGATTAATATCTCCTAAGCGGAAATTTTGACTCAGAGTATCTGCAAGATATTTACTAAATAATTCTTGGAAGAGACTACCTATCTTAGCTGAGTAAGAGCGACTATCTAGAAAACTAGGATTACCTTGCATTTTTTCCTTGATTTGGGCGCTCTTTTGTTGGCGTAATTGAGGATTAATTCCAAGTGCGATCGCTAACTGTATATAAGATTCTTCACTATCCGCAACTAAATCAGAAACATCTAGTGCTTGCACCATTGCAGATCCCATTGCAGAGCGAAAAGTGTTTCCCTGTCTAGCAATTACTGGCAGATTAACTTGTAGTGGTTCTACTAAAGAAGTTGTTCCCGCAAATGGATAGGAATCTAGATAGACATCAGCAATTTTGAAGTATTCTTTAACTTCTTCCCGGTTTGGCACTGGCTGAGGATCTAAAACTATTAATTGGTCTGCTGGTATCCCATGCTTTGAGAACACTTTCATTAAGTGATTTACAAAAGCTTTTTTAGGATAATTGTTTGACCAATTCGGGCCAAATGGCAGAAGTACTAAAACAGAGTTGGGAACTCCAGAAATTATTTTTGCCCATGTATTAATTAGTTCAGGGATGATTTTGAAGAAGTTAGCGCCAGAGATAAAAATAACTGATTCTTCAGAAATATATAAACTTTCTCGATCAACTTTGATAGTTACATTTTCTTGCTCATTACCATAACTAAAGCAATGAGCAGTTCCTTCTAGCTTCACCAATTTTTCTCGATATTGTTGTTCTGAGGTTGCTGATGGATCGGTGTGCGTACCTGAGATATAATAATCAATATACCGCATTCCTGTTGTAACAACAGATCCGCCACTAGTAACTTGTATTCTCGCTAATCTATGCATTGATAAGAGGCAGATTTGATTCGTTACCGCAGTCACATTAGTAGCAATGAATAATATATCTAGGTCATCAGCACGAATAGTATTTGCTTGTTCTGCTAAATCTTGTGGCAACAGCTTAAAGGAGTTGGCACAACTTTGGCAATATTCCTCTAAAGGATGACCAGTTTGATTTAGAGAGTACAAAATTACTTCAAAGTAGCGGCTGATATATTCATAGAGAGGAAGTGTAGCAAATGTTTCTGCTGAAGGCAAAAAATATGCTGCCAGAATACCCATCCGAATTTTTTTTCTGGTTACAGGTCTATCGTCAAATTCATAGTTGACTTGATGACCATTAATTTTCAAGAAAAAATCTAGTATTTCTCCACGTTTAACATAGATATCTTTAAGATTAGCTTCATTAAAGTATAGAGGTATAAAATTACCCATTTGGACAAAAGATTTAACTACTTCATGCCATAACAGAGAATCTTGATTCTGAAATATGGATGTGTGTAAGTAATCAACCCACCCCTGCATATAGTGATAGTAGTTCTCTGCTTCTCCTACTTCTTGAAAGTAAAGTTGAGGTTGAAACAGGAATTTTAAATAGTCATTAATAAACCATGTTGGAATATTAGATATGTCATGCTGTAAGGGTAACTGGTCAGCACAACGATACAGCATAGCTACCAATATATACTGAACCGCTTTTGGCTTATTGAGGCCTCTAGAAATATGTGTAGTGACTTCATCTACAAAAACTTGTTCACTAGGAGTAAATACTTCATTTTTTATACCGCTATTGAGCAATATTTGATGTGCTTTACCCAAATCGCCTAAGTACACACTTTCAATTTCCGAATCCGATATTTTCAGCCATTGCTGGGCAATTTGATAACGAGTCTGACGGATATTTGCTATTGCTGTACGGCTCGGATCTTGTTGATATTGTTTGACATAAGTAGAAATTTGAGAAAAAACATCTTGTTCTTGACTTTGAATATATACATTAACTTCAGGAGCGAATTGTTTCTGAATTTCCTGCTGATATTCTTGGGTTATTGGCAAATAATTTTGGCTTAAATTAGATACTGACTTAACTACAAGCAATTCAGCCCTGACATGAATTACTCCATCAGGAGATTCTTCATGTTCAAGTTTCACAGCTTTAAACTCGCCTTGAAATCCATATCTTTTACAAAGTTCTATATAAGCTGGAAATTCACTACAGTAATACAGAAAAGAATTAATATTCCAAAAACTGATATGAGTGGGGTCTTGAAAAGCTCCTCGTCCATCTGTAGATGGCACACGAATGTCAACTTTTGCACCAGGTTTACAGACTCTCCAAATCTCATTCATTGTATGAATTCGGTCATAGAGATGTTCGATAATGTCGTGCGCTCTTAATTCATCGACTGAGCTATCAGGAAAAGGAAATTCTTTACTGAGATCGGCAACAATATCAACACCAACACCAGGAGCAATATCTACGCCAATGAAATCTTTAGGCTTATGAATTCCACAGCCTATGTCTACACGCAATATATCTGTTTGTGTTCTATAATTTTGATATTTCGTTGATAACTTATCTTGCATTTGAATCTCCATCTTTATAAAATTTATAATCCGCTCAGTTGCCTTACCGTCTAGTTCGCCTAAGTATTGTTGTGTAAATAGCTTTTGTTTTTTATGCTGGCGATTTCTTTCCTCATCATCACTGTTTAGCTTTTCAATTGCCGGAATTAATTCTTCGCGATTATATACCCCTATTGCTGCACCTTCTATGGCATAAGGCTTATAATCTCTCATTCCTAACAAATCTAAAAAAATACAAGGCTTACTCAGTGCGATCGCATAACTTAGTACACTGGTTGCTCCGCCAATAACAATATCACTTTCTGCAATTTGATCGAGTATATTACTGGAGTTATCAATCTTGACGTTGATGCCAACGAGATTAGCTAAGTCGCGCAAGTAATCCATGTTTTCAGCACCATGAGGTCTGATAACAATCTCAACATGCAATTGCTTGGCTGCTTCCAGAAGCGTTTCATACAAATAATGGTAAGACTTATGTGTTGATGTACTTAAAAATAGTAAATGCCTTTGCACATGGGCAACCTGTTTTGTTTTTCCACTGCCGAGATACTGTCTAATCTCCCTTTCAATCCAAGGCCAGCCTGTAGGAATAACTTGTTTCGCTGACCAACCAAGATTTTCTACATAATAATGCTGACCATACGAACCCCATGTAGCCACATAATCAGGTCTAGTTTCAGCATAATTATGCTGCCAGTAATGCATATCAGAACGTTCATTTTTTGATATTTGAGTATCGGGAGACCCATGCTCAATTACAAGTTTTTTAATTCCATGCAGTTTTGCTACTGCTCCCAATGAACGCGCTGCTAGTGAGACTTCTTCCGCCATCACGATAAATTTAGGTTGCACCTGAGCTAGTACCCAGTGAGAACATTCTATCCAAGCACCAACAAAGGGAATATCAAAGCTTAGTAAAAGGTCTACTCTTGATTGAATAATTTTCCAGATGTCTAGCGGATAGTCTAAGAAAGCATGGGAAAACCGCCGATCGTTCAAAATGTGATTAATTTGTATTGAACTTACATTGTTTAAATCCTGAATGAGAGGAACGGGAATTGAATCTGAAGCATCATGCCATCCCAACCATAGATTCTGTTGAATTAAATCTAGTGTTTTGAGATTAAAAGAATTTGCCAATGCTTCACCAATAGGTGCATAATTTTTTAGGAAATTATTTTGTAGTGCTAATAAAACATCTGATTTTAATGAGTTTTTAGTTGGGAAAACTGCGGATCTTTGCCGATCTTGAGGCTGCCAAGGCTGATATTGTGATCTATAAATTAAGTCAATCTGCTGCTCTTGAACATTCGATGATTCTAAAGTATTAGGAATTTCTAAATCTTTGATAATTACTCCTATATTTCTCATGGAACCCCAGACTTGATTTTCATAATTAGTCTGAGGTGGAGGAGCCAAACCCCACTGTGTTACAGCAGTAAATGGTGATTGGTTTACCCAAATTTCTTTGGGTTGGTATTTTTGCAGAATTGCTACTGCAAGATGATAGGAAGTGACAGCTTCGTAGAAAAAATAGTAGAGCAGATGAAGAGAACAAGATAAAATATCAATATCTTGATAAATTAGTGATAGACCGTAATCAGGGCCAACCTGTCGCAAAGTTTGTTCAAATTTACATCTTAGATATTCTGCTTCATTGGCAATAGTACAAAAATCTAATTGCCGATATAATTCTACTGCATCATCAGCAGGAATTCCTGCTGAACAAAAAACTAAATGAGGCTCAATTCCTGAATAAATAACTCTACCTTCTTTTAATAGCTCTGGGTGTGCAATTAGCCACTCAGCATCTGCAATTGTATATGCTAGGTATAATCTATCAACCATTGAAGAAACCCTATATTATTGATTTATTTTTTTGTATCCTGCTTAATTTAATTTCCTAGTTATATATCTCAATACTTCGGAGTTAAACTAAGCTTGAATGCTATGCATTTAAGTTTTTAAGTGTATAAATAACGCTAGCTGAGTATTTTTATTTATGTAAAGCTAAAGCCTGAAAATTAAAGAATTATTTTCAGGCTTAATTACTCCACACCACATAGTACCCAGCACTTGAAAAATTCTTTCAAAGTCAATAACTAAATTATTGCCTTGCATAACTGTGCTACTCGGAAATCTGCATGGCGCTGCTGTTCAACAAATTGTTCTTCTATTTCTCCATATTGGGGAAAATACAAAAACTCTCGTAGCTTTTCTGAGGAGTTTAAGGGAATCGTGATTCCCCTTTGATTGGTAACAAGTGTTTCATCCACACCGCTCATCAAGCTAACTGCTGGTATTCCCATTAAAGCTGCCTCAATTAGGATAATTGAGGTGATTCCCAGTATTATATCTTGATTACACAAAGTGGCAAGTGTGTCAACACTTTCGTCAATGGCAAATGGCAAAACTGATTGTGCCAGTAAATCAAGCGACGCATGACACTCACCTTGGCGGGGATGAAACCGGATCAGAAGTTTTTTTAAAGGTTTATAGTCAGTTAATACCTTAATTAAGATACGGAGGATTTCAATTTCATTGGCATTGGGTTGAGAAGCAAAAAGAATATTTTCTATTGGTTTAAAAATACTTTTTCTGGATTTTTGTCTAGCAATTAGCCAAGCAAAATAAGGCTGTCCCACAACGCGGATTCGTTTTTCTGGTATTCCATCAGCAAGCATTCCTGCTTTACACACTTCATCTATAGCTGCGATGATATCTGGAAAAGTTGGTTCTGTATTAGGATTGTTGATTGGTTGAAAACGCTGTCGATAATTTGCCCAATAGTCTATGACAGCAATACTAGGAATATACTCTTGCCTCGCCCAAAAAATAGCATCGCGTTCAAACTCATCATATTGAGATGTTCCTGTGAGTAGAATATCTCCTGTTAATCTTACAAAAAGAGTTTGGTGTTCTTCAGAAATTGACGTGCAAGCAACTCCAAGACGTTGAAATTGACGGATGGCTGGCCCTTTAGCATACGCTTCAACCTCTGTACCTGTTTCTCGTAAGGCTGCAACAGTTGCAGCCACAGCATTAGCACCGCCTGGATCGTGAGCGATCGCAATAATCTTCATTCATCTTTCCCTTGACTTAACTCTTCGGCATGAGCCAAGACTTTACCCACAGAAGCTACGAAACGATCAACTAAGTCAATACCCCCAGGTATTTGAATGAGAGTTGTAGATAAAAGCGTCTCGTTATATGTCTTTTCGGCTATGGGACAAACACCAGTAGGATGACTGACAATTGTCTTGCCTTCTTGTTGCAGCTTTTGGAAAAGAGGTAGTCTGTATAGAGGACGCACGTAACGCCCCGTCACCGGGCATCCTTCGGCTTGAAGTGCCTCTACAAATCTGTCCCGCGACAATCCAGCTTGTTGTGGATCGATCCAGATGGGATATGTATAGTAAACATGGCGATCGCCACTGTCAACTTTAGCCGTCCGCAATGCCTTAAACTCAGACAGCCCTTGGTCTAAAGCTTCAGCAATTTTCAGCCGTGGCTGTGTCAATTCTTCTAAACGTTGCAGTTGAACCTGAGCGATCGCCCCTTGAAGTTCCGTTAAACGGTAATTGTAACCAACAATATCACCATCTTCATCCCAGTTTTCCGCTTCAATTGCATTCTCTCCATGATTACGTACCAACGCCACTCGCCGCGCCAAGCGATCGTCATTAGTAACGACAATCCCCCCTTCACCACACTGAATGGTTTTATGACAATTGAGGCTAAACACCCCCAAATGTCCAATTGTTCCCAGCCAACGCCCCTGATGCTGACCTCCCGGTGCTTGAGCGTTGTCTTCAATTAGAATCAAACCGTGTCGATCTGCTAACTCACGTAAGCGCAACAGTTGGGCTGGGCCTCCAAACAAATTGACTGCGATAATTGCTTTTGTGCGCGGGCTAATAGCACGTTCAACGGCTTCTGGATCAATACAGCAACTAGTCTCCTCTTGATCGACAAAAACAGGAGTACCATTTGCCATAACCACTGCCGTTGCCGTTGCTGACATCGTTTGCGGTGGCACAATTACCTGATCACCAAAATTAACACCGGCTGCAATCATGGCGGCATGTAAACCACTAGTAGCAGAGTTAACACTCAAAGCGTGACGAACATTAAAGTACTTAGCCCATTGTTCTTCTAAGGTGCGAACTTGTTTGCCACCCATAAAGTACAGTCCAGCAGCACCGATATAGTCAGATAAAATACCGCTTTTCAGTACTTGAATCGCGGCTTCAGTCTCCTGGGAACTAATACTGATATACCTTGGTAATGGCTCTGGAAAAACTTTGGAACCTCCGAGCAAAGCTGGTTTTTCTGTAGTAATAACCATCAAATTACCTACTTAATTAGAAATTTGTTGTTTCTTGCCATTTCAACAACTTGTAAAGCAAGCACACCATCAGCGCCAGAACAGGTTGGTTGTCCGCCAATTTGTGCTAATTGCACAGCTTCGGTGACAGCCCCCAAAATGTGGCCTTTTAAGCCAGCTTCACAGATCATCTTTGCTTGACCTAACTCTTGAAAGCCTGACCACTGACTAGGTTTAACTGTCTGCCAAATGATTTGCCCTCCTCCGGCGCTATACCGCAGCATACCCCCGGTTCCCCAGAGTTCCCCTTCGCCGATTGAACACCCAGTTCCACGTACTGCAATCAAATATGCAGTTAATCCGCCGTTCCAGGATAATGCAATTGACTCAGCACTGTCATCTTCAGTAACAGGTGATTTTTCCAGACGATATGCACAAGCAACCGATCCGAATAAAGCCAACAACATATCGATCCAATGGGTTCCATTGTGCAGTAAACCACCGTTATAGCGTAAACAAGCACCAGTTGGAGTTCCCAAGCCATCATCTTGACTTGTTAGATGTTTCAAGGCTTGCAGCATTGGTGTCCAGCGACGCGAATAGTTAGTCATCAAAATACAGCCCTGTGCAGAGCAAGCAGCTAACATTATTTCTGCCTCTGCTACATTAAGTGCAAGGGGTTTTTCGCACAGGATGACGCGGGGTTGCCAAGCCAGTGCAGCAATAACTCCCTGAGTGTGTAAGTGAGTGGGACTACATATTGATACTACGTCGAGGTGAATTTCATCTGGTACATCTATCAAACTGGAGTATACTTGTGCTTCGGAAAAACGTTGCTGAAAATCTCTACACGCCTGTGGATCTGGATCTACTCCTAATAAAACTGTTACGTTGGGGATTTGAGCATACCCTTCGGAATGGCTGAGTGGATCGCCTTGTGGGGAAATGCCAAAGCGATGTCCAATTTTTCCTAAACCAATAATACCGACACATACTTTCATGAGTTTAATCTCTCTTAAGAGTCAATCCATCCTTGTTGTTGGGCATAGTTGAGAATGTCTACTGTCGTAAATTGGGAGTTGTGAGGATAAAGTGCTTCAAAAATGGCTTTGATGCGATCGTAGTCTTCTTGATAGTCAAGGGTAATACGGAAAAAAGGATTACTTAAGCCTGGAGGAGCAATGATATCCAAGCGACAATATTTCTCTGGATGTCGTCGGATGTACCAACCAACGTGTTCACGAAAGGGTTCGTTGGAGGCAAAATCAACTGTTTGAGCTAGTGTTTTCCAAGACAACACCATGAGATCCAAGCCATGAGGATATGAACGTACTTCACAATTAGCAACGTAATCTACATGGGGGTAAGCCGCGAAAAATGCACAGATATGCTGATCAATTACATAAGGGTCAATTAGGGGACAATCTCCGGTTAAAAGGACACTAACTTCTGCTTGATAGTGTCGCCCTGTTTCCACAACTCGTTCTAATACATTTTCTTCTGAACCACGAAAGTAAGGAATATTGTGTTTAGTGCATAAAGATGCGATCGCTTCGTCTTTTTCATTAGTAGTAGTTGCCACAACTACTTCATCTATATAACGAGCGCGACGGATACGCTCAATCATTAACAACAGCATTGGTTTACCCACTGCTTCCTTGAGGACTTTACCAGGAAGCCGTGAAGAACCCATCCGGGCTTCTATTGTGGCAATGACACGATTCACAGTTTTACTCACTTCTCCACTAAAAATTTTTATATTTATTTATAGAGATCCAAATTGGTATTGAAATTTGTGACAAAATAAGGCTTAACCTCTGGATTAAAACTAAGTTTGTAATCTCCTCGATTTGGAGAATTGATTCCTACAAAGTCTATTTCTTGCAACTGACGTTTAAAACATTCTTCAATTAAATCGAGCAGTAAAAAGGTTGAGCCACCAGTTTCTCTGTATTCGGGATTATTCCCAGCAAACATATAATAACCGCGCTGACGATCAAATAGGAATAAAATTGCAGAAACAGGATTTGTATCCAAATAGCATACTTTCAGTATTCCAAATCCTTTGTCTAAAGATTTATGAGTTATTGCTTGAAGTAAGTAAGATTCTTTATCTATATTTTCTATTCCTTGTCTAGCCCAAACTTCTCGGTGTAATTTGTCTAAAATATCAATATTGTCAGACACTTGAATAGATAATTTATTATTGATAGCTTTCCGCATTTCCTGTCGTCTGACAGCGCGGATGCAACTGAGATAAAAGTCAAAATTATCAAATTTTGTTAATTTTAATATACCCGTATATCTGAGTTGAACTTCAAATTTTCCCTTTTCAGGTGTATGGTAGTTATACCATTGAAATGGCCGGATATCTTGCAACTGCCATGAATGGGCTAGGGAAATTTTCTCAAATTTTTCTATAAGTTGTTCTATGAACCAAGTTAAAATCAAAAATTCTTCAGAATTACGTTTATGATCTGGTTTAGTAAAATTGTCAGCTAGTAACAGTCCTTGATAGGGCGTGAAAGGGAAAGGAGCGGGTAATATCTTGCCATCTTCAGAAAACAAGATAATAGTACCTGCAACTATTTTCTGTCTGAAGTAGACTGTAATAATTTGAAAAGTAACTCCTAATGCATTGATAAAGTCAGTTTTTGCAAAAACAGTTCCTTGAGGTGAATCTTCAACAAAATCATCCCAAGTATTTGCTATTTCCCGCCAATTAATTACAAAATCTTTAGTGTTCATTTATTTGTAAACATAAATACAAACATCACAATGATAGTAGTGATGAATTATTGTAACTTTTCTAGATAGCTGCTGAATACAGAACCTTAAAACTGCCTCTGGTTCATAATAAGCCATTGTTTCTTGTCGAAAATTCACATAATGTTCTTGTAAATATTCTGCAAAATAACCGATACTACATCCTATATCTAAAATTCGACATCCATTGAGGTCTCCAATTTTCATAAGTTCTAAATATCTGACAAGAGATTCATCTATAGAACCCCACTGTCCAGAACCAGGTGAGTCCCCTTTTATCTGTACAAGATTCTGATAGTGTTCTCGTAATATCTGCACAGTTGTGCTAACTTGATTCATTGACAATTCATCCTTCATTTTTTAATGTTAAACATATAGATAAAAACCAAAATTAGCATTATTCTGTCTATTCGTGAGCTTTTTATTGCTCACTTGCTAATACCATTTTCCAGGTAAAAGGCGTACCTTTTTTGATATTTTGATTCACTGATTTACCGATAACAATGTCGAAAAACTTGGGTGGTAATCCTAAACCTGGGCGTACTGCTCTGAGGTTTTCTGGAGTGAGAATCTCTCCGGCTTTCATGTCTTTGGTTACATAGAGCGATCGCCGATAAACCAGCGACTCTTTTTCAGCCTCATTTGCTCCATATTTTATACTGCCCAAAGCTTGCCAAGCTCTTTGCGACTCTATTACCAATTGCTGCATCTCTGCTGGTTCCATTGAAAAGGCTGAATCAACTCCACCATCAGCCCGACACAGAGTAAAATGTTTCTCAATTAATGTAGCTCCTAAAGCAACACTCGCAACAGCAACTCCAATACCCATTGTGTGATCTGATAACCCCACCTGCACATTAAATAACTCGCGCATTTGAGGAATAGTTAGCAAGTTAGTATTCTCTGGTGTCGCAGGATAGCTACTAGTACATTTGAGTAATATTAAGTCTTGACATCCAGCTTCTCGCGCTGTCCGAACAGTTTCATCTAACTCAGAAATCGTTGCCATACCAGTAGAAATAATCATCGGTTTACCCATGCTGGCAACTTTGCGAATTAAAGGTAAATCAGTATTTTCAAAAGAGGCAATTTTATAGCAAGGTACATTTAAAGATTCGAGAAAATCTACAGCATTAGTATCAAAAGGAGTGCTGAACCCAACTATTCCTAGTTCGTCGCAACGCTCAAAAATAGGTTTGTGCCATTCCCAAGGTGTGTAAGCCTGTTGATATAGCTGATACAGGGATTTACCGTGCCATAGACTATTAGGATCATTAATGTAAAAATCATCTTCATTTATGTCTAAGGTCATCGTATCAGCAGTATAAGTTTGGAGTTTAAGTGCATTTACTCCGGTTTTAGCAGCTGCTTCAACGATATCTAAAGCTCTTTCTAAAGATTGGTTATGATTGCCAGACATTTCGGCAATCACAAAGGGAAGATGACTAGCACCAATTATTCTATCTGCAATGTTAATTTTTCGCATTTGCTCTCTCAACTAACCAAGTTTATACTTGTCTATGATAAGAAGGATTGCTTGATGTCCTTGTAGTGTAGTTATTCCCATACTCTGAAAACCCGCTTTGGAAAATGCCCTAACAGATGCCTGATTACTTGGTTTTGTGTAGGCATTAATTCTATTAACATCGAAATCAGAGAATAGTTTTTTACAAGCTAATTTAATCAAGCTGCTTCCATAATCCTGATTACGAAAATTTGGGTCAATATTCATGGAAACAATAGCTTCAGAATTTTCTATGTCATATCGAATCTGTCCAATAGGTATATCATTCTTATTAATGGCAATATAAAAGATGCAATTAGGATTTATCAATTTAGATTTAAACCATTGAACATGATCTTCCCAGAGTATAGACTTAGAGGAAAAAGAAACCCCACGTACTTCTGGAGCGTTTGACCATTCCCATAGCAACCGACAATCATCTTGTTGCACCGAGCGCAATTGAAAAAAGTTATCTTTTAGATAGCTCAAAACTCTAATGCTTCCTTGACCATCAACTAATTCTTGGCTACATCTAGTCATTTTTTCCCGCCTTCCGGTAGCTATCACTAATTGCACTACTTCCGATGCTATTTCAACAGTAGAAACATTTTCATGCCATCCCAAATTTACAACTACTCCCATTACCTGTAGTTTTTCGGCGATCGCCCGTTGATTTTCAGCTAAAATCACCACTAGACTAGGCAAACCCATAAAAGCTAGTTCCCAACAAGTGCTACCACCACCTGTCACTGCTATATCAGCCCAAGCCATTAGCTCAGGCATATTCGTTACATTCCTTTTCAGTTGAATAGGAAAACGTGATTCCTGACTAGCCGATCGCAGTTGCTCATAATGTGGATTACTTCCTCCAACAACAACGACTACTTCAAGTCCTTCTACTTCTACTTGTTGCAATCCTTCAATCACCTTGAGAGTGACATTATCTGGATCTGCACCACCTAGTGTAACTAGTAATTTTTTAGCTATTAGAGGGAGCGATCGCTGCCATCCCCGCCAAGACCAAAATTCCCGCCGCAAAAGGGTATAGTTTGTACCAAGAAAAAGTTGAGTATATGGCTGTCGATTTATATACAATTCCTCACCAGCATGAATATTTTGATTTAAAATAATGTCCGCGTGGTACTGTTTTGCGTGTCCATAATCATCAATGAATAAAAGTTTTAGCTCAAATTCCTTGATGATTTCTTGATACTTAGCACCAAGGTGGTAGCCATCCACTACAACCCAATTTGCATCAAACTGGCGTGCGAGTTTCGCTGTTTCTTCAGCATCTTCAGTACTTCCAATCTCAATCGGTAAGTGGATAACTTCCATTCCTTCGGACTTTAAGCGATTTATTAAATCTGGTGCTTCCGTCGCCATCACAAAAATTACTTGATTACCTGCATCTTGCCAAGCCTGGGCTAAAGCTAGACAACGCATTAAATGACCTGTACCTATTTTTGTTGATGCATCTACTCTGATAAATAACTTCATTGTTGATAAATTAATAGTTATGCAACATATTTCTTTTGTTCTACGTGTGCGTTAATTAGCGACCAATCAGGATACTGTCTGAGCAAATCTAAACAATCTTCTAAGGTAAATTTTGGAATTTGAGGATAAAGGGCTTCAATAATTCTTTTAATCAATTCAAAATCATCTGCTGTATCCACTGTCCAACGATGTAAACTTTGATTTTCTGAATAAATTATCTGACCTAATCGATAACGCTCAGGATGCATATAAATAAACGCAGTAACATGTTCTCGGTCGGGTTGTGCCGTTGCTTCTACAAACGCCTGTTGTAAGGCTAAAAATGAAAACACCTCAGTATCCATTCCCCGTGGGTAGCTTCTCTGTAAACAATTAGAAACATAATCATATTCATACTCAAGATAAAATTGAATTACCTTGTCAATCAATTGTGGATCGATAAGTGGACAATCGGAGGTTATACGAACCACTACATCTGCATGATGCTCTTTTGCAGCCTGATAATATCTGGCTAACACATCTTCTTCAGAGCCTCGAAAATATGGTATTGAAAGGCGATCGCAAAGTTCAATAATTGGTAAATCTTTCCTATTAATTGTAGTAGCAATTACAATTTCATCAGCCAATTTTACCCGCTTTAATCTCTCAATCTGATATTCTAACAAAGACTTATCTAATACCTTTTTTAGTACTTTTCCAGGGAGACGAGTTGAAGTCATTCTTGCCTGAACAATAATTACAGTTTTCATATCAGGCTCTCTCTTAGTGAAGCTACTACCTTATCCTGACTCTCTTCATTTAGGCTATAATATAAGGGGATAGTGATAGCTTCCTTATAGTATTTCTCAACCTCTGGAAAGTCCCCTAATTTAAACCCAAATTGTTGGTAATAAGGCTGTATATGAACTGGAATATAGTGTAAATTCACACCAATTCCTACACTGCGAAGTTGTTCAAATACCTGCCGATGAGTTTTATTAATTTTATCCAGTTTGAGCCGAATTACATAAAGATGCCAACTAGATTCACTATCTGGATGTTGCCACGGCAGCATTAAAGGTAAATCTCGCAATAGTTGATTATAACGGTTAGCTAAAAATCGGCGACGTTCTACAAATTCATCTAGTCTTTGCATCTGACTAGAACCTAATGCTGCTTGGATATCTGTCATCCGATAGTTGAAACCTAATTCTAGTTGTTGATAATACCAAGAACCGTGAGATCCTCCTTGAATGAAATCTGGATTGCGAGTTATGCCATGACTTCTTAATTTAATTAATTTTTGATATAATTCTTCTTGATTTGTTAGTACCATACCGCCTTCGCCAGTCGTGATAATTTTCACTGGATGAAAGCTAAAAACTGTCAAATGAGAAAATTGGCAATAACCAACAGGTTGTCCCTGATACCTTCCGCCGATCGCATGAGAAGCATCTTCAATAATTTTGAAATTATATTGTTGCGATAAAGCGGCAATTTTCTCCATTTCACAAGATTGTCCGGCAAAATGTACAGGTATTAATACTTTTGGCAAACACCCTTGCTTTTCTGCCTCGACTAACTTACTTTCTAATTCATCTACGCTTAAATTGTAGGTAGTTGAATCAATATCAATAAAATCTACTTTGGCATTACAATAAAGCCCACAATTAGCTGAAGCAACAAAAGTATTTGGTGATGTCCAAAGAACGTCGCCTTCTCCTAAACCAGCTGCAAGACAAGCAATATGTAATGCGGATGTAGCACTAGAAACTGCTACAGCATATTTTGCACCACAATAGTTAGCAATAGTTTGTTCAAATCTCTCTATAGCTGGGCCTTGAGTAATCCAATCTGAGCGCAAAACTTGAATTACAGCATCAATATCTTCTTGACTAATATCTTGTCTACCATAAGGAATGTAGTCACTCATTGCTTCAACATATCCAGTAGTTGAAAACCTTTTAGCCATTCTGTATTTATCTCGGAGCTATACTCAAAACCTTCTGCCACA
This sequence comes from Nostoc sp. NMS2, assembly GCF_017115105.1. Lineage (GTDB taxonomy): Bacteria > Cyanobacteriota > Cyanobacteriia > Cyanobacteriales > Nostocaceae > Nostoc. The sequence goes on from NZ_JABXKH010000064.1 coordinate 70,413, forward strand.
GGGACTCCTTTTTCTCCCAAAGCGTTGCAAGTGTAATCAATAGAATAGGCATATTCAATAGTTGGTTTAATCACATAATGGTCAGAAAACTCTAAGACCAAGTGTGAAGCTTCAGCACAAAACATGGCTTCATGTAGTTTTTCTCCTGGTCTAATGCCAACAATTTTAATTGGGACTCCTGGTGCAAGTGTTTCAGCCAAATCAGTAATTCTCATTGAAGGAATCTTCGGGACAAATATTTCTCCACCATGCATTCTTTGAAAACTATTGAAAACTAAATCCACAGCTTGTTCCAGGGTAATCCAAAAGCGGGTCATGCGTGGATCTGTAATGGGAATTTCTGTGGATTTTTCGCCAATCAGTTTTTGAAATAAGGGTACAACTGAACCTCTTGAACCGACGACATTCCCGTAGCGAACTACAGCAAACCGGGTTTTCATTGTCCCAACAATATTATTAGCTGCAACAAAAAGTTTATCGGCAGCTAGCTTGGTCGCACCATAGAGATTAATTGGATTAACTGCCTTATCTGTTGAGAGGGCAATCACCTTTTCTACTTCTTGATCGAGAGCGATATCAATGACATTATTTGCCCCATGAATATTAGTTTTAATACATTCCATTGGGTTGTACTCAGCAGCAGGAATATGCTTGAGCGCCGCAGCATGAATAACATAATCGACACCCCGCATCGCCAGACGTAGCCGGTCGCGATCGCGCACATCTCCAATAAAATAGCGCATCACTGGTGCATTAAACTCCTGCGCCATCTCGTACTGCTTCAGTTCATCCCGTGAATAAATTATGACTTTCAGAGGTTGATATCGGCTGAGAATCGTTTTGACAAATTGCTTGCCGAAGGAGCCTGTACCACCAGTGATTAAAATCGATTTGCCATTAAACATCTTCTAGTAATCTCAAAATTAATTATTTTGCAAAAATATTTAAGTAAAATTGTTAATTAGATTTGGGTTGTTTATTTGTGCTGCGATCGCCATTACTCTGTTGTTTCTTAATCTGCTCTAATAGAACTTTGTAATCTTTTCGTTCGGGATGCAACTTCACTAGCTTTTCTAAAGGTTCCATTGCACCCTTCGTATCCTTCAATTGCAACCGCACCAAAGACAGTTTCTCTAAAGCGAGTTGGTTTTCTGGTTCCCGCCGTAAAACCAACTCGTAACCCTGTGCCTGTTGCTGTAATACTGATTCAGCAGAAGGAGATGCAGTTGCTGGCTTAGGCTGGCTAGCCTGTTGGATTGCTGGAATGATTGCAAATACCGTAGATCCAAAAAACGAGAATATCGACACTATCGTTAAAATCTTCTGTCGCCGCTCAATCTGCTTTTTGCGGGTAATTAGGTATTCTTCATCTGAGCCAGCCATGTATTAATTATTGCTGCGGTAAATAGTTAGGTGTCAGCAACCCTCCCGTTTTGAGGATACCCATCTGCTCAACAGAAACTAACATCTTGGCTACAAATTTTTTACACAAACTTCAAAAGCTGACTCTGAAGACGAAGAAACTTTACAGTAAGCCCATGCTGTACTGACAATTTTGCTATGCGATCGCTCTCATGCTTCAAGCAAAACCCTCTCTTACACCTAAACAAAGCCAATCCTCCAGGTTCTATTCTTTAGGCAGATCAAAATTATATAAATATTTACGATGATTCTGCCTAATGCTAGATGCTTGCGATATTCTAAATAACGTTTAATAAACTAAAACAATGGACATTTGTAATGAATTGCAAATTTCCCTTGTCAGGCAGAAACTTTCAAACTAGCCCGTGTCATAGTGGGTTGTTCAACAAGCAAACATATTTTTCGCGATCCAAACAAATAGAATTTTTCCAGTCGTCCTCAGTCTCACTACTTAGTGCAACTTCCCAGAGGACTAGTTATTTTGCTCGGTGTCCACAACAGATATCTTACAAGAGGTACTGTTTCACTCTGGGGGTGAGACAGTAAAAGTTAAGGGGAAAAATAACACGGCAAAAGGTTAAAGGGGAAACAGAAGCATCCTTTATCTTTTAACCCTTACCCTGAACTTTTGTCTGGTTTCTGCAAAAAGTTTAAGGACTACTTGGTGGAATTGGAGTTTTGTGGTGGTAATTACCGTACAAAACCGAATTTACCAGTAATTTAGTAGAGTTTGTTATGGTATAGTTAGAAAGTTAAGACTAGCTTTACCAAAATTACACCACTCTACGACCCGGCAACAATTGCAGAATGGAAAGCAGTTTTAATTAAGTATTTACCAACAAAATCTGAATTCAATCGAGGTTATGACTCAGCAAGTGATTCACCCGATGGTGAAATTGCAGCGCAACGTGCAATCACTAATAGAATCGAATATTATCAAGCCAAGCGATAGCATCTGGAAAATCGCTTTGCTATATGGTAATGAATGGCAGCACTGGAAACAGGAACTGCTAGACTTTGGTTTTAGTATGCAAGACCCAGTTAGTGAACTGCTAGCTGTAGAAACTTGGGATGAAGAATAGGGAATAGGGAATAGGGATAGGAATTTTTACAATTCACCACTCCCTAGTACAAGACGCGATTAATCGCGTCTCTACCCAATTTCCACTCTTTAAACTTTGCAAGCAGCTAAGGCGGCAGCTAATTCCTTTGCAGTTTGGTAGCGATCGCGTGGCAATGGTTCTGTAACGCGATCAATCACATCTCTTAATTGGGAACTGATGGTAGGAACTTTTGCCACATCAAACCTGAAGTTTCGCCCCCTTTGGCGGTAATACTTGAACGGGTTTTCGCCTGTGAGTAGAAAAATCAGGGTTGGCCCAATTGCATATAAATCAGATTGAGTCAAAGGTTGTCCTCGTTCTTGCTCAGGAGCGCAATAACCTTCTGCACCAATCCGAGTACCGGGCGCTGTGCCAATTTCCTTAACTGCGCCAAAATCTAGCACTACTATGCGATTTAGTGAACTTCGCACCATTAAGTTGGCGGGTTTAATGTCGCGGTGAATTAGTGGTGGCTCTTGACTATGAAGATATTCTAAGATATCGCAGGTTTGGATCATCCAAGCGATCGCTTGATTTGGCGTAACTGGCCCAGTTGTATAAACACGTTTCTCTAAATCTTGTCCGTGGATTAGTTCCATTGCCAAGTATTTTTTTCCGCCTTCTACAAAGAAGTCGTAATATTTGGGAATTCCCGGATGGTTAAGCGATTTTAGAGTATACGCCTCCCGCTCAAATAATTCTTGAGCTTTGGCAATTTTTGCCATATCAGCATTCATTTGCTTCAACACCAGCAGTTGTGGGACACTCCCAATCTGACCACCATCCCAAGCGAGATAAGTAGTACCCATACCTCCTTGTCCGAGAGTTCGCAACACCTGATAATGGCGAATTTTCTGTTGTACTGAGAGAGGTTGACCGCAGTGGATGCAAAACAGATTGTTCGGGGAGTTACCTTCGTGCGTACAAGTGTATTTGCCTTGGGCTGAATAGACTGTTGCAACAGCGTTTTCTTCTGTCCCTTGTATTTGTTGTGGCGATCGCAAACCAGTTTCCAGTACTGTTACCTCCTGAATTTGGAATTGCAGTAATGGGCCTCCTTGTGCCAGTTGCAAAAGGGAATTATCTGGTAACGGACTCTGAATCACAAGGACACCGTTGAGGAAAGTCCCATTTGTACCCTGACTAATCAGCCGCCAACCACTGCTATTGTCGGCAGAATCGACGTGTCTCAGTTCTAAATGATGCCGCGAAACTAAACTATCACTTAAAACAACGTGATTATCTGTTGCTCGACCAATCCGAATTATGGAAGAGTTCTCAAAGCACCACTGCTGGAGGGGCGTTTTCTGTTGCGGTTCTAACAGAGTCAGACTAACCACAATACAACCTACAAGGTAAATGGATTAAGGAATGGGCATTGGGCATTGGGCGTTGGGTATCGAGAAGAGACAAGGCAGACAAGCAACAGGCAGGAGACAAGGGAGAGATTTATTCAATAATTCCCCCTTGTCCTCCTTGTCTCCCTCATCTTCCCCATTCCCCATTCCAATTTATTTTTAACTTTCCAAATTTGGGCGTACTTTTGCCCGAATAAGTATACCAGTAATATTGTCGTGACCATTGTATTGGTTTCCTAAATCAATTAATTTTGTAACACCCTGTTCTAAGTTAGCGCCCGAACTAAGTAAGGGTTCTAAATGAGTCTGCCAATGGGTTTCTAGTAAATCATTATCTGATAGACCGTCCGATGCCAAAAGTAGAAGAGTATCTTCATTAATCTCAAAAAAGCCTACATCAGCATTAATCGAGTTTTCATCACGAGGCCCCAAAGCTTGGGTGAGTTGGTAGGCATCCGGGCGGGCGTAAGCTATGCTTGCTTCCACTCCTCGGGTAATTTCCCGTTGCCCAACTTCATGATCTACTGTGACTTGTTCTAGTCCCCGCTTACGCGTCAAGCGATAGAGACGGCTATCTCCCACATGGGCAACTGCCGCTTGAGTATCTTGAATTAAGAGCATTACCAGAGTTGTACCCATACGCCCTACTCCAGAACGGGCATCTTGTTGATTGAGCTTGTAAATCGCCTCATTAGCTAAATACACTGCCTCACGAATGCTCTCTTCTGTTGGCAGTTGATTGGCAATCCAGTGTTCTTGAAAGTATTCCCGTAGGGTGTTGACTGCTAACTCACTGGCTATCTCGCCGCCAGCATGTCCACCCATACCATCGCAGAGAATATACAAACCATGCCCTTCCAAAACTCGACTTTTAGGGAACTCCAACTTCTGAATTTTGGTTTCAATGCCAAAGTAGTCTTCATTATGATGACGTTGACGACCTACATCTGTGCATCCTGCATCTTCCAAGCTACTTAACTGCATCGCCAGCACAACAGTTGGCATATCATCAATTTTGCTAATGATATTTTCTGGTTCGTCTGATTGCGGCATAGTGGGCACAGTAGTATTGTTCTCCTTTATTGGGGGTGGGGGCAAAGTTGCGGTTTCTAGTGCTTCCAGTTCAATAGAGATTTCCTCCAAACGCGATCGCAATTGTGCGATCGTGTGAATTTTACCTACATCTAAATCTCCCAACATTTGGACTACAGAGCCAAATTGAGTGCGTTGAGACTGCCTAAATAGTGCTTGCCAAACTCGCCCCAAAGCTTGAATGGTTAACGGCTCTTCTGGAATAGCAAATGTTTGGGCTTCGTCATCTTCTGGCGACTCGCTGACAGGCAGAGAACTTGATGATTCCACATACAACCTTTGTAGCGCCAGCGTTTGGTCTTCATCCAATCGCAAATTTGACAAATCTAAAAGGCTTTGACGACAATTTACTGGTTCCAACAATGCCCAAAGTTGGGTCATTTGATAACACCAGTGCAAAATTTTTAACGAACTTGTTGTCTCTTCTTGCCATAAGTCAACTAAAGGCTGCCAATTTGAGCGGTCTTCAATTATTACTACCTGCATATCCCCCTGCTGCCATGCATCGTGAATCAGTGGTATCTCGCGCTGACTTTGGGAGTGTAAGGCAATATAAGGTTTCGCAAGGTGAGGAATTCCACTTGCATCTACTGATGGCGTTGCTAGTACTGCTTCAATCGGTGATATTTGATACGGCTGGCAGTCTAGAACTCTCACACCTGTATCAGTAATGGTGGCATTTTCCGTTGAGGTAGGTAGCGGATCTAACAATTGATAGCGCTCTTGGGAGTCTAAATAAGAGCCTAATGCAATCTGAGAACTAAGGGATAGAGGAGATGACGAGGATATTGCTTCTTCATCTCCCTCATCCCCCTGATCTCTCTCTAATCCCAAAGCTTCCTCAATCGTTTCTTTAGCAATAATTGCCCAAAACACTGTTCCACATTCCGTACCACAGTTGTGACAAAGTAGTGCATTTACAGGTATATCTTCGGCGCTGCATTCAGGACAAACTTTGTGGGTCAGGGATGTGCCACAGCTTTGACAGAATTTGTTGCTTTTGGGGTTTTCAAATTTACACTGAGGGCAAATCAGCATAGTGGAAGTTCCTTTATTCGCGCTCCAAGGTGCTTCTAGCCACTAAGATCAAAGGTGCCACAGTTGGCTGTCCCTGACTACAGTAGACCTACAAGAGATTGTAGTTTATCAATGAATTTTGGTGGCAGTATTAATTGTGACGCATATTAGATAAATATTTAATATATTGGTAGCCAATTGCTTATAAGTGGGGAGTGGTGAGCAGGGGGAGCAGGGGGACAAGGGGGACAAGGGGGAATTATTGAACAAGTCTCTAGTCTCTTCCTTGTCTCCCCCCTCTTCCTTGTCTCCCTTGTCTCTTCTCCATACCCAATGCCCTATGCCCTATGCCCAGAATCTGGTAATTGCGGGGGTTCGGCGTTAAACCATTTTTGATAAATTTGCTTGTAAGTGCCATTGGATAACAAAGTCGCTATACCTTTGTTAATTGCATCTAAATGGGGGGAGTCTTTTGGTGTGGCAATCCCGTAGTATTCTTCAGTAAGCAGATCGGCAACAACTCTGATGCCTTTGAGTTTGCCATTTTTAATCGCATACAAAGTTGCAAAAGCATCGCTAACCACAGCATCAACGTTGCCATTTAGCAAGTCCTGGAAAAATTCTGGACCAGAATTAAAAGTACTAATTTTAGCATTGGGGATGGTTTTGGCAAAATCTGCCCCAGTGGAACCAATTTGGACAGCAATTTTTTTCCCTTTAAGACTATTGAAGTCTTGAATATTTTGGTTGTCTTCGCGGACAGCGATCGCTAGTCCGGCTTTAAAATAAGGTCGTGAAAAAGCAATTGTTTTCAGGCGTTCGGCGGTAATGGTGATTCCGCTAATTGCCGCATCAACTCTTTTAGCTTGCAAAGTCGAGATCATGCCATCAAAGGGCAGACTTTCAAATTGAACTGCAAAACCTGCTCCTTTAGCGATCGCATTCATCAAATCAATATCAAAACCTTCCAAGTCACCGCTAGCCTTTTGGATTTCAAAAGGGACAAAGGTGGGATCTGTCGCCACCCTAAGAGGTATAGCATCTGAGTGATTAGTAGGATAGAAATTGTTACAGGCAATAATCAGTAGCAGACAGCCTAAGCTTAAAATTAGCTGCTGCCACTTGAGGTTAAATAATTTCACCGTAGTAATTCCGTTCTATCAGTCAATATTCACGATAGTTGTCATGATGTTATAAGAAAGAATACATCCGTCAGCAGCCACAATCCACCATGAATTCTGTGCGACTAACGAAAGTTTAATACCCTTACTCTCGTGAAAAGTTGAGATCGGAGGAAGTTTCCAATCCCACTTTTCGCCAATTACCTATCTTGTGTGTTCTGTATTCTGACTTCCAATTTTTAACTACTTATGGTTTCTACAACCCCTGCTTACCGAATTACTGATTTGTTTGCCGAACGAGCAAAGAACCTTGCACCACCAACTTACGGTACAGAGTTAAGCAAAATCGTCACTGTCAGTTTTGCCTACGGTCTAGCTGACCCAATTCTCTTTCCTCACACTGACTTGGCTGCTGCAAGTGCCGTTGTGCTGGCAGAGGAGGCTCCGATCGCTCTCAATTATGGCCCACCTTCCGCTCAACTGTATGAGCAAATTATCCTCCGCTTGCAGGCTAAGGGAATTGCTACCGATCGCGATCGCCTAATCATTGGCTACGGTTCTGGTCAGATTCTCGGCTTGCTACCAGATGTGTTTGTGGAACCTGGCGATGTAGTAATTGTAGAAGGGCCAACTTTTTTGGGAGTAGTTGCCAGATTTGTCCACGCTGGCGCACGTATAATTACTATTCCTGTGGATGAGTTAGGGATGGATGTAGATGCGCTAGAAGTCACATTGAACGATTTAAAGAAACAGGGCATCCGACCCCGATTTATTTATACTATTCCCACCTTTCATAATCCCACAGGTGCTACTATGCCGTTATTTCGCCGCCAAAAACTGGTAGCATTAGCGGCTGAATATGGCGTGGTGGTGGTGGAAGACGATGCTTATAGCGATTTGCGCTTCCAAGGAGAAACTGTACCCCCCCTGGCAACCCTCGACCAAGAGGGGTGGGTATTATATGTCAGTACCTTCTCGAAAATTATTGCGCCTGGTATCCGGCTAGGCTGGGCTTGTGGCGATCCAGCGATTATTGAGCGGCTGGCGATGTTCAAAAGTGAGGGGCCTGTGGGGCCATTTGTCAGTCATGTGGTCGCCCGCTATTGTGCTACAGGGAAACTAGACAATCACGTTCAAGAGCTAATTGCCTGCTATAAACATAAGTGCAATTTGTTATTAGAAGCGATCGCTCAAGAGTTTCCCAGTGATATAGTTGCTCTGCGTCCTGATGGCGGTTTCTTCGTTTGGTGTAAATTGCCACCAGATATCAGCGCTACAGCCCTCCTCATTGCTGCCAATGAACACGGCATCAGTTTTCTGCCAGGGACTCGCTGCTACGCCAATGGACAAGGGGATGATGCCATCAGGTTAGCTTTTAGCTTTCAGCCAACACAGAAGATTGTTGAGGGAATCGCTACATTAGGATCGGTATTGCGCGGATTGAGGTAATTCGTAATTCGTAATTCGTAATTCGTAATAGAGCCTCCGGCACGCTCCGCGTTAAGCGTTCGCGTAGCGTCTCGTTCGCGCAGCGTCTCCGATAGGAGAAGAGAAGCTATGCCGCAGGCTTTACGTAATTCGTAATTAACGCGATGTGCAACTTACTTCTTAGAATCCCGCTTCCATTCCTCTCCCCCACTCCTGAGAGGCTTTGATTCTTGCTCCCCAACGCTAGTAGGGAAGGGGTTGGGGGTTAGGTTTGAGAGAAAGTTGCACACGGCGTTAATTAAGTAATGTATAGGGGATTTTAACCCCACCGCAAAACTTGTCGCGCAATATAAGCGAGGGACTTAGACCCCTCAAAAATGTTAAATATCAACCCAAATCTCAACTGTAAGACACTTTGGACTTATCTCTACACTGCACTTGACATTTTAGCGATCGCTTTAAGTTGTCACCCATGTACGGAGTGTAGCCAATACGGTTCGGATAAAGTCTTTTGATGACACGCCTTAGATCGCAAAGACGCGATAAATCGCCGTCTTTACAATAACGCTCTTCTATTACTCTCGTTAAATAAAAATTCAGAACCCTTGATTTTTAAGGCTTTGATAAATTTACGAGTAGGTTGGGTTGAGGGACGAAACCCAACACGAAAAACCCTTGGTTTTGTTGGGTTTCACTAAAGTTCAACCCAACCTACATTTTTTCTTTCATCAGAGTCATAAAAGAGCGATAATAAGTCCTTTGTCTTGACGGCGATTTATCGCGTCTCTTCTCTTAACCGAACCGTATTGGCAGTGTAGCAACGAGGAGAGCGAGGAGATTTAGTTATTGACCAAATACCAATTTTGTAGCGCCAACCGTTGAATTTCGCGCCAGGGAATATTATGTTTTCTGGCTAAGTCTGCACAATCTTCATATTCTGGCTGAACATTTGCAATAACTTTTTCTGGTGATTGTCCCTTCCATGCTACTTTCACACGCACTTTGCCATATTCAATGTCCACTTGTTGAATTTCCCGTTGTAAAATGGCGCGTTGCTGAGTTGTTCGGCGAATACCCAAAGTTGTAGTTTCACGGAATATAACCGTTTCACAACTGAGTAAATTTTCTGGATGACAAATCACAGTCAGCAAAATTCCTGGACGGGACTTTTTCATTGCGATCGCTTGGGTAAAAACATCCACCGCACCAGCAGCAAACAAAGCCTCAAATACATACCCGATCGCTTGCGGATTTAAATCATCAATTTGGGTTTCTAATACCGAGATAGTTTCTAAATTTGAGCTAGTATCTTCATAATTGCTGAAATTTGACTGTAAACTTGCGCTTTCGCCCAGCCAGAGGCGTAAAATATTGGGAATGGGTAAATTTATGGTTCCTGCTCCCAATCCTACCTGCTTGATAGCGATCGCGGGTGGTGAACCAAAATCTCTTACCAAAGTAGTAGCGATCGCAGCTCCTGTTGGTGTCACCAGTTCTCTATCAATGCCATTGCTATAAACTGGACAACCCCGCATTTCCCAAAGTTTTAATACTGCTGGTACTGGTACTGCCATTTGACCATGTGCAGCCCGAACAGTACCGCCACCAGTGGGAAACGCCGAACAGTAAAGTAGGGGCAATCCTTCGTTATTACTCTCAATCCCCAACCAATCCAATCCTAGACAAGTACCCACAATATCTACGATCGCATCTATAGCACCCACTTCATGAAAATGAACTTTTTCAGGAGAAATTCCATGCACCGCCCCTTCTGCGACTGCTAGCTGTCGGAATACCGCCAAACTCCAAGCTTCTGCTCGTGATGGCAACCCCGCTTTGAGAATCATCTGCTCTATTTCTGGCAAGTGGCGTGTGTGATGATGACTGTGTTCGTGGTCGTGGTGGTCATGGTGATGGCGATCGTGTACTAAATCCACATGAACTTTAGTCGCCTGCTGCCCATTCCGTTGGACAAATTCCGCCCTTAACTGATATTCCTGTTCAATACCCAACCCATTGAGCTTTTCAATTAAATACTCCACAGGAACACCCAAACTTACCAAAGCACCCAGGCACATATCACCAGAAATTCCTGTCGGACATTGAAGATAAGCGATTTTATTCATAGTCATTAGTCATTAGTCATTAGTCATTAGTCATTAGTCATTGGGCATGGGGCATTGGCCAAACAGGGCATGGAAAAGAGACAAGGGAGACAAGGAAGAGGGGGGAGACAAGGGAGAGACTTAATTTTAATAATTCCCCCTTGTCCTCCTTGTCCTCCTTGTCCCCCTTGCTCCCCCTGCTCCCCCTGCTCCCCCTGCTCCCCTGCCCCCTGCCCCCTGCCCCCCACTCCCCAATCCCCAATCCTATGGCAAAAATTTTCCCAGTTCATCCGGATAATCCTCAAATTCGTCGAATAGAGGAAATAAAGTCGGCGCTTTCTAGTGGCGCAGTCATGCTTTACCCTACTGATACAGTTTATGCGATCGGTTGTGATTTGAATGCTAAGTCGGCGGTAGAACGAGTGCGGCAAATTAAACAGCTAGCAAATGATAAACCACTGACATTTTTATGTCCCTCGCTTTCAAATGTGGCAACTTATGCCTTCGTAAGTGACACAGCCTATCGGATTATGAAACGCCTGATTCCAGGGCCATACACGTTTTTGCTCCCAGCAACTAAATTAGTACCGCGATTGGTGCAAAGCCCCAAGCGGAAAAGTACTGGAATTAGAGTCCCAAACCATACTGTGTGTTTGGAGTTGCTGGCAGCCTTAGGCAATCCGATTATTTCAACTTCAGCACATCTGCCACCAGATGAAGCAGATAATGGGATGATTCGGATAGATCCAGAAACTGTTCAGTCGCGGGTAGAGCTATTTGACCGTTTGGACAAGTTGGTAGACATCATTGTAGACACTGGCGAAGAACCTACTTATGAAGTCTCTACCATCTTAGATATGACGGGAGACGAAGCAGCAATTATACGGAGGGGTTTAGGTTGGGAAGCAGCAGCAGCATGGGTATAAGAATGAGACTTCACAGGCACACCTCTCTGTTTCGGAAATTGCGATCAAAGCGACTCCAGTTTTTAAATTGTCATATTTAAATGTGATGTCTACGACGGGCATAGATGCAATAACAGGATGGTGGTAACAGTCGTTACAGCAAGGGATTTGACAACTTTGACAAAATGCTGGGTACTGATGTACCCGCGTCAATGTGGTGGCTTGTGAAAAAACCGACACATTGGCATAACTGTAACCCTCTCGTATTTCCTACAGTTTTATATATGAGCTTTAGATGTGAGCATTATATGGGGCAAGTCTTAATTGATGAATGCCCAAAGATTTGTAAGCCAAGGCTAGCCTTGATTGCTGTGTCTGCGTTGTAATTACGGTGCAATACTACTCCCTGGAAAAGTCATGAAAGCTAACGTCATCAATCTACCAAACTCTACACCCATTTTTGATAACCACCTTTCGACCGAAGAATTTTCAGACAGCAGCAGCGAAACCTTGATTGAATTGCTGTGTCAAGAAATGCAAGCACAAGTGAAGGCAGCACCCAGGTGCGTAGAAGCATTAGCAAATCGCATAGCCGTAGAAGTAGAACGCATTTGCGATAAAAGCTCCCGTATCCAAACATCTGGGGAAATCAAATCCTGGCAGATTACGTTGGGAAGGCATCGGATGCACAAGTGCTTACGTTACTACCAACTAGGTTCCAAACAAGGGCGGGTGGAATTACATAGCAATTTGGGTGCTATGGTTTACCGTCATGTAACTATAGCCGGCTCTGAGTTGGGTTTTGATGCTCGTTACAGCCTAATTGAAGATTTTTTACAAGCATTTTATATCGAAGCTATCAAAGCTTTCCGCAGAGAAAACGAACTACCTAACGATCACACACCGCGTACTCAGCTGCAATTAGCTGAATATATGGCGTTTACAGAACAGTACGCCAAACGCCGCATCAATTTACCTGGTGGTGCAAATCAGCAATTGATTATCCTGCGGGCCCAAGGTTTTGCTCGTCGTCAGCCACAAGAGACTACCGTGGACATTGAAATGGCGGTGGAATCTGCTAAGGGCGAAGAAGCAGAATCTTACCAGCGTAACTCGGCGGTGCAACAGTTGCGATCGCAGATGATTGCCCAAACTAATTTTGATCCATCTGAAGAATCAGAACGCGATCGCGTCATCACTGAATTGATGAAATATCTGGAGTCTCAAGGTCAATCTGATTGTATGAACTACCTCAGCTTGAAACTTCAAGACCTCTCAGCCCCTGAAATTGACCAAATTCTCGGTTTAACCAGCCGTCAGCGCGATTATCTCCAACAACGGTTTAAATACCACGTCGAAAAGTTTGCCAAACAACATCATTGGCAATTAGTACATCAATGGTTAGGCGCAGGTTTAGAGCAAAAATTGGGTCTATCTTCCCAGCAGTGGGAAATCTTTGTGAATCAACTCACAGAACAGCAACAGCAAATATTACAGTTAAAAAGTTCACGAGAAAGCGATCAAGCGATCGCTAAAACCATCAAATGCACCCCCAAACAGTTACAAAAGCGCTGGACTCAACTCTTAGAACTAGCATGGTCTATCCGCAACGGTCATACTGAGGCACAAACAGGTTGAAGCTAAGGCGAAATAACCAAAAAACATTATCGAAGCTTATAACTGGGACGAGGAGCGCGAATTTAGCTTATACACTAAGTAAAAAATTTCATTAATTCGTAGCCAATTCTTTGCGTACCTCTGCGCTTCCCTCTGCGCCCCTACCCTTCGGGAAGGCGAAGCGCCTATGCGTTTAAATTTCACCCCTCAATTCGCCACAATCTTCCACAAATAACTCTTATCTGAATTACTAACTCGTTCCTCATCCAAATTATTAATACATTTGTATTTATTTAGTACAAAAATACCAATACTTTCCGATTTTTCACCCATTAATCCAACCTTGTTTACATCAAAATAAAAAATTCATATTAAGCAACTGACCCTTTTTTACTACTTCTGTGAAATCCTATAATAAGCAGGACTTTTGGCAGAGGGATTTAGGATGGCTCTGACTCAAGGTGGACGGGCAAATAAGTCTGGGAATATTTTAGAAAAAAATGTAGAAGCAATCTTGAATGGGTATAATTATTTCCAAGTAGGGAACTATGTCCCAAAAGAATTGATACTAAATGCTGCTTTATTGCCAAAGCGTTATGGAAAAGAAGTTTATATTGGAACTGGAATTTATCATACCGATTTGAAAGTTGATTTTTATGTTGTTGGCTCACCTGCAATGCCATCTGGTTTAATTTTCGAGTGCAAATGGCAAGAAAGCCCCGGTTCGGTTGATGAAAAATTTCCTTACTTGAACATGAACATCCAGCACTATTACCCTGCACCAACTATCGTCATTTTAGGCGGTGAAGGGATGCGAGAAGGTGCAAGCAAATGGCTAAAAGCAAGAGTTAATGATAACCATAATTTATTAGCAGTTTATAGCTTAGACAGATTCATTGCTTGGGCAAATAAAAATCTTTAAAAGATGTAATTAATAGTTCGTCAACCATGCCTCTATTTTTTATATTGGAGTTAATTGATCGGGCCGCTTTGATTTTATAGGCTTCAAAATTGATATCCGTATAAATATTTCTAATAAATTCGCTCTCAGAATTACACACCATAACTTTAACACCACGACTTGCCAACTCTGCACAAGTATCTCTTAAAAGTTCTTGGTCTTTTTTACTAAAACGATTTTGACTATAAGCGGTGAAATAGCTAGTCTCACTGATAGGATGATAGGGTGGGTCAAAAAATACAAAGTCATCACTGCTAGTTGCATGATTTAGGACTTCTGTAAAATCTGCTTGTTTAATTTCTGCATGAGAAAGCGCTTCTGATGCAGCTTGCAGCAAAACCTCAGAACAAATATTGGGATTTTCATATTTGCCTAAAGGCACATTGAATTTTCCCTGTGAATTGACTCGATAAAGACCATTAAAACAAGTCTTATTGAGATAAATTACACGAGCCGCTTTTTCTATATCAGTGCCACCAGAGTGGTTTCTGACACTATAATAATAATCTTTGTTATGTCGGATTTTATGCTCTTTCAATAGAGAAATTAATTCCTCAACCTGGTCTCTAACACAACAATAAGTATTAATTAATTCGGCATTAATATCAGTTAAAATTGCTGTAGTTGGTTGCAGATAGAAAAAAACAGCACCACCACCTAAGAATGGTTCATAGTAATTTTTATAACTCTTGGGAAAATAAGGAATATATTGCTGTATCAACCTACTTTTACCCCCTGCCCACTTCAAAAATGGACGCGGGCTAGTTTCCTTGGGGATTTGAATTACCATTTACTTGCGATTTAACTGAAAATAATCGTGACTAAATAAAGCCAATATAACCGACGAACCATATTTTATATTAGCTGGCTAATTTTCCGGCTGCATAGATTACAATTAAGTGGATAAAGCATATCAAAACAAACGTAAGTATATAACAAGGCAGTTTAGATTCAGATGTTTGACGGATTTTGGGATAACGTCTTTCGCTACCCCCGGTACTTAATTACTATCGTCTTAGGGCTGTTTTTGAACACCTTTGCGCCATTAGTGCCCCTGTTGAAGCGCCCACTTACCTTGATCGCCCTCTTAGGTTTATTTGTGAGCAGCCTAGTCTTTCTTACTTTCACCCTACGGGCAATGCTGGGTTTGAGTGCAATCTAGACTAGCGCTATATCGGGGCTATGCACTACAGACGGTTACTCTTGGCGTTGCTCTCGCTAAGTACTGTCTACCCAACTTGCATCTATTTTTGTTGTACAACCTCTGTCAGGAGGCGAAATTTTTATGGCTACAAATCGCCGGGTTTCCCGCGTTGCTGAATTGATCAAACGGGAAGTTAGCCAAATGCTGCTCAACGGCATCAAGGATGACCGTGTGGGTACTGGAATGGTAAGTGTGACTGATGTTGATGTTTCTGGCGATCTCCAACACGCCAAAATCTACGTCAGTATCTATGGTACAGATGAAGCTAAGGTAGAAACAATGGCAGGCTTAAAGTCTGCCACAGGTTACGTCCGCAGTGAACTTGGGGCGCGGGTACGGCTACGTCGTACACCAGAAGTTATCTTTCTCGAAGATCGCTCCATAGAACGCGGTAATAAGGTACTGGCACTACTAAGCCAACTCAATCACGATCGTCCGCCAGAAAATCTGTTAGCAGTAGAAGACAGTACAGATGAAAATGATGAATCATTTAGTGAATAAGTAACTTAAATAACAATGTAACTTCAGAACAATTAATCTCAGCAAATCCGCCAAACAGTTTACAGACGTGACTAGATCGCGTCTGTTTTAATGTAACCATAACCTACTTCAGCGATCGCTAGTTGCATTTATACGCCAAGCAATCACGACTTTACTTAAGAAATTGTTAACAGATGCTAGAGCAAAAGCCTTCGTAGTGTACTTTAGCCGTTATGTTTTGCAACAGTTTATACCCTACTGTCTGACAAATATTCTTGTGTTGTTTACCCTTAGATAAATACCAGCAGTTCTATATCCGGCTTTAAGGTGACTATTTGATATGTAAACGATGCCTGCGGCATGCTACGCCTACGCAATATGAATTCTTCCCACCCAACAAATCTTGCCTAAATAGGACTAATGGCAAGACTTTCAGACTTGTTGCATAAAAACCATACAACCGCCATAGCAGGTTAAGTTAACTACTCGGAATTTTTTTTGTAAAGCGGATTTTTGAAAAATGTCAGGATTTGTTGACTTTCTTAACATTTCTTGAGATAATTTCAGGATATCTAGCGTCAAAATAAAAATAGTTCCGTATAGCAAACTACAAAATACTAGCCACAAGTCTAATTTCTGTAATGTTTGTTCCTAATTATTAACGGGAACACTATCGTAAGTGTTAATTTGTGAGTAAAAACCATGAGTGTGAATACGGTGCCTTCTATCAATTACTACTCTCTCGATTTAATTCAAGACGAAGCACGCCGACTGGTGCAAAAGGGAATGATTAGCCGACAACAGCCAATATATACCCTGTGCCAATACATTCCAGCGAGAGAGTGGGTTTGCGTTGAATGTGAATTAGAGAAATGTGACTTTTTGTTACGCGATCGCATTGGCGATCTAATTGGTCGTGAACAGTGGGACAACGACTAAATCAATGTTTGTATTTCGGCTTTGGGATTGGGGGTTAATTTTCGATGTGTGGATGTCACAGTCAACGATCCTACGCCCAATCTAGGGGATAATCTCTGGTTTTTAATGATTGCCCCATACAGAATCTTGCGTTTTTCATTAACACAAAAGCATTGGAGTCTGAATTTATACAGCGTTTCAAGTTAAATAAGGCATCAAAACCATTTTTTTGTATATCTGGTGCTACAGCTTGAGTTTAGTATGTAAATTCTGTGAAGCTCCTACATTGATCCGATAGAAGTGTAGGAACTTCACTTTGGACTCGCAATTGACAGCATCGTTTCCCTGAAGTAAATGATGCTGTCAATTGCTGTTCAAAGGTAGAATCCGTCTTGAAAAGTTTGCTCAGTCGGGCTAACCGACAATAGAGGAAACCTCCGCAAGTAACTGGCTCAACTTTCGCAAAATCCCAAATTTGTATAGGATTATTTGTTAAAAAATCTCTAAAAGCAGAGAAAAATTATATGAACGATTATCCGACTTGCTCTAAATATTGATTAATGTCTTCAATAATACGGGTAAGTTCAGCTTCAGTAGTCAAGCGGATGTTGACGTTGCGGACAGTCAGCAAAACTTTGGCTGCAAAAGGTGTTGGCCAGATATTAGGATTACAGAAAATTTCTAAAAATACTTCACCCGTATAACGATATTCCAGTGGAGGCTGAGGAGTGACTTTCCCGCCGCCAGGTGTGGGTTTAGCGGCGACAGCTTTCAGGCGCTCCATCAGTTGATCTGTCGCTGTCTTTAATTCTCGTGCTGCTTGGGGTGAAAAACTGAAGGAGACAGAACCTTCAATTAGGTTCAATGTTAGAGGAATTGAAGACATAAGTTTTTATTAAAGCTTATTGATAAGTACTAATCTTACCGGAAGAAGAGACTTCGCCGCCGATATCTACGGCTGCGAAGCCCACTTTTTTGAATAGGACTTATGCAAAAAGGCTGTAAAAGCCTTGATTTACTGTAGGGGCAATTCATGAATTGCCCCTACATTTCGTAATCAGGTAGTAAATAAAACTCACTAAGTTCGTCATTTATCCTGAGTAAGTACAGATATCTAATAGTCGTCATAATATCTTTGAATACAATTTGATCTGGACTGGCTGGATGTATGAATAACAAAATTAATGAAAATATTCCTGTAATTAATGCTAAAAATCTGCTGTTATCTGTAAAGGCATTACTAATAGCTATAAAGCTTGTAGCTGTTGTTAGTTATAAAGAATCTCAACAAAATGGTATAAAAGATAAAGCCTATAGAGAGACTTAATTCTTACTGCGTAAGACTTTGATACATTTTATTTGTGTTTATTTATGTTTTGAGTTCTACATTAGAAGTCATAGAACTTGATGTGATAAATTATCTATGGTTTACGATAACCGCGCCGAAGTGCGAAAGGTTTTAATTATTACCCTACTACTCAACCTGTTTGTAATGGGATTGAAGGCAGTTGTGGGCTACTGGACTGGTTCGTTGAGTTTGCTAGCTGATGCCTTGCATAGTGTGACAGATAGCGCCAACAACGTTTTAGGATTAGTTGCGAGTAAATTTTCTTCACCACAACCCGATCGCGAGCATCCTTACGGACACAGCAAATTTGAAGCTGTGGGAGCGTTAGGAATTGCCTCATTTTTAGGAATAGCCTGTTTTGAAATTCTCCAAGGAGCAATCGAACGAATTCTCAAAGGTGGTGGTGAACCTGTGAGAATATCGCCACCTGAGTTGTGGTTATTACTAATTGTGCTAGGTGTAAATATTTTTGTGGCATTTTACGAACGTGCTGTGGGTAAGCGGGTAGGTAGCTCAATTCTCATAGCTGATGCTACACATACCATGAGCGATATTTGGGTGACAATCTCTGTAATTGCCGGGTTGATAGGAGTTTGGCTAGGTTATCAATGGATGGATCTGGTGTTAGCTTTTCCTGTCGCCTTGTTGGTATTTTGGAGTGGCTGGTCAGTTTTAAAAGAAAATTTGCCTTGGCTTGTGGATCAAATGGCGATCGCACCAGAAGCAATTCATGCGATCGCCACTTCTGTTCCAGGTGTAATTAACTGTCATGATATTGCTTCTCGCGGTGTTCTTGGTCGTCAGGTATTCATCGAAATGCATTTAATCGTAGATGCACCAGACGTAGAAACCGCTCACCACATCACCGAAGAAGTAGAAAGCCGATTAGAAGAAAAGTTTCGTCCAGTGAGGATTTTAATTCACGTCGAGCCACCAGCATATAAGTCTGAGCAAATTAGTTTTGAAACGAAGGGATGAGGGGGATGAGGGAGATGGGGAGCTCTTAGCTGGGAGCAAGGGAGAAGAGTTTTCCCCCTGCCCCCCGCCCCTCTGCCTCTTTTCCATACCCCATACCCAATGACTGCATCTTTGCGTTAACTCTTACAAGAAGCAACCAAATTAGCAACGATCGCAACTAGTTCTCCTGGATCGACTGGTTTAGGCACATGAGTCTGAAAGCCTGCTTCTAGCGCACGGCTACGATACTCGCTATCACCATAAGCTGTTAAGGCGATCGCGGGGAGTTTTTCCCAAATATTAGGCTTCAGCGCCCGGATCTTACGGATAAGGGTGTAGCCATCTTCACCAGGCATAGCAATATCACAAATTAAGATATCTGGTTGCAACTCAGGTAGTACTTTCAATGCTACCGCCGCCGATGGAACTGCCATGACGGTGGCTCCATCAGCTTCTAACACGGTAGTAATGTAAAAGCGGCTATCGTCATCATCATCAACTACGAGGATGTTTAAGCCAGCAAGTGGGAGAGGAGGTTCCATAACATCTCCATAAATGTTTATCAAATGAAAGTTATTTCTAATGAGCATGCTGGTTTTTTGTCTGTTACCACACCCTTAGTAATTTTACTGCGATCGCGCCTATTTTCCTAGACGATAATTCAATTTGTCTAACCACCATCTAATTGATGGTTAATTATTTGCTGGCATTTATGATGATTGAGTAGATAAAATTATGTTGGTGTTTAAATTTGGTTAAATTTAAAAAGTTCATTCTAATAAATAGTTGTGTTTACAAAATCATTTTGATAATCGCTGCCTTCTTTATTACTAAAAACTTGCGATTTTGATAGGACTTTTAAATTTAGTAACTATGACATTTTGCTAGGAAGCTAAAAATATCTAAATTGCATAAATTAAATCAAGCTCGTGTAGGGTAGGCATTTTGACCGCCATAACTATGTAATCTAAACGTAGAATACCTTACTAAACCCAAAAAACAGACAATGCCAAAACTAAAAATACATCAGGTTGGCATTGCCATTTTAAAATATGTGAATCTAAACTACCGCAAATAATCTCAATTATCCGAAAGAGTGATGAGCTTTTAGTTAAGTCAACTCAAAACCTGATTACTCCCATTCAATGGTTCCAGGCGGCTTAGATGTGATGTCATAAACCACCCGATTCACCCCTTTCACCTCATTCACAATCCGCGTGGAAATCACTTCTAGGACATCATAAGGCACTCTCGCCCAATCAGCAGTCATGCCATCTTCACTGGTAACAATCCGCAAGACGATAGGGTAAGCGTAAGTACGTTGATCGCCCATAACACCAACACTACGAATTGGCAGCAATACAGCAAATGCTTGCCAGAAATCATGATACATACCGCGTTGGTTAATTTCTTGCCGCACAATCAAATCAGCATCGCGCAAAATATTTAACCGCTCAGATGTAACTTCCCCCAAGATGCGAATTGCCAAACCAGGCCCAGGAAAAGGTTGTCGTTGGACAATTTCTTCTGGTAAACCAATGGAACGCCCAACTTTGCGGACTTCATCTTTAAATAATTTCCGCAGTGGTTCTACCAATTTAAATCTTAGGTCTTTGGGTAAACCGCCAACATTGTGATGGCTCTTAATTTTTACCGCTACCCGCTCACCAGTTTGGGGATCAACGTTGGTGTCAGCAGATTCGATGACATCTGGATAAAGAGTCCCTTGAGCTAGATAGTCAAAATGACCCAGGCGCTTGGAGGTTTCCTCAAATACATTGATAAATTCGTGTCCGATGCGGCGGCGTTTTTCTTCAGGATCTGTAATACCAGCAACCTTAGCTAAAAAGCGATCGCGGGCATTAACATACTCTACAGGAATGTGAAATTGCTCTTGGAACAGCTTTACCAATCGCTCTGGCTCATACTTTCGCATAAAGCCTTGATCGATAAATACGCAAGTTAGTTGCTCACCAATGGCTTTATACAGCAAGAACGCCAGCGTCGAAGAATCCACTCCCCCAGATAGCGCCAACAGCACTCGCTTCTCGCCAACTCTGGTGCGAATTTCCCGAATTGCCTCTTCCACAAAAGCCGCAGTTGTCCAAGTGGGTTCACAATCGCAGATATGGTAGACAAAATTACGGATTAATGCTATACCACCAAGAGAATGCACCACTTCTGGATGGAATTGAACACCGTAAAGTTTCCTTTCATGGTCGGCGATCGCCGCACAGGGCGTATTTTCTGTATGTGCCAGCAATTCAAACCCTAATGGCATTTGGGTAACTGAGTCTCCGTGACTCATCCACATCGTGGTACCATCTTCAACATTAGTGAGCAAATCTGTGGGATCATCAATATATAATGATGCTTTGCCGTACTCACCTCGGTCAGCCTTTGCCACTTCGCCACCGAGTTGGTTTACCATTAGCTGCATCCCATAACAAACACCCAAAACGGGTATTCCCAAATTCCAGATTTCTAGGTCACAATGGGGAGCGTTGTCACCATAAACCGAACTCGGCCCACCAGAAAGGATGATTCCCTTGGGATTGAGTTGGCGTAATTGTTCAGAAGTAGTGCGATAGGATAAAACTTCAGAGTATACTTGAGTCTCGCGGATGCGACGAGCAATCAACTCAGAATATTGAGAGCCAAAGTCTAGAATTACTATCAATTGGCGATCAAGCCGCCCAACATTTTCCAATGTTTGGGGCGCTTGTTCTGTCGGTAGAGTCACCACTGTATTCATGACGGGAGTGTTATATCTGTTAAGGGTAGATGCTTTGTGGTCTATGGTGATGCTATTATTCAGCCTGGTTAGACTGATAATGGTATAGAAGCCCTAGACAAACGCGAGGTTATGTGCGTTTGTCTAGTTTTGGAGTCGGAGATGGTATTAGAACGATAAACTTACCCTAGAGTGGTTACTTAAAAGATTATTTATTTGAATTGTTTACGATTATTCATAATAAATTAACATAATTTTCCCATCAAAAGAGCAGCAGTTTTACTCTTCAGGATAATTTTGCGATCGCGATCAAAGAGAATAGAGCCACAGACTGTAACTGCTGTGCCCCTTTCGCTATGGCTTTGGATGTATTCTTGAGAACGAACATCGATAGTTTCGGCGATCGCACTGTAAACTTGATTTACCCAATCACTACCAGTTGCAGCATCTAGGGATTTTAGGTATGTTAGTGCGGCTTCGGCGGTAGCACTGTTAAACACAGCTTGGATATCTGGTAATTTTAAACCTGCGATCGCACAGTGCGCTGCTAAAATTTCTCGTCTTCCATCAGCCAAGTAGTGATGGGTATGAAAAATCCCCCCGGCTAATTTCATCAACTTACCGTGATAGCCAAATAATAAGATTTCTTTCACGCCCAGCACATCAGCTTCTACTAACATTGGGCCAAGCCAGTTAGCAGTTTTGACTAATTGTTCGGGATTAATCCCTAGTTTACGCGCTAAATCTAGCCCATTCTCACCGATACAGAATACTAGACTCTCAAAACGACTAGCTTTATTTTGTAATTCCGCCCGAAAGACTGCAAGCTGATCTGGTGTACTCAAAGGTTGAGAAATGCCGGTTGTACCTAAAAGCGAAAGTCCTTCCACCACACCAAAAGCAGAATTTGAAGTGCGAACAGCAAGCGATCGCCCTTGAGGTAAAATAATCGTCACCGTGATTTTTTCCCCCGGTGCTAGCATTCGTTGCAAATTCTCTTGCAACAGCCTTTGAGCATAAGCATAAATAGCCGGTTTATCATCAGCATTTAATTGCCTGCCAATCCCTTCCCCACCTTTAATAATTACAGTCTCACCCTCTTGCCTCCACTCCACCAGCGCCCAAATCGGTGTATCTTTAGTCAAATCGAGATTATCACCGGGATCGCTGCGAGCGATCGCCAAAGCCATATTCTCAGATAATCCTGCTACCTGTTCAATGGGGATTTCGGCGATTTGAGCGGGTTCAATCAAATCTACAGATGCTAAAGTTAGGGATTTGCGATCGTGTAACCAATGTAAAGCTGCAACAGCAGCAGCACAGGCAAAGACGGGAAGTGTGTATCCAGAACGGGACATTTTGTAAATTTAAAAGTCAAAATAATTCTTCAAATTCGCTTGAGCGGCTGGAAGTATTTTACGCAATGTACCAAGAGTTTTCGGCAGTCCGCTCCAAGCGAATTGTTAGATTGTTTTTAGAATAGCCACTATTCAAATACCGCCTGAGAATATTTGGGTATAACTATTCCAACCACTGCCAATTACTTTCACGTCTACAGCCCAGTCATTGCTACCATCTTGCCACCCTTTGTGCCGATACCACTCCAGTGTGCCATCAGGTTTAACAGCATAGATTACTCCGGTCGCTGCAAGATGGCTTGAACGATCTGAATCAAATGGATAAATTTCTGATACAAATTGTTTATCTGTCTCTGAAAGTTCCGTATTCCAACCAACTGAAAAACCATCAGTTGTAAGTTGTGAAGGTATTGCATAAAGCATTATCGAGTCTCGATCAAACTTTGAGAATTGCGTTGCATCCTTACTCTCTGCATGAAGTACATTCCTAACTGTTTTCTCCTCATCCCATCCCTGAGTTTGTCGATAGTAATCAATAACGGCTGTTCTATTCCATTTGATTCCAGCTTCGGGATGCTTATGCTCGTGTGCAAATCCGAGAGCGTGACCGAATTCATGAAGCACTACTCTTGAATATTCATCATCAGGGGTGTCTGAACGCAGCCAACCAAAATTCATTGTTGGCTCATTAGGATCAGTCACTTCTAAAGCAGACCTACCAAGCTTTGACCAAGATCCCTCTCGTTGGAATGAGATTCGGATTTCTGCATGAGGATCACTTCCAAACGCAAACTTAATGTTTGCAAATTGGCTCCATTGATGAGCAATTTGCTCAACCTTGGATTGAACTTCAGGAACTCCATCCAAGAAGCGAACTTGTAAAGTTCTGCCATTCTCCCAGAAGAAAGCAGATACACCTACAAGGGAGAATTCATCAGACGCTTGTCCTGAATCTGATAGCACTGGCACCGAACAAACCTTAATTTCATCAGCCATTTATACTACTTCCGATAACTTTATGGAGTGTACCGCACATCATGGTTTCAAAGACTATCGCATCCCATCAAGAATTTTTCATTTATGCACAACCAAGGATTTACGCTTGTTTGGATATGGCACCCACACAGGGTATTTTTACAGAATATTTCTTGATGAGTGTATTCATCGCTCCATCAACAATCTCAAAGTCAGCCTTTCCGCAAAATTACGAATTACGAATTACAAATTACGAATTAGTTAGACTCCCACTTCTGATAATAGAGCTTCCATAGCTTCCCAAGAAATTCCTTGTTGAATATAACGAGGTGCTTCAGGATTATAAGGACTGGCTACTCGGTCAATGTTGAGGATAATTGCCCCATCTGGCAAAACTGGTACATCTGCATCAAATGCCGTTGGGCGCATCAAAGAGCTGGAAAAACCTTTGAAAATAGCAATTGTATCTTCCTCATCGGCAATTTCCACTATTACAATTAAGACTTCTTGGGGGCGTTTAGTGGTGTATTGTTCCAGTCGCTTACCAATGGAATTCATTTTTTTAAGTAGGGGGATGGTGACGTAGCGACAGTTACTGTGGTGTGGCTGAACGCCCCTGTTTGCCCAGCTTAATTAGAACAAAATAGCTTAAGTAAACCACATAAACTACTAAACTAGTTATGCCAAGAAAACCTAAGAACTCAGCTTTGCTATTAGCATGAAAATATTCTTTGAATAATAACGGAATCTCGAACCAGACGCGACAATAGGCAGTCTTCATCACACTGGCAGAAAAAGCACAACCCAAAAATGGGATAAACGCTAGTGTACCCAAAATACAATAAACAGTTGTAGCCCAGCGCCAAGAGGTAAAAATAAATTTTAAAGCGCCACTGGTTTGATACTCAATTTCATCGTTGATATCTATCCAGAACCACAGCGAAATTGGGATCAAAATCTGAGCCATCAATCCAGAGATAAAGCTAACTGGATATTGGGCAATCATTAAGTAAATCGTGATTGCCACCAGGCTTGATACTTTCCAGTATATAGTCAACAAGCGTTGTATACCTTCTGTTTTTTGCACAAATGCCCAAATCAGAAGAATTAGCGGAATAATTACCAAGAATAATACTGACAGTCGGTAATCAATCCAGACGAAAGGGCGAAACCAAACGTTATAGTCCATAGTTTTTCTCAAACGATAAATAAAACATTTCTAACTAAGAGCAAGTATCTATAGGACTCATATTTGATTTTTGAAATAGACGTAGTGGCGTGACAAGACTAAAATGTTGCAATAAATTTTCTTGTGGGGCGGGCATCTTGCCCGCCAATTAGGACGGGCTAGAAGCCCATCCCACAAGAGTTTGCTAATGCACAAATTTAGCTGTGCCACGCCAGTAGGGTGTGTTAGCGACAGCGTAACGCACCAAAAGCTTTGGAGTCAGGTGCGTTACGGCTTACGCCTAACACACCCTACATATACTTAGATTTTTTCATAAATCAAATCGGATTCCTATATAACTGACAAACCTGTAAGCTATTAGCTAGCTAGTAGTCTATCTATATTACAAACAGTTTAATCAAAGCACAAAATCTAGCCTCAAGACTGCGCTCTAACTTCTTTGTGCAAGCAAGTGGCTACCCAACTTATACCATTTCACACAATTTATACTATAAATACGTTTATAGGGGCATACAGATGTACGCCCCTACAGCCAATTTATTTGTTGCAAAGATTTTTGGAAAAGGTATTACATGGTCAGTTGTTTAATATACTTTCCTAAATCTCTCTATTTTGCAAAAAAACAAGCAACTCAAAGACCCTAAACTTAGATTTTGCACCTACTTGTAGTAGCGTCAGGGAGCCTTTTCCAAACCCACCCAGCAGCTATATACTTGATACTTGCGGACAAAAGCCCAATTTTTTTGGGTGTAAAGGTTTCCTTTTCAAGATAAAAACTCTCAAAGCTTAACCTTCATACATCCAATAACTCCAGATATTTCATCAATTTTTCTTCGTTAGATAAAATTATGAAAGAGGAAGAGTACGATTTGAGCCGGAAGTAGCGTAAAAGTGCGAAATCTCAGTAAGTAAATCTTGGTTGCTTGGTGACAAACGAACAGAAAATTCACTTGTTTAAATTTCTAGTCGTCATAAACCCGGCATTCAATTGCATCTGGGTTGTCATCACAATACTGTTCTAGAGAATTTTTTGGCTTGCTTTGGCGTTTGTGGGAAGCTTCAGCTTGCAATTCTTCTACTGCATCCCAAGCAGCAGCACATTCTGGTGAACTGCTACCGTTAATGTCACAAACAGTACGCGCTTGTTCTACTTCTTCTTGAATTTTCTCTTGGATGTCGCCTTTTGCTGTTTCTTGGATGTTGGTCATTGCTTTAGTCTCGTTGTGTGTTGTTAATACTAGTATAGAAAAACTTCAGAAATGGCAGATTTTAGCTTGATTACTAACCATTCTAACTATTTAGCTCATAAGTTAGTACTTTAGCCTGTTGATTTATAACCAATACAGTAAACTGCCGCATCTATAATGCATTCATCTTTATGTTTTAAGATTTTGTGGAATCAGTACCATAGATAAACAATCATACAATATATTTAGATGCATCTATTAGGGAATGACAACCCCAGCTTCTTGGAATGGAGGAGACAAAAGGCTGGCACTAATTTTTGTAGGATGCAATTCTTCCCATAATAAAAATCAAAACCTACTAGCCCAAAAAGAGAAAAAAGCTCAAAACTCATGGCAGACCAAATGCAGTGGGCAAACGCCCTATCAACCCATCATTCTTTAGAAGCCGCCGTTACGGATGTGGTGGAACGTGCTGTCTCATCGTTAACAGCACCTGCGGATCTAGGACTGGTATTCATTTCGTCTGCTTTTACGAGTGAGTATTCCCGATTGTTACCTTTGTTAGCTGAGAAACTTTCTGTACCTGTGCTAATTGGCTGTAGTGGTGGAGGTGTGATTGGGACGACAGTTAACGGAGAAACCCAAGAGCTAGAAGCTGAACCAGCTATTAGCTTGACTTTAGCGCATCTTCCAGGGGTGAAGGTTCAAGTTTTTCATGTTGTTGCTGAAGAATTACCTGACTTAGATAGTTCTCCAGATGCTTGGGTTGATTTGATTGGTGTGCCAGCATCACCGACACCCCAGTTCATTTTACTGTCTAGTTCCTTCGCCTCTGGAATCAACGATTTGTTGCAGGGGTTGGATTTTGCTTATCCAGGATCGGTGATAGTGGGAGGACAGGCGAGTGGTGGAGGTATGGGTGGTCGTGCTGCCCTCTTTTGTAATGAGACTGACGGGGAGGAATGCCAAAGCTTGTATCGTGAGGGCACTGTTGGGATAGCTTTGACTGGCAATATTGTTTTGGAAACGATTGTAGCCCAAGGATGCCGACCGATTGGCAAACCATTGCAAGTTACAAAAGCCGATCGCAACATCATCTTAGAGTTAGATGAGCAAGTGCCGCTAGTGGTGTTGCGAGATTTGATTGCTAGTCTGAGCGAACACGAACGAACTTTAGCACAGCATTCTTTGTTTGTTGGTGTGGCGATGGATGAGTTTAAGCTGGCTTTGCAGCAGGGAGACTTTTTAATTCGTGGTATTCTTGGGGTTGATCCTACAGCTGGAGCGATCGCAATTGGCGATCGTGTTCGTCCCGGTCAAAGGCTGCAATTCCACCTCCGCGATGCCCAAGCCTCTGCTGAAGACCTAGAATTACTCCTCCAAAGTTATCAAACCCAACGAGCATCTGAACCCTCTGCCGTCGCCGCCTTAATGTTTTCCTGTCTGGGGCGAGGCGAAGGACTCTATGGTAAACCCAATTTCGATTCTGAACTATTTCGCCGCTACCTTAGCGATATTCCTGTAGGTGGGTTTTTTTGTGGTGGTGAAATCGGCCCTATTGGTGGCAGAACCTTCTTACATGCCTACACTTCCGCATTTGGAATTTGTCGCCAAAATCAGTTATGAGTTATGAATTAGACTGTTGTTTATACAGTAATTCTATCTGATTTGTGAAAATTCGCAGTGTCCAGATCCCCGACTTCTTAAAGAAGTCGGGGATCTTACTTTTCACTGTCTTTCTATATTTACAGATATATATCGAGATAAACGCTCTGAATACTTATCTATATAGACAAGTATATTTCTTGTATAGGCTAGTTTAAATATTAATTTATACCTTGTATTCTCTAACAAAAAGATCGATGATTGATTGAGAAAAGACATAGTTATAGGTTAGCTAATAATAATGTCAATATACTTCATTGTTTTTTCTGATTCAGCGCCAAAAAATATCTGATATTTCTCTGAAATTTATTCATGTCGGAGTTGAAATAATCCAATGCTAGAAGGATGGATTCAAATTGCCTTGACGCTGCTAATTATAGTAGCGATTACTCCATTTTTTGGGCGCTATATGGCGCGTGTATACCTAGAGCAAAGTACTTTTCTCGACCCAGTTTTGAATCCGGTTGAGCGAGTGCTTTATGCTTTAGTTGGTGTTAAAGCCAAAGAAAACATGACTGGCTGGCAGTATGGGCGGGCAATCGTTTACAGCAACGTAGTAATGGGGTTGCTGCTTTTCTTTATCATCATGAGTCAAGGATGGTTGCCCCTCAATCCCACGGGGATAAAAGCCCCAACTTGGGATACAATACTGCATACTACAATTTCCTTTATTACTAATACCAACCAGCAGCATTATTCTGGTGAAACCTACATGAGCTATGCCAGCCAAATGTGGGGACTGGGTTATCACATGTTTACCTCTGCTGGCACTGGTTTGGCTGTAGGAATTGCTTTTATTCGGGGATTGACGGGTAGATCGTTAGGCAACTTTTATGTAGACATAATTCGCTCGATTACCCGAATTTTGCTGCCTATTTGTATTGTGGGCGGGATTATATTGATGGCTGCTGGCGTTCCTGAAACTCTGGCGGGTGTAGCTGTATTCCCTACCTTGGAAGATCCGAATATTAGTCAAGCGATCGCTCGTGGCCCTGTTGCCCACTTTGAAATTATCAAGCAATTAGGGGAAAACGGCGGCGGCTTTTTCGCTATCAACTCAGCACATCCCTTTGAAAATCCCAGTGGATTTACGAATTTAATTCAGATCGTGGCAATGCTTTCGATTCCCACATCCCTGATCTATACTTATGGGTTGTTTGCCAATAACACCAAACAAGCCTGGTTACTATACGGCATGGTCGGTGTAATTTTTCTAGGATTTCTGATTGTCACTGCCATTGGTGAATACAACGGCAATCCGGCTGTAAATGCGCTTTTGGGCAGTCAGCAACCGAACTTAGAGGGGAAAGAAGTCCGGTTTGGTTGGGCAGAATCGGCATTATTTGCGGTAAGTACAACCGGCACTATGTGCGGCGCAGTCAACAGTTTCCACGATTCCTTCATGCCCGCCGGCGGTTTTATTTTTCTCTCTAATATGTTCCTGCAAATTATGTGGGGTGGACAGGGTACAGGAACAGCTTACTTGTTTGCCTATAGCATCCTGGCGGTATTTGTCACAGGTTTGATGGTGGGACGCACGCCAGAATTTCTGGGACGCAAAATTGAAAAGCGTGAGGTTGTACTTGCTAGCTTCTTGATTTTGCTAGTTCACCCCATTGCCATTTTGATTCCGGGGGGAATCGCCTTAGCATTTCCTGACCAATTGGCAGGGATTAGCAATCCCGGCTTTCATGGCTTTTCTCAAGTTATTTACGAATATGCCTCAGCTGCTGCGAACAACGGTTCTGGTTTTGAAGGTTTAGGCGATTCACAACCTTCTCCTTTTGCCAACGCTACAGGTACAGCACCAACTGTAACTGCTTTGTGGTGGAACTTGAGTACCTGCTTCAGTTTACTAGCTGGACGCTATATCCCAATTTTAGGTTTGCTGTTATTAGCAGATAGTATGTCTCGCAAGCAAGCTGTTCCTTACACCACTGGTACATTACGAACCGATACCGGACTATTTACAGGCGTTACCGCAGGCGTAATTTTAATCCTGGGCGCACTCACATTCTTCCCAGTGCTGGCATTAGGCCCCATCGCTGAAGCTTTCTTTATCGCTAAAGGCATCGGCTAGGGAGTGGGGAGTGGGGGAGATGAGGGAGCAGGGGGAGCAGGGGGAGAAAGAATAAAGAACTAATGCCCCATGCCCCATGCCCCATGCCCAATGCCCCATTCCCAATTACGAATTACGAATTACGAATTACGAATTACGAATTACGAATTAATTTAATATATGCCAATTACTACTGATTCTCCTTCGCCCCGTATTCCATCTGGAACTCGTGACTCGCGTAAGCACACCCCTAAAACAGATATGCGGGGACTTTACCAGAGAGCAATTCGTGAGTCATTTGTCAAGCTCGATCCGCGAATTACTGTCAGAAACCCAGTTATGTTTGTTGTTTGGGTGGGGACAATTGTCACCTTTCTTGTTACCCTTAACCCAAATATGTTTGGCACAGTCCAGGCAGATATCAACCAACAACGCCTGTTAAATGGGTTGATTACCTTTATTCTCTTTTTCACCCTCGTTTTTGCCAACTTTGCCGAAGCTGTAGCTGAAGGACGTGGTAAAGCACAGGCTGATTCACTGCGATCGACGCGATCGGATACGATCGCTAATAAAATCCTCCCTGATGGTTCCATACAACAAGTCAACTCTACAGAACTGCGACGGGGCGATTTGGTCAAGGTGAGTGCAAATAATATGATTCCCGCCGATGGGGATGTCATTAAAGGCATCGGCTCAGTAGATGAGTCTGCCATTACTGGGGAATCTGCCCCGGTATTGAAGCAACCAGGTACAGATATTGCTAGTTCGGTGACAGGCGGTACACGCCTACTCTCAGACGAGTTGACAATTCGCATTAGTGCCGATCCTGGTCAAGGCTTTATCGATCGCATGATTGCCTTGGTAGAAGGGGCACAACGCACCAAGACTCCCAACGAGATTGCTTTGACGGTATTGTTGGCAGTGCTAACGCAGGTGTTCTTGATTGTGGTAGCAACTATGACACCCTTTGTTGGCTACATCGCTAGCTTTATTACCACTGCTTTTGGCGTTGAGGCAGGAAACAGTTTGCGGGCGGGTGCTAGCGTTGCTATCCTCATCTCGCTATTGGTAGCTTTGATTCCGACAACTATTGGGGGATTGCTAAGTGCGATCGGTATTGCAGGCATGGATCGGGTTGCCCAATTTAACGTCATTGCTACCTCTGGTCGAGCAGTAGAAGCCTGCGGCGACATCAACACCCTGGTGCTGGATAAGACGGGTACAATCACCTTGGGGAACCGGATGGCTGATGAGTTTATTCCTCTGGACAATCACTCACTAGAGGATGTGGCGCGAGTCTCTCTAGCTGCTAGCTTGTTTGACGATACGCCAGAGGGAAAGTCAATTGTGATATTGGCAGAAAAGTCTCAGGCTGCGGTAGATTTTAATATCGATAAAGCCGAAGGTGTGGAATTTACCGCCAAAACCCGGATGAGTGGCACAAATCTACCCGATGGCAAACAAATTCGCAAAGGAGCAGTGGATGCCATTAAGGGGTTTGTCCGTTCTCGTGGCGGCTATGTTCCTGATGATATAGATGAAGCTTATGAGCGAGTTTCCCGATTAGGCGGTACACCTTTAGCTGTTTGCCAAGATGACAAAATTTATGGTGTCATCTACCTCAAAGATATTGTCAAACCTGGTCTGCGGGAACGATTTGACCAACTCCGCCGCATGGGTGTTCGTACCGTTATGCTTACAGGTGACAATCGAATTACCGCTTCGGTAATTGCTGAAGAGGCTGGGGTGGATGATTTCATTGCCGAAGCGACTCCAGAAGACAAAATTGAGGTGATTCGCTCCGAACAATCTCAGGGTAAGCTGGTGGCAATGACCGGGGACGGCACTAACGATGCCCCTGCCTTAGCGCAAGCAAACGTCGGTGTGGCAATGAACTCTGGGACGCAAGCTGCCAAAGAAGCTGCTAACATGGTGGACTTAGACTCTGACCCCACAAAGCTAATTGACCTAGTAACCATAGGTAAACAGTTGCTAATTACTCGTGGAGCCTTGACAACATTCTCCATCGCTAACGATATTGCCAAGTATTTTGCGATCATTCCGACTATCTTTGCGGCTGCTGGAATCGGCGCACTGAATATTATGGGATTAAAGAGTGCCCAATCTGCGATCGTCTCGGCGCTGATTTATAATGCCTTGATTATTCCGGCACTAATTCCGCTAGCACTCAAAGGGGTAAAGTTTTTACCTTTAACAGCAGATCAACTGCTACGTCGCAACATCTTCATCTATGGCGTTGGTGGCATCATTGCTCCCTTTATTGCCATCAAATTAATAGATATTATCTTACCTTTGTCTTAATTTACTATGAAACCCGTTCGCATCCGCCGCACTATCTTTGCATCCCAAGTAGTTGAAGAAATAACCGATATTTGGTGTCAATGGCGCAGACAAAAGCTACCACTGTATTTATTCCTGGCGATGTGTTTCAACCTAGTGGTTGCACCTCTAGTTTATGCAGCTACTAGCGAACAACTTTCCCGCAGTCAATCTTGGGGATTGGGACTGTTAGGACTAACGACACTGGGACTTTCCATCTATTTATTTTTTGTAATGTTTGTACCGGAGAAATTCTGATGAGTTTTGCACGTGAAGCTAGCAGAGCTATTCGTTCTACTTTAGTACTCTGGGTAATCGGTGCGATTATTTATCCTTTTGCAATGATTGCCATTGGGCAGATTGTGTTTCCGTTTCAAGCAAATGGTAGTCTGCTGACAAATAGCACAGGTCAAGTTGTAGGTTCTGCCTTGATTGGTCAACCTTTTACTAGCGATCGCTATTTTAACAGCCGTCCCAGTACCACCAGTTACAGCACAGCCGATCCCAAAAAGGATGATGCGGGAGTTTTGAAAACTGGGGTTTCTGGTGCTAGTAACTTGGCTCCCAGTAATCCCGCATTACTGGAACGCATCAAAGGTAAAGATGATCCAGACCCCAGCAAAAAAATTGAAGGCGATCTGACTCGTCTGAAAACAGCAGGTGTACAGCCGACTGGCGATTTAGTCTACACCTCTGGTTCTAGCCTTGACCCCCACATTACCCCGAAAGCTGCGATCGCGCAAATTGCGCGAGTAGCCAAGGCCCGAGGATTTCAGCCGAACCAACTAGAAACTTTGATTTCCCAAAACACCGATGGTCGCTTTCTCGGCATCTTTGGCGAACCTGGAGTTAATGTGTTGAAGCTGAATTTAGCTCTGGATCAGATTAAGAAATAAAGCTAAAGAAAAATCTAAGACTCACTCAGATCCCCAACTTCGTAAAAGTTGTTGGGGATCTCTTTTTTCATGATTAATTAAGTTAGGATTTACGCCCACAATGTCAAAATCTTATTCTTACGTAGGAACAATTCATGAATTGCCCCTACCGATTGGACTTTTACGTAAGCCCTAATAAGTAAAACTATATCTCTAAATATATGCCTATTTAAAATCATCTAATCCATTTTATATATCTGCAAAATATATCTGTAATAAAATATTTTTTGTGTAAAGTATTGCACAATACTATTAGAGTTAAAAAAATTGTTTTTATTAAAACTCAGTTTATGGGTGGGCAAAGAATTAGAGCTAGTCAGACTATTCTCACCGAATCGATTGTAATCGTTGAGACTCCACCCATATTATAAGGAGATTGGTTAGCAACAGGAGTTTCTACACTTTTGGTTACTCGGATGAAGCCAGAAACTACCGCTTGGAATGCTGTTGTTCTCAACTATTACAGATTAATCCAGATTCATAAGATTGAATTTATTACCTCTCCTTGGAGTGGTAACAGTAATACAGACACAGTTAGCAATCAGGTAGCAAGTGAGTTAATATTTCTGATTTATTTTCAATGGCGAATTTCTTCCAAAATCTGAGATGGAAACCAAGCAAAACACTAGTTTGTCGCTAGCTGAAAATGTTTAATTTAGATGACCTTGCCTAAATCGGAGTCTGACTAAATTTCTTGTTTTTAACAAAGTTTAGGCGTTTAATTCCCCTGCCTCTACAGGCAGAAAGTTTTGGGTCGGGGTGTCTTGCAAAGTTGCTCCTCTACAGCGCTTCGCGCATCCTGTGGCGGGGGAGACCCCAAGACCGCACTTGGCGCTAAATCCCCGTCACAAAACTTAATTACGAATTACGAATTACGAATTACGAATTATTTAATATGTATACTTCGCGGCTTCTTCAAGTTTATATATCCACCCAAAAAAGTGTTTGTCAGTCTACTCTGATTGAAGCAAACCTGGCAAACACAACACATAAAGACACAAAACTACACGAAGGAGATATTCCTTTGATAGCAGTGTTTTTGGCTCACATTTCCTTTATGATTGTTTGGGCAATTGTCGTTTATCTCGTTTCATCTTTCTGCAAAGCACTAGAAGATCCCCCAGAAAATGCGGTGCAAGATAAAGACGAAATAGTAAGCATCAAACATATACAGCAACATCCCTGTAAAAGCTGCCAATTTTTTAATAAAAACTCTTATCTAAAGTGTGCAGTAAACCCTGCCACTACTCTAACTAAAGAAGCGCTCAATTGCTCTGACTACATTCCTAAATAGTTTAGTCCGTCTATGGCGAAGCTTCTCGATTATATTTTAAGATTTTGTGCAAATCTTCCTCACCCTGTTCTTGGTTGTGATGTTAGTAGCAATCCCAGGACACTATTTAGCCAAAGTCTACTCTAGTTGAAATTTGTTACCTTTACAAAAATCAAAAGGATTTACGGCAAATTAGAGTCAAGAACAAGAAGCTAAAGTCCAAAAATGGCGCAAAATTAAGCTAAATTCAATCATAAGCTCTAATCTGGCAAACGAGACGTAAGCCCATAAGGTTCAGTTAAGGTTAAAACTATTTGTCAAAGTTATTTTTTTAACGAACCGCAAAGGACGCATTCGCGTAGCGTCTCGTAGAGAAGGACGCAAAGGAAGAGAAGAAAGAGAAGGAAGAAATGCTTAACTAGAAGTGTATTGAGACATAAGCAAGACTTTACGATTCTTCATCCGTAAAAATTGTGTCAGATATA
Organism: Nostoc sp. NMS2; assembly: GCF_017115105.1. Lineage (GTDB taxonomy): Bacteria > Cyanobacteriota > Cyanobacteriia > Cyanobacteriales > Nostocaceae > Nostoc. Next base: position 105,649 of record NZ_JABXKH010000064.1, read on the forward strand.
GCTTACGTAACAGCAATCTGATAAGATTTCAAACAAGTAGAATAACTGCTTGTTATCTTTTTCTTTAACCCATTGATTTCGGGTATTTTTTAGGAAAGGAAAATCAAAAAATGTCTCATCTATTGTGGAAAGCTCTGGTACTAAGTCCAGTAGTTTTGGGAGTGACGGTGTTAGTTTCCGCTAGGGCTATAGCTATTGAAGTAGCAGGATCTTCTGAAGATATAAAGGCAAAAACTGCTCAGACAGAAGCACCAATATCTTCTGATGCTTCAACATTTATTCAAACAGAGCCACCAAAAGTTAATCAGCTATTGGTTGCCCAAAAGACTGATGACAATAAGGTTTTAGAAGAGGTTAACCGCTACAGCAGTGAGGGTAAGAACCAAAATTCACTGTCTCAAGTTACATCAGTTTCTCAGTTTTCTGATGTACAGCCGACTGACTGGGCGTTCCAAGCCTTACAATCCTTGGTTGAACGCTATGGTTGTATTGCTGGATACCCAAATTCTACTTACCGTGGTAATCGGGCATTGACTCGTTATGAATTTGCCGCAGGTTTGAATGCTTGTTTAGATCGGGTTAATGAACTGATTGCCACAGCGACTGCTGACTTGGTGACAAAACAAGATTTAGCAACCCTCCAGCGTTTGCAAGAAGAATTCTCGGCAGAACTAGCAACTTTACGTGGTCGAGTTGATGCTGTAGAAGCACGGACTGCTGAACTAGAAGCAAATCAGTTTTCTACTACCACAAAATTGGTAGGTGAAGCTATTTTTGCCGTTAGTGATATTTTTGGTGGTAACACTGGCGATGCTAATAATACTGTTTTCCAAGATAGAGTACGTTTAGACCTGCAAACCAGCTTCACAGGTAAAGACCTTTTACACACCCGTCTTGCAGCCGGTAATGCACAAGCCTTTTCACTAAGGGATAACGCTAATGGGGTTCTCAATAGTGCTGAAGGTACACAAACCCTTCAAATCGGTAGCAGTGGTAACAACGGTGTCAATATAGACTGGTTGGCGTATTACGTACCCATAGGTCCAGTTGAAGCTTACTTTGCGGCTACCGGAGGTATTCATAGCGATTATGCTGCCACTAACAACCCTTACTTTGAAGACTATGACGGTGGTAACGGTGCTTTGTCTACCTTTGCTTCTGAAAGTCCCATCTATCGGATTGGTGGTGGTGCAGGTGCTGCATTGACTATACCTTTTAGTAGCGGTGGCAGCTTTTTCAAACCAAGTTCATTGACTGTTGGTTACTTGGCATCAAATGCTAATAATCCTGGAGGAAATCAAGGTTTGTTGGAGGGTAACTATGCCGCTCTTGGGCAGTTGAACTTTAGTGTTGGCGATCGCTTGGCGATCGCTGCTACCTACGTTCACGGCTATCATGGTGCTGGAGGCGGTAATTTATTTGATCTAGGTGGTGGTTTGGGTAGTGCTAACCGCGTCGTAGGTACTAATCAGGCTAACACCCTAAGTACCCTCAACGCATCTTCCAGTAATTCTTACGGTATAGAAGCAGCCTTCAGACCCAGCGACAAACTATCAATTAGTGGCTTCATTTCTTACCATGATGTCACAGGCTTTGGTGCTGGTGATGATTATGAAGCTTGGAGCTACGGTCTGGGGGTAGCGTTACCTGACTTCGGTAAAAAAGGTAACGTTTTAGGTATTTTTGCTGGTGCAGAACCATATTCGTTTAACCGACCAGGTTTTGCTGGTAATGATATCCCTTATCACTTTGAAGGTTTCTACAAGTATCGCGTGTCAGATAACATTTCAATTACCCCTGGTGTCATCTGGTTGACCTCTCCTGGTCAAAGCAGCGCTAACGACGATGCAATTATCGGTACTCTGAGAACAACTTTCACCTTTTAACAAGAGAGACAGTTCTAGAGTATGGGCAGTCTTGCTAGAAGAATACTGCCCGATGCTCTCTACCAGACGCTCTTGCTAAGTAGACCGGCGCAATTAAAGCTAACTGGTAAAGGCTGTCATTGGTCACTTGTACTGAGCGACTTGTGCCGAGCGAAGCCGAGGTAAGCCGAAGTATTGGTCATTAGTAAGGGCTTTAAGCCTATTTACGTTTCGTAACATACTTAGTTTTTTCGCGCCAGCTTACTTAGCAAGATCCCCGTAGGAAGGAGTACGCGGACTCGCTCTAAGCGATCGCACGCATAGCGTCTCTACAAGCAGCTATGTCTTTGGCAAAGCCTCTTGTAGAGAAAGCTTTGCGTTGCGCTATCTTCCTCTCCTGCCCCCTGCCCCCTGCCCCCTGCCTTCTGAATTAGTCTCCTAGAGTGCCAGGCATACCAGCAAAGATGATTCGACATCCAGCTTAAGGGCTGTGATATTATGGGAGACTGCTACATACATTTAGAAAAACTAGAAATTGAATCAATCATGGCCCTGACGCAACTGCGGAAACAAGAAATAATTTCCAATTACCAAGTTCACGAAACCGACACTGGTTCGGCTGATGTCCAAGTTGCCATGCTAACTGAGCGGATTAACCGCCTCAGCGAACATCTCCAGGCAAATAAAAAAGACCATTCTTCTCGACGGGGACTGTTGAAGCTAATTGGTCAGCGTAAGCGTCTTTTAGCCTACATATCGCAGGAAAGTCGGGAAAAGTATCAAGCTTTAATCGCTCGCCTCGGTATTCGTGGATAGGGACTAACGCTTATGTCTGCTGAAGAATCTGAACGCAGTCGCTTGCCCTTTGAACCAAATAAAAAGCGCCAAAAACCCGCCAAAACTCAAAGTAAACCAGCAGCACAGCCACAAGAATCTGGCAAACAGGCTGATAGAAAACCGACTTACACCAAAGAAGAGATGGCTATTCCCCAAATAGTCAGCCAGAGAATGATCCGACGGGTAGCTGGTTTCTGTGGCGTACCAACAGCTTTGGGCATTACCAGCCTGGTTGTTAGCTATCTGCTTGCTATCTACTCCGATATCCAACTACCTCCCATCGCCGTGTTATTGGTGAACATGGGATTATTTGGTTTGGGAGTCTTAGGGATAACTTATGGCGTTCTCTCTGCCTCTTGGGATGAAGAAAGAGTTGGAAGTTTGCTTGGTTTGGGTGAGTTCAACACCAATTGGGGACGAATGGTGACAGTTTGGCGCGAAACTCGGCAAAAAAACTCATAATTAATGGCGCTCAGATATTAGGTAACTGCGGTATTGGGTAAATGAAGAAGTGAATGTTGAAGTTGAAATTTTATAACTTCAATATTGCTAATTAAAATTATATAATCTTTTTATACCTACATCCAGCTACCCAGTAGTAAAACTACTGACTGAGCGCTATAATTTTGTCTATTTATTTTGTAAATAAATTTTGTTTTTAACTATTCGTAATTAGGGTAATAGGCAACAATAAAGTTAGCCCATTTACAAAAAATTTTACTCAATTAATCAGGAACTTTAACATGATTATAGTAATGAAAAGTGGTTCTCCAGAAGCGGAAATAAACCGCATTGATGAGGAACTAACTAGCTGGGGGCTAACTCCAGAAAAAATTGTTGGTCAACATAAAGTAGTTATTGGTCTTGTAGGTGAAACTGCCAGCTTAGACCCATTGCAAATTCAGGAACTTAGCCCCTGGATTGAGCAGGTGTTACGGGTAGAGCAGCCTTACAAACGAGCCAGTCGCCAGTACCGTCACGGTGAAGCTTCGGAAGTAGTAGTTAATACTCCTAATGGAGCAGTGGTATTTGGTGAACATCAGCCTTTGGTAGTCGTTGCCGGCCCCTGCTCAGTAGAAAATGAAGAAATGATTGTAGAGACAGCACGGCGCGTCAAGACGGCGGGAGCAAAGTTTTTGCGCGGTGGGGCATACAAACCCCGAACTTCACCTTACGCCTTCCAAGGACACGGCGAGAGTGCCTTGGATTTATTAGCAATGGCGCGGGAAGTCAGTGGACTAGGTATTATTACAGAAGTGATGGATGCGGCTGACCTGGATAAAATTGCCGAAGTTGCTGACGTGATTCAGGTAGGAGCAAGAAATATGCAGAATTTCTCCTTGCTCAAAAAAGTGGGAGCGCAGCCGAAACCAGTTCTCTTGAAGCGGGGAATGGCGGCTACTATTGAAGATTGGTTGATGGCAGCCGAGTATATTTTGGCATCTGGCAATCCCAATGTAATTTTGTGTGAAAGGGGAATACGTACCTTTGACCGCCAATATACGCGAAATACGCTGGATTTATCGGTAGTGCCAGTATTGCGAAAGCTGACTCACCTGCCAATTATGATTGATCCTAGCCACGGCGTAGGGTGGTCTGAGTTTGTGCCTTCAATGGCAATGGCTGCGATCGCAGCTGGCACAGATTCTCTTATGATAGAGGTTCATCCCAACCCTGCCAAAGCTTTATCCGACGGCCCCCAATCTGTGACACCAGACCGTTTTGATAAATTAATGCAAGAATTAGCAGTAATTGGTAAGGCGGTAGGACGCTGGCAGCAACCAGCAGTAGCTCTAGCTTAAAATTCAGTTGCAACTTGTTACTAGGCATAAATAAATTAAAGTTTGTAGTCAGGACTTTAGTCCTAGTAAATCTGAAGAAGCGATGAATCGCTCACTACAAACTAAGTTTTTTATATGTTTAATTATGCCTACCTATTTATTTTAAATATGAAATAATCCCCCTTTAAAATATTTCTAAAGGGGGATTTTTAAACACTAACTAAACCTATTAAAAAAATAACTCTGCAATCAATATTGATAGGCCAATACGCTTGGGTTAAGGCTAAAACTCTGTTATCCAAGTCAATTTTTTAACGAACCGCCAAGGCGCAGAGTCCGCAGAGAGAAGAAAGAAATGCTTAACTGAACGCAATTGGTAAAATCAGTGCTGCACTAGCAAGCATTCTTTTAATACTCATTGGCAAATTTTCCTTCTATTATGTAGACATCAAAGAGATTAATTTTTCGTAAAATCTTAATCTCTTTGACAAGTAAATAATAGGACTGAAAATAGATATACACTAGTGAAAAAGGTAATTAGTTCAACCGTGACCGATGTCATAGTTGAAGAATAATTCAGAAGTCAGAATCAAGATGCCCACCTTATCTTTGCTACCTAAAAAAAGGACGGATAAAATACCCATCCCAAAAAATTCACTTTGACTCAATAGCAAAACTTTTATTGTATTGGTGGGGTGGGGAAAGCACCAGGTTGCACGGCTACGTTAAGATTCTGTCCATTGCGACGTAATTCTAAGCGCAAATCACCCCCGATTTGGCTATTTTCTACTACCTTTTGGACACTGCTGGCATCTGTAACTGCTTGCCCGCCAAGCTTTTGGATAACATCACCAGCACGTATCCCTGCTTTAGCAGCCGGTGAATTTGGCACAACTTTTAGAACTAATACACCTTTATCTTCATCCACACTCAAACCGCTATTGGGATCTGAGTTGATATTTTGTTTTAGCTGAGGTGTTAACCCCACCATTTGAATTCCCAAATAAGGATGTTCTACTTTGCCTGTAGCTATTATTTGACTGGAAATGTGTTGTGCTGTGTTGATGGGAATAGCAAAACCTAATCCTTGTGCCCCTTGGATAATGGCTGTATTCATGGCAATCACCTCGCCACGGGAATTTAGCAGGGGGCCGCCGGAGTTACCGGGATTAATGGCTGCATCAGTTTGAATATACTCTACTCGCTTATCGGCAGCGCCGATTAGATTACTACTGCGTCCGGTTGCACTGATGATTCCGGTAGTTACTGTATTATCTAGTCCAAGGGGGTTGCCGATCGCGATCGCCCATTCTCCCGGTTGCAGTTGATCTGAGTTACCCAATGCTACTAACGGCAGATTGTCCGCCTGAATCTTGACAACAGCAACATCAGTCAACTCGTCTTTTCCTAATACTTTACCTTTAAAACTACGTCCATCTTTGAGTATTACTGTCACCGTATCAGCACCATCAACTACGTGGGCGTTGGTGAGTATACGACCATCAGCACTAATAATAAAACCTGAACCAGTACCTCGTTCTACCCGATTCTGTTGTGCTGGCATTTGAGAGCCAAAGAAACGTTGGAAAAATGGATCGTTAAATTCATCTGGTACTTGGCTTTTTACGGTTCGGGAAGAATCAATTCTTACTACAGCTGGCCCAACCTTTTGCACCACTTGGGTAACAAAGTTAGGATCTGTGGCGGCTGATAATGGAGGAGCGGCATTTACTCGACTCACTGCCAAATTAGATGCACTATCAGACACCTGCCGAGAATGTCCAGCCATGTAGCCACCTGCCAATGTCATCCCCGATCCCAGCAGCACCAGCGATAGAGAGGCGGCAGCCTTTTTCCAGGGTGCTTGATTAGTGTTGGATAAAATGCTATTTGATGGGTGTTCTCCATCACGAGATTGGTTTTGCATTGCTGTCTGGAAGGATATTTAGATGTATTACTAATGTAGATATGATTTGTGACAGTTTTGTTGCAGAGGTATTGCGTTGTTGTGAAAGCTTTGGTATTTTACTAAACCTGATTGGAATATACTCATTCGTAGGGTTACACAGTTGTGATGCGTGTCAACTTAGAGCCAGAGCGGTTTATAACCAACAATTTTACGTTAAGTTGACTGCGTATTTTATACCATGTGTGAAGGAAGAAAAATGCCACAGGGGAAAATCTTACTGAAATCTGGCACTTTATGGACAAGTGTTAAAGAACGAACTGAACATGCTTTGCAATGTGGGGCGTTACTGTCGATTCCGACAGAATTTGAATTTGTCGAACAGGATGGCGTGCGCTTTTTGGTGCGGATTTTGTCTAATCTGAATCGCAAAAAAGCAGCTAAGGAGAAACAGGAAAAACAATCTGCTATCTCTGGTCAAGAATTTAATCCTTTTTTGCCATACGAAGAGGATTTATTTGTGGCGGATATCTCTGATACTCATGTATGTATTTTAAATAAATATAATGTTGTCGATCGCCATCTGCTAATCATCACCCGTGCCTTCGAGGAACAGGAAAGTTTGCTGACTCTGGAAGATTTTGTGGCTATGTGGGCGTGTTTGGCTGATTTCGATGGTTTAGCATTTTACAACAGTGGCAAAAATGCAGGTGCTAGTCAGCGACACAAACACTTACAGTTAGTTCCACTACCACTTGTACCTTCAGGGCCGCAGATACCTATTGAACCTCTACTGAGGGCAGCACAATTTCAGGACTCGAAGGCAACTTTAGCAAAGCTTCCTTTTGTACACGCTTTTGCGCCACTAAATCCTGATTGGATGCAGTCGCCACTTACAGCAGCCCAAGCAACACTAGAAGTTTATCGTAGTTTGCTAGGGGCTGTGGGTTTAGATGCAAAGCAATTAGGTGCTTACAATCTGCTAGCGACACGAGAATGGATGTCGATCGTACCGCGATCGCAGGAGCATTTTCAGTCTATCTCTGTGAATTCATTAGGATTTGCTGGTACTTTGTTGGTGCGGAATGCAACAGAAATGGAAATTCTCAAAGCCCAAGGGCCGATGACTATCCTCAAGAGTGTTGCTATATCTTAATTCAGTTTGTTTAACGAATGCTCCAGGTAAGCAGTTGTTTTTGAACTTCAGACATCGGATAAGCTAAATCTCGGTCTTCGCCTTTTCTTGCAAAGACGATGCCTAAAAGCCGATTTTGCGAATCAATTACAGGACTGCCAGAATAACCGGGTTTGAGTGCAGCTTGAGATATTTCTAATTGCTGGTTTTGATAGCTGATTTGTCCTGATTGCATAGACCAAGATTTATCTTCACCTCTTTGGGCAGAATGACCGATAATCCGAATGGGCATTTTCGGGGCGATCGCAGTTGAGGAGATAGATAATGGTTGGATATCTTCTGGCAGTTTACCAATAACTTCCAAAACGGCTAAATCGAGTTGTTCCTCAGAGGTCATTTTGAACAGCTTGGCATCTCGCCGCATTCGCACTCGGTTGGATGGCGGTGTACTGAAAAATTCCACTTGGATATTTTTACCTTGTTCATTGCCATCAAAAATGACATGACGATTAGTGAGAATTAATGTCCGGTTGTCTTCTCGCTTAATTACTATACCAGTGCCAATCTCTGTTCCTTGGCGATCGCTGTTAAAAAACTCCGCAGTGATGCGTACCACAGAACGCTTAACGGTTACGGTTGGGTCATTCTTAGGCAACCATTGGCGATCGTCTTCTACACTACCTAGTTTATTCTGTTGCTCTGTCCATAATTGTCGTGCTTCTCTATTATTGTTACTGGTATAGATATAATTGGGGTCAATCTCTTCTGATTTGTCAAACTCTGCAATGGCTTCTTTTAGTTTCCCTTGCAATTGGAATAGTAAACCCAAGAAATTGTGAGCGAGCGTATGAGTGCTGGCTAGGCTTATAGACTTGTCTTCTGACAATGTTAGGACTTTTTGGAAGGCGGCAAAGGCTGCATCTAGTTTTCTCTGAAGTACTAGCGCAATACCCAGATTATTGTAAGTATTAGCATCGTTAGGGTTGAGTTGAATCGCTTTTTGGAAGGCTGCAACTGCTGCATCTAATTTCTTCTGCTCACTCAGTGCAACGCCGAGATTGTTGTAAGCATAAGCAAAGTTGGGGTTGAGTTGAATCGCTTTTTGGTAGGCGGCAACTGCTGCATCTAATTTCTTCTGCTCACTCAGGGCAATGCCGAGACTTTTGTAAGCATAAGCAAAGTTGGGGTTGAGTTGAATCACTTTTTGGTAGGCGGCAACTGCTGCATCTAATTTCTTCTGCTCACTCAGGGCATTGCCGAGATTGTTGTAAGCATAAACAAAGTTAGGGTTGAGTTGAATCGCTTTTTGGTAGGCGGCAACTGCTACATCTAATTTCTTCTGCTCCCTCAGGGCAACACCAAGATTGTTGTAAGCATCAGCAAAGTTAGGGTTTAGTTGAATCGCTTTTTGGAAGACGGCAACTGCTGCATCTAATTTCTTTTGGTCTTTCAGGACAATGCCGAAATTGTAATAAGCAATAACATAATTAGGGTTGAGTTGAATTGCTTTTTGATATGCTGCAACTGCTGCATCTAATTTCTGCTGGTCACTGAGCGCATTGCCCAGACCGTTGTAAGCAATAGCCAAGTTAGGGTTGAGTTGAATCGCTTTTTGGTGAGATGCTAATGCCTCCTCTTGTTTACCTTGAGCATTTAGCACATAGCCTATACCAACGTAAGCTTCGGCATCATTTTGATTTCTCGTTTTGTGGCATCGGTTTTTACCCCTCTCCAAACCTCTCCCCGAAACGGAGAGAGGCTTTGAAACCCAGTTTTAGTTTTTCTCTGGTTGTATGAAACCACCCTGCCCAACCCCCCTTAAAAAGGGGGGCAAAAAACTCTCAAAGTCCTCCAATTTATCGGAGGATTTAGGAGGATCTACAACATTTTGGTTTTGTAGAGAGAGGAATGGAAGTGAGGTCAAAGTTTATTACATACAAAAGCGATCGCTTAAATAATTCTTACCATGCGATCGCCATTGCTTGGGCTACTATAATTTGCCATTGCTCCTTACTTCCTGTACAAGAGCCTCTAGTTGACGACTGTTAATTTTCTCTCTAGGTCGAATAAAAAGCCGTGGATATACTCTTCAGTCCATTCGGCACCATAGAAGCGTTTAAACATCCCTCGTGCTGGGTCTTTTTCAGCCCGATATCGTAGGTATCGCAGTTGGGCTTGCTCGATGGCTTCTAAATTTTGGGAATCTGTTACAGCTTCCGCCTGCTCGACAAAATCTAGATAAGCTTTTAAATAGTCTTTAAAAGCGGCAAACACCTGAGTTTCTACTACAGCCGTTTCTTGGGGACGAGTCCACAGAAAAGCGGGAGAGAAAAAGGGCTGTGCTTCTTCTGGGAAATCTCCTCCCCAAGATAGATGCTGTTGATGGGTGTGGAAAATGGGCAGAATCGGTTCAGTATATTTTGCCTGATATGCTGAATCATCCCGAAATAGGGGCTGCATATCCAAAGCAATTAGGTGTCCTCCTGGCAATGTCACCAAATCCGCCCCAAAAAAGGGTAAATCGTAGTTGAGGCGGGGGAAAATCACAAAATTCAGCACTTGCAGCGAATTACCACCCTGGACATGAGCAGCACGAATTTGCCGTAATTTTGCAGTTTGAAAGGCGTAACTAGTGGTGACAACTTCTTCTTGATTTTTGCCCTTACCCACAACAGCACTTTTGAACTCAAACCCAGTGGGGATGGGATAGGGTTCTAAATCCAAGCGCGATCGCATGTAGGCGATCGCATAATCGAGAAATGGCTGATAAAGTGTCACGTCGCTTCGCTCCGAATTCAAAATTCAAAATTCAACCAATGCCGAATTGGTTATCTTTTGCTGGCACTGACTGCTAGAGGAACAGCATCTTCAAATAAGAACTCATGGAGAAAACGCTCCGCCCATTCATGACCGAAGTAACTGCTAAACAAACCAGATGCCGGATCTCGGTCTGCACTATATTGGTCATAGTCTTTTTGGGCTTTGACAATCCGTTGGATATCTTCTGGATCTTGAAGCGCTTGGGCATCTGCTAGCATTTGCCAATACAAGTTTAAATAATCTTGAAAAGCTTCAAAGACTCGCGTTGAGACTGTTTCGGCATCTGTTTTGGCAAACAAGAGGTACTTAGAAAAATACTGGTTGGCATCGTAAAACTTCATTTCTAAGTTTTGCGCCAAATCTGGGTATTTATTATGGAGATATTTTAGCGGAGCTATATATTTGTTTTGATAATCTTCATCCTGAAACAAAGGCTGAAAGTCAAGCACAATTAGATTTTTGACTTTGCCAAAGGATAAAAAATCAATCCCTAACAGAGGTAAATCGTAGTTATGACTAGGATAAACCACGCTGTTAAAAATTTGGGCGCTTTCCCCGGCATCAATATAGGTATAGCGAATTTTCCGCAACTCTTGAGATTGGTAACACCAACTGCGAATAGTTGCAGGGTTTCTGCCGCGATCGCTAACTTTGAATTCCAAACCAGGGGGAATGACCCTACTTTGTAAATCAAAGCGCTGAAATAGCTCTTTTTCTAAAAATTCCAGGAAAGGCTTATACATGGAGCATGATTTATTAACCCTTGCATGAAAATAAATGATGTCAATCATGCACGTCTCATTTATGAGAAACAAAGCAACATTCCTTAATGGGGAATTGGGCATTGGGCATTGGGCATTGGGCACTTGTACTGAGCGAAGTCGAAGTATTGGGCATTGGGCATGAAGAAGAGACAAGGGAGACAAGGAAGAGGGGGGAGACAAGGAAGAGACTATTCAATAATTCCCCCTTGTCCCCCTTGTCCTCCTTGTCTCCCTGCTCCCTCATCTCCCTTATTTCCCTCATCTCCCCCATTCCCCATTCCCCATTCCCCACTAACGCCTAGCATGATTCTGAGCGATCATTTGCTCTAGCAGTTCTTGGGAAACACAGCGACGTTCAGAACAATAAGTCATTAAGTTGACACCGTTCATCATTCGCACGGTACTAACCCTGACACGAAAATCATCAGTAACAAACCAACAACGTTCTTGACCTTGGTTATTATCATAGTCAGTATCAATCGTCAGCACTCCATCATCGGCAAACTGATACCGACTTACAACGGGAATGCTCTCAACATAGCCTTGGTTACGGATCAGTTTTCCAGAACGCCTCGTTTCGTCGGGAATATCAACCAAAATGGCAGCATTATCATTAGGTAGCCTGGTGTCTAAGTTAGCCTGCCATGCAAAGCTAGCACCGCCTGTTGCTTTAGTAGGGTCTATCCCTTGGTCTTTACAGACTTCTTGGACTTTCGGATCATTCTTTTTCATGACTTTAATGATCAAATTTGACTGCCCAGACTCATCCGCCGCCGAGTCAAAATGGTGAACGGAGCGTTCCGTAAACCATGTACCCTCACTTTTACGGAAGAAGTCGATCATTGACAAGGGCGGTATTAGATGCATCTGTTTTAAAACCTCTTTTATCAAATTTTGCCGTTATTGAATACTGAGCAATGAGATGAAGTCCCGATTTCGCTAAAGTGTAGAATAACTCCAAAAGTTATATTTTTATCAACTGATGACAAATAGTGAAATTCAACTTATTACTAGCGATGCCTACGGCAACGGCTTTGCCGAACGCCCCAGTCCAACTCCAGAAATATTAACAGCCCTCAAAGCCGGAATCCTTCTGGATTGGGTCGATTTATACCAATTCAATCTCAGGGAAGTCGATTTACAACAAGCTAATTTGAGCAAAGCCAAGCTACTAAGAGCCGACCTCAGTGAGCTAGTTTTGAGTAATGCCGATTTGAGTGGCGCAGATTTGCGAGGCGCTAATCTGCAAGGAGCCGATTTGAGTGGAGCTAATTTGCAGGGAGCCTATTTAAACCGTGCTAACCTCCAACAAGCCAATCTCAGTGGCGCAAATTTGGAGGGAGCTAAACTGCAAGTAGCGCGTTATGATACACATACGAAATGGCCCCAAGAATATAACTACAAAGCTTCGGGAGCGGTAGGGCCGGGTGCTAATCTCAATGGTGCTTTTCTCAACACAGCTTCTTTACGGAACGCAGATTTACAAGGTGTTAATCTGCGTGGAGCCTACCTGAGTGGCGCTGACTTGACAGGAGCAAATTTGCAAGGTGCGGCTTTAAGTGGCGCTGACTTGACGAAAGCTTATTTGACTGGGGCTTGTTTGCGGAATGCTCGATTAACTGGAGCCGATTTGCGGGATGCAGACCTACGAGCAACTGACCTCTGTGATGCAGAGATGGAGCATCTTCAAAGTATCGCTGGTGCAGATTTTACTTTAGCCCAAGGACTCACAGAAGCAACTAAAGCCATGCTTAAAAGCCGTCCATATTCAGAACTCGACGTTTGGAACGCCTACACTCGCACAACAACTCGTGAGAGTTTGAGTGCTTGACCAAATAATTACTAATTCGTAATTCGTAATTCGTAATTAATGGACATCTCCAAAAAAGAATGTAGAGACGTAGCAGTGCTACGTCTCTACAAGGGTTCTGGATAACGCATATTTAATTTCTGGAGATGTCTAATGGACAAAGCAACTCAATTCATTGATGGAGATAAAAAACAGCCTGCCTTTTTTCAGAGCAAGCGACTTCAGTCGTGGGGTAACAATTACGAATTACGTAAAGCCTGCGGCATAGCTTCGCTAAACGCGCAGCGTGCCGGAGGCTCTATTATCTACGAATTATTTTGACCAATACAGCATTCTTCATAAAGGTTGCCAGTTCTTTTTTAGGAGCGCTAAAAATGTAGCGTATCCTTCGGAAAAACCCGGTGGATCGGGTAGAGCATATTGGGGAAATTCTTTATACGATCGCCAGGGTTCCCAAGCTTTATGCCGCAAATGTAAAGCACACTCTGAGGAACCTGGTGGTCGCCAAGTCATTTGACCAGTTTGTATATCAGTCACAAATGTCTCCTCATCTCGAAAATGTTGATCTTTTCTTCCAGATTTTGGCAGATTACCCGGATATTTTGGTCAATTTTAAGGTAAGATAATATGTTATCTGTTGTTCAAATAAGTTTTATAAAGAAGAATTCAAAACTCAGGACGGGCTAAACGCCCCGCTACCGCTAACAGAATTCAGCATGAATTATGTGCGATTCTTTGATGAATTTGTAGGTATGGTATTCTGTATTCTGACTCCTTTTGATCGCAAAAATATTCGGCACAAACCCAGATGGCTATTGTGGCAACAAGTCTTCTAAAGCGGCTCCGACAACTCGGTGATCCTCATCCTGTCTAAGTTGGTTTAGGGCTGCTTTTGCTTCCGGCTCGTCAAAGCGTTTGAGGGCATAGCTAACTCGCACGCGCATTCGCCAAGATTCATCATTCACTAACGTTAGTATTTGGGATAATGCCGCAGTCTGTTGGCTAGAATTAGCTAGTAAGCCGAGTCCATCAACACAGGATTCCTGAACTGTGAAATCTTCATCTTTTAAACCTTGAACGCAGATATCAAATAGTTCTTCAGGACAATCCATTTCAGCGATCGCAGCTAAAATGCTCCGCTTAACTAGCCAGTGGTCATCCTGATAAAATGCCATAACTAGATGAGAAACCGCGACTCTACCAAATAGCGATAAAGAATTTGCCGCCTCTGCTCGCACATTAGGGGTATCATCAAATTTCATAATTTGCATCAAAGCAGCAAAGGATTCTGCTGATTGTTGATTACCCAAACCCCTAGCTACAAAAGAACGCACCAAAAATTCTGAGTCATGAAGTTTACTTGTTAAGAGAGGAACTGCAACTTCTGATTCATAATCATTGAGGGCTGCGATCGCCTTCAAACGATGGTGAAAATCTGGGTTCTTCAGTTCAGTTTGGATTTGATGAATTTCCATAGGTGCATTTGGTAGAGCTATCTTTACTTTATTTTACAGATGTCAAAAAATAGCGATCGCATTTGGGAAGATTTAACCAAGGGCAGGGGGGAAAGACTTACTACAACTTCTTCTCTGTTCCCAATGCCCAATACTTCGACTTCGCTCAGTACAAGTGCCCAATTCCCAATTCCCAAAGCCAATGACTCAATTAAGCGAAACCGTCAAAGAATTAATCGCCAAAGCTAGAATTATCAGCTTTGCTGAGTGGGAACAGTCTCATTCCAAAGTAGCAATTGCCATATTCCAAGCTGCGGATGATGCTTTCCGCTATCTGAACGACGAAGATTTATTGCAGATTACAACCTTGTCACCCGATAATTCTGAATTGATTCCTGTTGCTGTATTGTTACGCGATCGCGCCGCCGAAATTGTTGATGAAGCTAGAGAGCAGGTTTTGACGACCTATCCTGAAATTATCCAGCCTGGAGGTGGCCTTTATCCGCCTGAACGCGCCCAAGCTTGCTGGCGAGATTTTTGGCATTTTCTTCGCTGCATTACTTATGGCATCGCAGGTGGGCACGCTGAGTATACAAATCCCACAGGACTGCACTATATGAATTTACTCTATCAGGAATTACAAGTTCCATTAGATGCAATGCTCTTAGGCTTAAAAAGCATTAAAGCTGCTAGTTTGAAACGTTGCCCAGCCAATCAGCAAGAAATTCTTAATCCCTACTTTGACCATTTAATCACCCAACTGGCTACTTTCCAAATTCGGTAAGGTAAGTGAGTGTGAATAATTCAAGGTTTGTAGTCACGGCTATATCTGCTTACCAAGAGCCAATTTAATTAAATTTACATTACGTAACATAGTTTGATTTATTCTTGCCCACTTACCAAGATTAACTTTAGTGACTCAGCACGATAAATACTCTTGCTCAAGGGAAAACAACAATCCGATCGCCTGCATCCCAATCGCAAATCAAATACTAAAAACAAGCTTAAATTTCTCTAAAGCATTATCTAACTTAATAAAAATTAATAAATATGGTTTCAGCATCGTATCAAAATATGTAAAGGTATTTGATGATGTAAAAACTTAAATAATCAAGACTAATAAGGATTTGAAGTCTCTATGACCTTTCCTTTGTCACAAAGATGTAAAGTTTTTTTAACATCTGCTGAATTCCTTCTCATAAAATTTAGTTGTTAAATGTGGGAGATAGTTTGAATAGCTTTTAGACCAGCATCACGATTAGGGTTTGCTCAATTCTGCCGTCAGTTGTCATATACAAAGATATCTAACGCACTTTAAAAAAATAAAGTTTTACAAATGCTAGTCAGTAGCAAAAATAACTGACAGCTGAGGCGAAATTCCACGCCCATAAGGGGTAGGATGCTCAAAAATTCCATTTAATTTACGTTTTTAGGGAGATACTTCAATGTCACTATGGGCTATTGATTCACCTAATGTTGAACTGCGTCCGAACACCAGCGAAAGTGAATTACAAACACTGATTCGGGCAGTTTACAAACAGGTTTTGGGGAATGCTCACTTGCTAGAAAGTGAGCGCCTAGCTACTGCCGAATCGCAATTGCGCGATCGCAAAATCAGCGTCCGCGAATTCGTCAACACCGTTGCGAAATCAGAACTCTATCAATCCCTGTTTTTCAGTTCTTCTTCCCAATATCGGTTCATTGAACTGAACTTCAAACACTTGCTAGGTCGTCCTCCTGCCGATCAAGCAGAAATTGCCGAACACGTCCGCATCTACAACGAACAAGGCTACGATGCTGAAATCGAATCCTATATCGATAGCGAAGAGTATCAGCAGAATTTTGGCGAGAATATTGTTCCTTATCCTCGCAGCACTAGCTCCCAAATAGGAATTAAGAACGTTACCTTTAACCGCACCTTTACCTTATTGAGAGGAGTAGCAAGCAGCGATAGCGATCGCAAAGCCAAACTGATCCGTGATATAGGCGCAAATTTACCCACATCTATCAAGGCTCCTGCTGCTGGTTCTAGTGTAAACAGCACCAGCAAACGCTTCTTGATTAAGGCAGTCAAAGGTTCAAATAATCTCCGTACTCGTCTGGGCAACCTTGAATATGTAGTTAACTACAACCAACTGTCTGGGCAAGTGCAAAACATTCATAGAACGGGCGGCAAAATCATCAGTATCACTGAAGTTGCTTAAGTAGGTGAGTGGGGAGTAGGACTGGGGGGAGAATCTCCTGTACAGACGCGATTAATCGCGTCTCTCCTAACTCCCAACTCAGTCAAGGAAGCTAGTATATAACTGGGAGAATAACTATTTAGCTAAGATATCTCTTGGATTGTAAGCTACTTTTTAAAATCACTTTTCTAATGGAAATTACTGAATTCTTTGAACTTTCAATTGGACAATGGCGATCGCAACGTAGCGGTCATCATTTAGCATTCGCTCACTTTGAACAAGTGCTGTCTAACATTGACATCGAGTCTCTATCCACCGACGATCCGGCGGTACTAGCAATTTGTCAATTGTATGACACTGACCCCGGCAGTATCACTCACCCCTTTCGGATGACTTGGAAAGGTGAGTCAGACTGGGACGATAAACCAATCTCTGGTAGCACCGTGCTAGTGCCAATTCCAGATATAGAAAATCCTTCTAAAGGAAAACTCTTACGCGATCGAGGATACGCTGAGACAATCCCAGCAGTGGGTAAATACCACTTAAGTGAAGATGGTATTTTTACCCTGCTGACAGAATATGAACACGCTGCTGCTGAAGAGCGAATTTGGTTTGCCACACCAAATCTGCGATTTCGGGTAGCGACAATTAAAACCAGTGATGGTAAAGGCGTGACAACAGCTTCCTTTTCTTCAGAGATTCGCTCTTTGTCTAGTTCAACCAGTTAGTAATATTCAGGTTAAAACATAGAAGGAATCATCTGGTTTTGTCACTACTGAGGTTGAATTATGACAATAGCACCCAGTGAATCTAGCACCAACGCTAGTGATTTGCTCACCTTAGCCTGTTGGATGGCAGGAGATTTTAGCAACTACAAGCAATCTTTTGCAAATCCCCAACTTTACGCCCACATTCACATTTTTTTCCGTCCTTTACCGATTGAATTTTTTTCTGCCATCGGTTTTTATTCAGAACAAGCTTACGATCACGATTTATGGACACCCTATCGCCAGGGAGTACATAAACTGGTAGATTGTGGCGATCGCATTTATATCGAAAATTACAGCTTGAAAGACCAGATGCTTTATGCAGGTGCGGCTCGTGAATTAGATATCCTCAAAACCATCACCCCAGAGAGCATCGAACGGCGTTATAACTGTTCGATGGTTTTTATGCGAGAGGGTGAAATGTTTCGGGGTAGCGTGGAACCAGGCAATCAATGTCTGATTAACCGCAATGGATGCCAGACATATCTAGTCAGCGACGTAGAAATAACCGAGGATACTTGGATAAGTCTAGATAAAGGTATAGATATTGAAACCCACAAGCAGATATGGGGATCAACTGCTGGCCCTTTGCGATTTGAAAAACGAGAAAGTTTTGCTGATGAATTACTTGCAGTGAGAGCATTATGTTGATTCAGCTTGAATCTGTTAAATATAAAATGTTACCTCCACAGGCTGAAAAAAAGATGCGCTGTTGGATTCGTAGTCGCCACTTGATTTGTTCAGGTAACTTTTTTATATTCGAGACATTAGAATATACGACCATTGAAAGATTCTCTGAATGTGTCGCTTCTTTAGGAGGAACAGTAATATCCGTTGACCCCATTAATAAAATCTGGATGGGCGATCATCGCCAAGTAATTTTATATCAGGCCAAAGCTAGTTTACATACTCCTCATCATACTTTGAAACAATACTGGATAAAATACGGTGGTTTCTACACTAGATTTGATGAGCGTGCTTAGAGTGACTTTCCCTCGAAAATCCTTCTGAAGTTTTGAATTTTAAATACTCCCCAAAGGGATTGACGGCTAATTGTTAATGTTTAATTGCTAATTATTTACTATGATTAGCTGTTACTTATTAACAGTTAGCCGTCTAAGTTTGTTAGAAATACATACTATACAAAATAATCCAATACTGCGTAGATTTTGCCTAAAAAATAAATTTTTCTTAATCATTTTTTGATGATAAATAAACCTGCACTGTAGGCAATACGGTTCGGTTAACGTTCTAATACAGCACTTACGGCAGCTATGAGGTACATTCCCAAATCTGAAAGCTTTGATAGGAGAGGGCAAGGAAAAAAACTGTATTGCATAATAGCCGGAAGCGCTGTATAGCGTTTCCTAATCATACAAGGTACATCATAGTCCCCTCTCGAAGAGCGGGGTTGGGGGTGGGGTTCTCGCTTGAGTAAGGCACAAGAACCCCACCCCAATCCCCCTTAAAAAGTGGGGCTTTTAACCCTCTTTTACCCCCTTTTTAAGGGGGTCGCCGCAGGCGGGGGGATCTTAATCGAACCGGATTGCCCCTACAGCGTCTATTTGCGTGGTTTTCGTAAATTATTATACAATATAGATAAAACTACATTATTTGAGTAACTATTAATTTTTCCTCAGAGTAAAATTTATAGCCGACAAAAACATTTAAGTACAGAGAAAATAATATTTGTCCTTGATTGATAAGTATTTGGCAATTTGGCAGCCAGTGATTAGAGTATTTTGATATATTGCAGAAATTACCAAGATGTTTTTACTTATTATACAGAAGACGGGCTAACGCCCGTCTTTTTTGTTGTTAATTATTTGGCATTTTGACATTACATGATAATTAAGCTGTGATATATTAGCTAGAATGCAAATGATTAAAACATTAAGAATAAGCTCAACTAGCATTCTTTTTGTTCATATTATTTGTTCGTCTTACAACCTATTAAGTTTTATTTGTGCTGTTTTTTGCAGAGTCCAAGGTGTATTGCCACTTTCAAGCTATTTAGACGGGATGATTTATCCCGTCTTTTATTTTGCTTACTAGTTGGAAAAATCGCTTTCATGCAAGTTTTGGATGTAAAAATATTTTTAGTTGTTTTACTATCTTTAATATCTAAATTAATCTGCCATAGTCTCTAGCATTTGGCAGATTAATTTTTTATTTGAGGTATTCAATGATACTAGAAAAATATCCTATCAGGTTTGAGGATATTTGCACACATCCTATAGGAAGATGCCCTATGAATATAATAATGAGTAAATTAATTCGGGATGTTGTTATGCACTGGATTTATATAGAGGTTTGGCTCACCGCCAAACCTTTTTTATATCTCCAAAACTTACGCAAAAATCGCCAAAAAGTTTAATTTATCAGACGGACTTCTCGTCTGATATGCTGTAAGCTCTATAATGTTTGTCTGCAAGCAAAATTAAAAACTAAAAGTACTCCTCAGAATGCCAATGGTAACTGAGTCACTATCTGGTGTATTACCAGGCTCCAAGATATGAATTATTCCTGGTGTAATGCTAATGTTATCTGTTAGCTGGAAACGATAAAATGCCTCAATTTGAGTAGTAGTCCCTGGTTGTCCACCTGCACGTCCTAAACCGGTATTAATAAAATCAGGGACATTATTCCCCACAGGTAGGTCGCTACTGGTGATTTTAGGAGGTTGACCGACATAAATTCCCCCCAAATTTCCTTTGGCAAATAAATCAGGAAAATTCATAAACACCATATAATTCGTCGTTTCTACATTTCCCGATTGCCCAGGAATATAAGATTTAGTATAACCACCCCACGCACCTGCGCTAATGCGGGGTGAAATTTGCCAAGTGACAGTCGCACCCACGGCATTAGTTTGCAAAGGTGCTGATTTTCCGGTAGTGGTATTAACTGTAGTTAAGCATTCATCACCAACAAAGGTTAGCAAACAACCATCCGAAGCATAATTGTTGACGTAATACAAACTTAAATCTAGAGTATCAGTTGGTGTCAGCAGCAATTGCACACCAGTAGTTGTGGTTCCATCAAATAAACCGCTACCTTTACCGGGATTTCCTGGTTGATAACTAGTATAAATTGCCTGCAAACTAGCGCGTTTAGCAAATTGCCAATCAATGGCTATACCACCGTGACCGTATCCCATATTTAAAATTGGGTTTCTTTGGGCAAAATAAGACAGAGGCCCTGTTGCAGCACTTTCTACCCGATTAGGGCCTCGGAAAGCAGCAGGCATACTTACACCTTCTGTTCCCACCATCACTGCTAATTTATCTGTCACCAGCCAATGAAAATTGAGGTCACTTACAATCAAGCTATCTGTAGGAAATTCGTAGCCAAGTAAAACATCATTTCGGGAAACACTATTGGTAAATCTAGGCGTAGTTTTTCCTTTACCATCTATAAGACCTGTAAACAAGTAACTACGGGGAGTAATTTGACTAGTCAAATATAGTTGCGCCAGGGATATGACATTGGTGTTTGTCCCAGCATCATCTGTATCTTTTTGTCCATCTCTAGGGTTCACATCACCACGATTGCTAGTCCGTCCTTGAATACCAACTATTAGTAGTCCACTGAGTTTGGTTGTTGTTGAGAATTTATTGGCTTCAAGTTCGCCAGTTTTGGCTTCTAAACTATCGACACGACCCCGCAAAGTTGCTAATTCCGGGGCAAATTCTGACTGCAATTTTTGTAATCTTGCTAAATCTTCGCGGGTGACTAAATCGCTGGTGGCTGTAGTGATTAATTCGTTGACTCTATCTAAACAAGCATTCACCCCGGCGGCGAATTCATACCGAGTTAAGGCGCGATTACCGCGATAGCTACTATCTGGATAGCCTGCTATACAACCATAGCGTTCTACCAAAGACTGTAATGCTTGGAATGCCCAATCGTTGGGTTGTACGTCTTTGAGTTGAGAAACCGATGTAACTTGCGCCATCGAATCTTCAGGGGAGAGGGGAGGAGAATTTAAGTCTATACTCTCCTGGGCTTGTGTAGTTTCTGTATTGATGTATTCTTGTGCTGATACTTTTTGTCCAACTCCATTTACTCCCGCAATTAGCAACCATGCGAGTATCCAGGTTTGGCGATGACTGTGGCTAACAAGTATACTTTTCAACTTTTTACACTCTTCACATACTTAAGTGAAGAGTGTATTCGCTATTGTCTAACGTTCACCTGGGAAAATTTACGGATTTTGTCCAAAATTAGACTTAATCTTTCTGGGCAACTTCTAAAAGGACGAGTATAACAGGGTATTGGGGACTGGGGACTAGTACCGCTTCGCGTAATTCGTAATTCGTAATTCGTAATTACGTTTTGTGACGGGGATTTAGCTTAGGTGTTCAATTCGTTCTGCCTTTAGAGCCAGGGGACTTAAATCCCCAAACTTAGTTAAAAATTGAGGATTGGGAATTGAGAAAACTCTTTCCTAGTTCCCAGTACCTAGTACAGTACGGCGGAAATAAACAGACCATTTAAAATGTCTAAAACCGTTACGCAACGGGAATTACGAATTACGAATTACGAATTATTTAATCCCCAATCTATGGCAAATCGTCCACGCAAGCTGACACCAAAAGCCTCTAAACAAAATAAACCTCATACAGGTGTGATGAAACGCATCGCTAAAAAACCCCAGAAAAAGCTAAAAGGGGGAAGTTGGTTTTCGTCAACGTTAGCGATGCCTACGGTGGCAAGCTACGCAATTTTGTTGAGTAGTGCTAGTCTAATTATGGTTTTCGCCTGGATTAGCGTTCTCTTCATCTTCAATCCAGACCAGGTAAGCTGGCTAAATAAAATTTTACCTGCATGGGCACAAATCCCCCTTGGGAACCACGAACGCCCCAAAACTCTCAAACAAATTAAACTCGATTTGAGTCAAAAAAACCAAATATTTGGCGAAACTCTGCCTTTAAGTCAAGATGCGAAAGACTCTTTTTTACTGCCAGTTTTGCAACAGCGTGCTAATTGTCAATCTGATTGTCAAAAACTTGTCGAACTCAGGGTTTACGAGCTATCACAAGAGTTAGAGTTTAAATCTCAGTCAGAAAATTACTACTATCTAGCCACTCAATTACCTGTAACTGGGCCAGAGGAATCCTCTGTGATTTCACCCTCACTTGATGAGACATCAGAACCCCAAGATATCAGTATTCCCCTTCCTTTAACTGAAGTGCAACGCTTTGACGGTGGGACACCATCATCAGGGGTTTGGTTTAATTTGCGGGGTCATCGCCAACAAGGTACTGGTGCTTATGGTGAAGTTGTATACTACAATCCACAACGCACCAATTTACTACAAATGTTGTCTTGGACAAGTCCCAACGGACAATTACCCAGATGGCAGCAGGTAACTGGTGATGGTACAAAAGAGTTAGTTGTCGATCAAACTATAGGTTTAGAACCGCATTTACAGGTTTACCAAGTCAAGCCTGTGAAGTTATTTCTCAAACCAATTGAATTAGAGGCGATTACCCTCAAATCAGCACCCCTCAAAGATTCTGCATACCAAAACGCCTTGTCAATTGCCCGTAGTGGACTATGGACACCAGCTTTTGAATGGTTGAAATTTATCAAGAAACAGCGCAAAGGAGTTTTTCCAGAGGTGGCGCAAGCGCAAATGGATTTGATTCGCTTGCATTCGCAACTTACTAAAACCCAAGCCCAGAAAAAATGGGCAAGTCCTAGTCAAGAAGTGCTAGCAGACTTGATTGATGGTCGCTGGGGGAAAGCATTACAGGTGTTTGAAGCGTCGCCACATAATGCCCAAGAAATTGCGACTCTACTCAAAGCCGATAAAAAACGGTTGTGGAATCGCACAGCCGCAGCGTTGCGGGTGAACCCAAATAGACTAGATGTGCAAGCTTGGTTCGCTTTGATTTTGGCAGTTCAGCAGGGAAAAGAACACGCTAATTCCTGGTTAAAGACGCAACCAAAAATTACAAAAGATAATCTTGCTTATATTCAAGGTCTGTTAGCAAGACTCAATGGTGAGGGTGCAAAGTCGCAAATATCTTCTACTCACCCTAGCCAGATTGTTGGTACAGTGCAACCAATTACTCAAGTTACTAGTAGCGAGTGGCTGCAACCAAATTCCTCAGCAGAATTGAAACTCACTGATAATCAAGTTTGGTATCAGGTAGAGGTGAGTGCATTTAATGACGGTAAAAGCTGGCTAAATTCCCCCTTTGAGAATTTGCACCCACCCAAAACTGCCGCCGCCCAATTTTTCTGGAAAACTTTGGGAATCACTTCTGACCCGGAAATCCAGATTATAGTCTGGTTGCCAAATGGAGAACAAAAAATTACTATAGCCGCTATCAAAGCAGTACAACTACAGGGTAAAGTTTTGCGCCTATTGGCTGCGGGCCCAAAAATTCCAGAGAATCAAAACGATGTTCTCCAACCCAAACCTCTAGCTTTGACAAATGCAGCACTGGAATGGGTACAACCATCTCCCATCACTCTCCAAGAACTGCATCAACAAAATCCCCAAGGGGTGAAGGTAATATTATCGAGTGTGTGGCAATCTTTACAGCAATCTGGTGAAGTTGCGGCTGGTGCTATTCCTACCTTTGAGCAGATGCAGGGAAAGTTGGGTGATTGGCCCGTTCAAGTGATTGATTTAACAAATAACGCTAAACCAGAAATAATACTGACTATCTCAGCAGCAGCAATCGCATCTTTGAATCAGTCTTCACCTGAAATTCAGGCGGAAAATACAGAGCAACGCCGCGACCGGACTATAATTTTGTCTGATAGCAACGAAGTCATTTACACTGATTTTACAATAAATGACTTACAAAGACTCTCTGCGATCGCCAAGCTTTCAGACGTGCAATCTTTAGCTTTATTAGTAGAAAATGCTCATAACTACAGTTTGAGGCGCTGGTCAGAGAAAAATCAGCGCTTTGAATAGCACGCCCCCTAATCAAATTTAAATTAAAGAGGCACTGGCGTAGGCGTAGCCCGTCGTAGACATCGCTATCTCCAAAATTAACGTGCTAATTTTAGATTTTGGATTTGGTTTTCGGTTCAAGCCCCGCACGCCACTTGCTCATCTTGGCTGCGAGCCAAGACCGCAGCGGCTCCCCTTGTGGTCGGAACAAATCTAAAAATCCCCAAGCCTTGCATCCTTGTGGTCAGGGTCAATCCAAAATCGCAAACTTGTACTGAGTGCAGTCGAAGTATCTAAAATCCAAAATTGATTGACTTATTCTTTTTGGTTAGTTTCGGCTAGACGTTGGTTCTTCAGGTTTTCCAACTGCTGCAACAGAGAGTCTACTTCTGCTTGTAAATGCATAAATTTAGCTTGCTGATCGTCTTGATAATAAGACTTGGTTAGCTTACTGACCCAGTTAGCCTGGGACTCGCGATCGGAAACACTAGATAAACAAGTAGGCATCGCTAATTAAATCCACAATTTAACTCACACCATTAGAAATATTATAATAATGCTCTTCTAAGCTTTATTAAAATATTGTATATTTTTCATCAATTACTCTAATGGATTTTAGGTTCAATCATAAGAGACGGTGATCGTAATGGCTGTGTTCCAAAGAAAACATCACCCTAAGTGTGCAAAGCTTCCGCCCACTTGACGATACTTAGCAATACTTAAATTGATAGCCTATCAATTATGGTTGTATGAATTATTATCGCCGTTTTTGGGGAATTTACGCACGAATTATATGTAGACTATATCAAGAATTCTGCTAAATTATGAAAATTGAGGACTTACGCTGCAGAGATTCCCCCAATCTCTTTAAAAATATACCTTTTTAACATCCACTCTTTTTGGCAGTAGTCTTTGGGCAAGGACTCGCCCAAGACTACTGCCAAGGAGAGACAGCGCATTGCCTATTTAACTGGTATTCTAAATAAAAATGGCAAGTGAAACACCTGCACCACAAAAAATAATATTCTATAAGTAATATTCTTTTGGAACTAAAGGGCTGGGACAGGGCAAAGAAAAATTCACTTTCTTCCTCTTCCGTTTCGATCTGCCACTTTCTCTAAAATATCGAATCCAAAACATTAAGAAATTTTAAATCCTGTGACTTTGAGCCTGTCTGTTGCTAAATCTCATCGCCAACCCTGGCCCGGACTGATAGAAGCCTATCGCCAATACTTGCCTGTCAGTGAAAAAACCCCAGTCGTCACTCTTTTGGAGGGCAACACACCTCTAATACCAGTGCCAGCGATCGCAGAACGTATTGGCAGACAAGTACGGGTTTTTGTAAAATATGATGGTTTAAATCCTACCGGCAGCTTCAAAGACCGGGGGATGACTATGGCAATTTCTAAGGCCAAGGAAGCAGGAGCAAAAGCAGTAATTTGTGCCAGCACGGGTAACACCTCAGCCGCCGCCGCCGCTTATGCAAGGCGTGGGGGAATGAATGCCTTTGTATTAATTCCTGACGGTTATGTAGCCCTGGGCAAATTAGCCCAAGCATTACTTTACGGTGCAGAAGTATTGGCAATTAAAGGTAATTTTGACCAAGCGCTAGAAATTGTCCGCGAAATGGCCGAAAGCTATCCGGTCACTTTGGTTAATTCGGTCAATCCCTACCGCCTAGAAGGGCAGAAAACAGGAGCCTTTGAAATCGTCGATGCGCTGGGTGATGCCCCAGACTGGCTATGTATCCCCGTAGGTAATGCAGGAAACATCACAGCATATTGGATGGGCTTTTGTCAATATCATCAAGATGGAAAGTGCGATCGCTTACCCCGAATGATGGGATTCCAAGCCGCAGGTGCAGCCCCATTAGTACACGGTCAGCCCGTGGCGCATCCTGAAACCCTAGCGACAGCAATTCGCATTGGCAACCCTGCTAGCTGGGAATTAGCGATCGCAGCCCAAACCGCAAGTCAGGGAAATTTCCATGCCGTTACCGATGCAGAAATTCTTGATGCTTATCGACTTTTAGCATCATCAGAAGGTATCTTCTGCGAACCTGCTAGCGCCGCTTCTGTAGCTGGGTTATTGCAGGTAAAAGACCAAATTCCTACAGGGGCGACAGTGGTTTGTGTCCTCACAGGCAATGGTCTAAAAGACCCAGATACAGCCATTAAACACAATCACAGTCAATTTAAACAGGGGATTGCAGCAGAATTGGGCGCAGTCGCCGAAGCAATGGGATTTTAAGCAGCCTGGAAATACAAGCGATCGTAATATCTAATTGGAAAATTGCGTAGGCAAAGCCTACCGGAGGTATCGCAGCCAAGATTTTTCAGTCTGACTAGTGTAAAAATAACCCCAAATTGCAAAATGTTTGCGATAGATGAATTCAGACTAAGCAAGATGCAGCCAGGCAATCCCCAATCCAAAATCGTTCGACTGAGCGAAGTCGAAGTCTAAAATTTAAAATCCAAAATGGTATAATCCTAAAGAATTTTTAATCAACTGGTTGATCATTTTAATAATCACCAACAAAGAAAATGATACAAGCCCCTAAATTTATTTATGGGGATTAAAAATTATTGAATTTTGAATTTGGAGCGAAGCAACGTGACTCATTCTACTGATATTGCTACCTTAGCCCAATGGATGTCAGCTGACTTTAGTAATCAAGAACAAGCTTTTGAAAATCCACCTTTTTATGCTCACATTCGCGTATGTATCCGTCCCCTTCCCTTGGAATTGTTCTCAGGGGTAAGTTTGTTTCTTGAACAAGCTTATGATTTTATGCTCAATCAACCCTACCGGATGCGAGTAATGAAGTTGATTCCGGTAGAAAATCATATTATTATTGAACACTACACCCTTAAAGAAGAACAAAAGTTTTACGGCGCATCTCGTGAACCTGAACGTTTAAAAGTTTTATCCATTGACCAATTGGAAAAAATGTCAGGTTGCAACATGGTCGTAGAGTGGACAGGTAATAGCTTTAAAGGCAGGGTTGAACCTGGTAAAGGCTGCATTGTAGTTCGTGACGGCAAAAATACTTATTTAGATAACGAATTTGAGATTGACGCTAAAGAATTTTTCAGCCTCGACCGGGGAAGAGATTTAGACACTGATGAGCGTCTCTGGGGTTCCATCGCCGGCCCATTTCACTTTGTCCGATGGGCTAATTTTGCCGATGAAGTTAAGCTAATTAACGCGCTAGATGCTCAAAGTTAGCCGCTTGTGGGTAGATGTTCATCAACATCTATTTCACGACATCCCACTTACAACTGTTAATTTATTTATTGACATTCTTAAAAATGGTGTCAAATAGGGGGTCTGGAACACGCTCCTAGCAAGGAAGCATGGGTTAAGGTATGCTAAATTATCACTGCGTCATGATGACAGAAGTTTGGATTAGCGATCGCTAATCCAGATATAACGAGAACCTGGACGACGATGCAAGATTAAAAGACTACCAGAAACATCCAGTTAACCCACTATCTCTACCTCACAATCTTGTGCTACTATCATTAGACTGATGCTATTGCCTGCTTAACATATCAATTGGTAGGCAAAAAAGACTTTATAGTGTCGATGTGGCGGCATAGCCAAGTGGTAAGGCAGAGGTCTGCAAAACCTCCACCGACGGTTCAAATCCGTCTGCCGCCTTTTAACTCATTATTTCTCACTAACCCTTGCAAAACAAGGGTTATGCCGTAAATTAATAGCAATTCAAAAGCAACCCAAACTGTCAATTGGCGTAAAACTGGGGTACTAAAGAAGCGTCAAAATATACCTAATTGTGTCAGAATACATCAAAGTATGCCAATTGAGTAGTTACAATTTTAGTCACAATTTTGGATAGCAGAATAGACGAGGCAAACGACAAGCTTCGAGCAGCAAATACCAAGGTATCAATCGAGCGGAGGGGAAACAGGCTTTGGCTGAGGGCAACCCTACCTTCAAAACCCCACATCAAAAAGCAGCAGCCGTACAGCCGCGAAAATTGCCCAGTGACAAACTGATTGCCGAGTTTCGGGAAAATATCAAAAGTCAGTCGTGGCAGTGGCTGTATGGGATGATTGCCACCTATGGACTGCGATCGTCGATCCAGTGAATGCCCTCCTTCCACTCACCGGATTTAATTCGGCGCAAAATGCTACTGCGGCTGTAGCCTTTGCCAAGCTTCTCATGCGCTTGCTCTATAGTGACTAGCTGTGTTGGGTCGATGTTCAGACTATTCAGCCGCTTGTTCACGAGAGTTCAACTCCTGCTGTGCTACACAAATCAAGTCTTTCAGGTCGTCTACGGCAAGTTTCTGCAAATCAATTTGGGTTAACAAATCTATCGCCTTAACACGGGGTGCGATCGCACTTGACTATCCCAGCCGGTCGGCTGTTCTCTGTCCCGTCGCCAGAAGTCATGTAAATTAAGTATTGTTCCCAAGAAAGGAGTTTTACAGGAACATTACGGGTCATTCGTCGTGCTATTCCTAAATTTCAACATTTGCAACCAGAAGAATTCCCCCTTTTTTGGATTGGTTAACCCTAGAGATTCTGGATACATTATTACCCGAACAAATTCGCCGTAATAATCCCAGGGTCGTGAAAAAAACCGTATCATAGTTTCGCTCTAAAAAGCCAAAACACAGAGGTACTGGAAAACGAGTAGAAGCTCCGAAATTTCACATCACTAATCAGCTTTTTAGCCTTAACTAAATCGTATTGGCTTTTAACCCACTTCCCAGAGGGCAAAAAATATATTTTCTTCCTCCTGCCTCCAGCAAGAATTGCCCTCTGTCTTTCCTCGCTAACAAAGGCTGGAAAAATTCATCATGGGTAGATGGCCATCATCTGGAAAACAAGTACAATTCCTTACTGATGAATCCATCAAAAACTTTTTGTAAGGGAGTGTCGATAATGACATTAGCAACAACTCCACAAACAAAGCCTTTAACAGATGAAGAATTACGGAAGATCAACGCCTACTGGCGTGCAGCTAACTATCTTTCAGTTGGGCAGATATATCTACTTGACAATCCGCTACTGAGAGAACCGTTAAAGGTGGAACACGTCAAACCCAGGCTTTTGGGTCACTGGGGAACAACACCAGGGCTGAACTTTATCTATGCTCACCTGAATCGGGTCATTAAAAAATATGACCTAAACACGATCTATATTGCTGGCCCTGGTCATGGAGGCCCTGGACTGGTAGCCAACACCTATCTAGAAGGCACTTACACTGAGTATTATCACAACATCTCCCAGGATACTGAAGGAATTCAGAAACTCTTCAAACAATTCTCTTTCCCCGGTGGTATTCCCAGCCACGTTGCACCAGAAACCCCTGGTTCCATCCACGAAGGCGGGGAACTAGGTTACGCCCTCGTCCACGCTTTCGGTGCTGCCTTTGATAACCCTGACTTGATCGTTGCTGCTGTTGTGGGTGACGGCGAAGCTGAAACAGGTGCTTTAGCAGCTAGCTGGCATTCCAACAAGTTTCTTAACCCCGTGCATGATGGGGCTGTACTGCCGATTCTGCACCTGAATGGATATAAAATTGCTAATCCAACTGTATTGGCACGGATTAGCCATGAGGAATTAGAAAGCTTATTTGTAGGCTACGGCTACAAACCCTACTTTGTTGAAGGTGACGATCCCGCAGATGTCCACCAGCAGATGGCGGCTACTCTAGATATAGCGATCGCCCAAATTCAAAGTATTCAAAGAGAAGTCCGCGTCCACGGTTTTACTGAACGTCCCCAGTGGCCGATGATTGTCATGCGAACCCCCAAAGGTTGGACAGGGCCAAAGGAAGTTGATGGCAAAAAAACTGAAGGTTCTTGGCGATCGCACCAAGTTCCTTTTGGCAACATCGCCAAACAGCCAGAACACCTGAAACTCCTAGAAGATTGGATGAAGAGTTACCAACCAGAAGAACTCTTCGACAGCAACGGTAAGCTGATTCCCGAATTAGCAGAACTGGCTCCCAAAGGTCATCGACGCATGGGTGACAATCCCCACGCTAACGGCGGCATTTTGCTGCGCGACTTGAAGATACCGGACTTTCAAGACTATGCTGTAGATGTTCTCAAACCAGGACAAGCGATCGCCGAAGCTACCCAAGTTGCAGGAATTTTTCTCCGGGATATCATGCAACTTAACCAAGAAAGCCGCAACTTCCGCATCGTCGGCCCCGATGAAACGGTATCAAATCGCTTAGGCGCTGTGCTAGAAGTCACGGACAGGGATTGGGCAGCCCAGATCCTCCCGGAAGATGAACACCTTTCCCCCGATGGTCGGGTGATGGAAATTCTCAGCGAAACTTGTTGTCAAGGATGGTTAGAAGGCTACCTCCTCACAGGACGACATGGGTTCTTCTCCTGCTATGAGGCATTTATCCACATCATTGACTCAATGTTCAATCAGCACGCCAAATGGTTGAAAACGACCAGACATATTCCTTGGCGTAAACCCATTGCTTCCCTCAATTACCTACTCACCTCCCACGTTTGGCGACAAGACCATAATGGCTTCTCTCACCAAGATCCCGGTTTTATCGACCATGTAATCAATAAGAAAGCAGAGATCGTTCGCGTGTATTTGCCCCCCGATGCCAACACCTTGCTATCTGTAACCGATCACTGTCTGAGAAGCCGTAACTATGTCAACGTCATCGTCGCCGGAAAGCAACCAGCATTGCAATACCTCAATATTGATGCTGCTATCAAGCACTGCACCAAAGGCATCGGTATTTGGGAATGGGCAAGCAACGACCAAGGCGGCGAACCAGATGTAGTGATGGCTTGTGCTGGGGATATTCCCACCTTAGAAACCTTAGCGGCTGTGGATATTCTGCGCCAGCACTTCCCTGAGTTAAAGGTGCGGGTAGTGAACGTAGTCGATTTGATGACACTACAGCCAAAAAGCGAACATCCCCACGGTTTGAGTGAAAAAGACTTTGAAACGATTTTTACTACAGACAAACCGATTATCTTTGCCTTTCATGGCTATCCTTGGCTGATTCATCGCCTAACCTATCGCCAGACCAACCATCATAACTTGCATGTGCGTGGCTATAAGGAAGAAGGAACCACCACAACTCCCTTTGATATGGTTGTGCTTAACGATCTCGATCGCTTTCACCTAGTAATGGACGTAATTGCTCGTGTGCCAAAGCTAGGATATAGGGCGGCTTATGTCAAACAGCATCTGCAAGATAAGCTAATTGAACACAAACATTACATTGAGAAGTACGGCGACGATATGCCGGAAATTCGGGACTGGAAGTGGCCGTATTAATAGGAAGACAGGCTTTTTCAGTTGAAGAGAATATACAACTTTGCTAACTCCCTGACTTTGTAGGTAAGGGAGTTTTCTTGACATTTCCCAAGAATAAATTCGGGGGATTCTAGCATCGCTGACGCTCTTTGCTTTTACTGGTTTTGCAACCAATAAAAGTAGGGAGAGCATCTCCAAAGCGCGTTAGTTTGGGGTTGCCCACCCCTACCGTTTGCACTACTTAAAATTACTTTGGCTCCCGTGAGGCTTTTTCCCTCTTTCTTCTCTGCTCTATTGTATTTAAGTTCTTTTGCTGCTGTTCGCGGTATTCTTTGAATTCACCACTGTTTTCATATTTTTCAATCCATTTGTTACCTTCCATGTCCCCCAAATCTCTTGTATATACCATATAAGTTTCAGGGTTTACACCTAATTTTTCCAAATGTCTTAAAGTCGTATACATCTGATGCATGTTAGGCTTATAGTGACCGCTTTTATCTGCGATCGCTTCAAGTGTGCCATTTATAACCTTAATGGCACCAGCACCTTTGACTGGGATGCCAGCTAAAGCACTTGAATGATGATACTCCCCTTCCTTATGGCCATCAGCATAGAACTTTCCATCAGGGCTAAGAACAAAAATCATCCAATCTTTTCCATTATCTGGTGCACCATGAGCTATCATACGTTCTGAGCTAAGGTCATCTCCAAAGGCATCTGTCCATGTACCTCCGCTAATCGTGACTCCTCTTGGTCTGCGCTCTGCTTCCGACTCCAGGTATTTGACTCCTGGAATATTGATGTTTTTTCGAGCTAGGTAATCCCAGAAAGACTCTGTAGTGGGAGGTGGTGAAGATTTCCCAGCATACTTTGATTTTGCTTTCCACTCCCAAAAATTTGTTTCGCCATCCTCTAGTTGTTTTTGCTCTTCAAAAGCCGTTCTCATCTCTTTGTCTTTTGCTTCTTGCTCATCCAGCCATTTTTTAATTCCAGTCTCATACAACCATTTTCCAAAATGTTCATCTCCTAATTTAAAAGCAGGTCGATGCAGTGCATCCCATGCCTCTAACCAGTAATTTTCGTTGGCCTTGTCGCGGTCATAATAACTTAAACTTTTAGATTTACCTTTTATCTGAGGTAAAGATGAATCTGTTCTTACTATCTTCTTCAGTTTATTCCAGCGTTCCTTCCCGGTTGTCTTTGGTTTAGTTTGCTCTTCTACTTTGCTTTTTGGTATCTCTGGTTTAGTTTGCTCTTCTACTTTGCTTTTTGGTATCTCTATGTTCGTTGGCTTCTTGAGCTTATCCGGGTCATGCCGCGATAGAAACTTTTGCAGGAGACCTCGAACCTCATCATCACTCAAGAGAGAGACAACCTTACCAGGGTTTAGCAGCAAATCAGGTAATTTTTCTCGTGCTTCTGTAATATCTCCACCCTCAAGAATATCTTGAGTTTCTTTTAGATGTTCTTTTAGACTTAGTTGCTTTTTACTATCGGAAGAACTAGGAGATTTTGTAACAGTTTTATAGTTTGAAGTGATAAATGTTGTCTTGAATTTAATATTTTTTATTAAATCTTCATTGTCTTTTCTTAACTGTTCAGCTTCGTTTTTTAACTTAATTTCTTTTACGATTAACTCAATTTCTTCTACGAATTTTATGATTTCTTCATCGCTTAAAGGAGTAATTTCAGTGAGTCCATTTTGGATTTTACTTGACAGTAAATCAGTTAATGATTTTCGTGATGATTGCATTATATCGTCGTAAAAAACTTTAAACTTCTGTTTTAATATGAACCTATCTGAGCCTCCTTTATATTGAGACAAAATAAAGTCTTCTATTTTATTTTTAGAAAAAAGATAGTCTGCTATTTTATTTAAATTTTTCTCAACCTCTCGATTGATATCGAATAAGGTTGTTTCTGATTCAGAGGAGGTACTTGGTATTTCATCTTCTGATTTCACCTCTTCCTTTGATTGCTGAGGTCGAAAATCTGAGGCTTGTGAATCTGTATAAATGCTCGATCCAGACTCGGATTCTAACTGTTGCGCCTCTTCCTCTGCTTTGATAGGCTTATTCGTTATCCGATCTGTTGTTGGTTTTCTGTTATCACTCAGCCACGGTTGTGAGTCAGTTGAAACTTTATTTTCTTGTGCTATCTGTTCAAACTTTTTAATCATATCTTGAACGCCAACAAGCTGGATAACATCTCCATCTGTCTGAGTTACCTTACACTGTATCCCATCTACTGTATTCACTACATTACCCGATGCACTTGATGCTGTTCTCTTATCGCTTACACCAACCTGATGCTTTAGTTTAGAAGCCGTCTGAATGGGAATATCCTTACTCTGCGGTTGATGCATTTGGCTTACGACATGTGTAGCTACCCTATTTGCTTCCTGCTCATACTTATCATCAGGTTGCCCAATTGTAAGTTGTGGCTGAATCTGTTGTGCTAAACGTGTTTCACGCCTTGTAAATAAATCAGGGATTTCTAACAGGTTAGGCTGACCCTTGCTACTTTCTTTTCTCTGCATCCAGAAGTTATTCATCTTGGCTTGCAATACACCCAAGCGTTCCTGTCCTTCTGGCGTTATCGTGCCATATTTTGCCTGGATCTCTAATTTTGTAGCGTCCATTTTTTGAATTTGGAAGGCTTGATTATCTATTTGTTCTTGGGTGAGAGGCTTCTCCGATGTCTCTTTACTCTGGATACCAAAGTATCGAGGTGTCAACTTGGATATTTCTTGGGGTTTTTGCTGACTTTGTAAGGTAGATTTGTGGACTCTTTGGAATTTCATTTATGACTTGTTTGTCACTCAGATCGAACGTATTGTAACACCAGAAGTGTTTGCATAATTCTTTAACTTTGCAATGAGAAGTACTTTAAGTTACTTAATGCATCAACTGCTACCCACCTTTATAGTTAGCGCTAGGATAGCTATGTATTTTATTAAAGTATAAATATGGCTCAAGCTTTTTACGTAAATCCAGTATCAGGTAGCGATACTAACGTTGGTAGCCAACAAGCCCCGTTTAAAACTATTACCAAAGCCCTCAAGGTAGCTACTGCTGATACTAAGATTCAACTGGCAGATGGGAATTATAATGCTGCTAGCGGCGAAGTCTTTCCGCTAACGGTTCCATCTGGCGTGACAGTGGTGGGTAATGAAACAAACACTGGCAAGGGCATTTTGATTGAAGGGAGTGGTAGTTACCTGAGCCGTACTTTTGCTGGTCAGAATGTCACATTTGTGCTGCTGGATAAAGCCGAACTCAGGGGGGTAACTGTAACAAATCTAGCTAGCCGTGGTAGTGGTGTCTGGATTGAATCAACTGCTCCTACTGTTGCTAATAGCACTTTCACCAACTGTAAGCGGGAGGGAGTATTTGCTACAGGTGAGGCAAACCCAATTATTCTAGGTAATGTGTTCAGTGAGAATGCAGCCAATGGAATTGCGATCGCTAAAAATTCCAAAGGTCAAATTCAAGGTAATACTTGCTTCAAAACAGGTTTTGGCATTGCTATTAGTGATACTGCATCACCCATCCTTCGAGATAACAAAATTTACGAAAACCGTTCTGGAATTGTCATCTCTGGTAGTGCCCGTCCTCTATTACGTAACAATGTCAGTGAAAATAACACTGATGATGGGATCACAGTAATTGGAACTGCCCTACCGGATATCGGCGGTACCAATAACTTAGGAGGTAATACTCTACGCAATAACGGTAAATTTGATTTGCAGAATGCCAGTTCTAACAAGCTGGTTTCTATAGGAAATAAAATAGATGCGTCTAAAGTCGCGGGAAGCATAGAGTTTGCAGATAGTTCGGTTCCCACGCCGACACCTATACCTACCCCAACACCCACGCCAACGCCTACTCCGACACCCACGCCAACACCCATACCAACACCAACGCCTACGCCAACGCCTACTCCGACACCCACACCAACACCCACGCCTACTATCGAATTAACCGATATTACGAATCATTGGGCAGGTGGGTTTATTCGGGAATTAGTCAAATTGGGGATAGTTAATGGTTTTCCCGATCGCACATTTAAACCTGATGCTACGATGACACGGGCGCAATACGCCGCATTATTAGTAAAAGCTTTCAACCCATCGCCAAACCGTCCCGTGGTCAAATTTAAAGATGTACCATCAGATTTCTGGGCATCCAAGGTTATTCAGCAGGCATATCAAGGTTTATTTCTCTCTGGTTTTCCTGACAATACCTTCGGCCCGAACAAAAATATTCAGCGCGTGCAAGTGATTGTCTCCCTAGTGAATGGGTTGGGGCTATCTACTGATGGTACAGCATCTATTAAAGCTTTCGATGACCAAGCCAAGATTCCTGAATATGCCAAGGATGAGGTAGTAAAAGCTATAAACAAGGACATTATTGTCAATCACCCGAACCTCAAACAACTCAATCCTACCCGTGATGCTACACGCGCCGAGGTAGCGGCAATAGTATATCAAGCCTTGGTAGACGCTGGTCGTGTAGCGGCGATCGACTCGCCTTATATTGTGACTGCTTAATTGGTAAACTAATCTGTTTTGCAAAATTGGATAATTTTTGTAGGGGCAATTCATGAATTGCCCTTACAA
The DNA here is from genome assembly GCF_017115105.1 of Nostoc sp. NMS2. Classification (GTDB taxonomy): domain Bacteria; phylum Cyanobacteriota; class Cyanobacteriia; order Cyanobacteriales; family Nostocaceae; genus Nostoc. The sequence goes on from NZ_JABXKH010000064.1 coordinate 141,785, forward strand.
AAAGGGTTCTAAATTAGAGGCAGAGCAAATTCATATTTAATTTCAGAAACGCAGTTTTTAATTACTACTCGAACGGAGGCAAATTATTCGGGTCAATACCCTGAGATTGCAAATAAGCAATCAGTCGTTCTTTTTGCTGGCGTTCTTGTTCAATTTGTTCCACAGCCCACGGTAATAAATTACCAGATTGATCCCACCAGCGCAACCAATAACCAGTGCGAGCTTCTTTTGTTCCTTGCCAAGTTCCCAAAAATAAGCCCATTACATCAATCCAATGACGACCATTTTCGTCAGGTTGCTTTAACTCATAACGTTTATTTTCCAGTTGATAATATTCTAATAAACCGCCATCTGGTTCAAAAATTATATAGATGGGAATCTGCAAAATTTGCTCATAGAAAAACCATTTTCCTGGTGGATAAGTTCGCTTGACCGAATATTCTCCACCTTCAGTATCCGATAGAAATTCGATAGCGATCGCTGGAATATCTCCTTCTAAATTGGGTGTATAACTTTTACGATTACCCACAACTTGATTAACCGATGGTACATAAACCCAGTCAGGTGCTTTAGCAATAAACTGGCCGTTGACTGTCGCACAAAGACCAAAGTTGGAAGCTATCAACATCTGGGGTTGGATGAATCCACTGATTTCTAGGCTTTCACGCAAAGCACCAGCCAAAAGTGGCTGACCTGTATTCTCCACTGGTTCATCCTCTAGTTTAAAATCCTTGGGCAAGGCTTCCCAAGAGATTACCAGTTCAGTTTGGGATTTGGCTTCACTGAGTTGGGTTGCCATAAACACAGTATGAATTTATTTTTGATCTTATCGCTTTTGGGACGGTATGAAGGTGATGTCAGTCTGTCGGTGATAAAGTGACAAAATATGCATCCTAATATTTAATTCCTTGGAAAAGCTCTCACTTGCCCACAATGAATTAGAATAAATCCAAATATATAAGAATATTAAGAAAATTTAGATAAAAATTTTGTTTTATTAACAAAAACGATGCAGTTGAATCGAAGTAATTTTCTCAGGTTTCTGATCCAGCCAGAGCCAGGAAAACCAGCAATATCCAACGGCTTGCGGGCTGCATTAGCGTTAGGGGTTCCTATGTTAATTGGGCAACTCATCAACCAAAGGGAAATCGGATTATTTGTCGGTTTAATGGCTCACTTTGTCAACTTAGCAAATGTTGGTGGCCCTTACCAAATCAAAGCTAAGGCGATGGCGGCGGCTACTTTGGGAATAGCTGTTTCAGTATGTGTAGGTACTCTAGTCGCTAAAATTCCAGCGTTATCTGTAGTACTGACATTTTTCTGGGGACTTGCTTCAGGTTTTGCGTCAATGTATGGTAACGCTGGGGCAAATGTTGGTTTGGTGGTAGGGGTATCATTTATTTCCACGATCGCACAGCCAGGAAACTTGGAAACCGCACTCATGCGATCGCTGCTATGTCTAATTGCAGGTGGATGGGCGATGCTACTATCCTTAGTAATGTGGCCTTTTAAACCTTATGACCCACTCAGGATGGCTTTGGCTGATTGCTTTAGTGGAATCGCCAAGTACATTCAGGCATTTCTCGGTAAGGTAGCAACACCTGAAAATATTCTCGGAATTAGACAAGTATCAGAGACTGCACGGACTACTTTAGGTACTGCACGGATTGGAAAGCCGGCTCGGAGTTGCATGGATGAGCAGTTATTGGTGCTAATTCAGGATGGCGATCGCTTGCTTGGCTCAGTTATTGCCTGCTCCGCTCGAATTCCATCAATGATTTCCTGAAAATATCGATCGTATTCTTGTTCAAAAATCAAAATAGAAACGTGGGGTTTAAATAGATAAAAACTACTGTAATCAATAAAGCGATCGCATGGTGGCGGATATGATCTTCAATAAAACTAGCAATGAAATAATAACTGTGGTCATAGCCCTCTTGGTAACGCAAATTTAGCGGCTGCTTAACATTTGCACAAGCTTTCTCAAATACTTCAGGTAGTAATTGTTCAGTTAAAAATTTATCAGCAGTCCCTTGGTCAATGAGAATTGAACTGTGATATCCTACTTGTTTGACTAATTCACTAGCATCATAAGCACGCCAACTTTCTTGATTTCCACCAAGATAACCACCGAAAGCCTTTTGTCCCCAAGGACAACGCATAGGTGCAGTGATAGGTGCAAAGGCTGATACTGATTTGTAAAGTTCTGGGTTTCTCATCGCACAGACAAGCGCCCCGTGTCCCCCCATTGAATGACCGAAAATACCTTGTTTTTCAGGTTGAGTAGGGAAATTTGCATTAATTAAAGCAGGTAGTTCGTGGACGACATAACTATACATTTGGTAGTTTTTACGCCACGGTTCTTCTGTAGCATCAACATAAAAGCCTGCACCCGTGCCAAAGTCCCAGTCATCATCCTCGCCTGCAATGCCAGTATTACGCGGACTCGTATCTGGTGAAACCAGCATCAAGCCGTACTCAGCCGCAAAGCGTTGCACTCCCCCCGCCTTCACCATAAAATTCTCTTCCGTGCAAGTTAACCCAGAGAGAAAATAGAGAATTGGCACAGGTTTTTGAGTTGCTTGTGGTGGTTGATAAACAGCAAAACGCATTTCACCGTTACAGGTGGAGGAAAAATGACTGTAAAAGCCGAGTTTGCCACCAAAGCTTTTATATCCTGAAATGAGGTTGACGCTAGGCATTGATTATATTCTCGAACTACCTGGTAATTAGCACTATATACCGTAGTTGCGATCGCGTATCGCATTTCAATCAACCCTCAGACTAGGTAACTTAGTCCCGCACCTTTTACAAAACCCAGCATCTATATCATGGAAAGCCAATCCACAACTGGAACAAACCGTTTCTACCTGATTAGCAGTTTTCACAACTTGCTTAATTAAATCCCCCACTTGCCAGGGAATCAGTGCAATTCCTGTGAAAATCATCAATACCGTAAGCAAACGTCCTAATTCAGAAATTGGAATAACATCGCCAAATCCCACAGTTGTCATTGTCACAACAGAGAAATAGAATGCATCAAAAAATGTACCGTAATTTTGAGGATTAACCGGATGCTCGACTTGATATATTAAGCCAGAATAAATAAAAACAATTGCAAATAATGTAAATAATATTCGCGCAAAGATCATGCCATCTTCGGTGCTGATAGTAGCGAATAAAAATTTTCTATCTATAAATCTGATTAATCGTAAAATCCGAAACCATCGCAGTAGCCGGATAAAGCTAATATCCACCATCCCTAGAAAGAATGGCAAAATTGCCATTATGTCAATAATCGAATAGAAGCTAAAAACATACTGAATTTTGTTTTCTACACTCCACAAACGGAGTAAATATTCCACCGCGAATATGATGACGATCGCAGTATCGACTAGATGTAATTGAAATCGTACAGAATCAGGAATGTTATAAGTTTCTGCGACAAAGATTCCTGATGATAATAGTACCAAAGCGGCAAGTGTTAAATTAATCGCTTTACCTATCGGTGTTTCTAGGTCTTTTAAGTAGAATTCTGTTTCTTGTCTGCTCAATAACATATTCGACTATTAACTAATCTTAATTCCCAGTTATAGCATCAGAAATACGATACTATTAATAATTCTCCTTATATTAACCTCACCTTCTATGATTCCAGAATATTTTATGCGTTTAGCTTTGGCGCAAGCAAAAGAAGGAAATACGCCTTACGGTGCTGTGATTGTGAAAGATAATGAGGTTGTTGCCGTAGCTCATAATACTGTTGTCAGAGAGAACGATCCATCAGCCCATGCTGAAATCAACGTTATTCGTAGTTTAACAGCTAAACTTAAAAGCCCTTTTTTAGAAGGTTATAGTATATATACAACTGGCGAACCTTGTCCGATGTGTGCAACTGCTTGTGTTTGGAGTGGTTTATCAGAAATTGTATATGGTGCTTCAATTCAAGACTTAATCTCGATAAATCAATCACAAATTAATCTATCTTGTGAAGAGGTAATCGCTAAATCATTTAGAAACATCAAAGTCACCAAAGGCATTCTAAAAAATGAATGTTTGGAGTTATTTAAATAATCTACAACACATTTAACTTTTTCATTAGGTAAGTGCAAATCATTGTAGCAACTGTCTTGAAAGTTGCTACGGCCATTGGTTGGAATATTTTTTGTCCCCAATACCATTATCTGTGAGGTTATATATAAGGGAATACGGTTCAGATAAAACTAAAGCCCTTGTTCTGCGGGCAGTGTAGAGACGTTGCAATGCAACGTCTCTACAGACCTCTGTAGTTATCGAAAAAATCCTTAACCCAAGCGTATTGGTACATAACGCTCTTTTATGACTCTCGTCGGATAAAAATCATCCACTCTTATTTTTAAAGACTTTGATGAATTTAGGTGTAGGTTGGGTTGAGGAACGAAACCCAACACCAACAATCCCTGGTTTTGTTGGGTTTCACTAAAGTTCAACCCAACCTACGAATATTTTATTTTTTCGGAGTAATAAAAGAGGGATAAGGGGCTTTAGCCCTTTGCCTTATCAAGGTTGATTTCGTACTGCTTCATATAGAAATAGTATAAGTAACCGCAATATCGCAGATTTAGGCAAACGATCGCGGAAATTCATCTGAAATCAAATCCTTTAGCTTTCTCGTAACTTTGCTTAATTAATAAGTAAACCTGATGAGTCCCATCAGATTTACAAAAGTGATAAAACTTGATTAAAAATTGTAAAGCGTTGTAAAGTGTATTCACAGGCAAAGACAAACGAGCCTGATTCATAAATCACTAACCGCACTTATAAAACAATGACAACAACCTTACAACAGCGCTCAAGCGCCAACGTATGGGAT
>NZ_JABXKH010000074.1 GCF_017115105.1 Nostoc sp. NMS2
CTTTGTTGCATCAGTTCTGGGGCACGCGCGGTTGTCTTATAGCCCAGCCCTACGACGTTGAAAAGGGCGCTGGGACTAAGAATCCCCAGACATTTTTAAGAGCATTGGGGCCGGAACCGTGGGCTGTTGCCTACGTTGAACCGTGTCGTCGCCCTACAGATGGACGGTACGGCGAAAACCCCAACCGCTTCCAACACTATTATCAGTACCAAGTTTTGATCAAGCCTTCACCAGATAATATTCAGGAGATTTATCTTGATTCGTTAAGGGTGTTAGGTATTCGTCCTGAAGACCACGATATTCGGTTTGTAGAGGATAACTGGGAAGATGCGACGGTGGGAGCTTGGGGCACTGGGTGGGAAGTATGGTTGGATGGAATGGAAATTACTCAATTTACCTACTTCCAACAGTGTGGAGGAATTGATTGCCGTCCAGTGTCGATTGAGATTACTTATGGTTTAGAGCGGCTGACAATGTATCTCCAGCAAGTAGAGGCAATTACTAAGATTCATTGGACAGACAACATTACTTATGGTGATGTTTACCTCCAGGGAGAGATTGAGCAGTGTACATACAATTTTGAGGCGTCGAATCCTGAGTTGCTACTGACACTATTTAATTTGTATGAGCAGGAAGCTACGCAATTGACGGAGCGAGGATTGGTTTTGCCTAGCTTAGATTATGTAATGAAGTGTTCACACACGTTCAATTTGCTGGATGCCAGAGGTGTGATTTCGGTGACGGAGAGAACTCGTTATATTGCCAGGATTCGGCATTTGGCTAGAAAGGTGGCTCATTTATATGTTGAGCAAAGGGAGAAGTTGGGTTTTCCTTTGCTTAAAGATAGTGTGGGTTCAACAGGAAGCCCAACATCTTAAAGGGTGTGGCTACACGAACTAAGTACAGCTTTGTGTAAAATCGTAAGGTTTTTAAACGCAGAGGAACGCAAAGTAAACGCAAAGGTACGCAGAGTCTTGGCAAATTTAATTCGCTACGACTTTGTTTTCTGGTTATCCATGCGGCACTGGGGTTTAATCTAAGTATATTTTTATCATCTGGCTATTGCTAAAGATCAGAAATACAGTTAAATCTTGAGTCTGGAACATTAAGGCTACAAGTATGAGGCCCGCCTGTGCGGGCTTTGTTTGTATAAACTTAATGGACTATACTTCACCACAAGTATAAAATTTTTTGGCGTTGCTGGTTAAAGAGATGAAATGCTTATGCAGAGGCGCTCCAAGAGCAGATAATAATAGTTTGGAATATTTGATTTTTGAATTTTATAGCCAAATTCGGCATTGCTGATTTTTCTCTATTGCTGCCCTAACTATTTTTAAGTCAGGTTCAAATTCCGGTTGCCAGGTGCTTTTACAAAAAATCTTATGATTCAAACCAGTGGTGTAATTATTTGTCTTGGCTACATTTTTGGGTTGCTGTTTACAGCAGTTCCTTGGGGTGGTGTGTATATTTTGGTTCTGGGGATAGTGGGAGCAATTGTTTTTAGAAGACGCACCAATTTACAACAACTTGCTCAGAAAGCAGAAAAGGCTGGAAGCAAAAATAAGGCAGTGTCTAACACTTGGCAAACTAATTCCCATCCTCGAATATGGCTAGCTGCTGGTTTGGTGGGATTATTGGCAACTCTATATTTTCAATGGCGAGTGCCACAACCAGGTGCAAAAGATATTAGTCAGTTTGTTCCGCCTGGAAATAGCAATAATCAAGAACAACTTGTGATTGTTCGTGGGGAAGTGGCGAGTAATCCCCGCTTAACTCGTAGTCAGCGAGGACAATTTTGGCTGGAAGCGACTCAAATAGATGAGGTTAAAAATGAAAAAGGTTCAGCAGGTGTCCCAAAAGGGGTAACGGGCAAATTGTATGTGACAGTGCCTATACTTCAGGCTACTGGGTTATACCCTAGTCAACAAATTGCTGTGACTGGGATTTTATACAAACCAAAGGCGGCTTCCAATCCTGGTGGTTTCGATTTTCAGAAGTTTCTGAAGCAGGAAGGGACGTTTGCTGGTTTGATTGGGCGACAAATAAATGTTTTGGATCAGGAACGTAAATGGGGATGGTGGCAAATTCGAGAGCGAATTGTGCGATCGCAAGTTCGTTGGTTAGGTATTCCTGAAGGGCCTCTTGTCAGTGCAATGGTTTTAGGTAGCAAAGCTGTTGATTTACCCTACGATATCCGCGATTTATTTGTACAAGCAGGATTAGCTCATGCTTTAGCAGCTTCCGGGTTCCAAACTTCTTTGATTTTAAGTGTGATCTTACAGTTAACGAGGCGGGCAAAGAAAGGAACGCAATTTACTCTTGGTTTTTTGGCTTTAATCATTTTTCTGAGTTTAACAGGTTTTCAACCTGCGGTTCTCAGAGCCGTAATTATGGGTTTTGCGGCATTAATTGGTTTGCTATTAAAAAGGAAGGTAAAACAGTTCGGATCGTTACTATTAGCAGCAACTCTGTTATTAGTGTTTAATCCTCTATGGATTTGGGATTTAGGCTTTCAACTGAGTTTTTTAGCAACGCTGGGCTTAATCGTAACAGTACCAGCATTAGTCAACCGTCTAGCATGGCTTCCACCTGCGATCGCTGCTTTGATTGCCGTTCCTCTGGCTGCGACTCTTTGGACTTTACCTGTACAACTTTTTGTCTTTGGGGTCGTACCATCTTATAGTTTGTTGCTAAATGTGGTTAGTACTCCATTAATTTCGATCATTAGCATCGGTGGAATCATTAGTGCCTTAGTAGGTTTAATTTGGACTCAGGCAGGAAGCTTTCTTGCTGCGGTGTTACATTATCCGACAGACTGGCTAATTAAATTAGTGGAATTTTTTAGCAAGTTGCCAGGAAATTCTGTTGCTGTAGGCAGCATATCTATTTGGCAGCTTCTAGCGATTTATGTACTGATTATACTGGTTTGGTTAGTTCCTTGGTGGCAGCGACGGTGGTGGGTTGCTAATGTGATTGCGATTGGTTTAGTATTCATCCCCCTTTGGCATTCTACAAATACATTATTTAGGATAACGGTATTAGAATCTGGTACGGAACCAATTGTAGTTGTTCAAGATAGAGGGACTGTAACTGTAATTAATAGTGGTGATGAAGGGACTGGACGTTTCACAATCTTACCGTTTTTACAACAGCAGGGTGTAAATCAAATCAATTGGGCGATCGCAACTGATTTCCAAGGCAATAAAAGTAATGCTTGGTTGGAATTACTGCAACGTTTACCAATCAAAAATTTTTATGAATATTCCCCCAATCCAGAAAATTCTATTGCAACTCAGGCAATTCAACAAGAGTTACAAAAGTATCAGGGATATTACCAGCCGATGGCAGTTGGTCAAGCTGTAAAAGCGGGTTCAATAGTGGCACAATTAATCAACGATCAATTACCTATCTTACAATTGCAAATTTTAGATCAAAATTGGTTATTAGTAGGCAATGTCAAGTCTAAAGAGGTACAGCAATTAATTAAAAATGGGAGTTTGCCTCGTCCACAAGTTTTATGGTGTGGTTCTCAGTCATTAAAAGATTTGGTTATTGCTCTACAACCACAAGTAGCGATCGCTTCTTCTGTTAACTTTGATCCAAAGATTTTATCTGAACTTTATCAAAGTAAAACAAAACTATTTTTTACAGGACGAGATGGGGCTATTCAATGGACACCTTATGCTAAATTTGAGGCTTTTGTTGAAGCAGCAGAAAGCAAATCTTCTATTTTCTAAAAACCCATAGCTCAATAATTTTAAAAGCATGATGTTCCTTTTTAAGGAAGAATGACTAGGGAGCATCCACTTTTGGCGGATTGCCCTCAGACTAGAAGTCTGGGGCTATACA
>NZ_JABXKH010000086.1 GCF_017115105.1 Nostoc sp. NMS2
GGGGGAGCGGGGGAGGCAAAATACTTCTCATCTCTTTTGCCTTTTACCCCTAGTTATTCTGTAGATGTTTTGCTGGTAGAAAATGACTTACCCAACGCTGAGTTGATGCAAATTTATCTACAGAAATTAGGATATCAGGTGACTTGGGTTAAGAATGCTGCCGAGATGTGGAAAGCTCTAACACAGCTAGATCCAGCAGTGATTTTAATGGATGTTTATCTGGCAGATGGAAATGGTCTTGACTTGGTGCGACAACTGCGAGAAGCCGGGCAATATCAAGCGATTCCGATAATAGTTCAAACAGCAATGGCGATGAAAGGCGATCGCGAAACCTGTCTAACAGCTGGAGTAAATGACTATATTTCTAAACCGATTGATTTACCACTTTTAGCCAGTCTGGTAGCCAAGTACAGTAAAGCACCAAACTTAGTTGATGGGGAGTAGGGAGTGGGGAGCAGGGAGCAGGGAGCAGGGAGCAAGGGAGAAGAGTTTTCCCCCTGCCCCCTGCCCCTCTGCCTCTTTTCCATGCCCAATTCCCAATTCCCAATGCCCCATAACAAATGACTACAATAAAAATTGTTGGGTGCTATAGGGTTTGAGTAGGACTGGGAAATGATGCTGACAGAAAAATTTGAGCAATTAAAAGCCTTGTTTCAAGAGATGGAGCAGGCATTGATTGCCTACTCTGGGGGCGTTGATAGTACTTTGGTTGCTAAAATTGCTTATGATGCCTTGGGCGATCGCGCTCTGGCTGTCACGGCTGTTTCTCCTTCGCTGTTGCCAGAAGAGTTGGAAGATGCCAAAATTCAAGCCGCAACTATTGGGATTGCTCATAAAATCGTCCAGACTCACGAGATGGAAAATCCCAATTACACTTCTAACCCGGTTAATCGCTGTTATTTTTGCAAAAGTGAGTTGCATGACACTCTCAAACCTTTAGCTTTGCAGTTGGGTTATCCCTACGTGGTGGATGGGGTAAATGCCGATGATTTGCATGATTATCGCCCAGGAATTCAGGCAGCGAAAGAAAGAGGGGCGCGATCGCCTTTAGCCGAAGTGGGTGTCAGCAAAGTTGAAGTTCGCCAACTTTCGCAACAACTCGGTTTACCTTGGTGGGATAAACCCGCTCAACCTTGTCTCAGTTCCCGGTTTCCTTATGGTGAAGAGATTACTGTCGCTAAGTTACAACGAGTTGGCAGAGCAGAAATTTTCTTAAGAAAGCTGGGTTGGCAGAATTTGCGGGTGCGATCGGAAGGAGATACTGCACGCATTGAATTATCACCAGAACAAATTAAAGAGTTTGTGTTAACGACAGATTTACAAAAAGTAGTTTCTGTATTTCAGGATTTCGGATTTCTTTACGTAACTCTGGATTTGGAAGGTTATCGCAGTGGCAAGTTGAATCAGGTTGTGAATCGGGAAGCTTTGGGCGTTAAGGCATAAGATTTTTGTTATATGGAGATCCAGTTTATACTTCTTTACCTTCTACAGAAACTAGAAAGCAACCGTTAATCCTCTAGGTATTATCGGGCTGTTTTTCCATAAAAATAGCGATCGCTCAATCTTCACGCTGAGTCACCTTGTATTCTATCTGCTGTAGTGCCGAGCGCCACACATCATAACCCTCTTGCGACAGGTGCAAACCATCTGTGGTCAACTCTAGGCGCATATTGCCTTCCATATCGGTAAACCAGCTATAAATATTTAGATAATTAGCGCCTTCTTGTTTAGCAATTTGGGTTAGTTGGGTGTTGATGTGACGAATGCGGCTATTGGAAAGTTTTGCTAGGCGAGTAGGCAAAATTGATTGGACAATGATTTGAGCTTTTGGGTGAGAATTCCGTAAACGACGGACAATCCGGCGATAATTACGCAAAATTGTGTCATCACTAGCGCCTTTTCGTAAATCGTTAATCCCAGCCATGACATAAATCACATCCGGCCGGGTTGCCGAAAATGCCCCCAACCTTTTTAAAACCCCACTGGAAGTATCTCCAGAGATGCCTTGATTGAGCCACAATTTCCCAGTAGGCAGTTTTTCTCTAGGAAACCACATGCTCAAAGAATCACCAACTAAGATGCTTAGATGATTTGCACCTTGACCTTGAGCGATCGCTCTAGCTTCTAAAGCGAGTAAACTTTTCCAGTCATCATAAGTTAGTTGACGCTTCCTGATCGACTCCCACAAAGATTGCAAATTATCACTATCTACGCGCTTATAAATCTGACCTGTTTTCAGAGCCGCCAATCTTTGGTAGTAAAGTTGATTACCAGATGTCAATGAAATACCAGCTGCTTGGGCGCTGGGTTTGACTAATGATTCTGTTGGCGCTGGTAATCCCTCACTACTAGGTTCGGGTACGCTAGAGACGTTTTTCTCGTCTACCGTCGGCTGCGAATTTTTTAGGGGTTGGAACGCTTGCCCACTGAGTTCTGGTAAGGAGAGATCAACGCTGGGGATGATTTGTCTGCTTACTATTGTCTGCGAGCCTTGTTTTAAATCCCACAGGAATCTAGAACTTTCTGGCAGGACAATTGACAAATGTGGAAGAGCCGATGCTGGTATTGCTAATCCTGTTAACAAGCCTGCTGCCAACAGATAAGGGTCCCTCATCGCTTTCTCTCTCCTCTACTCACTGCTTTTCCCTATCACAGCATTAGTTGCCTGTAGTCAGGAAAATTTTACTTCGGTTAAGTTATTATTCTTATTTACACTGTATAGTTCTGTAAAGCGTGTTGAGGAGATTATCTTAGACAATTTACGATCTCTTTAAAGTACGGTTTTTTCGGTGGTATACAAGTCTGATTTGCGAGAATACTGGTACTGAAAGCACTATTTTTACAAACTGACTTTTTTTATAACTCAGCGATCGCAAACATTGTAAGTGTGTATCACCTTGGAGATTAGTTGATATCATACGACGATCTGTCCTTAGTGAGCAAGCAAAAGGTTATTATTATTGATGTTCGAGAACTTGCTCAAAAAAAGTTAAACGCTCAAATTTGTTTGGGATAATTCTGAAATCATCTCCAGTATTGTCAAATAATATACATATTACTCTGGGATAACAAAAGATAAATTTATTTTCATCCAAAAGTTAGTCTTTAGCTTTGATGCGATGATTAAGGGTTTGATAGAGATTTTCCAGTAGTAGAATAATTATCTGTACTTCTGTTGTAGTTCTGTATATATGATTTCAAGTTTATGTTTACTCATAGAAGTATGAGTTGAAACACATTTAAATTAAGTTTTAACTATAAAAAATAAGTTCATTGGAAGTGCTAAGATTTAGGCTTAATCATTAGTGTTTTTTTCCGTGGCTAGAGCTAGTACAGCGATTGGTGTCAGTCCAATTATCAAGGAGATTGTGCAAAAACAGGCACATTCAACACGTTTAACACTGAAAGAAGTGATTTTGATGGGAATGTTAGCTATTGATAAGCTAGATGATCAAGGTCGTCAAGAGCTAGCAGATCAAGTTCATCAAATGCAGGTGAATGGAGAAATTTAAGTGAGTAGTTATGAGTTCCGAGTTATAAATTTTAACTCCTCAGCCTGACTCTTTACTTAATTTGATTATTGACTAAAACGATAACGACTTCCCATTACATAATCTTCGTTATGTCATGGTTGGGCTTAGGCGTAGCCGTTGTAGACATCGCACTTTTGGTTAGCCTGATAATTAGACAGGGTTAGCGCGTCTCAAAGCCTATTGACAAGAGGACTTGCCTGATCAGCAATCTTTGTTGGAAACAAAGTGACACCATCCGAGGTAGGGTAAGATTTAATTC
>NZ_JABXKH010000070.1 GCF_017115105.1 Nostoc sp. NMS2
GCCTTCTGCCTTAAAGCGCGTAACCTTTCATCATCACCAAAAGCTGACAAGAACCATAATGGGGTCTTGTCCAATTTTGGTGATCATGTTTGGGGATGCTCCCAGTTGAGCGATGGTGCAAGCACCCGCCGTAGGCGATCGCAACAACAAAAGATGAAATAATAACTATTACTGAGACTGAGCGATGACACGAAGTGCCCGCCTTCATGCGATCGCAAAAAGACAGTTTCCATCATTCGAGCAAAAGCTTCTACAAGATCGCCAACCAACTCAGTGATTGTAGATTCGCCAACTATCTTGGCTGCTTGGGCAACAGCTATAGAATATTTGCTCTTGAGAACTTGGCGTAAAATTATGATCCCTTCTTCACTTGTGGGATGCGCTCGAATTTGGGCAAGAATAGATAAAGTTTCTTCTAGTTTTCGTGATTTTGGCATATATCATCCCACAACCAGGCGCTCTGTTTTGGACTTAAAGCACTTACCATGAAAGTAGGGAATTAAAATTTGTCAAAGCGCATTCCTCACTTTTTAACTACAAATGGTTAAAAAATATTACTGTCCCAAATAACTACAAAACTCTTGATAGTTAGTTTGTACTATAATACCATTAAGCATTTCATTTTTTAACAAAGTTTGGGGGTTTAACTTCCCTGTAAATATCTGTATTGAGGTTAGAGAACTTCCTGGGCTGAAATCCAAACTAACAGAGATTTGTGATCCCGCAGAAATTGAATATGCCTTTACTTAAGGGTTTGGCAAGCTTGCTAAGGTCATGTTCCGGTTAAGTTGATTCCCAATGTTGGGTCATAATTGAATGGCACGCTTGAAAAGCGCTAACCCTTGATATTACTAGTTTTTGGGTGTAAGATGTAGGTTTGGCTGTAAGAAATTAAGAAGAATTTGCGGGCGTTTCACACTCGTCCGGTAAAAACTATTTTGATTCATGCTGTGCTGTGTGAAAAGCCATCTGCCAGAAATTATGTTCAAATTTTGCAACCATTAAAAAAGATTCTTCAGCTTGTTTTTGAATATCTTCCTGTGCCGTTTCTAAAACCTCATCAGCTTGCTATGACAAAAGTTTTACATATTTTGTAAAATCAATATTTCCCCATCTTTGTGCAAATTCATTGTCAGGTGCAGGCATATTACCTGGTAGTTGCCAACCTTGATTATAGGCTAATTCAATAGCCCAAAATGCAGTTGCTTGTACAGGATAAGGTTTGTCTGCAAGGCTGTGCATATATTCACAGTATTCTCTACAGGTTGGTTGTTTTTTTATATTAAGATTCAGTTGTCGTTGGGTAGCTTTTTCTTTAAACCAATTGAGTTCGTCTTTAAGAGCTGCCAGTCCTCCAAGTATCACATCAAAATGTTGTGGAGGTGCGCTGGCTATTTGAAAATCGGGTGAATTAGTAAAAAAATACTTCAATACCTTAAATGGAAGAGGGTAGGTGTTATATGTTTATACATACAAATCATCTTGCTCACGAGTGAGCGCGTAGATGCGAAATGGTTTTAGGTAGCTTTCATACCTGCTATATAAGTATTGAAAAGCATATTTGTGTAGATAAAAAGACTCAGAGCCGAATACTAAAAAAAGGACATCAGTATGGTAATTACTAGACGAGATGCACTCAACTTAATCGGAAAGAGTACGCTTATGCTACCGCTAGGGGCTTTGAGTATGGGAGCTGGCCAGTTCAGCCCACAAATTCAACCTTTTCAACAGCCATTTCGGATTCCACCTGTTCTCAATCCTGTACATAGTGACTCTACTGGAGATTACTACGAGATTACTATGCAACAAAGCCAAGTAGAGATGTTACCAGGATTAAGCACTAAAATTTGGGGCTACAATGGCATGACACCTGGCCCTACTATTCGGGCGCAACGCGGTAGACAATCAATAGTACGTTTTATTAATAATTTGCCAGAATCAATGGTAATCCATCTGCATGGGATGGCTTCTTTACCTCAGTATGATGGTTACGCAGAAGACTTTGTTCCCTTTGGTTACTACAAAGATTATATCTATCCTAACAACCGGGCGGCTACCCTCTGGTATCATGACCACGCACTTCACCAAACCTCGCGTCATGTGTATATGGGGTTAGCAGGCATGTACATTATTGAGGATGACCTAGAGTTAAATCTGCCTTTGCCGAAAGGAGACTACGATATACCTCTGATTATTCAAGACAAAAGATTTGACAGTGATGGCTCCCTTATTTTTGACGATCGCCGTCAAAGAGGTTTATATGGCGATATCATGCTGGTGAATGGAGTACCTTATCCTCGGATGGAGGTAGCGAATCGCAAGTATCGTTTCCGAATATTAAATGCTGGTACTTCCCGCACATGTCAACTACAACTGAGTACAAAAGATGATTTAATTATCATCGCCTCCGATGCTGGATTACTCAGCGCTCCCGTCAGAACGAAAAATCTACGGATTGGTGTCGCTGAACGTTATGAATTTATTATCGATTTTTCTAAATACCCCATTGGTACCCAAATAGTGTTACAGAATCCTATATTCTCAAGTAACATCGATTCTGACAATCGTACTCAGCAAGTAATGCGTTTTGATGTGGTCAGGCAAGAAAGCGATGATAGTGACATACCCAATACTTTACGTCCTGTACAGATAATACCAGTATCTTCAGCAGTCAGAGCCAGAACCTTTAGGTTTGGTCGTGGCAACCAACTATGGCAGATTAACAATAGAACTTGGGATAAAAACAGGGTTGATGCCAATCCGAGTGTCGGTGATGTTGAGATTTGGAACCTCGTAAATACTGGAGGTGAGTGGGTACATCCTGTACACATTCATCTTGTAGATTTACAGATGATAGACCGCAATGGCTTGCCACCATTACCCTATGAACGAGGTTGGAAAGATGTATTCTTGGTGGAATCAGGTCAAACTGTACGGGTGATAGCCAAATATGGACCTCATGCAGGTAAGTATATGATGCACTGCCATAACTTGGTTCATGAAGACCACGATATGATGACTCAATTTGAGGTCGGCTCAGGGGGAGCAAATCCAATCACAACAGCGAAAGCAAAACCACTTCCCGTACCACCCTTCTAAAATTTTAGTCTCCATACAGTTGTCGATCGAATTTTTTCATTTTCTCCATATCATAAGGATGAGGTGGTTGAGGATTAGTACGTTGGACTATGGGTTTTGGTGTTTGCTTAGAAGTTGACTCTAATGTTTTTGCAGAACTATCCTGTTTTTGATTATTTTGTGTAGTTTTAGAGGATTGAACAGTTTCAGTTGGTTCTAATTTCACCTGCGGCTGAGGATTAGTTACAGTCACTTCTGCAATCAATGCTAAGTTTTGTGACAGTGGCATACTAAAAGCGATTGGAGCTAAAAGCAACGAAGAAAGAAACATAATTATTGACACAAAAAATATTTTCAACATGAATTTTTCTCTTTTAGTGAAGAGGAGATTTTACCTCAATCGTAGCTTAAGAAACTGTCAATCATTTTATTTTGAAGTAGTCCCAATGCTAAAGGCTAATATTATTTCTTACCTGCTTGCAACCGTCCTTTTGTACCTTGTGTCACCTTTGATTCTGACTCTGACTTACCGGAGTTGACCAGTAGACATCTCCAAAATAGTAACACTCTGTGCTAAAAGAACATCAGAGATGTTTTT
>NZ_JABXKH010000139.1 GCF_017115105.1 Nostoc sp. NMS2
CAACTAGTTAGTGTCAGTGCCGTTAGTGCAGTTATTATTGAGGGTAAAAATCTCATTTGCATTATCAATCGTAAATATCTCTTACTAATCACTTTTGAAGAGGGAGTGTGCCATCATTGCTGCCAAGGTGAAGGTATCGCCGTAGTGGAAAGTACTTCCCTTACTTGCAGTCTAATCGCTGTTTGCTCACAGTTGGGACATTTTACTTTTGTGAAAATTACTGAAGGTCGTCCTTTGTACTCGCCCATTACGGGTTCTCCGGTGTACTCGCTGATTATCCCCTGCTGGCAATGATAGCACTCGAATATCACACGCCCTACCTCCGAGTTGCAATCCAGGAATTGCATGTGCTGACAGGGTTCTGGCGGTAATTCTGGTTCTTCGGGGCGGTCTTGAAAGGGTATATAAGGTTTGGTTGCTGGTGGTAAATCTATTTTTTTCTTGTTGCGCTTGCCAGTTACCTGCGGCTCAACTTTTGGCGGCTCTAGGGGTTTTTCCTCAACAGGGGCATGGCCAGGCTGTTGGCCAGTTGTGAGTTCTTCCGGTAACTTGTCATCAGCCGGGGTAGGGCTAAATTTGGAAATTTGACCGTTGAGCTTTGGGCCTTGTTTCTCTGATGTTTTAGATGGACGCTCGGTAGATTTCATTAGTCTTTCTGTCAGGGGGGTTACTTATATTCGTTTTATTTAACCAAAACGTTTTGGTTAACTTTATTTTTATTCTTTTTTTTGAATCAGTGATAACATCAAGCCATACATTTTGGTTAATTGACTTATTTCGATAATAGATAATCTGCTGAATCTGTTCTAAAAGAATACTTGAAAATTATCTTGGAAATGATAATTCTATGAAGGCTAATACAATTGTTGCAAAGTGAGAATTGCTCCTATGGTAAAATCCAAGCCTACGAAGACTACGACCAAATCTGAAAAGCTTCCTAAAATTTTGGCATTTGCTAACCAGAAAGGTGGAGCAGGGAAATCAACAGGAGCAGTTCATGCTGTTGATTGGTTTACCCAGATGGGGCATTCCACTATTTTAGTTGATGCAGATGGGCAGGAAAGCTCATCAAGTTGGTTGAAGGATCTCAACTTGCCTTGTAAGGTCATTGGTGATCCAGAGGTTTTATTTGACGAACTTCCAAAGTTAGCAGAGTCTTATGATGTTGTAATTGTTGATGGCCCAGGAAATGCAAGTGAGGTGACAAAAGCAATTTTGATCCGTTCTAATTTAGTACTTATTCCTTGCAGGGACTCCATGATCGATTTAGCAAGTACAGGTAAAATTGTACAATTTGTGCGTCAAGCAAAGGAAATTCGAGGAGGGCTACCGATAGCAGCGATTTATCTAAATGCAGTAAAAGACAACACTATTTTGTTACGAGAAGCTAGAGAAGCTTTGCAAAGCGGTATTATACCTTTGCTTAATACTACCCTTCCTGACCGTCAATGTATTAAGGATGCACCTGGACAAGGTAGTACAGTGTTTCGTATGAAGGGAGAAGCTCCTAAAGCGGCGGCAAGTGCTTACGTCAAAATCCTAACAGAAGCTTTGAAGTTATTTGAATTAGAATCATGACTCGACGAAAACTCAAGGATAATATTGCTAACAATGAAGAACTAAATTTTGTCTTTGGACAAGCCACTACTCAGGAAATTGTACAAATAGCGGAAATAGCTCAAGAACAAATCATTCCGCACAGCGCAATTGTTTGTACATTCACATTTATTCCAGATGGCAAACCAGTTCGGCATTACTATGATTTAGAAGAGCTACAACAATGGGCGCTAAATGATATTCAACCCAATGGAATTCGTTCTCCTCTATGGGTACGTCCCCATCCCACTCAATCTGAAAAATATGAGTTGGTTGCAGGACTTCGGCGATTAAAAGCAGCAGCGATACTAAAATTGGAAGAGATACCAGTCAAGGTTTTTGATTGGGATGATCATACCGCTTTTTATGCTGCGATATCAGAAAATACAAATCGTCGTGACTTCAGTGCTTTAGAGGAATTAGACAACACTTTGCGAGTGCTTGAAATTCAACTGGGCTATGAAACTGAGCAAGTTGTTAGTTTTCTTTACCGAATGAACAACGCAACAAAAAATACTGTTAACCAAAACGTTTTGGTTAGTCAAGAAGCTGAACTTGTTCAACAGGTATTTAATTCATTCGGGCGAATTACTTGGCAATCATTCGTTGCAACTCGACTTCCCTTATTTAAAAAACCAGTAGAAATATTGAATGCTATTCGTCAAGGTAAAATTCATTACACTAAAGGAATTTTGATTGCTAGTGTCAAAGACAAAGATAGCAGGCAAAAAGTTTTAGAAGAAGCTATCAATAATTTCCTTAGCCTTTCTGAAATCAAGCAACGAGTTAAAGCATTGAATGGTAGTAAAAAAGCACTGTCCGAGTCCGAACCTGTAAGCCTGAAACAACGCTTAACTAACACGATTGAGGTGGCAAAGAAAAACAAGATGCTTTGGAGTGATCCGAAAAAAACTCAACAGCTAGAAAATCTGCTTAGTCAGCTTGAAGCGATTGTCAAAAATTGAAAATAGAACTGGACTTAATAGTAAGACAAGAGCAATAAATTCTTACTTACATTCATAGTAGTTACAATAATTGTCTGTTTTGAAATCAGCAAACTGAATAAAGATTATGACACCAACTCAACAGCTAAACATCTAAGATATAAAAACAAGTTAGCCGAGTCCTACTATTTACGGGCTGTGACGGACTCTAAGAAATAATTTCAAAGAAAAGTAGTTAAATAAAGGCTAGAAAAGAAATGAAATTACCTGATCTAAATTCTGAAACCATTGAGCGGATCATTGAAATGGCATGGGAAGATAGGACACCTATGGAAGCCATTGAATCTCAGTTTGGACTGCTTGAGAAACAGGTAATTGCTTTAATGAAGCGTGAAATGAAAGAATCTAGTTACCAGATGTGGCGAGAGCGAGTTAACAAACGTACAACAAAACATCTAAATAAGCGAGAGTTTATTACAGGTAGATTCAAGTCGCACAACCAAAAAATATAAATGGTTGTGAGTGATTGAAGATAAATTAAAAGACAAAAGGGAAGTTCCAAGGGATTATTGTAATAAATAATGCAGAAGTTAACATTACGTGCCGTACCATTAATAAGTTTAGCATGTATAAAATAATACCATTATAGAGTTTCCCTCTTGGCAACTTAACTCAATTCGTTTTGTAGTAAAGGGTAAATATAGCAGTAGCTGATATTAGGGGCAAAATGGGTTGAAAGTATTATTGTATAAGCTTTTTAGCTATCACTTTTAGATAAATCATTCAAGTCATGCTTGCTCCTTGTTAGACAAGCCTGTAACGAAAGAATAAGGGCTTTAGTTTTGTCATTGGCATACTACAAACCTCGATTTTAGGTAAATTTGTACTATTTTACCCCTGGTGTCAGCTACGCTATATCTGCCCCGTGTTGGAGGAGTTGCTAGAATGATTGACCATGACAGGCTTTTCAAAGAATTAATATCTACATTTTTTGTTGAGTTTCTCGATTTATTCCTACCTCAAGTAGCCAGCCAAATAGACCGCGATTCTATCCAGTTTTTACCAGCAATTCCAAATTCAAAAATTTAAGAGGAATCAGTCGTCGGAGAGAGTGGTGA
>NZ_JABXKH010000156.1 GCF_017115105.1 Nostoc sp. NMS2
AATTACGAATTACGAATTACGAATTACGAATTACGAATTACGAATTACGAATTACGCCTTGCGGTACTAGTCCGCTCACTCAAACGGGACACACAGCTTATAATTACTCAAATTTAAGTATTTAACTATACTGAAAAAGGATGTTTTATGAGCCTAGACAGTAGTTTTTTACTTGACCTGCCGCATGTTGAGGCAAAACTAACTTACTTTACGCCAATGGCAGAAAAACCTGTCATCTATGCCTACGAACCACCACCAGGGATTCCACCATCCAACCGGAAGTTCGAGACACACTTGATGCCAATCTATAATATCCGGGCGGTTTCACAAGACATATCCCTAGATCGAGAAGGCTTTAGACAAGTTGTAGCTCATAGCAGTGTCCGCAATTTTTATGACGAAGATGAGATTCTTCGTGTCTATTATCCTGAAGCCGAGCAACTCTTGAAAGAGGTAACAGGTGCCCAAAAGGTGGTGATATTCGATCACACTCTCCGTAACGCTCAACGCTCTTTATCCGGTGAAAGCGGGATCAGTGAGCCGATCAAGCGTGTACATAACGACGTGACAGCCAAATCTGGCTATACTCGCGCACGCAAGGAATTGACCTTGAGGGGGATAGATAACATTGATGAATTGCTACAGCAAAGATTTGCTTTCATTAACATTTGGCGAGCGTTCGCCCCAGTTTATGAGTCACCTTTAGCCGTGTGCGACGCTCAAAGTATCGCACCAACAGACCTAGTAGCTAGTGACCTCGTGTACCGCGATTACGTTGGTGAAAGCTACTTAATAACCTATAATCCAACACATCAATGGTTCTATTTCCCCCAAATGCAACCCTCGGAGGCACTATTGTTTAAGTGCTTTGACTCGGCAGAGGACGGACGGGCGAGGTTTCCTGCTCATACTGCGTTTGATGACCCAACAAGCCCACCAGATGCCCCAGCTAGAGAAAGTCTTGAATTGCGGACGCTGGTTTTCTATCCTAAATAAGGATGATGACTGCTGGTATCCCAAACGGAGGAGGGAAAATCGGGAGTGCGTTTATCAATTCGTTGCCCCTGATGATCAGCGTGATTCGATTTTCGGGCAGTGGTTTAATCGGGATGAAGCATTTTCTTGTGATTCGGTGTCAGTCACGAACAATATAGAGTTACAAACACCAGGTATTGACACGGAATCTCTTGACATTCCCCAAACATTATTGCATTTTATTTAATCCACGTTCCTAAGTGGATTTACGCCGTGCTGTACTAGCCATTTTTCTAGGATGAAATCTCCCCATTTTTCCGATGCCATCTGTGTTGATCAAACGGCACGATATGAACATCTAAGAACGTTGGCGGAAAAATCTTATGTCTTCATTACTGGCTTTATCCAACAGTTTAGCTGACACCGTAGAACAAGCCGGGAGTGCTGTGGTTGCGGTAAATGGGGGTACACGTCTCTCCCCAAGTGGCATTCACTGGCGTAATGGCATCATTGTTACCTCTGATGAGTCTCTCCAGCGCTATGACGATATCATAATTACCTTGTCAAATGGTAGCACTGCACCGATAACACTCATCGGTCATGATTCTAGCACTGATTTAGCTGTTTTTAAGCTAGAAAATGTAGAAATACCTGTGGCAAAAGTTGGCGATGCCAAAACGCTCAAAGTCGGTCATCTGGTGCTAGGACTGGCAAGAGGTAGCGAAGGTGACTTAAGGGCGGCGATGGGTGCGGTCAGTGTGGTTAGCGGTGCTTGGCGGAGTATGAATGGCGGGAATATTGACCAATTCATCCGTCCAGATATCACCCTTTACTCTGGTTTTGCAGGTGGGCCGCTCGTGGATGCCGCTGGTTTTGTGGTAGGTATGAATACATCGGGGCGACGTGGTACTGCTCTGACTATCCCCACTGCTACAGTTGATCGCGTCATTGACCAATTAGTAGCAAAAGGACGCATTGACAAGGGCTACTTGGGTGTGGGAATGCAACCTGTACGCTTACCAAAGAATCTAACAACTGCTCTCAATTTAAGTTCTGCAACTGGTGTAATCGTCGTTAATGTTGAGGCTTCAGGCCCCGCTGAAAATGCAGGTGTACTGCTTGGCGATGTTTTGGTAACGTTCGATGGCGTAACTGTGGGCGATACAGGTGATGTGCTGGCGCTGCTTAATAATAGCGATCGCATTGGTAAAGCTGTCAACGTACAAGTTGTGCGGGGTGGAGTGTTAGTTGAGTTAGCTGTGGCAGTTGGCGAACGACCTTTGTAATTCGTAAGAAAGGAATTCGGAACTTTGAGATGATGGCAAACATAACATTAACTAACGTTGCTGCGGAATTGACAGAGGTAGCTGCTAGGTTACGCGATTGCACTGTCAAAGTGAAAAGCGGCTCTCTGGGAGTCGGTTCTGGTGTAATTTGGCAATCTGACGGACTAATTATCACTAATGCCCACGTCGCAACCAGCAACCGCGCAACTGTGGAATTGGCAGACGGCAGGGTATTTGATGCGGTGCGTACACAATTTGATCCACAGCAGGATTTAGCAGCGTTAAAAATTGTCGTCACTGATTTAACCGCTGCAACCATCGGTAATTCTGAGGCGCTACGAGTGGGTGAATTAGTCTTGGCGGTGGGTAATCCCTTTGCTGACAGTGGTGCTGTGACAACTGGGATTATCTATGCAAATAATCAGCAAGCAGTTATGGCCGATTTACAGTTATATCCGGGAAATTCTGGGGGGCCACTTGCCGACTGTCAAGGTCTTGTCGTCGGAATTAACACCATGATTGTCAATGGTTTAGCTGTGGCAGTTAAGAGCAACACCGTTGAGCGTTTTTTACAGGCAAATCGGCGGGAGCAACTGGGAGTCACACTGCAACCTGTGCTTTTAGATCGGCGTAGCTTGGGTTTATTGGTGTTGTCAATTTTACCTGGCAGTGCGGCAGAAACTGCTGGAGTGCAAATCGGCGATGTTTTAGTTGGAGTTTCGGGGCGATTATTCACTAGTATGAATGACTTAACTAAATATCTCCATGAAAGTAAAGCAATGCCGATACAACTCCTACGCGGTGGGCAGCAATTCCTGATTTATGTTGCAGTGCAAGCTGGGAAAACTGCTGTGGAGGCGACATGATCCAGGTGATGGTAGTTGCTACTTCCCCTGTAGTGCGGGCAGGGTTATCAGCTGTGGTGACTACCAATCCTCGGTTGACGGTTGTAGGGAGTGCATCCGATTTGGATGTATTGACAAGGGAAGTTGGGCAATTACAACCAGATGTGGTGCTGGTAGATTTAAGCGGTAATCTTCAACAATCAGTGTGGGAAAAATTGCTGGTCATTCAAGAAGATCAATACCCATTGGCAATGATTGTCATTGTTGAGGATCTCGACAGCATCGACTTAGAGACGGCGTTACGTTCTGGTATCCGGGGGATATTGCCCAGTACTAGCACAGAGTCAGAAATTGTCGCTGCTGTGGAAGCGATCGCTTCTGGTTTGCTGGTGCTGCACCCGAATGCTGTAGAATTACTGTCTATTCGAGAAAAAGTAGTCACAAATCCTGTAAAAAGCCTGACACCACGGGAGATAGAAGTTTTAGTCATGCTGGGGTCAGGGTTGGGAAATAAAGCGATCGCTAAACGTTTACATATTTCTGAGCATACCGTCAAATTTCATCTCTCGTCCATTTTTCAAAAGCTCAGTGTCTCCAGCCGCACCGAGGCTGTTGCTTTGGGTATAAGACTGGGTTTGATTATGCTTTGATCCAATAGCACTAAGTTAAGAAACAGCCCTGACCCTGACTGGTATCGCATTTTCAATTTTGCTCAATTACAACGTCATCATTTAGTATTGGATCTAAATGCCTCCCCCACATCAGCCAGGCGGGGGCTGAACTGGTAGCCCAGTAGCCAGAAAAGACCGAATATCATATCACTGTAACCGCTTGTATCAGTCATGATCTCCTTGGGACAAAGAGAGGTCTGTTGCTCCAAAAGCCCAACTAATACAACCAGGGGAGCAACGCGATTTTGTGAGGTGATTACTTAACCGGAATCCTACCTTGTTTTTGACCTTTATAAATCATCTCAAAAGCTAAGGGTAGCGATCGCAGAAGTTTTCGGCCTACTGACTTTGCTGCCCTAGAGAATCAAGACTTAGGCGTGGTTAAATATCTCCGAAAGCCAGTCACCAAGCTGAATTTATCCCCCTCTCCCCATACACGATTATCATTCTTCTTAAGACTATTTTGAGTATTTTAGCTGATTAACAAAAAGCGCTTTATTCTAAACTCTCACGGATGCGCTAATACAAACACCCATCTTCCATATGAATAATGCGATCAGCAATATCAAGGATGCGGTTATCATGAGTGACTAGCAAGATTGCACAACCTTGGTTTTTTGCAAGTTGTTGCATCAATTCAACAACATCACGTCCACTATTTTTATCTAAAGAAGCAGTTGGTTCATCAGCAAGAACTACTCTCGGTTGACTAACCAAAGCCCTAGCGATCGCAACTCTTTGCTTTTGTCCTTCAGAAAGTTGTTCAGGATAGTAATTTATCCTGTGCATTAAGTGAACTACATCTAGTATTAACTCTGCTCTTTTATCTAGTTCGCGCTTAGAAAGATTATGATGCAAATTCAGGGACATCTGCACATTTTGAGAAGCTGTTAAAAATGGTACTAAATTATGTCTTTGAAAAATATAACCAATTTGGCGACGTAATCGCAGAAGTTGTTTATCGCTAGCTCTATAAAGTTCACAGTCTAATACTTTAGCACTTCCTTCTTGAATTGACCTTAAACCAGCAACTAAAGTCAATAAAGTTGTTTTTCCCGAACCAGAAGGCCCAGTCAAAATTACAATTTCACCCGGTTGCATTGTTAAATTAATATCAAATAAAACTTGCTTACGTAATAAATGTTTACCAAAATAGTGATTAAGATTTTGAATTTTAATAACTGGTTGCATCTTTGTTATTTGTTATTTGTCATTTATCATGATTTATTCTTCTAACTCCCTACTAATTAGCGAAAGAGATCGGCAGGATCAGCTGAACGTAGTTTATTCATAGCTAGTAAGCCAGCGATTGAACACATTGTAGTTGTGAGTAGAAAGACAATTATGGCTCGACTCAAAGTCATAAACATGGGTAGACGAGTTGCATCTTGAACAAATTTATATAGATAAAGACATAGAGCAAATCCAGGAATGTACCCCATCAATGACATTAAAACAGCTTGTTGAATGACAGTACTTACTAAATATAAATTAGAATATCCAATAGCTTTGAATGTTGCATATATATATAGGTTGTCAGCAATTTGTGCATATAAAATTTGATAAACAATCACTCCACCAAAAACTAAACCTATAAGTGTACCTAAATTAAAAATAAATCCAATTGGAGTGGAATTCTTCCAATGTTCTTTTTCCAGTTCCATGAATTTATTTAATGTAATTAACTTGACAGGAACAGCATCATTTTTGTCAGGGAATCTTTTGGAGAATTCTTCAATTACCTTTTCTGGTTGAATACCTGGAGCAAGTTTGACAACTCCAACAGCAACTTTTTCTAGCGGCACATTAAGTAATTGAGAGTAATTTAAATCACTAGTAATGATCAGCCCATTTTGAGACATGACTCCTCCTCCTAATGAAAATAAACCAACAACATTGATTTTGTGATTTGATAATTCAGTAGTAATCAAACCTTTATTTTGAAAATCTGAAGCAATAGGGCCATATTCACCTCGTGATAATTTATCGAATAAAACCGTATCTGGTTTTTGTAAAGTATCTAATAACTGATTCACATCTGGTAAATTTAAAACTGGTTGATCGGGTCTAAACGCGCAAACTCCTATAGTCTCTGTCACTGAAGTTTCAGGATTTTTAAATTTACCATCGGCAAAATATAATGGGCTAGCTGATGCTACACCATTAATTCCTGAAATCATATATAAATAATTTCGAGGAAATTCTTTGATACCGAAAAAGTAGTTAGTGTCAGCATGAAGTAAAACTAAATCTGCTTGAATGGTTTTATGTATAGTTATTGCGTCTTCATATAGACCATCACGAAAAGCTAATTGTATGAACATAAGAAATACTGCAAAAGTTACGCCCATTAGAGTGACTAATAAACGAGACTTTTGGTATGTTAGTTGTAGCCAAGCTATAGGTATTTTGGGAATCATTATTAAATAAAAATTTATGGATTGATATTAATTCTTACTTCAACTTGTAAGTTAATTAGTTTGGCTGCTTCCTCGGTATCCAATGAATTAAGACGAATTTTAACTTCGACTACCCTAGCATCTATGTCTAGAGTTTTATCCCCGTTAAATACTTCTTTTTTCCCAACTTGTAAACCGATTTTCTCAACTTTGCCATTTAGCTTTTTAGACAATGAACTACTAGATATGGTAGCTTTATCTCCTATTTTTAGTTTACCAACTTCAGTTTCATAAACTTCAGCCATTACATACATATCTTTGGTTTGAGCTAAATCAACTATTCCCTTATCACTAATGCTTTCTCCAGCAAAAGTGTGAATTTTTAAAATTGTGCCATCTACAGGAGCATGGACATAAGCTAAATCTAAATCTGCCTCTGCTTCAACTATGGCTGCTTTTGTTTGTTCATATTGAATTTGAGCAACTTGTACATCTTCTGGACGAACTTCTTTGAGCTTTTCTAGGTTGGCTTTACTCTCTAAAATCTGCTTGGGAGAAGTTGATAAAATTCTATTGAGATTAGCTTTTTCTTCATTGATTTGTTCTTGAAGAGTAGCAACATTTAAACGTTTACTATCAATTTCGGAAGCTGCGATCGCACCTGCTTTATATAGCTGCTCAAAACGTGAATATTCTGTTTGAGCGTTCTTCAATTCTGCATCTAAACGGGCAATTTTTGCTTTTTGAGTAGCTATTTCTCCCTGAGATTGGGCTTCTATATTAGCAATTTGTGCCTTCTGAGCAGAAATTTCTCCTTGTTTGGCATCACCACTTTTTATTTTATCAAGCTCTGCTTGAGCAACTTTGGCTTTTAACTTAGCTTGTTGTAGAGCAGCTTGTAGTTTAGCTAAACTGTCTAAAATAGCAATTACCTGTCCACGCTTAACCTGATCTCCTTCTTTGATAAAAATCTTAGATACCCGCGCATATTGAAAAGACGAAGAACCGGAGAGGTTAATAATTTTATCCTTAGGTTGTATGCGTCCTAAAGCAGTAACACTTTCATTAACAACAGGTTTAGAGGTAGGAATTACTGTAGTAGCTTTCTGACTTTGCTTAGGAGATTGAGAACTTAGAAAAATATAGAGTGGGAAAGCGATCGCAACTCCAATTACAGCCAAAAATAAGGGCACTGTCAAATTAAAGTTTATATGTTTTTTGAGCTTCATGTTCTGACTCTCATAAAAAGATTGCAGCTTTTCTAAATTCTTGGGCATGGCCATATATTTCAATTACTCCTAATA
Source organism: Nostoc sp. NMS2 (assembly GCF_017115105.1). Lineage (GTDB taxonomy): Bacteria > Cyanobacteriota > Cyanobacteriia > Cyanobacteriales > Nostocaceae > Nostoc. Next base: position 7,481 of record NZ_JABXKH010000156.1, read on the forward strand.
ACCGATACTAATTCGTAGTTCCTAATTAAGACATACTGCAAAATGTAGAATTAACGAACTTTGGGGGTTTAAGTCCCCTGTCTCTACAGACAGCGAGTTTTGGGTCGGGGTCTAAATCCCCGTCACAAAACTTAATTACGAATTACGAATTACGAATTACGAATTATTTAATTGCGTTGTAGCCAGGAAATAGGGAAAAATGATTGAATAATTGTTCCTTGATTTTCTTTAGTAGCTAAATCGTAGGCTAGCTTTCCTAAAGCTAAGTCAAGGATGCCTAATCCAAAAGGACTGAATACAGTAATTTTGTTATCTTGTCGTGGTTGAGCGACACCATTAAGAATACTGCCTATACTACATCTAATAAAATCTCGGTTATCTGTGAGTTGTTCAGCAAGATGAATAGATGTTTGAGCACGGCATACATGGTCTATATCATCAACAATATTGTCGGCTGATAAAATGAATTCTGGTGATAGATCTCGTAGAGATATATGCAAGATTATTTTATTAGCATTACTATCTAAAGTATCGAATATATATGGTTTACTTGCTGTTGTGCCAAAAGATATTAAAGATGCAGCTTGTAAAACACTGCTGGGATCTTCCAGAATAAGAATATTTAAATGCTCACATAGCTGCTGACATTTAAGTTTGAATTGCTTTGCTCTAGCTAAACTTAAATCATGAATAAATAAGGTTTCTATTTCAGGGCGACTAGCTAAGAGAAAACGCAAGGTTTCAAAATTAATTAAACCACAGCCAATCATACCTACTTTAGTTAATGATTGCTCACCCTGCAAATGATCGGCCGCGATCGCAGCACTAGCAGCAGTACGTTTTGCACTAATCACAGAGCTTTCCATCATAGCTTGGGGACGGCCATTCTGTGTTGAATTTAAGATTAACACAGCTGAGGCTCGCTCCATATCCATAGCTAAATTGTCTGGAAAAGAAGCAATCCATTTGATGCCTGCTGCCTCAAACTCACCATCTAAATAAGCTGGTAAAGCAATAATTCTATTTTTAGTATTTTGTGGAAAACGCAAAAAGCTAGAATGAGGCAAGAAACTATTACCTTGTTCATAAGTTTGATAAGCAGATTTAATGATTTGCATTATTTCCAAATCACGGTTTTGAAATAACGAGACAATTTCATCGCCTTTCAAAATAAGTATTTGATCATCGTTCATACGAAAAACCTCTGTTGTGTAGTAAATAGAAAATACCTAAAAAATGAAGATTTTGCAGATAATTTAATCTTGCCAAGCAGAAGAAACATTACCAAAATGGTTTTCAACCCAATTATCTGAATAAATTGTGTCAAGGTAGCGTTCACCGCGATCGCATAAAATAGCAACACAGTTTGCACCATTAGGTATCTCTCGTGCTTTCTTGGCAATTGCAGAGATAATTCCTCCTGATGAACCTCCGGATAGTATTGCCTCTCGTTTGAGTAAACTACGACAACCCACAATACAATCTAAATCAGATACATACAAATGTTCATCCTCTAATCCAGGTTCAAATAACTCTGGAATTCTTGCTGCACCAGGCCCAGGGATGAGTCGTTTACCTCGTTTACCTCCGAAAATCACACTTCCTTCAACATCAACAGCAATAATTTTTGTCTTGAGCTTTTTACCCTTAACATATTCAGAGCAACCACGAAGTGTGCCACAAGTACTAGTAGCACAAAACAAGTAATCAAGCTGTCCATGTAGTGCTGTAACAATTTCATGTACAGTCTGATAATGAGCATAAGAATTATTTAAATTGGCATACTGATTGCACCAAAAGCTATTGGGAATAGAAGCAATCAATGACCTCACTTGATTAATTCGAGCTGGCAAATAATCTCCTGTGATTGGATCTGGCTTTGCCACTAGAACAATCTCTGCTCCATACGCCTTGAGAATATTGATATTTTGTTGTGTTGTTCTCAAGTCAACTACACAGATAAAACGTAAGCCGAGAAAAGTACATGCTTGCGCCAAGCCGATGCCTAAATTTCCGGAACTAGATTCGATTATTGTAGTTTCAGAATCAATCTTTCCTAATTCAAAGGCTCTTTTGAGCATATTAAAAGCTGGACGGTCTTTGATGCTACCTCCAGGATTAAACATTTCTAGCTTGCCAAAAAGTTGAAAGCGATCGCATTGCATAACCCGGTTTAACTTAATCAAGGGTGTATTACCAATTGTCCCTAAAATCCCCTGATTAATTGAAAACAAATCCAGATGTGATATATCCTTTTCTGTAGCTAATATCATTTTTTACTCCTAAAAATTTAATGTAAGTTAGCAATATCAGACCGATTACACAAATATTGAATAACCTGAAGACATAGATTTATGACTTACACACAGATTGTGGAAAAACGAACCGTAGAGGACATGGAGGATAAGAGCTTAAGATGCTTCTTAAGCTTGTAATAGTTAGCTTTTGAGTCTATTTTGCACCTTTACAACTTTGTGTGAGCTTTTAATTAATATTGTCAGCAATACCAAAGTTATTTATGCAAAAAATCTATGATTAATTCAATTCACAATAGTTGACTGATCGCCGATGACTGTTAAGAGATTTTTATAGTTTGTTGTGAATTGCGTTCATGACATCTCTTGCATAAATCTTTTTTTTAGTCAACAGTCAACATTGTTATTCATATAACATCCGGTAGTTCATCTTCTACTAGCCGTAAACGAGGGTACTGGTAAGCTGCTATAGCCACTAGTACAGTTAGTGCTCCCATGAGGATTAACATTAGACCAATGCCGCGACCTGGGCCAACACCGATAATTTGTCCAATACTTCCGGCTAAGGGGCCGTTAGCAACCATTAAAGGCTCAAATACTTTGTCAGCTAGTGGCCCGGCGATGACATAAGCCAACGGAAACGATGCATCAGCAACCATTTGCCGTATTGCAAAAACTCTTCCTTGCACATCAATGGCAACTTTTTTTTGAAAGATAACTTGAGCACAAGCGTTTATAATCGGCCAGCCGAAAAAGAATAGAAAAGCAGCGAGAGTAATCAGTGGGACGGAAGCGCGTAACCCAGCAACTACAATACAAAGCCCACCAAGTAACTGAAACCCAATCACGCTGTGAATTAATCGTTTTGGCCCGCCACGAGTACTAATAATCAAACTGCCTGCTAGCAAACCAATACCAGCAAAGGATGTCATCGTACCCAGGACAGCAGGTGAGGCAAAGGACAGCACCAATGGTCTAATTAGCACTTCAACGGCTCCCACAAGCAGATTACTGATGGTAAAGAACATTAACAGCCCTAAAAGCCCTGGTCTGACAGTGATATAATCCCAGCCAGAGGTAACCTCTTGCAGTAAGGAACTTTTTTGAACTGTCTGAGGGTGACTTATACTAGTGATTTTCGGTTCAGGGAACTTCACCAGTAATAAAGGGATGATGCCAAAGAGGAAGCTGAGGAAATCAATTAGAATAATTCCCTGTAGCTGAATGGTGACTAAAAGTAAGCCCCCCAGTATTGGTGATAGGAGTTGAGCGACTCCCCGTCCTAACTGGATCATGCCACTGGCGCGGTCAAGGTATTGTTTAGGAACCAATAAAGTAGTAGCAGCACTATAAGCTGGCAACTGAAAAGCGCTGAATCCAGAACTGACGGCGGAAGCGATGCAGATGTGCCAGACTTCCAGCTTACCAGCGAAAAGTAGTAAAGCGATCGCCAATGTACTCAGACCAGCACCAAAATCACTGAAAATCATTACCCAACGACGCGGCCAACGGTCTACCAAGACACCAGCCACCGGGGCGATTAAGCTTGATGGTAAGCTAGCAGACAGGAGAATTAAAGCCAGCAGGGTTACAGACTGTGTATTCTGATATACCCAAATTCCTAAGGCAAAACTTGTCAGAGACGAGCCGATTAGAGAACCCATCTGACCCAACCAGATGAAGATAAAGATTCGCATTCCAGTTTTAGAGTGTCGGCTCATGTTATTTCACTCCACTATTTACCTGTGCTTTCTCAATGCATGTTTGCAAGCGATCGGCTAGAGTCAGAACATGGGGTTGAGTCATCATTGTTACATGGTCCCCAGGGACAATATGAACCTCTACTGTTTTGCTAGAAAACTCGTTCCAGCCTAAAGCCGGGTCTTGTAGTATCTCTGAATATTCAAACAGGCTAGAAACATCATCAGAATTTACCTCACTTGCCCGAAAACAGGTAATTTGACTCGGATAGACATGCTGTGGCAGATAAAAATCAAAAGCTTCGCCTGTGGCTTTACTAACCTTTAAAAAACCTCGTAGTTGTTTTGTTCCTACCTGGGGTGGTAATAGGTTAGCTACTTTCAACCTCTCTGCAAGGTAATTCAATTTTGCTTCTGCATCTAGAGTCAGCAAAGTTTCATAAGAAAACTCGACTTTCTTTTCAAAGAAGCGCTCCATTAACCGAATCAAGTAGATTAGATCCTTAGCATCATCCCCGTCAATAGTTACAGGCTTATTGAGATTAGGAACTATGGCCATTACATCTAAAATGGCAAGTAAGGCTACTTCATGCCCTTGCTGTTGCAATTGTTGAGCCATCTCAAAAGCCACGTAACCTCCGAAAGAATGACCGCCTAGAAGGTACGGTCCTTGTGGCTGAATTGTCTGTATAGCTGCGATATAGCAACTAGCCATCTCTTCAATGCGGGTATGGGGTTCAAGTTCTCCATCTAAACCCCGTGGTTGCAAACCGTAGAATGGTTGCTCTGAACCTAAAGAACGAGCAAGATGATAAAATTCAATCACATCCATCGCGCCCCCAGGCACACAGAAGAAAGGTGTCTTAGAACCGTCTGGCTGAATTGCTACCAAAGGCGACCAAGACTGGGAATCTTGATGCTGGCTGATAGTACTGGCCATTTGTTCGATTGTGGGGTTTTGTAAAAGTGTCGCTAAGGGGAGATTTTTTTCTAACTGCTGCTGAATTTGAGCCATTAGGTGTACAGCTAACAGAGAATGACCACCGAGTTCAAAGAAGTTGTCTTGGACGCCGATAGGGTGAAGATTAAGAACTCCTTCCCAAATTGATGTTAGTTGTAGTTCTAGAGAACCACGAGGCGGGACAAATTTAGTCTTTCTAATAAAGTTGGATTTATCTGGTGCGGGTAGGGCGCGGCGGTCTACCTTACCGTTGGGTGTTAATGGTAGAGACTCCAGCATCACAAAAGCTGAGGGCATCATATACTCAGGTAGTCTTTCTTTGAGAAAGTGACGCAGTTGCACTTCTAAATCTGGAGTTTCCACTTGCCTATGTGGGACTACATAACCCACTAAACGCTTATCTCCTGACTGTTCCCAAAGGATGACCACGCACTCTTGCACTTTGGGGTGTTGTGCTAGCACGGCTTCAATTTCTAAAAGTTCAATGCGGAATCCGCGAATCTTCACCTGATAGTCAATCCGACCCAGAAATTCAATGTTACCGTCATTGAGGTAGCGGGCTTTGTCGCCAGTTTTGTAAAGGCGAGTTCCCGGTAGCCCAAAGGGATTAGGAATAAAGACTTTAGTTGTGAGTTCGGGATTGTTGAGATAGCCACGACCAACTCCTGTCCCTCCAACATATAATTCACCTGCTACCCCAATCGGTACGGGTTGTAGTTGGGGGTTTAGGATATACAGTTGTGTATTGGCTACAGCCTTACCAATGGGCGTATTGAGAGTTTCTATCCCTAATGGGTGGTATATAGGGTAATGCGTGACATCATCAGAACATTCTGTTGGGCCATAGGCATTTAACATGGGGATGGTGGGGTAGTATTCTAACCAGCGATCGCACAATTTGGGCGGCAATGCTTCACCTGTTAAAATCAACCAGCGTAACTTAGATAAATGAGGACGCTTTTGGTTATGTAAGTCTATTTCCTGAAGCATCATCTGCAACAGCGAAGGCACAACCTCTAGAATAGAAATTTCGTGTTGCTGAATCTGCTCTAACAATTTTGCCGGGTTACGCACAACCTCATTGTTGAAAATGTGTACCCGTCCACCTACAAGTAATCCTACCAGCAATTGCCAAACCGAGATATCGAAACTTTGGGGCGCAGTCTGAGCGATCGCATCACTTTCTGTAAGCTTGAGATCCAACACCTTAGCATATAAATGATTCAGCATCCCGCGATGGGTAATCATCACCCCTTTGGGCATCCCCGTAGAACCAGAAGTGTAGATGACATAAGCCAAGTTTTCACCTGTCACCACAGTATCAGGATTCTGCTGACTATGTTGAGAAATAACTGGCCAGTCTGCATCTAAGTAAACTACATCTGCTTTATGCTCAGGCAATTTAGTTTTTATGCTCTTGTGAGTCAACAGCACTGACACCTGCGAATTTGCAAGAATGTAGGCTAAACGTTCTTGGGGATAGGCAGGATCTAATGGCACATAAACCCCACCTGCTTTGAGAATCGCCAGAAATGCCACCAGCATCTCCAAAGACCGTTCAATATAAACACCTACTAATACTTCTGTTTTTACCCCCAAAGACTGTAAATAATGAGCTAGTTGATTAACTTGAGCATTCAACTGAGCATAAGTGACCGTATGTTCTGCAAAAACAACGGCTACTTGCTCAGGTGTCTTTTGAGCTTGGACTGTAAAAAGTTGGGTAAATATTTGCTCTGGAAATGCTGTTTGAGTTTGATTAAAATCAACTAAAATCTTCTGTTTTTCCAGTTTTGCAAGCAAACTAACCTGCAAGATAGATTGGTGACTATCCTCTAACAATGCATCTAACACCTGAAGAAAATGTTGAATTGATAAGTCAAGTGATGCCTGAACAAAAGTATCACAGTGAAAATCAAAATCAATAATCAGATTATTAGATAAACTAACATCACGTATTTGAACATTGAGACTTTCATTAGCATGTCCAGTATGAATCCAGTCAAAAGCAATTTTAGTTTCAGCGAAGTTGACAAATGTCGATGTATGATAGTTTAATACCGCATCATAAACTGGATTTTGGCGAGGGTTTCTCACTACATATTGACTATAACGTAAGCTAGTCAAAATTGTTGTGCCAATCTTTTTAATTAACGATTGGAAATTGTCGGTTTTTTCAATTTCAATGTGCAATGGTAAAACTTGCACAAAAGAGCCTATAGTCTTTTTAAAAGTTGGTGAACGTCGATTGTGTAAGGGAATGCCAATAGTTAGTTGTTGGTTCCCACTGATGTGATACAGGTAGATTGCCAATACTGCCAAGAAAATATTAAACATAGCAGTATTTTCTGTGACTGTGGCACTATCTTCTTGAATAGCCAGGGTTTTAATTTTTTGAGTGCGTTCAAAGCCTAATTCATAAGAAACCCTGTGAGCGAAAGTTGTTGTCTTGATGGGTGTTTTACCATAGAAACTAAGTGGCTCTATCGGTTCAGCTAGCTTTTGTTGCCAATAGTTTTTTACCTTGTGGTAGCGTTCAGAATCTCGATATTTTTTCTCATACTCTATATAATCTTGAAACTGAGGTATTTGTATTACCTTTGGTAGGCAATTATTGATGGCAATAACATATAATTCTGAGAGATAGTTAAAGATTAAAGATAGAGATAAGCCATCTCCGATAATTTGATGAATATTGAGATACCAAACAAACTTGTCTGGAGAAAGTTTGATTAAGACTGTATCAAACAAGCATCTTTCTAAATCGAAGATTATTTGAGAGCGTTTGTATAATAAATTAGAGACGGCTGTAGCAGAGTCAGCAACTTGCGAGAAATCTACAAAATTTACTACATAGTCAAAGTAGGGAAGTACTTTCTGTTGTGGTACACCATCTACTTCTAGAAATACCGTTCGTAAAGCATCACTAGAATTAATTAAAACTTGAAATGCAGCTTGAAAGCGGATTAAATCAATGGCGGTAGGGATAGTGAATGTCAAAGGATTATTGTAGATTAAGGCATTTGGATTAAATTTATGTCCTAACCAAATTAAGAGTTGATGCTCTGTGAGGTTAGATTGCTTACTCACATTATTAACATCTTCTGTTTTGGCCTTAAGTCCACTAGCTAGCAAAAGCTGTGAGAGAGATTGCTCTGGTTGAATTACAATATTTTCTAGTAAACTTTGTAAATGCTGCAACATTTTGGCGATCGCAGCATCATCAAAGCGGCATCGATCATAACCAATCCCTAGAGACAGTTCTGGGCTAGTTTCAGCTAGCATTGTCAGTGGATAATTGTTGCGTTCAAAAAAACGTAGATTGCCAATTTCTAAGCTGCCATACTGTTTTTGATGAGAAATGTCAGGATAGTTCTCAAATACCAAAAGGCTCTCAAATAGAGACATTCCTCTAGGTAGTTCACTCCATTCCTGAATATCAATCAGCGAACTGTATGAGTATTGCTCCCGTTCTACTTGCTGCGCCTGAAGTTGCTGTAACCAGAGAATGAGCGAAGCTGCTTTTGATATTTGCGATCGCACTGGTAGAGTATTGATAAATAATCCCACCATCGATTCTACACCTGCTAGCTCTGGTGGGCGACCAGATACGGTAGTGCCAAAGACTACATCTGACTGTCCACTGTTGTGGCTTAACAGGAGTCCCCACACACCTTGAAGCAGGATGTTCAGAGTCAAATGATGCTTGCGGATCAGAGCTTGTAAGTCTTCTGTCAGCGCCATTGACAAGTGGATTTCCTGAACACCATAAGTCTCTTTTTGACCAAGTGGATTACTGACATCTTTGTTACCGAGACGAGTAGGAGCAGTAAAGCCTTTGAGTACTTGTTGCCAGAAAGTTTTAGCAAATCCTTGGTCTTGTTGTTGTAACCAAGTAATGTAGTCTTTGTAAGGGCGTGGCGATGGTAAATACAAGTTGTGAGCTTTTTTGCCTGCTTCGTAGTAAGCTAAGACTTCTTTAATGATCAAAGATGAAGACCAACCATCAAGCAGTAGATGATGATGACTCCAAACAAATTGGTGGATATCCTCAGCTAGCCTGATGAGGGCGCAACGCATCAGTGGAGCCTGGTTTAGTTGAAAGCCTTGTGTTCGATCTGCCTCTAAAAAAGCCTCGACACGTTCTTGTTGTGCAACTGAGGATAATGTCCGCCAATCATGGTTAATCCAGGGTAAATTTACTGACTTGCGTACGATTTGTAAAGGTTTTTGAGTGTTTTCCCAAACAAAGAGAGTGCGTAATACTGAATGTCTTTGTACTATTGTTCGCCAAGCTTGCTCGAAGGCTGAAACATTTAATTTGCCGTAGAGGTTGTAGCTTGACTGCTCGAAATATATACCCGAATCTGGCGCGAACAGGGTATGAAAGAGCATACCTTGTTGCATGGGAGATAGGGGGTAGATGGATTCAATGTTTTTGTTATGTTGATTCATTTGCTTATGAAAAAACGAACCACCGAGGACGCAGAGAACACGGAGAAATGAGAGTTTTTGCGTCAGTTTTGGAGTTTACTTCTCTTTCTTTCTCTGCACCTCTGCGTGAGATAAAAAAGATTTTGGTACGAACCGCCAAGACGCTAAGAATTAAATAATTCGTAATTCGTAATAGAGCCTCCGGCACGCTACGCGGTTTTCATGCCCAAAGGGCTGTACGTAATTCGTAATTAAGTTTTGTAATGGGGATTTAACCCCAACACAAAACTTGCTTTTTTATTGAACCGGGGGACTTAAACCCACGGAACTTGTTAATCTAAATTGAGTTGGGCGACTAAATCATCGAGTTCTTGTTGATTTAACTGCGCTTCTGGAAAGTCTGAGGGTGTAAAACCTCCTGCTTGGGGGGATTGACAATGAGTAATTATATCTGTCAATGTCTTGATGAAAGTCTGAGCTAGATGCTCGATTGTGGATTGTTGATAAACGTTTTTGCTATAAGTTAAATTCAGTTGTAGTTTACCTAATTCCACGAATCCATCGATTTCTAACTGATAGTTGCGATTTCTCCAAGGAGTGTAATTTTCTCCTGAGGATTCTTGTGCAATTCTTAATAGTGGTGATTTGGAGATTGCTTGATCAAATTGGCCTAAGTAGTTAAAGCATACTTCTGCTTGGGGTAAGGCTGCTAGTTGTGACTGTTTTACTGTGTCTTGGCTGAGATATCGCAGGATGCCGTAGCCGATGCCTCGATTTGGTAGATAACGCAACTGTTCTTTAACTGATTTGAGTAATTCTCCTAGATGTTCAGTTTCTCCTAGCTGCAACTGGATGGGGAATACAGTCGTAAACCAGCCGACTGTACGCGATAAATCTACGTCTTCAAATAGTTCTTCTCGTCCATGTCCTTCTAAATCAATTAGTAGGGAAGGTTCTCCTGTCCACTGGCAGAAAGTTTGCAGTAAGGCGGTAAGTAGTACATCGTTAATTTGAGTGTTATAGACAGCAGGTACATCATGTAGGAGGGCTTGGGTTTGTTCTATACTCAGAGAGACTGACACTTGAGCGGCAAATGCAACTGTGTTAGCTGTTTTGGTTAATGGATAATCTATTGGTAAGGGAGCAACAGTACTAGATTGAGCTAACCAATAATCCCATTCGCTAGCTACTGTTTGCGATCGCCCATACTCGATTAAGCGAGAAGCCCAATCTTTAAAGGCGGTTGTCTTGGCGGGTAGTTGAATAGGTTCACCTTGGCTAAGTTGTTGATATGCTGTTGCTAAATCTTCTAGTAAAATTCTCCAAGAAACGCCATCAACTGCTAGGTGATGAATAACAATTAACAATCGACTTGGTTTCTCGTTGCCAAGTTTGAATAAAGCCACGCGGATAATTGGGCCGTCTGCCAGGTTGAGGCTAGCTTGCAGTTCGTTAGCAGTGGCTTCGAGGAGCGATCGCTGTTTTTCGTCAGTCAGTCCTGATAAATCTGCGACTGTAAACGGCACTGTCTCATCTACCCCGGCGTTAACTTGCTGCCAACCATTCGCGCCTGTAAACCGCAGCCGCAAAGCATCATGATGCATTAATAATTGCTGCACGGCTTGCTTGAGTAGTTCTGGATTGAGTGGTAGTACTTCCACCAGTACAGATTGGTTGTAGTGGTGTAACTCTGGCTGATTTTGGGCGAAGAACCATTGCTGAATCGGGGTTAGCGGTACTTGGCCTGTAACTACTCCCTGTTCAGCTTGCACTTTGAGCGTTGTACTGACTACAGTAGCTAATTCGGCGATCGTTTGGTGTTGAAATAGTAATTTAGGAGTAACTGAAAAACCTGCTTGGTTAGTTCTAGCAACTACCTGAATGCTCAGAATCGAATCTCCCCCTAATTCAAAGAAGTTATCGTGAATCCCAACCTGTTCTTGTCCTAAAACGTCAGCCCAGATTTTGGCTAGGGTTGCTTCTGTAGTAGTGCGGGGTGCAACAAAGTTCGCTTCTAAACCAGTTATTGATGAATCTGGTACAGGCAAAGCCCGCCAATCTATCTTGCCATTAGGTGTTAATGGGAAGGAGTCTAGTACTACAAAGGTTGACGGGATCATGTACTCAGGCAGTTTTTCTCTGAGAAAACGCCGTAGTTCCTGGGCGGTGGCTTGCTCATGGTTGGGGATAACATAGGCTACTAAGCGCTTTTCTGTGGGGTGATCTTCTCGTGCAATTACTACAGTACGTCGTACTTCTGGATGTTGCGCCAATATCGCTTCGATTTCTCCTAATTCGATGCGGATTCCCCGAATTTTGACTTGGTTATCAATTCGGCCGAGAAAATCAATAGTGCCGTCGGGAAGGTAGCGCACTAAATCCCCAGTTTTATAAAGTAATTTGCTATTAATTTCTGCAAAGGGGTTAGGAATAAAAACTTTACGAGTTGCAGTTTCGTTATTTAAATAACCAAGTCCTACACATTGCCCACCAAGATACAGCTCACCGGGTACGCCAATAGGGACAGGATTTAAGTGTTGATCGAGTATTAATGCATAAACGTTATGCAGTGGTTTACCGATGGGTATAGGTTCTGTAAATGTAGGGGAAACTTCATTAAAAATAACACCAATTGAAGTTTCTGTAGGACCATAGGCATTACTAATGCTGATAGATGGAAAATACGACTTAAACTGATAAATTGCTTTTGCGCTCATCGCTTCGCCACCAACGACTAGTTGTCGCAATGAGTGGAGGTGACAACGCAATTGGGGATTCTCTACTAAATAATCGAGGAGGATATTAAAGACAGAAGGAACAAAATCTGTAATCGTTACCTTTTGCTTTTCAACGATCGCAATTATCTGCGGCAAATCTAAACCAAAACTCGGAGCAGGTATAACTGTACGGGCACCATTGATTAATGGCCAGTATAATTGCCAAACACAAGAATCAAAAATAAAGTTGCTGGTAAATAAAATGACATCATCTTCTTGAGAACCATAGCGATCGTTCATATTGAAAAATCGGTTGACAATACCACGATGTTGATTGATGGCTCCTTTCGGTTTTCCTGTCGAACCAGAGGTAAAGATAGCGTATATCGGATCGTCTAAATTGATAGCAACATTTAAATTAGGTGTTGCCTCTGTTAGCTGCTGTTCATCAACAACAATACAAGACCACTCTGCTAATGCTTCCCAATGCGGCTTGTCTTGACTGACAAGCACAACTTTAGTGTTTAATTCATGCAGAATTTCTTTAATTCTTTCTATCGGCCATTTGGGGTCCATTGGCACAAAAGCAGCACCAGCTTTCATAATGGCTAGATGAGAAAGCAGCAACTCTAGACTTTTTTCCATTAACACGGGCACAAATTGGCCTCGGTTAATTCCCTTTGCTTGCAGTAAAGATGCTAACTGGTTGGCTTTATGATTAACTTCTGAGTATGTGAGTGTTTTGTTTTCAAAGACAGCAGCAGTGCGCTTTGGAGTTTTCTCCACCTGAGCTTCAATCAATTGATGAATGCATTTGTCTTGGGGATACTCTTTATAAGTATTATTCCACTCTACTAGTAATTGTTGGCGTTCCGATGCTGTCAGTATGGGTAATGCAGAAATTTGCTGCTGGGGATTAGCTACAACCCCTTTTAACAAGGTGTAGAAATGTCCAACCATGCGTTTAATAGTGGCAGCATCGAACAAGTCTGTATTGTATTCCCATGCCCCTATTAATTCTTGCTCTGTTTCTTCAATTGATAGACTCAAATCAAAATTGGCTGTGACATTCTCCATTTCTAAACTGAGGCTCAATCCAGCTAGTTCTAGTTGCGGTTGTGGTGTATTCTGCAAAACGAACATCACTTGAAAGAGCGGGTTATAACTCAAACTTCTTTCTGGATGTAATTCCTCTACGAGTTTTTCAAAAGGAACATCTTGATGAGTATATGCATCTAAAGCAACCTGCCGGACTCGATGGAGTAACTCAGAGAAACTTGGTTCGCCTTGCAAGTCCACACGCAGCAACAAAGTATTGACAAAAAAGCCAATTAATGGCTCGATTTCCCTACGGTTACGGTTAGCAATTGGAGAACCAACGACAATATCTGACTGATTGCTGTAACGTGAGAGTAAAGTTGCAAAGGCTGTTAACAAAGTCATAAACAGAGTTGCCCCTGACTGTCTGCTTAGATCCTTAAGTTTCTTCGTCAAATCGGGGTTAATCTGAAAACGTTCGACATCACCTCGGAAAGACTGAATATTCGGGCGGGGGCGATCGCTAGGCAGAGATAATAAAGCAGGTATCCCAGCTAATTGTTGCTTCCAGTAATTGAGTCCTTTTTCTAATAGTTCACCTTGTAACCACTGTCGTTGCCAGTGAGCAAAGTCAGCATACTGAATGGGTAATGCCGCTAAAGGCGAAGGTGTTCCCATCACCAAGGCTTCGTAGAGACTAGTCATCTCCCGGAAAAATATTTCTATCGACCAGCCATCAGAAATAATGTGGTGTATCGTTACCAGCAGTACATGTTCCTCTTGACTCAACTTGAGTAAGGTGATTCGCAATAAAGAGTCATAAGCCAAATCAAACGGTTTATCTGCTTCTGCTTTCGCCAACCGTTTTATCTCAGCTGACTTTTCTGCTACTGTTAACGTCTGCAAATCCACTACAGGTAAAGTCACAGTTAAAGTTGGAGCTATGACTTGCACAGCAGTGCCATTCACCGTCTGAAAATTGGTGCGTAAAACCTCATGACGTTGGACAATTGCCGCAATCGCCCCTTCGAGTGCAGCCACTTGCAAACAACCAATCAACCGCACTGCCGCAGCCATGTTGTAATTAGCACTCCCATCTTCTAACTCATCCAAAAACCACAAACGTTGTTGAGCAAAGGATAAAGGAATTGTCTCATCTCTGGAGATTGTGGCGATCGATGAAAATTGGTCTATCTTGCCTGTGGAAAAAGTTTGTTTCTTCTGTGTTTTTAGCTTCTGAAGTAAAAGTTCGCGCTTTTCTATAGAAAGATTTTCCAGACGTTTATGCAAATCAGTCATAATAAGATTTTTCCTAAAATGATTTCAGAAAAATGGATGGGGGGAGGACTGTTTATTCAACAGTTAATAGTCTAGGGCTTATGCAAGAATTCTTTTTTTTGTCTCACGCAAAGGCGCAAAGACGCAAAGAAGAGTAAGAAAAGTAACAAAATAACAGGTCTAGTCCATCAGTCAACAGTCATCACTCAGCCAATAATTGCCTCACTTCTTCATCCGATAACTCGTCAATTTCAGTCAAAAGTTGCTCTAGCATATTAGTTTCTGCTTGTTCAATCTGTTGAGCAGTCAACAATTCAGCTAACTCAGCAATGGTAGGACTTTCAAATAAGTAACGCAGAGGTAACTCAATAGAGAAGGCTTCGCGCAGCCGAGAAATAAGTTGAGTGGCTAATAAGGAATGTCCTCCCATTTCAAAGAAGTCATCGTGAATGCCAACTTTTTCTAGTTCTAAAACCTCAGCCCAAATGTCAGCCAAAATCTCTTCTGTAGGAGTGCGAGGTGCAACAAAGTTATTTTCAAGGCAGATTTGAGATGGATCTGGGGCTGGTAGGGCCCAGCGGTTGATTTTGCCGTTAGGTGTCAGGGGTAGAACATCCAGTTGCACGAAAGCATAAGGAATCATGTAATCGGGCAACTTTTCTTTGAGCAGCTGGCGCAGTTCATTAGAGGTGAGTGCTGATTGCTGGAAAACAACATAGGCTACAAGACGCTTGTTTCCTGGTTGATCTTCTCGAACTAAGATCACAGCTTGGAGAATTGCAGGGTGCTGGGTCAATATAGATTCAATTTCTCCTAGTTCAATGCGGAAACCACGAATCTTGACTTGATGATCGAGACGTCCTAAGAACTCAATGTTGCCATCATTCAGGTAGCGGGCGCGATCGCCTGTTTTATAAAGACGGGTGTCTAAAGTACAATGATGGATGAATTTCTGTTCGGTCAATTCTGGTTGATTGAGGTAGCCACGAGCCAACCCCGCACCACTAATGTACAGTTCACCAGGAACGCCAATCGGAACGGGTTGTAAGTTCTGGTCTAAGATGTAAATTTTTGTATTGGCAAACGGACGCCCAATCGGAACCAGTCCATCAGCAGACAAATTAATTGCAGCACTTTCAAAATATGAACTGTCGATGGTGGCTTCGCTCACTCCATAAGAATTAATCAAGCGAGTCTCTGCACCTAAAAACTTTTGAAATTGCTGATACTCCTGTACATACCAACTATCTGAACCTGCGATCAATAATTTCATAAAGCTCAGGTTTTGCTCTGTTTTCTCTAGGTACTGAATTAAGTTCCTAAGCACAGGTGGCACAAACTCGGCACAATCAACTTGCTGTTGTTGCAACAAGTTATATAGCTTTTCCGGTTCTAAAAGCCACTCTCGTGGACAGATGACTAGTTTTGCCCCAGAACAAAGCGCACGCACCATGTCCCCAGAAAAAACATCAAAGGAGAAACTCGCCATTTGTAAATGACTGGTACACGAGGAGCGCAGATGATAAGCATCTTCCCAAGCCATATAGGCGTTAACCAAGTTGCGATGAGTTATCATCACTCCCTTCGGGTTACCAGTAGAACCAGAGGTGTAGATGATATATGCCAGGTTCTCTGCTGCTACTTCACTTACCGGATTTTGCTGACTTTGTTGAGAGATTGTTTGCCAGTCTGTATCTAAGCAGATGACATCAGCTCTGTGTTCAGGTAATTCCTTTACCAATTTCTTTTGAGTCAATAGCACGGATACTTGTGCGTCATTTAACATGTAGGCTAGGCGTTCTTGGGGATAGTCTGGGTCTAAGGGTACGTAAGCCCCGCCTGCCTTAAGGATTCCTAGTAATCCCACAATCATCTCTAGGGAGCGCTCAACACAGATACCTACAGGAACTTCTGGTTTGACGCCTAGAGTTTGTAGATAATGGGCTAACTGGTTAGCTCGATCATTTAACTCTCGGTAGGTAAGTTGTTGATTGTCAAATACTATTGCTACGGCTTCTGGTGTTTGCTTTGCCTGTTCTGCAATGATTTGATGGATGCACTGGTTATTGGGATAATCTACTTGAGTATGATTCCACTCGACTAACAACTGATGTCGCTCGGATGCGCTCAACAAGGGCAATTCTGAAATTCGCTGCTGTGGATGAGCAACAATTACCTTGAGCAAGGTTTGAAAATGTCCTAACAAGCGTTCAATTGTGGCAGCGTCGAATAAGTCGGTGCTGTAATCGCAGTCTAAGACAATCTCACCATTAATTTCGGTGGCGTTTAAATTCAGGTCGTAATCAACAGAACTAATGGGTTGCCAAAACAAATCTGTCTCGATTCCCAACATATTGACAGCCACAGGTCGTTCTAGGTTAAATGTGACTGTTACTAAAGGTGAACGGCTGAAGTCCCAACCTCCTCTGAGTTGATTGAGCAGTTTGGCAAAGGGATAATCATGGTGTTCGTAGGCTTCCAATAACAAACCCTTCAAATTATCCAGAAACTCAGAAAATTTTGCTTCTCCAACAACGCAACTTCTAATGGGCAATATGTGGGCACAATAGCCAACTAAGCGATCGCTACCCTCCAGAGAGCGTCCAGCAGAAGGAATACCGACTACAAGGTCATCTTGGGTTGTGATGCGATGCAGTAAAATTGTATATACTGCCAGCAGCGTCATAAATAGAGTACAACCCTGCTCTTTATTTAATTTTTTCAGATCACGATACAGGTTCGCGTCGAGTCGTATAGTTTGCCTACTACCTTGATAAGTTTTAATTGCCGGACGAGAGCGATCGCTCGGCAAGTTTAAAACAGGAATTGACTGACCAAACTTTTCCAACCAGTAAGACTCATGGATTGCCATTGCTTCAGTCTGGCTTTGCTGCTCCTGCCACTCAATATATTCTCTAAATTGCATTGGTGGTTGGAGTTGACAAATCACTCCCTGATATGCTGCTGAATATAACTCGCCCATTTCTTGCAAAATCACACTCATTGACCAGCCATCAACGACAATATGATGAGCCGTTAAAACTAGCAAATGCAGTTGTTCTTTTAGTTTGAGGATATGAATACGGAACAGTGGACCTTGGCTCAAGTCTAAAGGTACTTGGCTATCTTTCTTAAACCACTCAGCTACTCTAGACTCGCGTTCATAACTATCTACATCTGAAAAATCAATCAAAGGAACGTCTATCTTCAAAAACGGTAGAATGTGCTGAAACTCACCTTGATTATCAATAACTGTCCGTATGGCTTCATGGCGGTCTACAACTTTTTGTACTGCTTGATGCATTGCCGCTAGACTAAACATCCCCCGCAATTGCAGACTCAAGGAAACGTTATATGCTAGAGAACCATCATCCCCGATCTGCGTCAAAATCCAGAGTTGCTTTTGAGCTTCTGTAAGAGGAACTATTTGTGTGTCTTTTGCTGCTTCAAATGAATGCTGACTGCTGACTGATGACTGCTGCCTCACCTCGACTGCGCTCGGCGACCACCTGCCTTCTGCCTCCTGCCTCCGGTCACTGAGCGTAGCCGAAGTGCTGCCTTTCACCTCGACTGCGCTCGGCGACCACCTGCCTTCTGCCTCCTGCCTCCTAAGTAAAAATCCTCCTTTTCGTAACTCCTCGACGCTATCTTGAATTGCTTGAATCACATAATCAATATCTGCATCTGTGTGGGCTGTGGAAAGGAAACATGTGCGTCCTTCCCAAATGTAGACTCCTTTTTCGATGAGGTGATAAAACAACAAATCCAGTTCTAAAGGCTGGTACAAATAGCTGGAATTACCTGATAATACAAAACGGAAGAATGAGCTAAAGTGTACTACCTTGATTGGCACATCCTCTTGTGCAAAATAAGCATTGAGTGTTGTGGTCAACTGTGATGTGCGCTGATTTAACTCTTGTTGTAGTGTCGCTCCTTCCGTTATGAGATGGTTGAGTACAGCTTGTGCGGCTGCCATCGTTAGAGGATGTTTGGAAAATGTACCTGCAAAAAACGTTGTTGCGGTTTGGGGATATGACTCATCTCCATAGTTCCACATGCCACCGTCAATACTATCCATGTATGCAGCCTTGCCAGCAACAACGCCAATCGGCATTCCACCACCGATGAGTTTGCCATAGGTGACTATATCTGCATTAATGCCAAACCATGCTTGTGCACCACCAGGATGAATGCGGAAGCCAGTAATAACTTCATCGAAAATTAACACTGTACCTGCTGCTTGCGTTAACTGTCTAAGTTCATGAAGAAAGGTTTTTGGCTGTAAATCTGGTCTGCGACTGGGTACAGGCTCGACTAAAACAGCAGCTAATTCATGAGCAAAAGCTTTGATGATTTCGAGAGATTCCGGCTCACCATAGGGGAGAATCAGAACATCATCAACTACATTTTGCGTTACTCCTAAAGCCATCGGAACAGACTGGCGCTTACCATCGATAGTTCTGGCTATAGCTAAAGTGCCGTCAGAGTGTCCATGATAGGCATCTTGGAACATTACAATCTTGTCTCGACCTGTGACGGCACGAGCCAAACGTAGAGCTGTCATCACGGCTTCTGTACCTGAGTTACAGAAGGTGACTCGCTCCATACCCGTCAATTTACAGATTAATGCTGCTACTTCACCTGCAAGTTTTGATTGGGGGCCGATTTGGATACCTTGCTGAAACTGCTTTTCTAAGGCTTCTGTGACGAAGGGAGTACGATGACCAAATAGATGTACACCAAACCCCATAGAGATATCTATATACTCATTGCCATCGATATCCCAAATTCTAGAACCTAAAGAGCGATCGCCAACAATCGGATAGAGCATTTCTTTTGTTTCCAAACGGAACCCGGTTGATGATCTCCTGTCGGCAATCACTGGACGATAAGTTTGTGTTCTTTGCTTTGATTGTTGAGTACGGTTTGTATATCGTAAGATAAGTGCTTCTAGATGCTGCTGTTGCTGTACACTCAGTTCCCTAACTTTCGGCGCTTCTACTTTAAACAAAGCCTGAGATTTTTGTCTAGCAGTATCAGAATGAACGAGCGGTACGTTTGTGGGATGAGCTAACGCAGATAGTTTGTTGCTTGATGATAAGCCATTGCTACGCAAGACATCTAATTGCTGAGACATCACCTGAAGTTGCTGCATCATAATTTTTTCTAGTGCAGTTTCAGGTATATTTTGCTCCTGCCTTCCATTTTGTCTATCCTGCACTTCCGGCTCAGGTGAGGAATCTGTCACAGCCCATTCTGATGAGAGATTCTTGTCTAGGTAGAGTGCTAATGCCTCGATGGTTGTTAACTCTTCAAATAACTGGCGAATGGTAATTTTAATCGCGTAAGTGTTTTCAATGTTTCGTATAGCATCAATGAGAACAATTGAATCAGCTCCCATATCTAAAAAATGAGCATGAATCTTGACTTCAGACGGGGCTACCCGCAACAAATCTCCAACTATACAACGTAATTTAGAGACGATAGCATCCTGACGTTTTTGAGATGGTTGGACTCCATTCACACTAATTTTATTCTCTGCGATTAATAAGTTTTCTGCTTTTGGTAAAGAATGGCTAGTAAGTGAGGGTTGATTTTGTGAGTAGTCTTTATTAGATCCAATCGAGTTAAAATTCGCAGATGGTCCTACATGTAACAAGTCTTTGACATTGTGCTGTTTGATGGCCGAGTCTTCTGCAATCCAATAACGTTGTCGTTGGAAGGGATATGTGGGGAGTGACAGCAAATGTCGTGAGTAGTCTCGATCAAATCCAGTCCAGTTAACATCTATTCCCTGCACATAGATAGTAGATAAACTTGCTAACAACACCTGCCAATCATCTTGTCCTTTTACTAAAGAAGGTAGCCAAGTTGCAGTTCCTTGCTGCTGACGTTTGCCCAAAGTTGAGAGAATAGGTTTTGAACCGATTTCTAAGAATAGTTCGTAACCTTGTTCAAATAAAGTATTTATTCCTACCATAAATCTCACTGCCTCACAAGTATGGCGTCGCCAATAACTAGCATCTGGGATATAACCTGGCGGTAGCATCTGACCTGTGAGGTTGGAAATAATGGGAATACAAGGAGCTTGAAATTGGATGCGACTAGCTATATGTTGAAATTGATCTAGTATTGGCTGCATCAAGGGCGAGTGAAAGGCATGGGAGACTTTTAACCGTCTAGTTTCAATTCCTTCTGTTTCTAAGGCTGCAATGATTTTCTCTACTGACTGACGCACACCGGAAATTACAATATTTTTCGGCGCATTAATAGCAGCGATCGCCACTTCTTGAGAATATGGTTGAATAATCGCTGCAATTCTGCCCTCATCGGCAAATACAGCTACCATTTCCCCATTTTGGGGTAGTGTTTGGATGAGGCGCGCCCGCTCGGCAATTAACTTTAAACCATCTTCTAAACTGAAGACCCCAGCAACACAAGCTGCAACATATTCACCCAAACTATGACCTACAACTACGTCTGGAACTATGCCCCAAGACTTCCATAACTGGAAGAGAGCATATTCTAGAGCGAATAAAGCAGGTTGAGTATAAGCTGTCTGATCTAGCAAAGAACTCTCTTGTGATGTAGGGTAGAGGACTGAGAGCAAAGGCTTTTCTAGATAGGGACGCAGAATTTCATCACAGTAGTCGAGAGTTTGCCGGAAAGTGGGTTGAGTGTCGTAGAGTTGCCGTCCCATCTCAATATACTGGGAGCCTTGACCTGTGAATAGAAATGCTATCTTCGGACGTTGTTTACTATCGAGTTGATTACTTACTAGTTTGCTAGTCTGTTTACCACTAGCAAAAGCATCTAATGTTTCTCGTAACTGTATTGTAGATTCAGCAGCGATCGCTAGTCGATGATCAAAATGCGATCGCCCGGTATTAGCTGTAAAGCAAATATCTGCAAGAGATGCTGCCGAATTACGTTCTAAGAATGTTTGATAACGCTGTACCAATTCCCGCAAAGCTGGCTTACTCTTAGCCGATAAAGTCAGAAGTTGCACAGGACGCTCGATTGCATCTATCTTTTGAATTTTGAATTTTGAATTTTGAATTTCTAAGGGTGCTTCTTCCAAAATTACATGAGCGTTAGTACCTCCGAAACCAAATGAAGATATACTCGCTAACCGTTGTTGATGCTGTTGAGGCCATTTTTGGCGCTGAGTCGGAATTGATAATGGTGTGTTTGCTAAAGAAATATAAGGATTTAACTGCTTGAGATGCAAGTGCGGAGGAATTTCTCCATGTTGCAGAGATAGCACCACTTTAATTAAACCAGCAATACCAGCCGCCGCTTCTAAATGACCAATATTGGTCTTAACTGAACCAATGTAACAAAGCTGGTCTGGTGCTCGACCCTCCATCAATACTTCTTTTAAAGAATTTACCTCAATGGGGTCGCCTAAAGATGTGCCTGTGCCGTGAGTTTCTACATAGTTAATTTGTGCTGGTTGCACCTTGGCGTTTTGGAGAGCCTGGCGGATGACTTGCTGTTGAGAAATGCCATTCGGTGCTGTTAATCCATTGCTGCGACCATCTTGGTTAACCGCCGAGCCTCTAATCAAGGCAAGTATGTTATCTCCATCTTTTATGGCATCAGAGAAGCGTTTGAGCACAACTATTCCGCAACCCTCTCCCCGTACATAGCCATCGGCGCTAGAATCGAAGACTTTGCAGCGTCCATCTGCTGCCATCATTCGCGTTTGGGAGAAAGTAATAGTTAATTGGGGAGTCAGAATTAAATTTACTCCACCAGCTAAAGCTAATTGACACTCCCCTTGGCGTAAACTTTGGCAAGCCTGGTGAATTGCTACCAACGATGAGGAGCAGGCCGTGTCTACTACCCAGCTAGGACCTTGTAAGTCCAGCAAGTAGGATAAACGGTTAGCAGCAATACTTAAAGCGTTGCCAGTACCGTAGTAAGCATCAGTACCAGCAGCATGATTAACTAGTAAGCGGGAGTAATCATAATTGCTAATACCAATAAATACTCCAGTTTGACTTTCTGCTAAGTGTGCTATCCGCCCGGCATTCTCCAGAGCTTCCCAACTCACCTCTAGTAAAAGTCTTTGTTGAGGGTCCATAATCTCAGCTTCCCGTGGAGAAATCCCAAAAAACTGAGGGTCGAACTGATCCACTTGTTCCAAAAAGCCACCCCAACGGGTGTTCATTTTACCAGGATGTGCTGGTGTTGGATCATAAAAAGTACTATTATCCCAACGTGATGAAGGCACTTCTTGAATAGCATCAACCCCATCGCGCAAAAGCTGCCAGAAAGCCTCTGGATCTTTAGCACCTGGGAAACGGCAGCCAAGACCAATAATGGCGATCGCTTCAGTGGAAATGGGGAGTGGAGAAGAGATTTTCGTGCTTTCGTTGTGGACTAATAGATCATGATTGTCTAGCTTGGAAGTAGCTTCTACTCCTAAATGCTGGGCTATGTCTGTAATAGTGGGGTAATCGTAAAATATACTAGGAGCAAGCTGGCATCCCAAAAATTGCTGTAACTCACCAGAAAGCCTGACTGCTGCCAAAGAACCTAAACCATAGTCAGCTAATGGTTGGTGAATGTCTATCTGCTCTGGAACTACTTGCAGTTGCTGAGAAACCTTTGAGATTAACCAAGCTGCAATCTCTTTTTGACTATGAGATTTATCTGAAGTAGCTGGTTGATGAGAATTTTTACTTTTGATAAACTTTGCTGACTGTGTAGTTGTTTGCACTTGTTGCAACAATGATTTGACTTCTGTCTCTAAATGCCGGAATGTGGTTTTGTTTTGAGGATTAGCACACCAATCTGCAACTACATCTAAGCTGCCAGATAAAAACCCTTTCCTACAAGCGCTACGCTGAAGTTTACCACTGGAAGTTTTGGGCAGGCTAGCAGTCTTAAGCAGCAGTACCGCATAAACTTCTATATCGTGTTGTTGTGCTACTGCTTGACAAATTGCCTCAATTACCTGACTAGCGTTGAGCT
This sequence comes from Nostoc sp. NMS2, assembly GCF_017115105.1. Taxonomy (GTDB): domain Bacteria; phylum Cyanobacteriota; class Cyanobacteriia; order Cyanobacteriales; family Nostocaceae; genus Nostoc. Next base: position 30,846 of record NZ_JABXKH010000156.1, read on the forward strand.
TTCGCAGATAACTTCGTTCTACTTCTTGGACAATTACTAGCTTTTCTTGTCCCCCAATATCTACTGCAAATGCTGCTCCACAATTGGCTCTTAACGCTGGGTGAGACTGTTCTACAGTTTGCTCAATATCCTGGGGATAATGATTGCGACCTAAGATGATGATTAGATCCTTTAATCGACCTGTGATAAATAGTTCACCATCTAGTAAAAATCCTAAATCTCCTGTACGCAGAAAAGGCCCTTCGCCGGTGTCTGCCAAATAAGCCTGAAATGTTTGCTCTGTTTGTTCTGATTGTTGCCAGTAACCCTGACTAACACTCGAACCTGACACCCAAATCTCCCCGACTTGATTGGGAACACACCGCGTTAGTGATTCTGGATGAGCGATCGCTATTTTTGTATCTAACCACGGATGTCCACAACCGACTAAATGTCTAGCATTGTGGTTGTCAAAAGAGGTCTTCACTACCCGATTTTGTTCGAGTGCATCTGCTTGAACTGCACAGTAAATTGGCTCGTCTTTGACTTTACCACCCGAAATCATCAGAGTAGATTCAGCCATACCATAACAAGGATAGAAGAAGTTAGGACAAAAACCGCAAGGCTGGAATGTGTCTGCAAACTGTTCTAACGTTTCTTTACGAACTGGTTCAGCACCACTGTAAGCGCTGCACCAACTGCTTAAATCAAGGTTTTGTCGTTGTTCTGAGGTAGTACTTTTTACGCATAATTCATAACCAAAGTTCGGGCCGCCGCTGTGGGTAGCTTTGTAGCGCGAAATTGCCTGTAGCCATCTAATCGGTTGCTGAACAAAGGCTGTTGGTGGCATGACGACACCCAAGAAACCTGTATATATGGGTTGCAGAATGCCGTCAATCAATCCCATATCATGAAAACTAGGTAACCACGTTACAGAAACGCTATCTGGTGTGAGTTCAAAGGCTTGTTTGATGTACTCCAAATTGTGCAGTAAATTACCATGACTTACCATCACCCCTTTTGGCATTCCTGTAGAACCAGAGGTGTATTGCAGAAAAGCTAATGTATCTATGGTTAGTATTGGTTCTTGCCATGTACTCACCTGTTCGCTGGCCAGATTATCTGTTGTTAGCCACTTCATCCCTGCCAAGTCTAGATTTTCGGCAACGCGATCTTCTATGTTGGTCAATAGTTCTTTTGTAGTCAGAGTGATTGTTGCTTGAGCATCATTTATAATCGCCTGTAGCCTAGATATCTTCTGATTGCGTCGGGGAGGATAAGCGGGAATTGCCACAACAGAGGCATACAAACATCCGAAGAAGGCAGCGATAAATTCTAGACTAGATGGATACAGCAGTAAGGCTCTGGAACCTGGAGTTACAAGAGATTTTAATTGAGTTGCAATCGCTTGAGCTTGTAAATCCAATTCTCGATAAGTCAAGCTTGAGCTTTCTGTTTCTCCATCTGCAAGAAAGGTAAAAGCTGTTTTATTGGGCTGGTGCAATGCTCTAAAGCGCAGCATATCTACAGGAGTAGAAAATTTAAAATCCCTTGAATAATCACTCATTTTATTAGTTTAATCTTGTGAAAACTGCTATGTAACAGAGAAAACTCAATGTACAGTAACACTATAGTCTTTGAGTGTAAGTACCAAATAGTATAGCCACCTGGCACGGCTGCTAAAGCTTCATTTAGGGTATTGTAAACAAATCTTGAAAGCACATCACGATTGAATGATGTATTCTGAATCCCGCCAAACGATATTTTGTCTTTTCAAACTATCAAAGTACTATACTGCTGTTTACCTCCTATAAATAGTACCCTCTGGGGTAATATCAATAGCCAGGTAACCAGACCCAAAATTTGTCAGGGTTTGGAAGCATAAGCGAGGATTTTAGTGTCACTTAAAGGATAATGCGGCCGCAGTTGTGACTTAAAGGAAAAGATTTGTAGTTTAAAGGATAAGATGGTTTTTGGCAACTTTTGCCTCAAAGTAGTCTGGATCGTGTATGGAATAAATTTCTTGATATGCCTCCCAAGCATTAAACTTTGAAGCATTAATCCTATCTACAACCATCGTATTTACTCTAAGGCTGTGATGTCAGAAACTAATGTCTGTACAGAAGATACTAATAGGATGTGGTTTTTGTACCTCACTCAACTGGGAACCGCTATAATACTTAGTTTGCGGTTCTACCTGTTTTCGGTTTCTCTTGAGGTAAAGATAGACTGCTATAGTAGCTTGCTTAATGGATGCTCTCTTGTGACTATATAGCTGAGTAATTTTACAAGAAGTATATTATATACAATGAGTTGCTTCTGCCTGATAAGACAAGAAAAATATGTTATTGCAGCGTAAAGCCATTGCTACACCTTTTATAATTTGTGTGTCTATTTTAGGAATTGGCTTAATTCAATTCCCTCAATTGCAAACACTAATAGATAGCAAACAATCTGCCTCTTTAGAGACTCTGGAAAAAGAAATAAAATCAGAACATCTCCGTCTGAATTTCCTTCAAAAAATGCCTAGTTTTGGTTATGACAATTTAATTGCAGATTTAGTATATCTCAATTTCTTACAGTACTTTGGAGATGATGAAGTTCGGGATAAAACAGGTTACAGTTTAAGTCCAGAATATTTTGAAGTAATTTTAGAACGCGATCCGCGATTTTTAGCGGCGTATCGGAGTCTTTCTATCAGTACTTCATTATATGCTGCCATGCCAGAACGCACGATCGCACTATCAGAGAAAGGCTTAAAATCACTATCTCCTTTTGTCCCCGAAAAGTCTTATTACGTATGGCGTTACAAAGGAGTTGATGAGTTATTATTTTTAGGCAATGCTAAAGCTGCCCAAAAGTCTTTCGCAATGGCGGCAAACTGGGCTGGTAATTTTTCAGATGCAGAAAGTCAGCTTATAGCTTATACTTCCCAAAAAACTGCGGAATTTTTGAGTCGAAATCCTAACAGCAAATATGCTCAGATTGCTACCTGGGCAATAATTTTAAATAATCAAGTTGATGATAGAACTCGAAAACGAGCAGTTAGGAAAATTGAAGCTTTGGGAGGAAAAGTAATTACAACTTCTGAAGGTACTCATAAAATTATATTTCCTCCTAAAGATTAAATTATTATTGTTCGCGGGTTGCTACAAGTGCAGTAGAGAATTATATGCACCCAATTGTTTTAAAATTCCTCAAGCATGATTAGACGTCTTGTACAAATGCAAAATTTTCCCTCATCCCCCAACCCCTTCTCCCAATATTGGGAGAAGGGGAGCCAATTCAAAGTCCCTCTCCCAAACTTGGGAGAGGGATTTAGGGTGAGGGCTTTTAATTCATCCAAGAAGTCGATTGAGTAAGGTAATACTGATGTTAATAAAATTGGCAGAGTTTGACTTTCAAATATTAGGGTGTTTTCCTATTATTTTCCAATTGCGCCCTCACCTTGAAGAAGCTAAGTTTATCGAACAAGTTCGATATCAAATGAAAGAAGGATATCAACTTGCATTCTTGGAACTAGAGGAGCAAGCTGTTGCAGTAGCTGGGTTTCGCATTTATACGTGTTTAGCATCGGGAAAGTTTTTGTACATTGATGACTTAATTGTTGATGAACTGAAGCGATCGCAAGGTTATGGTAAACAATTATTTCAATGGCTCATTGAATATGCAAGAAATCATGGGTGTGAACACCTCAGTCTTGATTCTGGTGTTCAACGATTTGCAGCTCACAGGTTTTATCTCATGGAACGCATGAGCATTACAAGTCATCACTTTTCAATGGAGTTGTAGATACAAGCAATCTAGTTGTGACAAATAATATTTTTTGGTATGATGGCAAATTAATTAATTCCCAAACCATAGAATTAAACATTAACGATTCGGGTTTGCTTTATGGGGCGACTATTTTTACAACGTTGCGGGTTTATGAGAACTCGCTAAATAGTAATTTAACTAATTGGCAAGCACATTGCGATCGCTTACTTTTCTCAATCCAAACTTTTGGTTGGCAGCAACCAGACTGGAACCGTCTACGTCAAGGCGCTCAAATTCTCCTCGCACACTTCCCCGTTCTCAGAATTACCCTTTTTCCCGATGGACGAGAGTGGATAACAGGTAGATTTTTGCCACAAGATTTGACAGAAAAACAAAACAATGGTATAATATGCGCCGTCGCTAGATGGGAATTTTATCGCTCTCTCCCCTCTCATAAAACTGGAAACTATTTGAGTGCTTGGTTGGCAAAAACTAGCTTAGATGCTCAAGAAGCAATATTAGTTGATGCTCAAGGAAATTGGCTAGAAACAAGTACAGGCAACCTTTGGGGATGGTGCGATCGCAGCTGGTACACGCCGCCTTTGACAGCAGGAATATTGCCGGGAATTGTGCGATCGCAACTTTTAAACTGGTTACAAGACCACCAGCAGCCTGTGCAGGAAGAACCTTGGACGGTGAAGCTATTCCAGAGATTTGAAGCGATCGCCTACACTAATAGTGTCGTAGAAATTATTCCCATTCATACCGTTAATCAGCCTTCAGGGTCGCTACAATATAATCCCTACCACCCTAGCTTTCAGCAAATTAGGGAGCTTTTTGTAGCACGATAGCTACGCCACTTTGTTACACTTAAGATAAGTTAACATAATTCTTAATAATGACCTTTCCGAGCAGAGACGGTAAGCGATGGCGCGAAACATACAGGAGGATAGACCTTAGTGAATAAAAGATGGAGAAATGCAGGGCTGTACGCGCTGCTGTTTATTGTCGTCATTGCGCTGGGAACAGCATTTTTTGACAAACAACCCCAAAGCAGAGAGACATGGCGATACAGTCGCTTTATTCAAGAAGTTCAACAAGGCAGAGTAGAAAAAGTCAGTTTGAGTGCAGACCGTTCTACAGCACTGGTTACACCCAAATATGACCCAGCTAAACGGATTGTTACCTTAGTCAACGATCCAGATTTAATCAATACTCTGACTTCAAAAGGCGTTGATATTTCTGTTTTGCCCCAAACCGACGAAGGATTTTGGTTTAAGGCACTAAGCAGCTTATTTTTCCCTGTATTGCTTTTAGTTGGCTTATTCTTCTTGCTACGTCGCGCTCAAAGTGGCCCAGGTAGCCAAGCGATGAACTTTGGCAAATCCAAAGCCAGAGTGCAAATGGAACCACAAACTCAGGTGACATTTGGCGATGTAGCTGGTATTGACCAAGCCAAATTGGAATTAAACGAAGTCGTAGACTTCCTGAAAAACGCCGATCGCTTTACCGCCGTTGGTGCAAAAATTCCTAAAGGTGTGTTGTTAGTTGGACCTCCTGGTACTGGTAAAACCCTCCTAGCTCGTGCTGTAGCTGGTGAAGCAGGTGTACCATTCTTCTCAATCTCCGGTTCGGAATTTGTGGAAATGTTCGTAGGTGTGGGTGCATCCCGCGTCCGCGATTTATTTGAACAAGCTAAGACCAATGCTCCTTGTATCGTCTTCATCGATGAAATTGACGCAGTAGGTCGTCAACGGGGTGCCGGTTTAGGTGGTGGTAACGATGAGCGAGAACAAACTCTCAACCAGTTGCTCACCGAAATGGACGGCTTTGAAGGTAATACAGGCATCATCATTATTGCTGCTACCAACCGTCCTGATGTCCTAGATGCAGCCCTATTGCGTCCTGGTCGTTTTGACCGTCAAGTAGTGGTAGACCGTCCCGACTATGCCGGACGTAGCGAAATTCTCAAGGTACACGCCCGTGGCAAAACCTTGGCGAAAGATGTGGACTTGGATAAAATCGCCCGTCGTACCCCTGGATTTACTGGCGCAGATTTATCCAACCTGTTGAATGAAGCCGCAATTCTGGCAGCACGCCGGAATTTGACTGAGATTTCGATGGATGAAATCAACGATGCGATCGATCGCGTATTAGCCGGGCCAGAAAAGAAAGACCGGGTAATGAGCGAGAAGCGCAAAACCTTGGTGGCATATCATGAAGCTGGTCACGCCTTAGTTGGTGCTTTAATGCCAGATTACGATCCGGTGCAGAAGATTAGCATCATTCCTCGCGGTCGTGCAGGTGGTTTAACTTGGTTTACCCCCAGCGAAGACCGGATGGACACTGGTTTGTACAGCCGCGCTTATCTGGAAAATCAGATGGCTGTGGCTTTGGGTGGTCGAATTGCTGAAGAATTAATCTTTGGTGAAGAAGAAGTTACCACTGGTGCTTCTAATGACCTCCAACAAGTAGCACGGGTTGCGCGTCAGATGATTACCCGATTTGGGATGAGCGATCGCTTAGGCCCTGTTGCCCTTGGTCGTCAACAAGGTAACATGTTCCTGGGACGGGATATCATGTCAGAGCGTGATTTCTCTGAAGAAACCGCCGCCGCCATTGATGAAGAAGTCCGCAAACTTGTGGATGTAGCCTATACACGCGCTAAAGAAGTGTTATTAGGCAACCGCCACATTTTAGATCAAATCGCCCAAATGTTGGTTGAGAAAGAAACGGTAGATGCTGAAGAGTTGCAAGAAATTCTATCGAATAACGATGTAACAACTGCTGCTTTTGCCTAATTTAATTAGTAGTTAGGAGTTAAGAACAATTCCTAACTCCTAAGTGTCAATAAAAGCCCGGTCTTAATGACCGGGCTTTTATTATGGGGTTATATACCCCGAAGTTTCGTTATAGAGTTTCAGTATAAATCGCTTGTCTGATAGAGACTACCATCTGAGCATAATCAATTCCGGAAAATTAGAAAATTTTTTTAGATACACCCAAATCAAAAAGCGAGAACTTTGACTTCAAAAGGAAAAAGATACAATCTAAGTAAGTTGGTAGAAATAAACCAAATTATGTTACGAAACGCAAACAGGCTTAAAGTCCTTACTAATGACCAATACTTCGACTACGCTCAATACCAATTTGACAGAACTAGTGTTAAGAGTGACTCGATACTCAACCAGTCGCCAATCTTAAACTCTGGATGTCGGTTTCAAAAATAGCCACGCCACAAAGAATGTAGCCGCCGTGAATAGTTGCGTCAAATCTAAAGCCGATAGATAGCCATCCGCAAATGATGCAATACTGCGATCGGTAATGCCAAATACCCAGGATGACAGTCCAAACAGCCAAATCCCATTCTTGAGATTTCCGACGAATTGCTTAGAGTTTGATGGTTTTTGGTCTTTCATGAGCTTATGTCCCGTTGTTGAGAAATTTGATGATTAATGCGAAATACCTGCCATTAAGAATTTTTTCCAACTCCTGACGTTGAATCCACACTGCCTATTAATAATATTAATAAATATTTCGCCTGCTTGACTTAAATACCCAAAAGTACATCATCTAATGATGACATTCATCCTTTGGTTCTGCTACCTCTGATAGACGGCCATGAATCGAGTAGGGTAGCATAGCTGGCTGTCATTGCTGTCAACTTAAGTGAGAAGCCACTATTCAGATGTAATCTCAGAACATCTAAGTTGAGAACCGTAGTTTTCGCCCTCACCCTAAATCCCTCTCCCAGATATGGGAGAGGGACTTTGAATCTAGCTCCCCGAATCCCATATCTGGGAGAAGGGTTGGGGGATGAGGGCATTACATCATGGCTAGGAAACCTCCAGGGACTTCCAAGAAATAAATTAGGGCAAGCATCCTGCCATTGGTGTCAACTTAACGTGAAATCCTGGCAATGCACGTTATATCAAGCCGACTCAATTACCAATTAAGTCTTCGGAACCCCACCCCGCTTTTGTCTAACGACAAAATCTCCCCTCCCCGTTCACCTATGGTGTACACACAAGTCTGCTAGAGTTGCGCCACAGGCTTTTGATCCCCCCTAACCCCCCTTAAAAAAGGGAGAACCGGAGTCAAAGTCCCCCTTTTTAAGGGGAGCCACTGCGGTCTTGGGGTCTCCCCAAGTGGAGCATCTGGCGTGGTTTCCCCCATGAGCGGGTGGCATGGATTCAGGGGGATCTTCAACGATTTTGGTTTTCTAGAAAGATGTGTGTACACCGTGGCCCCGTTCACGGGGAGGAGATTAAGGGGAGCATCTGGCGTGTGGGGTAAAATGACTGTGGGATAAGCGTTTGAATTTAAGTTGACACCAATGGCATCTGTACGCCCCTAGTGAAAACTATTTAGCAGCGAAGTAGGCTTCTAATGCCTCAGAACCACCAATTAATTTACCATCGATAAATACTTGGGGAACTGTTGTCGCTCCTGTAACGGCTTGTAACGAGCGTGTGGTGACATCCTTACCCAAAGTAATTTCTTCGTAGTTAATGCCGTGTTCTTTGAGCATGGCTTTAGCACGCGCACAGAAGGGACAACCCACTTTCGCAAACAGAGAAACTAATTCGGGCTTCACTGCTTGGGGGTTGATGTATCTGAGCATTGTTTCAGCATCGGATACCTTAAAGGGATCTCCTGGCTCGTCTGGCTCAATAAACATTTGGTTAATGACACCATCTCTTACCAGCATAGAATAGCGCCACGATCGCTTACCAAAACCCAAGTCTGATTTATCTACTAGCATTCCCATGCCTTCAGTAAATTCACCATTGCCATCGGGAATTAGTGTAACATTTTCTGCTTCTTGATCCTTTGCCCATTCGTTCATAACAAAGGTATCGTTGACAGAAATACAGATAATGTCATCGACACCATTTTCTTTGAAAATCCCAGCCAACTCGTTATAACCAGGGAGATGAGTGGATGAACAAGTCGGAGTATAAGCACCTGGTAAGGAGAAGACAACCACTGTCTTATTAGCAAATAATTCATCGGTTGTCACATCCGCCCACTGGTTGTCCTTGCGAGTATGAAAAGTGACATTAGGAACTCTTTGTCCTCGACGATTCGTTACCATGTTCTTGTTTCCTGAAGTAATCAATTCCAGTCATAACCTAGCATGGGAAGACTAGTATAATGTAATTATCAATCAGTTAAAAGGCTTCATTGATGAATGGTGCGATCGCTGCTACAAATTCAGCAGTGGATTCATAAGGCAAAACGTTACGCCCATTTATTTTTATACCTCGACTTTGAGGCAAACAGGCGAGGTAGTTAGCCAAACGCTCGTCTGGCGTTTCTTTTCTATTGTCTTGGCTAATACTCGATGCAGTTTCCCCCACAACCGCTAATGTTGGTTGCTGAATCGAGGCAATAAAATTAGTATAATCCTGTCGCCAAAACCCTGCTAAAAAAGAAAACACTGCATGGCGACTAGCAGGATTTGCTGCACCTGCAACTAATGTATTTAACCACTCTGCATCTACAGCACTCTCAGAAGCGAAGAGTTGGCGAGTCGAGAAAGAACGTAAAAACTTAGGAGTGCGTGCATAGCGATAAAAAGGAATCCCAAAAGGGGAATCTAACACATTCCAAAGAAATTTTTGCTGCCATTCTGGTGGTTTATTTGTCATCAAAGCCCAAGTTGGAGGCCCAGAAAGTACAAGCCTGGAAATTAAGTTTGGTTCCTTTTGAACTAATGCAATCGCAACTGGTAATAAAGCACCTTGTACTACTACAATAACAGGTTTCTGTACGACTGTTTGTAAAAAGTACTGCAACTGTTCTGCCCAATCACTAGGAGTATAAGCCAGATGAGGCATATCACTTTCGCCACATCCTAGTAAATCAGGGTTGTAAATTGAATTACGCTGACCTGAATTATACCATTCATGACAAAATCGCTGCCAAAACTGCCGCGACAATCCGACACCAATAGGATGAATTAACAGTAAGGGAATCCCCTCAGATGTTATGTTAGTTGGTTGATGAATTTCGTAGGCGCAACGATAATTCTGCCAAGTGTAAAACTGGCTAGGAGATGCTGTCAAATTAGTTGTGTTAGTTACAGCAGATGGTTGCATAATTCCTAGTTTTAATACTTGCTAAAAAATCATCTGTGGATGAATTAACTGATATCCAGCTTCTTTCAGCTTTTCATTCGATACCCAAGCATTATATGGGCGGGTACTTTTGACAGAAGTATCCCATATAACTTTGGGTAAATGATGTTTTTCAAATAGACTATCTAGCAAGTCTCGGCTGGTGAGATGTGCATCATCTACCAGATTATAAATCCCTTGTAAACGACGGTTACGGGCAAATTCTATCGCACCAACAATATCATCTAGATGAATCCAATTGGTGATATCCTCACCGCCAGGACGGTTTGTACCAGCATATCTGCTAAATATTTTTAACAGTTCCCTACCAGGGCCATAAATTCCTCCCAAGCGGAAGATACAAACGCGGAGATTTTCGCTAGATGCTGATAGCAAAATATCTTCTGTTTTTCGGAGAATTTGGGCATTTAAATTAGCTGGTGCAAGTGGTGTTTCCTCATCTACCCATACACCATTTCTGTCACCATATACTGCATAGCTTCCTGTATATATTAATTGTTTTACACTCGGAATTTGCTGTAAAGATGAAACTAAATGTTGAGCAGTTTGGAGATAAGTTTCTTCATAAACTTCGCCACCTTTTGCACCAACGCTCAAGAGTACAACATCTTGATTGTGCAAAACTGATTTTAGACTATCTAGGTCATTCCCGTAGGTAACGAAAACTCTTTGGGATACTGATTTTAGTGCAGGGACACGCTCAGGAGAAGTTGTGGTTGTACTGACAACAAAATTCATTTCTTGCTGCCAATATTGAGCAACTTGATAACCAACATAACCACAACCAATGATTGCAACGTTCATGACAAATTGACACAAATAAAATAAACTACTTATTGAGACAATATTCTTAACTAAGAAACTGGACGGAAATAAATTTAACAGCCCAGAGCCAAAAATCAATACCAATAGTACAACCGAATGACCAATGACCAATGACTATTTTGCTAATTCTTTCTCAATTATGGCAATTAACTCTGGTGAATTTGGCTGGATACTACTATTAAATCTAGCTATGACTTCACCTTTTTTATTAACTAAAAATTTTTCAAAGTTCCAAGCAACAGTTCCCGTTGGCTCAACAGCTTTGGTAAGTCGCTCATAAAGTGGATGCTGCTGTGAACCTTTGGCATGGACTTTATCAAATAGTTCAAAGGTAACACTATATTTACTAGTGCAGAACTGCACAATTTCTTCATTACTTCCTGGTTCCTGCGCTCCAAAATCGTTACAGGGGAACCCCAAAATACGTAATCCTGCTTCCCCATACTTTTGGTTCAACTTTTCTAGTCCCTCGTATTGAGAAGTATAACCGCAGTAGGAAGCTACATTCACAATTAAGAGTACCTTCCCGGTGTAGTTGTTTAATTGCTTCTCCTCACCGTTGATAGTCTTGACTGCGATATCCGAAATTGTGTTAATCATCTTGAATCTGATTTATAGGGAATATTGCCAAGTCTCCCATATTACAGGTACTCTAAACCCTGTTTCTTTAAGGAAATTAGCTTTGTTAGCCTTGTTTGGGACTAAGATTCTGTTTAACTCAGGTGAGACGGCGAATGGGGAGTGGTGTATTTAAATTACTTGAAAAACGCTGTATAGCGATCGCCTGTGAGTTTACCTGAGTGATAACTCTTCTGTAATATATAGGATTTAGGCAAACAATAGTCAAAACTCTTATTCCCAGGTAGGGGCAATAGCCTGCGGGTACTCCGTTGAATAACTCATAGAGTAGCAGCTTTGCGTTGCGTAAGTCCTAATGTATATAGCTCGACAATCTGTTGTCTCAGGATATATCTTGGAAATCTGCGTTACTTTTAATACATTTTTCATCGCATAAGATAAATTACAGTCAGTTAATTTCCTGTGGGGTGGGCCGAAAAGCCATTGGTGTCAACTTAAGTCAGAAAGCTCATTCCACAGTCATTTTACCCCACACGCCAGATGCTCTACTACAGCGCAACTCTTGGAGACGCTTTGCGTTAAGCGAAGCTATGCCGTTCGCGCAGCGTCTCGTAGAGAAGGCTTTACGCGCATCCTGCGGCGGGGGAGACCCCTGTTCCCGCACTGGCTCCCCTTAATCCCCTCCCCGTTCACGGGGAGGGGAGATTTTGTCGCTAGACAAAAGCGGGGTGGGGTTCCGAAGACTTAATTGGTAATTGAGTAGGCTTGATATAACGCCATTGCGAGGGTTTCACGTTAAGTTGACATCAATGACATCTTGCTCGCCCTAAACATAAGGCGGGCAAGATGCCCGCCCTACAAGATTGGATAATTTATTTGTTGGAAATCCCTAAAGGAGAATTGCCGCTCTTCAACGCAGCTTTAAAGTAACAAATAATTAACTTTTTGTATAAAAAATTAATAACATTCAAGATTGTCCTATGCTGACATCGGGAAATACTTAGCTATAAAGGATACGATTGCTTTATTTATTGCATCAGGAGCTATTTCTCATAAACATAATCAAAAAAAAGTATTCTAAGATACAGTTTTTTTGGTTTGAGTAAATAGACAATCAATCAAATTTATCCGCTTAGGCATAAATTTACAAAGGTGAAACAAGAAGTAGTGTTGGAATTTTTGGGAAGGAATATTTATGTTGTTTCTCAATCAGAGTTTTTGATATTAGACAAAGTGTGTTCCAAGGAAAACAAATAACTGCACAGACAATGAGATAATTATCTCCCGAAAGCCTACCTTGGCTAAAGCTTTATTTGGTCGGTCTAATTAAATTAATTGATTTTGCTAAGTCTATTACAAACAGAAATTACCACTTTCTCCGTAGGAAAAAATAACCAATGAATAAGCACATTCGACCCTGGCAACGTCTACTGGCGCTAGCAATCGGTTCAATGGTGTTTGCAGTTTTTGCCCCCACAATTGTACAAGCGGCAGATCCTCCAACTATTCAGTCTTTATCTGAAACTACAACGAAACTGCAAATTTCTATTGATACTACCTGGGTATTAATCACCGGGTTTTTAGTATTCTTCATGCAAACCGGCTTTGCCATGTTAGAAGCAGGTTTGATTCGCCAAAGAGGTGTAGTTAACGCCTTACTAGAAAACTTTATTGATGCTGCTGTAACCATCTTAGTGTGGTGGGGAATAGGCTTTGGGATTGCTTTTGGTACAAGTGCTGGCGGGTTAGTTGGCATAGATACCTTTTTCCTGAGTCAGCTACCTGGTGCTGATGGTAGTTATCCATTGGGTGCGCCGGGTTCTACAGCCGCCATCAATACTTATGCCTTGTTTTTCTTCCAGTTTGCTTTTGCTGCTACGGCCAGTACAATCACCACTGGTTCAATGGCTGGAAGAACCGACTTTGTTGGTGACTTAATTTATAGCGCCATTATGGGGGCTATTAGTTACCCACTTATCGTTCACTGGGTATGGAACTCCGGGGGATGGTTAGCCAAATTGAGTTATCACGACTTTGCTGGTAGTTCTGTTGTCCACAGTGTTGGTGGCTGGACAGCACTGGTAGGTGCATATTTACTTGGCCCCCGTCCTGGTCGTCCAGCTTGGGGAACTCTACCACCAGCACACAATTTAGGGCTAGCAACTCTAGGAACAATGATTCTGTGGTTTGGCTGGTACGGGTTTAACCCTGGTTCAACCCTCAGTACAGGTAATACGGGGTTGATTGGTTTGGTGACAGTCAATACCACCTTAGCCGCAGGTGCAGCCGCACTCTCAGCGATAATTTTCCAATATACTCGTACAGGTAAATGGGATTTAGTTTATTGTCTCAATGGTTCACTAGCAGGATTAGTGGCAATTACTGCTCCTTGCGCTTATGTTGCACCTTGGGCTTCAGTTTTGATTGGGTTAACGGGTGGTATTTTGGTTACTTTGGGAGTTGATTTGATTGAGTCGCTCCACATTGATGACCCGGTAGGAGCATTTGCCGTACACGGGATGAATGGGATGATGGGTACTCTCTCTGTTGGCTTCTTAGGTCAAGCAGAATTGACCCTTAACAAAAAGGCAGGGTTGTTTTTAGGCGGCGGCTTTGATTTGTTAGGTATACAACTTTTGGGCGTAGTAGCGATCGCAGTTTTTACCGTCGCCTTTAGCTTTTTGATGTTTAGTGGTCTAAAAGCACTGGGACGACTACGTGTCGATCCCGAAGCCGATCGCATTGGAATCGATGCTTACGAACACGGCGCGTCAGTATGGCCTGATGTTTATGCGATCGAGCAATTTATTGAAGAAGAAGACAAAAATCGCATTAATACTCCTGGAGTTAGCCCCATCGATCGCAAATAGAGCGAACAATCACGCTTTTAGCTGCAAAATAGTCGGGGAAAAGTAGAGGGTTTTATACCTCGTACTTTCCCCGCTTTCTGTCTGAATTGATGCTTTATTAAGCAAGTTGGTGCGAAAATTTTATGGTTATAAAATTGAGAGTTGGTATGCTGCTATTAGCAGTTGTAGGAAATCTGGCATGGTCATTGAGTGCCAAGGCAAATTTTAACGGCAAACTCACCCTAGAAATTGATGGCTTAAAGAATAAAGAAGGAGAAGTCTGTGTCAGTATATTTGCTAGTAGTGAAGGATTTCCTAGCGATCGCGATCGCGGCTTACAAAAGCAGTGTACCAAGATTACTGACACTCCCTTACCCATTACCTTTGAGAACTTAAAAGCAGGTAGTTACGCCGTTGCTGTCTTCCACGATCAAAATAATGACCGCATTCTCAACAGTAATGTTTTTGGTATACCAAAAGAAGGCTTTGGATTTTCCAGAAATCCAGAAATTCGCACAGGTGCGCCCAAATTTAGCGAAGCAGCATTTTTAGTGGCAGGCCCAAACACTAATATCCAAATCCAGTTGAAATATTTTTAGACTTATTCTTGTGAATCATTGTGTGAATCTTCTGGTAAACCTTGTTGTTCCGGCAAGCCACGCATTCGATTCATCTGAGTTAAAGCATATCGTGCCGTTGCTTGCACTTCGGCATCTGGGTCATCTAATGCATGGCGCAACATCTGACTCATTTGACCCATCATGTCATAAACGCGCGTCAAGTCTCGGATCGCATTTTGCCGTACTTGTGGACTTTCATCTTGCATTGAAATTGCTAAACCCCGGTTCATCGGTTTGAGTGTGCGGATACCAATTTCTGCCAAAGCTGCCAAAATTAAGCTGCTTTCTTGAGAATCAGCATCAATCATTAGGTCAACCATTGGCTGAATTGCCCGCGAATCTCCCTGCTGACCCAAATCCCAAATAGCCTTGCGTCGCTTCGTTGGTTCAGAACTGTGTAAGTCTTGAATTAATTCGTCAACGATATTGAGTTTAGCAAGCCGGGAAGTTTTTTCTGGCAGTAGTAATTGTGTGGCTAGCGGTGGCGTAGCTGTTTCTTGACTAGTTACAATCTCTGGTGGTGGTGGTATCATAGTTTTTCTGTTAGCTTCACTCAAACTTTTAGTATTTGATATTTCAGACTTTTGCACTTGTTTAATCTGACGAAACCACCTCAGCAGGTAAATAAGTGCGCCAATACTTCCTAGAATTCCGATGGCAAATATAAACCACCAGACGAAACCTTTCTCAGGTGGCTTGGGTTTGGGAGTTGGATTAGGAAAAGTGACTATTGGAGAGGTGACAATCTGATTTTTGGCAACCAAAGCTGCTTGCAGGCTCCTCCTAGTCGCCAGACCAGCAATGCCATCTACTTTTAAACCTTTTGCTTTCTGGAATTTCGTTACAGCGATTTCCGTACTAGCGTTGTACTGTCCATCTACCACGCCATTGTAGTATCCCAACTGCTTTAATTGGGTTTGTAATCTCTGCACATCTGATTTTCGACTACCATATTTTAAAACAGACGGACTAGCGGCAACTGTCGAACTAGCTTGTGCAAGTTCTAAAATTTCAGGCGCTAGGTTAGGCGTGGCTGTACTTGCGCGATTTGGGTAAAAACCCACGCAAGAAAAACAGGTAAATATCAGAATTGAGGAACGGCATAGCCTCATATTGAAAGTTTCAGCCTGAACGTGCTTTTGAAGTCTTGGATACCACAATACCTTCTAGATGGACAAATGTTAACTGTCATTGGGAATTGGGAATTGGAAATTGGGCATGAAAAAGAGGCAGAGGGGCGGGAGCGGAGGGCAGGGGGAAAACTCTTTTCCCTTGCTCCCTGCTCCCTCATCTCCCGGTTGGTGAGCGAAGTCGAACCACATCTCCCTCATCTCCCCACTCCCCTAACGACTTAGGGTCAAATTTCTGATTCAGATTCTCTAACTGCTAAACTTACAGGGTTTAATTTTTTAGCAGATGAATCTAAAACTGGTTGCTGTATATTAGCTATTTCGCCGACAGTAAGTGTGTCGTTTTTCGCTGCTAAAGCATCACGTTGGTTAATGAGATAGATGCTAATTAAAGTGAGGAAAACACCTACCCACTGTACCGGACTGAGGATTTCTGAGAGAAAGAGATTGCCGAATAGTAGGGCAAAGACGGGCGTAAGGAAGGTAAGAGAACTAAGACTAGTGAGACTGCCACTAGAGGCAAAGTAGAAGAATAACCCGTAGGCGATCGCACTGCCAAAGACAGTAGCATAACTCAAAGCCACTAAATCAGATCCTCCGAGATTTTCCCACTGCTGAGATTCGACAACTGATGATATTCCCCATAGTGGCAATCCCCCTAAAATCATGTGCCATCCCGTAGCGGTTACTGGGTCAGCATGTTTACACACAAACCGAATCAACACTGTTCCCACAGCCATTGATAAGGCTGCCAATAGCATCAACCACTCGCCGCTAGCAAACAAATCTTGCCAGTTGCCAATTGTGATATTTGCGCCTGAGTCGAGAATGTGTAAAATCCACTCATCAGGTAAGCCAATTAAACTAATACCTGTGACTCCCAAACCTAACCCCAGCCATCCCCAAAAACCAATGTGTTCTTGGAATAGCCACAACGACAGCAATGCTACAGCCAAGGGTTGCGAGTCAATCATCACAGACCCTAACCCCGCACTGGTTCTGACTAATCCCTCAGCCAAAAAGCCTTGAAATAACGTCCCATCTATTAGAGCAAATAAGGCAATCCACAGCCATGCAGCCCAACCCTTCGGTTGTGGTTTACCCATGAATGCTGCTGCTATTAAAATTAACACCCCAGCTGGTATCAGGCGCACTCCCGCCATGAATAGCGGTGTGGTGTGGGGTATCACTCCTTTCATGGCTACCATTGCCGTCCCCCATAGGAAAAAGGGGGCAATTAACAAAAGAGGGGCGAAGGGAAGTCGAGATGCACTGAGTTTCAGTTGCATGGGTTTGCTGATGCCTTTGTTTAACAAGCACAAAAATTGCTTTACCCAATTTTACCGAATTATGTAGTTTTGCGATCGCCTTTGGCGGGTGCTTTGCACCATCGCGTAACGTCTCAACGTCTTTTACCCCCTTTCTAAGGGGGTTGCCGCAGGCGGGGGGATCTTAACTGAACCGTATTGCCAATGATAGGGTCAAAAAAGTAGCAATTCGCTTGAGATTTTAAATTCAGCCAAAGAATAATGGGAAGCTAATAATATTACTCTGAAGTTTTTTACTATACACAAATAGGTTAAGGCTCTTTTATGACTCTCGTCGGATAAAAATCATCCACTCTTATTTTTAAGGACTTTGATGAATTTAGGTGTAGGTTGGGTTGAGGAACGAAACCCAACACCAACAATCCCTGGTTTTGTTGGGTTTCGTTCCTCAACCCAACCTACGAATATTTTATTTTTTCGGAGTAATAAAAGAGGGTTAATTTAGCCCTGACTTTTCACGGTATCTGGAAAAGTCAGAATTTAGCCTGGAGACAAATTAAGATATACTCCAATCCTCTAAATGCAAATTAGGCACTTTTTGAAAAAGTTCAGCATTTTTCCTTCTTTTTCTTTAGTTATATATGTAGCGCCAGTTTCTAAAACTTTGGTCACACGAGTATACATACTTGCTTCTCTGCAATTGGAGCGGTTTAATGCAGAAAAACAAGCAGTCTCAACTGCTCTCTTGAAATTTTTTTATGAGAAGAATTCAGGAGTCAGAATTCATACTGAATTCTGTACGAGTGGGTGATGAATATTGGTTAAAACCGTACTTCGTCCCGCTACGCTAACGCCCGAAGTTAAGCGAAAGTAAAATAAATATTTTTCGTAATCAAAACTCTATCCCGCAAGTGGCGTAGAGTATTCTGAATTCTGACTCCTGTTTTATATTTTTTTATATTATAGAAGGATACCTAAGTTTTCCCGGCTTAGGTATCCAATAGCAACATAACCTATTAAATAGATTGTTAGCTATATTGTAATTACTAATTTTTATTTTTAAATGCTTCTTAGGACACTTTATAAATTGCTCCTTAAGTAGGATGTCAAAATTAGAGATGAGGTTTAATTTGATTCCAAAAGCATCTTTATCAAAACAGAATTCAGGAGTCAGAACGGGCTAAACGCCCCGCTACTGCTAACAGAATTCATTCAGAATTCTGACCAAAAAAGCGGATAGTGCAGCCTAAAGCCTGCAAAGAAGCAAGCTACGCGGAGCATCTCGTAGAGAGTATCTTGATTCTGACTGCTGTTGGCGCAGTGGGGCGTAGCCTATTCTGACTTCTGAATTATTTTTTAACTGCAAAATATTGTTTTATAACAGGTGCGTTACATTACGTTAACGCACCTACTTTTTAGAACAATTTAGCAGCGCTAGATTTTTCTAAATTCGCTACTAATTTAACTCCAAATTCTTCCTCAAACACTCCTTTTTTATAATCTAAACTCCAAAGTTCTAAAGCACAGTCATCATCCGCTTTAGATGGAAAAATCAGCAGGTTTACCTGCCGAAGTTGTTGATAATACTCACATTTTACTTGAGATATCGCACCAATCTGTCGCCTATCTAATGCCACCGCCAATCTTAAAATTGCACTCAATTGACTAACCATTTGGCACTGCTCTTTAGTCAGCAAACTCTGGTAAATTTCATGTTTTTTCTTGGGCGGCGATTTGCGATGATAACGCGCTAAGTTAGCTATGATTTCAATCTCGGTTTCTGTATAACCAAGTAATTCACCATTGCGAATTAGATAGTAAGAGTGCTTGTGGTGAGACGAATGACTGACATAATGACCGCAATTGTGTAATATTGCAGCGGCCCACAGCAGTTGTCGCTCGTCAGATCCCCAGTGATGTAATGTACCTTGAGTTTGGTCAAATAAACTCTTAGCAAATTTGGCGACGCGATCGCTATATTCTAAGTTAACGTGGTATTTGTCAGCGATTTTTAAAACATTCCGTTCCCGAACTGAACTTTGGTAGCGTAGCTTATCTTCAATTAAACCGTGGACTAACATCCAGTCTACGATTACACCTTCCCTCAGAGAACGCTCACAAATTGTGACCGATTCACTACCTAAAAGGGTCATTACTTCCTGTAATATTACTGCCCCGGCAAGTATAACTTCAGACCGCTTATCTGGCATTCCCGGAATCGCACCCTTTTCTGAATTACTCAGTTTCCGCAAGCGGTTTACCAACTCTCGCAAGTCTTTAAGACTAAACTGGTAGCCATTGAGAGTGGAAGGAATAACACCCGACTTTTCTCGCGCATGAATCATCGCCAGGGTTTCAATCGTGCCAGATGTACCCACCAAACGGGGAGATTCCCCAAGCTGGAAATTTGCTAATACCTCATCCACGGAACGTTCTAACATACCGCGTGTATAAGATTGCAAATACACAAACTCCGTGTTGCTGATAGGATCGGTGGTGATTAACTCGCTAGTGAGTCGCACCGCACCGACTTTGGTACTGGTGAGAGTGCGTGGTTCTTGACTATCGCCCAAAATTAATTCTGTGGAACCACCGCCAATATCGACAATAATATGGGGTTGGTTGTGAAATTCCATCCCCGAAAGTACGCCAAGGTAGATTCGTCGCGCTTCTTCTTGACCAGAAATCAAGTTAACGCTTAAACCCAATTCCTTTTCTACTCTGTGCAAAAAATCTTTACCATTGGGAGCTTCGCGCACGGCACTAGTCGCCACAGCAATGATTGTTTCAGCGTCGATGGTTTTGGCAACTTCTTGGAAGCGTCCTAAAGCAGCGATCGCCTTTTTAATGATCTCTGGTTTGAGTTCCCCAGTGGTAAGATTGCGATCGCCAAGTCTCACAGTTTCTTTTTCTCTGGCGATAATGCTAAAGGCTGGTAGTGTGGGGTCAATTTTGACTACTACCATGTGTAGAGAATTTGTCCCCAAGTCAATGGCAGCAATAATCCGATGTTGCTTAGGTGGTTGAGTTGGAGAACTCTCCCAGCTAGCCGAAACTAAATTCTGCATCTAGTTTTCTCTCTTTATAAGAAATGATGGCAAACGGTGGTATGTCGGGGTAGCTGGCACTGATATTTATTGCAACGCACTTACTCAAACTGAAGACTGAGTAAATTAAAAAATACTCAGCACTCGCAACTCAGTTTCGTCGAGGGCAACTGAGCTAAGTATATTCACCCTAATGCGTCTAAGCTAGTGACTATTAAAAGATATTTAAAGTTGCCACTTTGGGTGATGTTTTTACAAATAACAAATAACGTTATTCTATAGATGTAAAGATGTGTGAATTAGGGAATAGGGCATGGGGCATAGGGCATAGGAGCAAAGAAGTAAGGGGAGAAATAACTAATTCCCAATACAACTCTTGGAGACGCACTCGCGTTCGCTCAGTACAAGTGCCCAATTCCCAATGCCCAATACTTCGACTTACCTCGACTTCGCTCGGCACAAGTCGCTCAGTACAAGTGCCCAATTCCCAATTCCCAATACTTCGACTTCGCTCAGTACAAGTGCCCAATTCCCAATGCCCAATCCTATTATGTTAAGGACACCAGAACGCCCCCAGTCACCAGTTTGGCTTGTAATTATCCGGCTTTTGCGCTGGCATAAACCAGAAGGACGATTAATTTTAATGATTCCTGCTCTTTGGGCTGTGTTTTTAGCAGCTTCTGGGAAACCGCCTTTACCTCTGGTTGGTGTGATTATATTGGGTACTCTGGCCACAAGTGCGGCGGGATGTGTTGTCAATGATTTATGGGATCGGGATATCGATCCAGAAGTGGAGAGAACACGCTCACGCCCCCTCGCTTCTCGCGCCTTGTCTGTGAAAGTTGGGATTGTAGTTGCGATCGTATCACTAGCATGTGCAGCTATCCTAGCCCTTTACCTTAACCCCCTAAGTTTCTGGTTATGTGTGGCAGCAGTGCCCGTCATTCTCCTTTATCCAGGCGCAAAGCGAGTTTTTCCTGTACCGCAACTAGTACTTTCCATCGCTTGGGGTTTTGGGGTGTTGATTAGCTGGAGTGCAGTTACCCAAACCATCACGCAACCAACTTGGTTACTTTGGGGCGCGACTGTACTGTGGACATTGGGATTTGATACAGTTTATGCCATGAGCGACAAGGAAGACGATCGCCGCATTGGTATTAATTCAAGCGCCCTATTTTTTGGGAATTATGCCCCTGTAGCTATTGGAATTTTCTTTGCTGGCACAATCTTGTTATTGGCTTGGTTAGGTTTACTCATAAATCTGCACTTAGCCTTCTGGATTAGCCTTGCAGTTGCTGCTATTGGATGGCTTTGGCAATCTCTGCGATTAAGACAGCGAGACTTACCTAATCCTCTTTATGGTAAGATGTTTCGGCAAAACGTATGGATTGGTTTTATTTTGCTTGCTGGGATGATCGCTGGATCTTTTTAACAAGTAAAAAGGAAATTCTCATAATTTTAATTATGGGATTTTTTATTGAAGCGTACTTTTAAGTCGAAGCAGCTGCGCGTCTATAAGTTAGAGGTTGTTTGAAAAGTGTTTCGCTATGACTTTAGGCACTTTGAGATCCCCCCTAACCCACGCCAGTCGCTCCACTACAGCGCTTCGCGCATCCGGCGGCGGGGGAGACCCCAAGACCGCGCTGGCTCCCCTTAACGCTCTTTTATGACTCTCGTCGGATAAAAATCATCCACTCTTATTTTTAAGGACTTTGATGAATTTAGGTGTAGGTTGGGTTGAGGAACGAAACCCAACACCAACAATCCCTGGTTTTGTTGGGTTTCACTAAAGTTCAACCCAACCTACGAATATTTTATTTTTTCGGAGTAATAAAAGAGGGTTAAAAAGGGGGGAACCGGAATTAAAGTCCCCCAATTTATCGGGGGATTTAGGGGGATCTAGAACTTTTGATACCGACAACAGGACTTTTCAAACATCCTCTTGGATAAAAAATATTTATGAGTTTTTCTATGAGTACATTCTTTGATTCGTTTAGTACATTAATTCAGTATATGCGTACTTGGGCAGCAATAAGTCTGCTATGTTTAGTTGTCGCCTGGTCATTTCCTGCACAAGCTGCTAGCCGGATTGATCCGCAATTAGAACAGCAAGTATTACAAATTATCCGCGAACATCCAGAGGCAATTATTGAATCTGTTCAAGCTTATCAGCAGTTACAACAACAGAAACTCAAGCAAGCACAGCAAGCATTTTTACAAGATTTAAAGACGAATCCTCAAACAGTTATTGGTGAGTCTCCCACCACAGGTTCAACTAAATCAAAAACTGTGCTAATAGAATTTTCCGATTTTCAATGTCCCTACTGTGCTGAGGCGCATAAAACATTGAAACAATTGTTAGCAAAGTATCCAGATAAAGTAAAATTAGTTTACAAGAATTTACCACTAATTTCAATTCATGCTGAAGCATTACCATCTGCGACAGCAGCTTGGGCAGCATATCAACAGGGCAAATTTTGGGAATATCATGATGCGCTATTTACTAATCAAAAGCAACTAGGTGAGGCATTATATTTAGATATTGCTAAAAAACTGAAGCTAGATTTAGTTAAGTTTAAACGCGATCTTACTCTTGCTACTCCCGCAATTACAAAAGATATCCAATTAGCAGAGAAGTTGGGTGTTTCTGGCACACCTTTCTTTGTCATTAATAGTCCAACTTTTTCAGGAGTTGTACAGCTAGCGGATATCGAAAATATATTGACTGGTGCTAAGTAAATAAATTCAAGTTTGTAGCGACTCTAAATATTTATTCTTTAATTCCTCTGGAATAGGAATAGGACGACTATTTTGTAAACTGACAAAAGCACCCTTCTGACTAGGGAAGCATCCACTTTTGGCGGATTGCCCTCAGACTAGAAGTCTGGGGCTATACAAACCAAACCCGCCTTCGCGGGTTTCAGAGAGTCCGCGAAGGCGGACTTCGTTTGTGTAGCCGCGATTTCCAATCGCCCGGTGTTTCTTCCAAAAGTGGATGCTCCCCTGACTAGCTACTGCTGCTAACTCATTGTTAGATAAAATTTCAGCTTGTACAGTCCACTTCAATCGTCCTAAATTACTTAGCCATAAACGTCCAATTACTTGGTCAATAATTTTTATCGGACGTTTATATTCAATTTCAGTTCCAGCTATAACAGGTGCATATCCTTTATCAATTTGTTGATTGAGATGCCAATGTTCATCTAAAAACTTTAAACGTAAATCTTCTAACCATCTGATATACACAATATTGCTTACGATTCCCATAAAATCAATGTCGTATGTTCTTACAGGAATTTCTAATACTACTTCTAATGGTCTGTGCAAACTGTTATTTATTAGCATTATTTCTCTTGAGATTTTAAAACCGATCGGTCTGTAAAATTACAAAAAATTTTACTCTTTTCAAGCATGGGGAATTATTAATTGCCTAATAACCCATTACCCACAACAATTTCAAACTTCTACTTTGTAGTTTAAGGTTAACTCGTCGCCAGGTAAACCTCTAATACCCCAATTAGATTTGGGCGTTTCAAAAATTGTGATTTCAATATCGTATAAAAGTAAAAATTACCGACCGAACAGTCTGTATACTTCTAGCATGATATATGCTTGCAGGTCAAGTATTTTTCAATGCCGAGTTTTGAACAAAGATTTATTCGATGAAATAAAGCCATACATAGATTTGCACTTTGCCAAACAGGATTTTGACTGGGTTGTAAAAAACAAAATTTTCCATGAGTCATTAGACTTGCGGCGTATTATCTAGAGAATATAGCGATATACAAAGCGAATACGCTGGACGTTTGGTCGTGTTTACAAGTAAAATACGGTAAGTACATAGCTTTACCGGCTTTTATATGTAAAACCGCAGAAAAACCAGTAAGAAGTTGATTTTAGTAGAGCAACTGACCCATAAGCAGTTATCAAAGTCTGTTTTAGCTAAATGCCAGTTGTCATGCTGCCAAAAACTTCAGACAGGTTTTAAGTTGTCGAGCAATCCTCTGCCCTAACTTTTAGCTGGATAACCTTTCTTTGTGTCACTCATCCTTTGAGAAACACAATAATTTGCCATGACTAGCTCTATCTAGCACCGGGCTGTAATTCGGCTGAGTTATTGAGGAAGGCAGTTCAAGAGAGAGGAAAACTGCACTCTCTCAAGTACCGCGACCAGACGGGTCTTGGGTTTAAGACAAGAACACTGTTGCGTCAGCTTCCCGCTTTCTTACGAGAGTTCAGGGCTGCTAAATCATCCGGGTTGAATTCCCTACTGATTTACTCCTCCTGCCTCCTGCCTCCTGCCTCCTTCATTGCTCTCTAGTAATGAAGCTCTAGCTGACTTTCTCAAACCCCCAAAGAGTATGCACTATTTATTACTACCATTCTTCAGCTTCTTTGTTGGCATCATAGTTGGTTTGACTGGAATTGGCGGAGCCTCGCTCATTACCCCAATGTTGATTTTTGTTTTTCAGGTTCCGCCTTCCATCGCAGTAAGTTCTGATGTTGTAGCTGCCACATTGATGAAGATTGTTGGTAGCGTCAAGCATTGGGAACAGAAAACCCTGGATACAGAAGTTGTCAAATGGCTGGCATTCGGGAGTGTTCCAGGCTCACTGTTTGGAGTGGGAATTTTGCACTTTCTTAAACGTACAGGTGAGTATAACCTGGATAACATCTTGCTCCGTTTGCTTGGTGTGATGATTTTGCTAGTCACAGCGTTAGCACTAGTGCAATTGTTGTTATTGACTTTTTTGCCCAAATTCAATTTACCCGAACTACCAAAGTTAGACTTAGAAACTAACTTTGACCGCTTCCTAACAATCACTTTGGGAGCAACTTTAGGTTGTTTGGTTGGTCTAACTAGCGTCTCATCAGGTTCAATGTTTGCTCTAGTGCTGATTGGGTTTTTCCGCCTTGATGCACGGAAGCTAGTAGGTACTGATATTTCACACGCAGCAATTTTACTGCTGTTTACAGCCCTTGGTCATCTCAGCCTGGGAACAGTTGATTGGAGTTTGGTAATACCTATCTGGCTAGGCTCTGTGCCAGGAGTCTTGCTAGGTGCTAGAATCTGCCAAGTAGCTCCCCAGCGCCCACTACGGTTTATTATTTACGCCATTTTGATGATGGTGAGTTGGAAATTAGTTCATCAAGTGTAACCAGATTGAGATTTTAGATCCCAAATCCAGCATTAATTTCTCACCCAAGGTAGCAAAGTGAATGTACCTCGCTCATACATAATAAATAGACCCAAGCCAATTAACACAAAAGGTACGGCAGCTTTACCGTAGCGACTTAAAATATTAGCAATGGTAGGTTGACGACTTAAAAAATAAGCGATCGCACACCAAACCCCTACCATGATAAAAAATATACCTAAAATTACTCCCAAACTGGCAAGATCGTGACCAGCGAACAAAGGGATATATATACTAATATTGTCACCACCATTAGCGATCGTTACTGCTGCAACTTTATAAGTTTGGGGGTGCAAAATACTCAAAATAAAAGACAATACCGGGTTAGTAGGTGTAGACTGCCTAAAATCACTACTGACTGTCTGAACTGTGATAGTTTCTTCTTTTCTAGATACTAATTGTTGAATCCCAATTGCTATTGGTAGCAGTCCTAGCAATCCTATCCATTCTCGTTGTACGACCAATCCACCAAAAAATCCTGGCAAGCTAGCGATGATAATAGCTGTAAAACCCAGATATTGACCGAGTAAGATATGCCGCCGTCGAAAATTAACATCTACCTGTGAAAAAAATATTAACAAGATAATGATGTCATCTATGTTAGTAGCGATAAAGGCAATTATCCCTTCACTGAAGACTGTCCCTAGCTGACTCATGCTGGATTTTTAGAACTTACAATTTACCACCATACCAAATTAACCTTTCAAGTAATTGAACTACACTACTTCCTACTCCCCATCCCCTGTCTCATCTGTCTAAATATCTGAAAACTGCTGTGAAACATGAACGAATTAGTTACTGCAACTACTACAGGGGCAATTGCATTCATTGCCACTAACGTAGATGATATTGTCATTCTATTGTTATTTTTTTCTCAAATAAATGCTAACTTTCGCCCCCGGCATATAGTTGCTGGTCAGTTTCTAGGTTTTACAGTTCTGCTAATCCTTAGTCTTCCTGGTTTATTTGGTGGGTTAGTTTTATCAAAAAACTGGATTGGATTACTTGGTTTACTACCAATGTCCATAGGTATCAGTAGTTTGGTGAATTGGGAAGAAGATTCATCACAAGAAGTTGTCGCTGCAACAGAAGAAACTGAAGCATCAACAATTACGAGTTTTTTTTCTCCCCAAGCTTATAGTGTGGCAGCCGTTACACTTGCCAATGGTAGTGATAATATTAGCGTTTATATACCTTTGTTTGCTAGCAGTAACTTAGAGAGTTTTGTGGTAATTATCGGATTATTTTTTATATTGTTAGGAATTTGGTGTTATGCAGCATACAAATTAACTCACTACAGAGTAATAGCTGATATATTGACTCGCTATGTTAATAATTTTGTGCCTTTTGTTCTTATAGGATTAGGCGCTTTTATTGTGTTAGAAAGTGAAGCTTTGAGCTTAATAAAGCTAGTTGCTAGTTGTTTCTGTTTAATAATTTTGGTGAAAAATAATGAAAGTGCCGATGAAATTGGCGAAAATTCTAAGTAAGTGGGCGTGAATATTAACGAAGGCAGGAGGCAAGGAGGCCGTTTTTGTAACGGGGATTTATGCCCCGCTCCAAAAACTTTTCGGCTTAAAAGGCTGTCTTCGTAGCGGGACGAAGTCCGGTTTTAGATCCGATTGTTTCGATAAAAGGTTTGTAGTGAGCAATACCTTCGCCATTTTTTGTAGGTTGGGTTGAGCGAAGCAAAACCCAACGTATTTGTTGGGTTTCGTGCCTCAACCCAACCCACGAATCGAGACATTTTTCGATTTGGCGAAGGTATTGAGTGAGGGTTTTATGTTCGCCAAGCTTTCCCACAGGGTAGACCTCACTACGAGCCAATGTAACGCCGTGTGCAACTTTCTCTCAGACCTAACCCCCAACCCTTGTAGCGTTGGGGAGCAAGAATCAAAGAAGCTTGGGTAATGTGACAAGTAACTTATACTCAATCATTGCGATCGCTATTTAGAGACTTCCAAATAAAAAAACATCCCAAATTTTCTTGTGGGATGGGTGTCCGCACTACGTGCCGCTACGCTAACACCCGTCCCATATTCAGGGCGGGCAGGATGCCCACCCCACAAGATGGAATAATTTATTTCTTGTCAGTCCCTTAGATGATAGTGCTTTAGTGCGATCGCTCCTAGATTGACATTCTCTACCCAAAGTCGCAGGCATAATTTTGCTCAAAGTGAGAAGCTTATACCCTTTTTGCGTTACAAAATATTAAGCAAGGGAAATACACATCCCCCAAATCCAGTAGCAAGGCTGCGAGTCTCAGTTAGAATCAGCCAGTCTTGCTAATATTCAAATGCGGTAAGCTTAAATGCAGCGATTAGATACCAAATTGACTCTCGATATATTTTGGCGGCAAGGGTTGGCGTTCCTTCTAGGAATTATTATCTGGTGTGTAGCTGATCCCGTGTTGGCAGTAGACTGGACTCATCCACTGTCATTTAGTAATGCAGAGTTGTCAAGACGTGATTTTTCTGGTGAAAGTTTACAAGCTGCGGAGTTTTCTAACGCCAATATGGAACTAGCTAACTTTTCAAACGCTGATTTGCGGGGAGCAGTCATGAGTGCTTCGGTGATGACAAAAGCAAATCTCCACGCAGCAGATTTAACTAATGCAATGGTCGATCAGGTAAACTTAACTAAGGCCGATTTGAGTGATGCAATTTTCAAAGAAGCTCTTTTGCTCCGTGCCATCTTTAATGATGTGAATATAGACGGTGCAGATTTTACAGATGCAATTTTGGATCGGGCACAAATCAAAGAACTGTGTACAAAAGCCAGTGGTGTGAATTCTAAAACAGGTGTGCAAACTCGTGATTCTTTAGGATGTCAATGAAACGTGTTGGTGTAATTGGTGGTGGACAACTAGCCTGGATGATGGCGGATGCAGCACAGAAGCTAGGAGTAGAATTAGTAGTACAAACTCCTAGCGAACACGACCCGGCCGTGTCAATCGCTAAGGAAACTGTTTTCGCACCAGTTGATGACGCAAGTGCTACAGAAATATTAGCTCAAAAATGCGATGTCATCACCTTTGAAAATGAATTTGTTAACCTGCAAGCTTTATCTGTTTTAGCACAGCAAGGCGTTTGTTTCCGTCCCAGTTTAGAAGCTTTAGCTCCACTTTTAGATAAATATCATCAGCGTTGCTATTTACGCGATTTGGGTTTACCAGTTCCTCAATTTTTCGCCCTTGATGAGGTAGAAAATCTTCAACTACAAATAGAATATGTAGGTTTTCCAGTAGTCCTCAAAGCTCGCCGCCACGGTTATGATGGTCAGGGTACTTTCATAATTCAGGATTTTGCTACTTTAGAGCAAAAGTTAAGTGATGAAAGTATAACAAAACCTTTAAATCAATCATTTTTCTTGTTAGAAGAATTTGTGCCTTTTGAAAGAGAATTAGCAGTAATTGCAGCGCGTTCTCTGGAGGGAGAAATTGTAACTTATCCAGTAGTGGAAACCCAACAAGAACAACAAGTATGTCGGCGGGTAATTGCGCCTGCTGATATTACACCCAATCAAGTAGCAGAAATTCAAGCGATCGCACATACTCTATTAAATAGCCTACAAGTAGTAGGAATTTTTGGAATTGAGCTATTTCTGGGTGCTAATGGCAAAGTTATGGTAAATGAAATTGCCCCTCGTACTCACAATTCTGGGCATTTTTCTATTGACGCTTGTGAAACTTCTCAGTTTGAACAGCACCTCAGAGCAGTTTGTGGTTTACCTTTAGGGAATCCGGCTTTGCAGTGCGCTGGTGCTGTGATGGTTAACCTGCTGGGGTATGAAAATTCTCACAGTGATTACCAAAGCCACCGTCAACAAATAGCAGAGATTCCCCAGGCGCACCTTCACTGGTATGGGAAAATAGAATCACGTCCT
The DNA here is from genome assembly GCF_017115105.1 of Nostoc sp. NMS2. Classification (GTDB taxonomy): domain Bacteria; phylum Cyanobacteriota; class Cyanobacteriia; order Cyanobacteriales; family Nostocaceae; genus Nostoc. The sequence continues at coordinate 60,125 of NZ_JABXKH010000156.1, forward strand.
GGGCGGAAGTTAGGACATGTTACCGTTTTACTGGATAATAAAAATAGAGAATCGGCAAGTGCCATCGCCCACACCATAGAATCTATCTGGTATCCCAGCTAAATTCAGCAGAAACTTTCGATGTTGAACACACAACATCTTTTGAAAAGCTATAATGAGTGAGTTGCACTACGACGTTGGTGACTGCCATCAAGTTTTTTGATCTATGCCTTTAATGACAAGGGAGTCAACTGTTCTCGTGGCAGTATACCGGGCATGTACCCGGAAACTTTAAACGAGGAATTTAGGTTCCCACCTGGATAAACCCAGGTCATAAACTTAGGTAAAACGGCGTCGCGGTGAACTTAAAATTATTAGCTCTCAAAGTCAATTAGAACTTGGGAGCTTTAATTTTTTAAGTCAGTTCATAATGAGCGAACTGACAGTAAAGATTGCTATGTTTTTGGGAAACCTAGATAGTGAGGTTTCAAGAATTAAGCCCTATGGTCAGCATTCCCGGATATCACATTAGCAAAGAACTCTACAATGGTTCTCGAACCTTAGTTTATCGCGCTAATCGAGAAACTGACCAAAAATCTGTGGTGATTAAGCTGATGAAAACTGTTTATCCAAGCTTCAGTGAATTGGTACAGTTTCGTAACCAGTTCACCATCGCCAAAAATTTGAATCTACCTGGAATCATCCAAACATACAGCCTGGAACCCTATCAGAATGGCTATGCGTTAGTGATGGAAGACTTTGGGGGAATATCTCTCAAAGATTATTTAACCTCTGTAGAGACGCGATATATCGCATCTTTACAAGAGTTTTTACAAGTAGCGATCGCACTGTGCAATACATTAGATATTCTAATTCGTCATCGGGTCATTCACAAAGATATTAAACCTGCCAATATTTTAATTAATCCAGAAACTAAAGAAGTTAAGTTAATAGACTTCAGTATTGCATCTCTGTTGCCACGGGAAACTCAAATCTTGACGAGTCCTAATGTGCTAGAAGGGACACTTGGCTATTTATCACCAGAGCAAACTGGACGGATGAATCGGGGGATTGATTACCGTACCGATTTTTATTCTTTAGGTATAACCTTTTACGAGTTACTAACAGGAGAATTACCATTTCAATCGCACGAGCCGATGGAATTGCTACATTGTCATATTGCCAAACTTCCGCCTTTAGTACATGAGATTAATCCCCAAATTGCGCCTATACTCTCATCTATTGTCAGCAAATTGATGGCGAAAAATGCCGAAGACCGCTATCAGAGCGCATTTGGACTTAAATATGATTTAGAAAATTGTTTGGCTCAACTCAAAGAAACGGGGAAAATTGCAAGTTTCTCAATTGCTCAACGCGATGTGTGCGATCGCTTTATTATCCCAGAAAAACTCTATGGTCGTGAGCATGAAGTTGAAACTCTGCTCAAAGCCTTTGACCGCGTTATCAACCCCCCGGAGGGACTGAGAGGGGTAGAACTAATGCTGGTGGCTGGTTTTTCTGGTATTGGTAAAACGGCAATTGTTAACGAGGTTCACAAACCCATTGTCCAGCAAAGGGGATACTTCATCAAAGGCAAATTTGACCAATTTAATCGTAATATTCCCTTTTTTGCTTTTGTGCAGGCGTTTCGAGATTTAATGAGGCAATTACTGAGTGAAAGTGATGTGCAATTGTCAACTTGGAAAAATAAAATTTTACAAGTGCTTGGTGAAAATGGGCAAGTCATTCTTGAGGTAATTCCCGAACTAGAACAAATTATTGGTCAACAACCACCTGCAACAGAACTTTCGGCAAATGCAGCACAGAATCGATTTAATTTATTATTGCAAAGGTTTATTGAAGTATTCACCACCAAAGAACATCCCCTAGTCATTTTTTTAGATGATATGCAGTGGGCAGATTCAGCATCGCTGAAGTTGCTCCAGTTACTAATGAATGAGTCAAAATCAGGGTATTTATTATTAATTGGAGCTTATCGAGATAATGAAGTTTTTGCTGCCCATCCATTGATATTGACATTAGACGAAATTGCCAAAGCCAATGCTACCATTAACAAAATTACATTAGCTCCTTTGAGTGAAACAAGTTTAAATCAACTGGTTGCTGATACCCTCAACTGTTCACTAGAAGTTACACATTCACTAACACAATTAGTATATCAGAAAACCAAGGGTAATCCATTTTTTAGTACGCAATTTTTCAAAGCACTACATCAAGACCAGCTAATTAAATTTGATTTAGATAGCGGAAGCTGGCAGTGTAATATTGCCCAGGTGAAGGCGTTAGCCCTGACAGATGATGTGGTTGATTTTATGGTGTTACAGCTACGAAAATTGCCACAATTAACGCAAGATGTTTTGAAATTAGCGGCTTGTATTGGCAGGGTTAGCGCGTCTCAAACCCTATTGACAGAGGGATTATGGCAGAGGGTCTGAGTTTGGGAGAGCCGCAGCCAAAACAGAAAC